>JAGUXT010000021.1 GCA_020061705.1 Halothiobacillus sp. | reverse complement strand
TGGTGAGCTTGGACACGCGCCCGGCGCTGTCGTAGCTCACGTTCAACTCACGCCCAAAGGCGTTGCGTACCGCAAGAAGCAAACCCGCCTTGGGCGCCTGGGCGGAGGGTGTGGACGCACTGCTATACACCAGTGTGGTCACCCCGCCATTGCGCGATTGAATCGACTTCAAGCGCCCACTGGCATCGTAGGTCTCAACGCTATCGTCGCTATGTGGACGGTAAATCCAGCTTGATGTCTGCCCATTACTGGTCAGTTTCTGGGTCAGGCGATCCTGGGTGTCACGGGGGCTGATGTCCCGCCAGGTGACGGATGTGGCCGTGCTCGATGACTCATCGCGTACAAACGTTCGCCACGAACCATCCCCGCGCAGGGCGCGCAGCATGGGGGTGGGCGCACCCTGCACGAGATGAATGGAACGATCATAGGTATGCGTCCAGCCCGCGCCCATGGGCAGGGCGGCGGAAGGAATGCCATTCGGCCAGCGTGAACGGTAATGGCGGGTGAAAGGCAGTGGGTCGATACCCGCCGCACGGATATCTTCCTCTCGCAACACTTTGACTCCCGTGCCGGGAAGCGTTGGGGTATCCGTGGGGCAGGAGGTGTCTTCAGGCTCGAAGCGGAAGCAGAAGTCGCTGCGGGGGTCGTTGGTGAGCTCACTCCATCCCTCAGCACAATGCGCATTTCGGTACTGTCCGAGAGTCAATGGATCGTGAATCGGCCCCGGATAGCACACATCCCCATATTTGTAGTCGTGGACAGTAAAGGTAATTGGATATTGATGGGCGAGACGAAACGAACCAAAGCCCCAGTTGCCAGCAGGATAGGTATGAAGATCAGCAAGAAGATCCACCGCACCATTCAGCTCATGGGTTATGGGGCTGCATATCCCAGCGTAATAATTCGACTTGATTTCACTTTTTTTAGCCTCGATCACCTCTCCAGCGGATGAAAAGCAACCGTGCGAGTGTATGGGAAGGCAATACCACCAGTCTGATACTTCATGCGGGGTGATACTGCATTCGGCATAGCCTTCGGCTGAAAAGCCTTTGCACATGTCGAGGGTATTGACAGCGTGCGCTGGACTGCTAATGACGCCGACTCCGCCAACAAGCAGGACGACGAATAAAATGAGAACGTGGCGCACACGCGACCAAAATGTGGCTTCAAGCGAAGACTTGGCGCGGGAGGTGGGGGTATCCATCAATATTCTCCAGTGTGTATTTCCAACGGAAGCTAAATTACCCCCCCCCCCCGAAGTCAATGGATAGCAGATGATGTTTGAGTGAATTTATTGTGGCATGGTGGACGGGTGGTTTATTGCAGGCATCGGCGCCGTGTGTAATGGGATAATGTCAGCTCGCCGCACTTGTTCCATAAACGGCTTTATGATCGGGCGGGATGTGACATAACCCCTTTTAAACAATGAAAAACATGCCAAACACCCCACCTGCACTCACTATTGATTCCGCCAAGGCGCTGGAAAGTCTTCTCGACCGAGCGGTCTATGCCGGTTTTGATGCCGGGACGCTTGAGCGCCACCGCATGCAAACGCACCTGTTTGTGGAGGACGAGGGTGAGGCTCGTTGCTCGCTGTGGTGGTCAGAGGTTCCGCCGTTGCCGGGCGAGCGGTTGGGGGTGCTGGGGCATTTTGCCGCCACCAGTCTGGCGGCAAGTCTGAGCCTGTTCGACGCGGCTTTCGCGCGCCTACGCGTGCAGGGATGCACGCTGGCGGTGGGGCCGATGGACGGCAACACTTGGCGCAGCTACCGTCTGGTGAGCGAGCGCGGCAGCGAGGCTGCGTTTTTCATGGAGCCGCAGAATCCAGTGCTCTGGCCGCAATGGTTCGAGGCGGCCGGATTCACGCCGCTGGCTCACTATGTTTCGGCGCTAAACGACGATCTTGCCCAACAAGATGAACGCGTGCCGCGCACCCTGGCTCGCTTGCAATCCAGCGGTGTGCAATTCAGGTCGCTAGACTTGGCAAAACTGGACGACGAACTGCACGCCATCCACCGACTTTCACTCACCAGCTTCGCCGATAATTTTCTCTATACCGCGCTGGAGGCGACGGACTTCATCAACCAATACCGCAGCCTGTTGCCAAAGCTGGATGCGGAACTGATTCTGCTGGCCGAACGTGATGGCGTACTGGTCGGCTATCTGTTCGCCCTGCCCGACTTCAATCAGCCGCTGGCCAGACTGGCGCTGGACACCTGCATCATCAAGACCATTGCCGTGCTGCCGGGGCGGGAAAACGCCGGACTGGGCGCGGTGCTGGCGGCCCAATGCCAAGGCATCGCGCGCATGAAAGGCTACCGGCGCGTGATCCATGCCCTGATGCACGAGCACAACGAGTCACTCAGGCTCTCCGCCCGCTATGCGCGCATCATGCGACGCTATACGCTCTATCAAGCTAGATTGGCACAACCAGGGGCTCCTCTATAAATTCAATCAAGCTGATGATTGCAAGGCAAAATACGGCGAAAAAGCGCAGCATAGACAACTATGTGAGCATTTTGAGCCGTATTTTGACGCAGCAAGCGCGGCTTCAGTGAGTTTATAGAGGAGCCCGCATGAACATCGTCGAGATTCTGCAAGCACGAGCCGCCGAACACCCCGAACGCGCCGCCATTATCGACGGGCGACGCGGGCGAGAGCGTGTGCTTGACTACCGCTCCCTGCACGAACGCGCGGCGCGGCTGGCGAGTTTCCTATTCGCCGAAGGTATCGGCGCGGGCGACGCGGTCCTGGTGCTACAACCCATGAGCCGCGAGCTTTATCTGATCCTGCTGGCATTATTTCGCCTGGGCGCGGTGGCCATGTTTCTTGATCCATCCGCTGGCCGTGCGCATTTTGAGCAATGCTGCGCCATCGGCCAACCGCGCGCGCTGATCGCCAGCCCGCGCGCCCACCTGCTGCGCCTGATCTCGCCGGCCATGCGCCGCATTCCTCGCTGTTTTGTCACTACGGGCTTCGCGCCCGGTGCACAGCCTATTTCCTTGGCTGACCGTCATCCACCGCTCGTGACCCACGCCTCGGGCGGCGATATGCCCGCCCTGCTGACCTTCACCAGCGGCAGTACCGGGCAACCCAAAGCCGCCCTGCGCAG
>JAGUXT010000038.1 GCA_020061705.1 Halothiobacillus sp. | reverse complement strand
GGGCGAGTAACTTTCTTTGCTTGCACAAAGAAAGTCACCAAAGAAATGCACCCCGATGATGCCGCCCTGCGGGCAAGCCGTGAACTGACCTGCTCCAGCCGGGTTGCCTCAACACGACATTCATGTCGTGACGAGGGTAAATGCGCCATCCATGGCGCTTTTACCCGGCTTCCGCAGGCCAGTTCACAGCGGCATCAAAAGGGGACGGGAAATCCAAATCCGTGCCGCTGGCAAAGCGTGTCAAACACCTTCGTTTTGCGAACACCCGGCTAATTAAATTGCTGAAATAAGCATTTCAGTAGCCTGTTACGTCTCGGTCTGCTCGTCGTAGGTTGGCGCGTCGTCTGGCGCCGATGCAGCATCCGCGCTGCTGTGTTTTTCCATCACATCACGCAAAAACGTGCGTGCCTCATCCAAACCTTGCTTACTCAGCGAAGAAAAGAGCTGCACAGTGACGTTGGCGGGCAATTTATTGCGTATCTTTTGCAGCTCGGATGAGGCGGCTCCGCGTGAAAGCTTGTCGGCCTTGGTGAGCAGGATATGGACGGGCAGATCACGATTGACACAAGCTTCGATCAGCATGAGGTCGAAAGGGCGCATGGGATGGCGAATGTCCATCATCAGCACAGTGAGCTTAAGGCTTAGGCGCAGACTAAAATAGACATCCATCATTGCGCCCCAATTTTTGCGCATTTCCATCGGCACTTCAGCGTAACCATAGCCCGGTAAATCCACCAGACGTTTATTTTCATCCAGGGTGAAGACGTTGAGGAGCTGAGTGCGACCCGGACGCTTACTGGCGCGAGCCAGAGCCTTTTGTGCACAAAGCGTGTTAAGTGCGCTGGATTTACCAGCGTTGGAACGTCCGGCAAAGGCAATTTCTACCCCTGAATCTAAGGGGAGTTGGCTGGCCTCTGGCGCGCTTTTGAGAAAGACAGCGCGTGCGAAATAGGCTCGGAGTTGGGGGTTTTCTGTTTGCATACGCCCATTCTATGTCAGTTTTTAACTTGAAGATGGATGAATTAACGTGGGCTGGGGTTACAATCTCGAGCCTTGTTCAAAATAGGACTTACGCAAAACCGTCCCAGCGGCGTTAAAGCACCTCGCCGTACTTAAGTGTACTGTCTTCGTCGCTTTGCCTTGCTGGGACACTTTTGCGTAAGTCCTATAAAAGTAAAAAACGATGCGGGGAAGTGTCATGAATCTAAGCGTAAAGCTTATCAGTGCGATGGTATTGTTGATGGCTCAAAGTGTTGTCCAGGCGGCGGATGTACCCGTGGTGTCAGCATCAGGGGATGTGGCGGCCGGAAAGGTCAAATCAGCAATGTGTATGGCATGTCACGGAGCAGATGGTAATAGCCCGAGCAGTGCGTTTCCATCCATAGCCGGGCAGAATGCCTCCTACATTGCCAAGCAGTTGCAAGACTATAAGTCGGGCAAGCGGGTGAATGCCTTGATGGTGGGTATGGTGGCGGCACTCAGCCCGGAAGACATGCAGAACCTCGGCGCGTTTTATGCCAGCCAGATTGTGAAGCCTCAGCCGCCTGCTGCTGCGGATATGCAGGTATTGATTGAGCAAGGCCGTGTGTTGTATCAAACCGGTCGAGCGGCAAATGGTACGGTTTCGGCTGTGGCGGCATGTGGTGCCTGTCACGGCGCGGCTGGCTTCGGCAACGCTCCGGCAGCTTATCCTGCATTGCATGCGCAACATGCCGCCTACACTGGGTTGATGCTGAAATCCTTCCGTGATGGTGCGCGCAGCAATGATTTGAATGCGATTATGCGTCAGGCTGGCCAATCACTGACGGATGAAGATATTCGCGCGCTTTCCGCCTATACGGCGAGCATGAAATAACATTTTTTGAACTCTAGAACCTGCCACCGACTCCATGGATGGAGACTGAACGTCGGTCTACACATGCGTGGCACCCTTTCGTAATGACGGTATGACTCAGACATCTTCAGCGATCCCAGATCCGGCTTCTGCCCAAGCTTCTAATTCGTCGCCTTCGTCGACGCCTTCGCTGAAATCTTTTTCAGGGCCTCGCGGGCGCTCGTTGCTCGCCTTTTTAGGCTCGATGAATCTCGCCATTACGTTGTTGGTAGCCGTAGCGCTGGCTTCGATTGTCGGTACGGTGTTGCAACAGAATCAGCCGTATGGCGATTACTTGATGAAATTCGGGCCGTATTGGTTTGAGGTATTTCGTGCCCTTGACCTGTACGACGTGTATTCAGCTCCCTGGTTTTTGGCCATTTTCACTCTGCTAGTGGTTTCGACCAGCGCGTGCGTGATTCGCAATGCACCGTCGATGTTGCGTGAAATGTTTACTTACCGTAGCCGGGTGGGTGAAAACGAAATTCGTGCCATGCGTGAGCACGTTGAATGGCCACACTTGCCGATGAGTGTTGAAGCGGCAGCGATAGAAGGTCGGCGCGTGCTAATGGATGAAGGTTTCAAGTTCAAGGAAACCCGCGTGAAGGAAGGCTATCTGTTCTCTGCGCGCAAGGGCAGCTTGCAACGCCTGGGGTATATTCTGACGCACGTCGCCATTGTGGTGATTTGTATTGGCGGGATACTCGATTCACGCATCTGGCTGTCTTACCAGGAATTTTTCGGCAATCTCAAAGTCGAGACGCGCAGTATCCCTTTATCGCAAGTGCCTGAAGAAAGCAAAGTGCCGGCAACCAATCCTGGTTTTCGCGGCAATGTGAATGTGCCGGAAGGTAGCCAGAGTTCGGTGTTGTTCTTGAATGTGCGTGATGGCTATGTTGTGCAACAGCTGCCTTTTGATGTTGAAGTCACGGATTTTCGCATTGAGCACTACATTAACGGTATGCCCAAGTCGTATGAAAGTGATTTGGTTGTCCATGATCCGAAGTACCCAGATAAGACTGTCAAAGCGACCATCGCGGTCAATAAGCCATTAATTTACAAAGGCTATGCGATTTATCAGGCCAGCTTTGGCGATGGTGGCTCGCGGATGCAATTTAACTCATGGCAACTTATGGGTGCGTCTGCGGGTACGTCGCAGCCGGTGGCGGGGGCTGTATTTCAAGATATGCCATTCACGGTTGGTGACGCTAAATACACGCTGGAACTTAATGATTTCCGCATGTTTAACATTAACCCGGTACCGGATGAGCACGGCAAAATTCAAGAGAAGAATTTTGGGCCGAGCGTGGTCTTCCGTATGCGCGATGCGGCCGGTCAGGCGCGAGAGTATGAAAACTATATGATTCCGGTGGTGATGGAAGGCCGTCCGGTGTTTATTTCCGGGATGCGCGATCAGGTAGGTGGGGTGATGCGCTTTTTGTATATTCCGGCCGACCGCGACAATAAGATGGACACGTTCATGGATTTCTATCATCGGCTGCATGATTCCGTTCTGATTGATCAAGCCGTCATGTCGATGTTGGCGGAAGTGAATCCTGAAGCAGCTAAACTGCCTGCAGCGAGTGATGCCATTCGCTCGATGGTCGAGAAGTTTGTGCGTGGGGGATACGATGCCATCGGTTCGGATCTTGAGGCGCGTGTACCCAAAGATCAGCTTGAGCGCGCGTTTGAGACTAGTGCCCGCGTGCTGCAAACCGTGCTGAGTCGCATGTATGTGACCATGATGGAAGATCGCGGTGTGAAAGATGTTGGTGGGGAGAAGGATGAACGATTCCTGGCAGACTCGGTCGCAGCCATCAACGCCATGGTGTTTTATGGCGCACCGATTTATTTGCAAATGGTTAGTTTTGAACAAATTCAGGCATCGGGTTTGCAGATTACTAAATCCCCCGGTAAGAACGTGGTGTATTTTGGCAGTATGTTGTTGATCTTTGGCGTGTTCATGCTGTTCTATATTCACCCTCGCCGTACGTGGATTTTGGTGAGGGAGTCTGAGCGCGGTGCGCGGGTGTTGTTCGCCACTACGAGCCATCGAAAAACACTGGATATGGCCAAGGCTTCGCGTTTGATGCACGAGGCCATGGTGGCGAAGTTTGGTATGGAGCCAACGAAGGCCGGCTTGGAATGAGTTTTTTGCCCGATAGTGGGCGAGTTTGAGTCGAATTAATCGAGGGGGTTGACGTGTCTGCCAATACGAATGTTCTAAACAGTGCTTCGGGTTTGCCTCCGCTGGCAAAATCAGCCGGACGTCTGGCTGATGTCTTCTGGCTACTGGTCGTGATCGGGGTAGGTTTGGGCGGCTTGTTTGGGTTTAATGGCCGCATGGATGTGTATGAAGTGTCCATTTTGATCGGCGCGGTGGCTGCCTTAGCGGCTGTCGGTTGGTACTGGCGCGGCATTCGCGGCTTGAGTATTGCGGTGGCGGCGCTGACCGCGATTGCACTGTGGCGTTACGGTGTGCATTTTGGCGACCAACTATCAGTCGGCCGTGAAGCACTTGCGGCGGTGCAGGGCAAGGATTTTTTCCTCAAATTTTTGGTTTCCAGCCAAAGCGCCATCATGTGGATGAGCGCCCTGTACGTGGGGGCGGCGTTCACCTATTTCCTTGCTCTGCTCACCCGTACCGAGTACATCGGCAAAATCGCTACGGCGCTGGTTTGGTCGGCGACCGCGTTTGGATTGGCGGGATTGTTTGCCCGCTGGCGTGAATCGTATTTGATTAATGTGGACTACGGTCATATTCCGGTGAGCAACTTGTATGAGGTGTTCATTCTGTTTTCCGTGGTTACGGCACTAATCTACTTATTCTACGAAGGTCGTTTCAAAACCCGTGCCCTGGGCGGTTTTGTTATGCTGGTGATTTCGGCAGCGGTTGGTTTTTTGTTGTGGTACACCTTTGACCGTGGCGCGAATGTTATCCAGCCGCTGGTTCCGGCGTTGAATAGCTACTGGATGAAAATTCATGTGCCGGCAAACTTTGTTGGCTACGGTGCCTTCGCCATTGCCGCAATGATTGGTGTGGCCTATTTGATTAAGCTCAAGCTTGGTGGTGATGGCGAGCGTGACATGCTGCCCAAGCTCGAAGTCATGGATGACTTGATGTACAAGTCCATTGCACTGGGCTTTGGCTTCTTTACCGTGGCGACGATTCTGGGTGCCATGTGGGCGGCTGAAGCGTGGGGCGGTTACTGGTCATGGGATCCCAAAGAAACCTGGGCGCTAATTGTTTGGCTGAACTATGCTGCCTGGTTGCATTTGCGTCTGACCAAGGGCTGGCGCGGTGCGCCTATGGCGTGGTGGTCGGTGATAGGCCTTTTTGTCACGACGTTTGCATTTTTGGGTGTGAATATGTTTTTAAGCGGGTTGCACTCGTATGGCACGCTTTAACCGTAGTATTTCTATAAGCCGTATCTCAACAGGGAGTCTTGATATGAAATCCATGCTTCTGGCATTCACTTTGTTCGCACCATTAAGCGTGGTCTTGGCTGAAACACCTGCCAAACCCATTGAAGAAATGGTGCAGTACGAGGTTGTTAATAGTCCGGTGAACGTAAATGCTGTGCCGGGCGAAATCGTGGTTCAGGAATTGTTTTCCTACAATTGTGGTCATTGCCATCATTTCGAGCCCACTGTGCAGGCATGGTTAGCCAAAAAGCCCGCCAATGTACGTTTTGAACGTATTGAGGTGGCATTCAATCCTGGCTGGGTTCCCTTGAGCAAGGCGTATTACGCGCTCAAGCAATTGGGCAAGGCTGAAGAACTTAATACGGCTATTTTTGAGGCGGTGCACAAGGAGCGCCGCCCCTTGAATACGCCGGAGTTGATTGCCGACTTTGTGGCCAGTAAGGGTGTAGATCGTGAGGCTTTCCTTAAGGCTTACAGTGGATTTGTGGTGGACAGTGAAATGCGTCGCGGTGTGCAATTAGCACGTCAATACGATGTGCATGGTGTGCCGGCAATTGTGGTGCAGGGTAAGTATCGTATCGAAGGCAATCTTGCTGGCGGCAACGAAAAAATGCTGGAGGTTGCCGATCAATTGGCCGCTAAAATTGCAGCTGAATCGACGGGCAAAGCGGTCAAATAGCTCTGCTTCTGGCTCTATCCTGAACAAACCCTGGACAAACCCTGGACAAAGTTGCCAGGGTTTTTTTGTTGCATGACAAGACGCATTCATATTTAGTGTCCACACTAGCCTTACAAATTTGCTCAAGTTCACGAGGCTTACATCATGCAAAAAATAGTTATCGTTGGTGGTGGAGCGGGTGGCCTGGAACTTGCCTCGCGCTTGGGACGCGCAGGGCTTGATGGTGTGACTTTGATTGATCGTGATCGCACTCATCTCTGGAAGCCACTACTCCATGAAGTGGCCACTGGAACGCTGGATGATGGTGTGGATGCCTTGTCTTATCGTGCACATTGCGCGCGAGTGGGTATTCGTTTTCACTTGGGGCAGGTCAATGGTATTGACCGTGAGCGCCGTGAGCTTTTACTTGCCCCGATGCTGGGAACGCATGGAGAGGAGGTGCTTCATGCGCGTCGTGTCGCTTATGACACCCTGGTGCTTGCGGTTGGGGCACATTCGAACGATTTTGGCATTCAAGGGGTGCGCGAGCATTGTTATTCGCTGGATTCATCGCTGCAGGCGCAGGCGTTTCATCTTGAGTTGCTGAATCGCTTTTTGCATGTGCAAGAGGAAGGCGGTGAGGAGGAGTGCGTCACCGTTGCCATCGTTGGCGCAGGGGCGACCGGGGTCGAGCTTGCCGCTGAATTGTTTAACGCGGCCGAAATGTTGGCGCACTACGGGGTCGAGCGTGCTGGGCGTAACGGTTTGCGTGTGGTCTTGATTGAGGCTGCCGGTCGCGTATTACCCGCTTTGCCCGAGGCGATGTCTCAGCGTGCACAAAAGGTGCTGGTGAGTTTGGGTGTGGATTTGCATCTGAATACAGCGGTGCAAAATGTGGAGGTCAATGGGGTCATGACCAAGGAGGGTGCATTCCTTGGTGCTGATTTAATCGTTTGGGCTGCGGGGATTCAGGCACCGTCTTTTTTAGCTCATTTGGGGCTACCCGTGAATCGGATCAATCAGCTTGAGGTCGAGGCAGATTTGCGCGTTAAGGGTGAAGATGTGATTTACGCTATGGGCGATTGCGCGTGCCTGCGTGAAGCACCTTCGACGGCCGCGCCTGCGGGGCGATTAGTTCCGCCACGCGCGCAGGCCGCGCATCAAATGGCCAAATACTTGGCAGAGCTGTTGATCAAGCGCGCACGTCAACCTGCAAAAGTTCAGGCGATTAAACCTTTTGCCTATCACGACCACGGGTCGTTGGTGTCGCTGGCCGATTATCAAACGCTAGGCTCGGTGATGGACGATGTGATGCACGGCCGCTTTTTGATTGAAGGTCCGATGGCACGCGCCGCCTACTTGTCACTGTATCGCCAACATCAGCTCACTTTGCACGGGCCCTGGCGCACTGCGCTGATGATGCTGGCCAGCGGGATGAATCAGTGGATTCGACCGAGCATCAAGTTGTACTGAGAAGCTGCTCAAAGCCTCGCTGAACGGTGCATTGCGGCGCATAAATCGGCCTCAAAATGCTCACATAGTTATCTATGCTGCGCTTTTTTTGGCCAATTTACGCTTGCACTGCATCCGTTGATCAAGTCTTTGAACTGGTTCCAAGTGCCAGCAATTCACCAAGACGTACATCCCGCTCACCTTCGCTTGTAACGACGAGCGTGGCATGACCCACTTTGCGGCCTGCACGCGCGTCCTTGCCGTAGGCATGGAAATACAGGTCAGATACACCCAAGGCACGCTCACGTGAGGGCAAGTCACCGATGAAATTCAGCATGGCGCTGGCTCCGCGCAGAGCGGTACTGCCGAGCGGCAGGTCAAGAATGGCGCGCAGATGATTTTCAAATTGGCTGCACACCGCGCCTTCAATCGTCCAATGCCCTGTGTTGTGGACACGCGGTGCAATTTCATTGGCGATAAGCCCGTTTGCGGTCACGAAGAACTCGAAACCCAGGGTGCCGACATACTCAAGGTTTTCCAGTACGCGACGTGCGTGAGACTCGGCCTCGCCTTGCATCGGATCTTTGGCGCGACTGATTGAGAGTTTGAGAATACCTGCTTCGTGGGTGTTTTCAGACAGCGTATAAAACGCCAAAGCTCCCGAACGAGAGCGTACCGCAATCAGCGAGACCTCGCGTTCAAAATGAATAAAGCCTTCCAAAATCAGCGCGGTGCCGCCGAGTGCATCCCACGCGGCTTGAATGTCGGCCTGACTGCGCAACACGTACTGACCCTTGCCGTCATAGCCTAAGCGACGAGTTTTTAATACCGCCGGTAAACCCACGCTGGCGACTGCCTCTTCGAGTTCATCCAAGCTATCCACCGCACGCCACGGCGGGGTAGGGATCTCCAATTGGGCAAACAGCGATTTTTCATTCAACCGATCTTGCGCGACTTCCATTGCTTTGGGCGGCGGGAACAGGCGCGTCTGAGCATTGGTAAGATACAGCGCGGGCATGGGGATGTTTTCAAATTCCAGAGTGATGATGTCGGTGGACTGGATAAGCCGTTGCAGCGCTGCAGGGTCGTCGTAACTCGCAATAATTTGTGTCCCGAGCGTTGCCGCACAGGCTTCTTGTGCCGGATCTAGAAACACAAACTCCAGATCGAGCGGAATGCCCGCAAGTGCGAGCATACGACCCAGCTGCCCGCCGCCGATGATGCCAATGCGTTTGTCTTGCGGCTGGGATTCGTTAGTGTGGGATGCAATTAAAGTGTGGGTCATCGTGTCGGGCTCAATTTTTCTTTGACTCAACATGTTAGGCGCGTGGATCGGGGTGCTCCAGAACATTCATTGTCTGTTCGGCGCGGAACTGCATAAGTTTTTCACGTAACTCTGGGCGGCTATTGCCCAAAATGGCAATGGCCAGCAAGGCAGCATTTTTGGCGCCCGCCTGTCCAATAGCCAGTGTCGCCACCGGTATACCAGCGGGCATTTGTACGATGGACAGGAGTGAGTCCATGCCGTTAAGCGCCTTGGATTGCACCGGTACGCCGAGTACGGGCACGATGGTCTTGGCGGCCAACATGCCGGGTAAATGGGCTGCGCCGCCTGCGCCGGCAATGATCACCTCCAGTCCGCGTTCGGTGGCCTGGTTGGCATACTCCATGAGCAGGTCGGGTGTGCGATGCGCCGAGACAACACGCACCTCATGCGCAATATTAAATGATTCTAGGATGGCCACGCCGTACTGCATGGTGTCCCAATCGGATTTTGAGCCCATAACCACACCGACGAGCGGCTGAATGTGTGAAGACATGAAATAGTCGCCATAAAAAATGAGGCTTCCTTGCCCAAAGCGCGAAGCTTAGCGGTGCACGAGCTCAGGCTCAAGAGTTGCTTTGTATTTGTCTGCAATGTCGGCGGTGCAACGTTGTATCATGCGCACATTTAGGACTTACGCAAATACGCCCAAGCGGCGTTTAAGCACCTCGCCGTACTTCGTTGTACTGTCTTCGGTGCTTTGCCTTGCTGGATCACTTTTGCGTAAGTCCTAACATTATTAAGGTAAGGAATCATGCAAGGCGAACGTTTACAAAAGGTACTGGCGGGCTGGGGTTTGGGCTCGCGTCGGGCGATTGAGCAATGGATTGAGGCGGGTGAGGTTAAGGTCAATGGCGAAGTGGCCACGCTGGGTGCGCGCATTCTGCCGACCGATCGCGTGGAAATTCGTGGCCAGCCCGTGCGCTCACGGGTCGAAACGTTTACCCGTCGGGTGTTGATGTATCACAAGCCGGAAGGCGAGTTGACCACACGCTTTGACCCTGAGGGGCGTCCCACGGTGTTTGAAAGCCTGCCGCCGATTCGGGACGGGCGTTGGATTACGGTGGGGCGTTTGGATTTCAACACGTCGGGCTTGCTGATTGTGACCAATGATGGCGAATTGGCGAACCGCATGATGCACCCGTCGCAGGAGCTGTTGCGCGTGTATGCCGCACGTATTTTTGGCGATTTGACCCCGGCGATGATTCAGCAGTTGAAGGAAGGTGTCGAGCTGGAAGACGGCGTGGCGCATTTCGAGTCGGTGGAAGATGCAGGTGGCACGGGCATGAACCACTGGTATCACGTCGGCTTGCGCGAAGGACGTAACCGCGAAGTGCGGCGCATGTTTGAGGCGGTGGGCGTGCCAGTCAGCCGCCTGATTCGAATCCAATACGGTGATCTGGTGCTGCCGCCGCGCCTGCGTCCGGGTAAGTGGAATATGCTGACCGCCGAAGAGACTGAAGCGCTGGCGGTCAGCCTGGGCATGCCATCGAAGAAAGCCGTTGCGGAAAACTCGCCCACACGCCCGGCGTTTCGCTCGGCTTCGCGCACTTCGCCTTTACGCGGGCAAGCGCCTCGAACCGAAAAGCGCGCAGAAGCTCAAGATGATACGCGGCGCAAGCCAGGGGCAAGGTCAAGCGCTCGTGCAAGCGAGCCGCGCTCAAGCACAGAGCGCAAGACGTTTGTGGTGCGTGCAGGCCGTGCCGAACGTCAAGAAACCGTGGCAACAGCCGAGGGGCGACCTGTGACGCGTGCGGCAACCCGTGCTGACGTGCGTATTGGCGGGCGTGGATCGCGCACGGATGCCGGTCGGGACATGACGCATGATGCTACGCGTGAGTCGGGACGCGGCTCAGACCGCTCTGCGAGCCATGCGCCTAGCCGTACAGCCGGTCGTGATGCGCGTGATGTCGCAGGTCGTGGTCGGCCCACAGGTGAGAGTCGACCGCCACGTAAACGTTGGTAACGGAACGGTTTATCGAACGGAAACGTATTTTTTGGTTAGTTTGTTCGATACATATACGCACCTTTGGGTGCGTTTTTATTTGCTAGTCGAGTAAGCGATTAGTAGACGAGCTGAAGTAGTTTTATAGCGACTTCGTGCACAGGTGTAAGTCCATCCGGCGCACGTCCGGGATAGATGCGGGCGTAGAGTGCGGTGGGCATGGCGGGCGGGGTGAAGATTTCAACGCAAAGCTCAGGATTTTCATCAGACCATTGTGCAGCTTGGCGGCTTAATGCGGCCTTACTGATGGCGTAGGCACCAAGGTAGCTGGCAGGATTATCATCTGCCATGAAGATGACCTTGCCAGCTCCGCTTTCGGCTTGAGCTGGACGCAGAAGTGGCAAGCAGGCGCGAGTAAGTAAAAACGGCGCAGTCAGGTTGACCCGCATGACGCGATTCCACACGCTGGGATCGACATGAGCCAGCGGTGCAGGGGCGGCAATATCGGCGGCAAGGTGTAGTAGCGCATCAAGCTGTGTGATGTGTTGTGCCAGTAATTCAGTCAGTTGCAGATAGTCTTCGGCCTGTGCTCCGGCGAAATCCATGGCGTGCAGGAGCGGTTCTGCACCGCCTTGAGCGACAATTTCATCCGCCAGGGCCATGAGTGCCTCTGGTTTACGTCCAAGCAGGATGAGGCGTGCGCCTTGACGTGTGGCGTGCAGGCTGACGGCGCGGCCCAGGCCGCCCGTGGCTCCGGTAATGAGGATCGTTGTTGGCTTCATGGGTTAATCTGATTGATTTTATGTGGGGGTGATTTTGCCGCGTCGCGCCTTGCTTGCAGTGCGCCATGCCAGCCATAACAGACGCAGTGGGGTCAGTTCGGGACGGCGCTCCAGCAGGCTCCAGTCTTCGCCTTGCATGGCATCCAGCACGGCTTCGGCGTGGGCAAGGCTGACCAGTGCCATAATCTGCTCCGGCTGTTTGGCGGCAGGGAGCAGGGTGCGGGCGTGTTGGATGTGTTGGCGAATATGTTGCCCAAGTTCGGCAAAAATGACGCGTGTACGTTCCGTCGTGCGCGGCTGCATTAGATCAGCTGCATTCAGCCCGTGGTGCACCAGGGTTTGCTGTGGAATCCATATCTCGCCCTGGGCGGCATCGCGCCCGACATAGTGCAGTACACGAGTCCAGGTGAGGGCGCTGCCAAGTGCGTGGGTAAAGTTGCGTTCGGTGCGTCCAGACTGACCTGAAATATCAGTGAGAATCAGCCAGGCAGCGGTGTCTTGACGGTAACTCATGAGCGCGAAGTCGCTGGCATTTTCAAGGTGGGAAGAGTGCAAACGCGCGTGCGCGCCGCTGAGGAGCTCGTCGAGCAGGGCATCGTGGCCAGGATGGTTTAGAACATGCTGGCTGAGGGCTTGTGCAATCGGGTGTTGGGCTTGACCTTGTTCGGCAGCTTGCAGTTCGGCCTGCCACCAGTCGAGACGAGCCTTTGCCACGCTGGGTTCGGCAATGCGCGTGACGACTTCGTTCAGCTCGTGGCGCAACGCCAGCACCGCCCATGCGGCAGGCTGCTGCACGGCAGGCATGTACAGTGTCGCGTAGTGGTTGGCCGAACCACGCGGCGCGGCGAGTTGGCGGCAAAATTCGACGGGGTTGGCAGAGTGAGTGGACATGGTATTACGTCGAGCAACCGCCACTGCCGCAGCTTCCGCCTTTGGGCGCGCTGGATGAGCTGACGAAGAGCGTGTTTTTGAGCAGGCTTAGGCGATCACGGAAGGATAATACCGGTTTGATAAACGGTGCCTTGGGGTTGCGCTGCATTTCCTGCAGGATGAAACCGGCGTTGAGCATCGTCCAGCGCAGGCGATAACGCAGCCAGAAGGGCGCGGATAAACCAAGCGGCGCACTGCCTTGCAGGATTTTCAGCGCTTGTCCGGCAAGGTATTCACTCAGGCGGCGTAGCGCAAAATCGTGCCGAGCCTCGGTGAGTTGTGCTGCATCAACGAGATAGCGCTGCATCAAGTCCTGCGGCAAAAGAAAGTGGCCATCTTGTGCATCCTCGCGTACACGCAGCAGCATATCCCCGATCCACAGCGCGACGCCCAGTCCCTGCGCCAGGGCAAGGTCATGCGCACTGGCTTGAGGCCACAGGTAGCCCAGTTGATCATGGATGAGTTGGCCACCATCCCGGCGAGCCGTGAACATCATTTCGCTAAAGCTGGCGTGTTTGACGCTTAAAGGGGCTTGCAGCATGGCTTGGCCATGTACGCAGGACTCAGGCGAGGCGGACTTCAGCGGGCGGCGCAGACATTGGCCAAGCGGGGAGTGCGTGGGGCTGGGTAGCGCACGCGCAAGCAAAGGATGTCGATCAATGAAAGCGTTCATGCGCGTGTCTCCTCGTCGCTTTCCATGGCGGCCTGAAGCAGATTTTCCGGCAGGTTTTTACTGGATTGTACGCCAAGGCGGTGGAGGCGTTGCGCACGGCTAAGCACATTGCCACGTCCACTTGAAAGCTTGTTAAATGCCGCTTCATAGGTCTTTGCTGTCTGTTCGATGCGTCCGCCGAGTGTCTGCATATCGTCTACAAAGCCTGCGAGTTTGTCGTATAAATCTCCGGCTTGACGAGCAATTTCCTGTGCGTTCTGGTTTTGTTGTTCTTGCCGCCAAACATGGGCAATGGTGCGCAACACGGCGAGCAGGGTCGTGGGCGAGACCATGACGATATTGCGTTTGAGCGCGTCCTGAAACAGGGTTTTGTCATGCTCCATGGCCAGCATCAGGGCGGGCTCGATGGGGACGAACAGCACTACAAAATCGAGGGTGCGCAGCTCAGGAATATTTTCATATGCCTTGTCAGACAGCCCGGCAATGTGGGCGCGCAAGGCCGTGATGTGGTCCTTGAGGTGGCGCGATTTTTGAGCAGGATCGTCGTCGTTGACGTAGCGTTCATAGGCCGAAAGTGAAACCTTGGCATCGACGATCACCACGCGATTTTCCGGCAGGTAAATCAGCGCATCCGGCTGGGCACGGCTGCCCGCGTTGGCGAGGCTGACCTGGGTGTCGTATTCATAGCCTTTGCGCAGGCCGGAGCTTTCAAGCACGGTTTCCAGGATCATTTCGCCCCACATGCCCTGCGTTTTGCGCTCGCCCTTAAGGGCGCGGGTCAAGCTTTCGGCTTCATGGCCGAGGCGGGTGTTCATTTCGGCCAGGCGTTTGAGCTCTTCGCGCAGGGCATGGCGTTCGCGCGCTTCTTGGCCGTAGCTGTCTTCGACTTTCTTTTGGAATTCGCTCAGACGATCACGTAACGGGTTGAGAAGTTCGCCGATTTGGTTTTGGTTGTGCTCGGTAAAACGCTGGGTTTTTTCTTCCAGAATTTCATTCGCCAGTACTTTGAACTGTTCGCTGAGCTGGGTTTTGGCTTCAAGCAGCAGGGTTAGCTTTTCTTGCGCTTGCTCACGTTCGGCGGCGAGTTGGGTTTGCACCTGGGTGAGGTTTTCGCGGCTACGGTCGCGCTCGTGCGTGGTTTCCAGCAGGGTACGCTCGGTGCCTTCCATGCGCAGGCGTAGCGGTTCAAGCTCGGCCAGCAAGGCCGCTGCACGCTCACCCTGGGTGCGGCGCTCATGTTCGAGTGCGTCGAGTTGGCTGCGCAGGGTGGCCGTTTCGTGCTCCAGGGGCGCAATTCGGCTGGCACGCTCATGCAGCATGGCGCGTTCATTGCTGGCTTGGTTGAGTGCATCGCGCAGGTGTTGGTTGTCGTGGCTTAACGTCTGACGTTCTGCCAGTTGTTCGGCGATTTCTGCTTCGGCGGCGAACAGACGCTCGGAAAGGCGTGCTTCAAGTGCTTTACTGCTGGCGCGCAAAATCAGCCATGTGAGTAATTCGCCCAGCAAAAAGGCAGCGAGGGCGACGAGCAACAGTTGCTGGTCGGGGCTGAGGTTCAAATCCAAGCGTGCAATTCCTCGGCGTGGTGTACCACCGCATCTGCGCCCCAGTCGTGCGGATTGTCGTCGCTTTGAATGTAACCAAACGCGGCGGCAATTGACGGACTACCCGCAGCTCGTGCGGCTTCAATATCGCGTTTGTGATCGCCCACCATGATGCATTCGCTGACCGACAAACCCAGCAAGGCGCAGGCATGGCGCACAGGTGCAGGGTCGGGCTTGTTCACAGGCAGGGTGTCGCCGCTGACAATGCAGGGTGAATACAAGCCCATGCCCGCCAGCAAGGGCTCGGTCAAAAAGGAGGGCTTATTGGTTACGATGCCCCAGCTGCGACCTTGCTGGCGTAGCGCGTCAAGCACCCCCGCCATGCCGGGGAAAAGCACGCTGTCCACACAAAGATTTGCAGCGTAAATCTCAATGTAACGGCGGCGCAGGACTTCTTGGTGTGCAGGATCAAGCGTATTGCCAAAGCCCAGCCTGACCAATGCGCCCGCACCATGCGACACCCAGGGGCGGATATGATCAAACGGCAGCTCAGGCAGGTTGTATTCTGCACGCAAGAGGTTGAGAGCCCCCGCCATGTCCGGCGCGGTATCAACCAGCGTGCCGTCGAGGTCGAAGAGGAAGGCAGCGGGTTTCATGCCTTGTCTAGAAACGACTGCCGCTTTGAATGTACTGGTTCATTTGGGTGCATTGGTTGTTCATGCGCACCATGATGCCTCGAATGCTGCGCACGATGGCGCGCATGACGTGGTAGACCATGAATGGATGATCCTTGATCAAACGTTCAAGGTTCTCGCGATGCAGGGCAAGTACGGTCGCATCACCCACGGCGCGCAGGGTGGCGGAATGCGGCTTGCCATCGAGAAAGCCGGACTCGCCCGCCAGATCGCCCTGACTGAGGATGTGCAAGGTGTCGGCAAAGCCGCGCCCGCTGTCCTTGTTGACGGCTAGACGACCATCGAGAATGACGTACAGCTCGTGGTGCGACTCGCCTTCGCGGAATAACACTTCGCCGCTGGCAATATGGCGCACCGTGCAAACCTGCGCGAGGGTATTGCATTCCAGTTCGGTCAGTTCGGCACCGAGAAGGGTTTTGCGAAGATCGTTACTGGTAATGGGGAGCTGCATGGGCGTCACCTTCAATGGGATTGGTTTGAAATACACGAATAAGTCAGCATCCTTGCCGAACGCGACCGGTAGGCACGTTATGCATACCGATCTAATTTTCAGAAGTTACCAATTACTTGGCTGCTGCAGGAGCAGCAGCTGGGGCAGTTTCAGCAGGCTTGGCGGCAGGCTCTGCGGCTTTCTTGATTTCAACCTTGGCGGCAGCACGGGTGTCGTTCACCAGCTTTTCTACCGCTTTTTGCTGCATCATGTTTTCGACTTGGGGTTTGACTGATTCAAATGCCGGTGGTGGTACATCACGAGTTTCTTCCAGCTTGATGATGTGCCAGCCGAACTGTGACTTGACGAGTTCCTTGGTAGTTTCGCCCGGCTTGAGCGCGCTGGCCGCAGCAGAGAACTCAGGAACCATCATGCCGGCTTCAAACCAACCCAAGTCACCGCCCTGATCCTTGGAGCCTGGATCGATGGAGTAAGCTTTGGCGAGTTCGGCAAAATTGCCGCCGTCGTTAACCTTTTTCTGGATTTCTTTGGCCTGGTCTTCGTTTTCAATCAGGATGTGCGCGGCTTTCATTTCGTGCTTTTTCGGCAGCTTGGTGACCAGCTCGTCGTACTCTTTCTTGAGTTGCTCGTCGGTGAACTTCATGTCTTTCATCATACGCTTGACCAGATGGTTGGCCAGGATGCTTTCCTTGGCGCGTTCGATTTCAGCTTGAATGGCGGCTTCCTTGGCCAGGCCATCGGCTTCGGCTTTTTGCGCCAAGGCCTTGAGTTCGATGAGTTGTTGCAAAACCTGGTCGTCGCTGGCTTGAGCTTGTGGTGGCAGTTGCAGCTTGATGGCGTTGAATTCCTCAACTGTGATGGTGTCACCATTCACAATCGCCAGAACATCCTTTTGCTCTACGGGGGCTGCCGTGGTGCTGGCTGCTTTTTCCGGGGTTGAGTTTTGGCCACAGCCTGCAAGCAGCAGGGTGGCGGTCATGGCAAGAATCAACGGTTTTTTCAGCAGGTTCATGCAGTTACATCCTTAGGTTGAAGTGAGGTCGGAGCTTGAAGTTAAAGGGTTGGTTGAGTTGGGTTGCTATCAGTGGACGGCATAAACACACCCTTCCAAGGATGGATGTGTGTTTCTCGATAGACGCCCGCATGGGCATATGGGTCATCCGCTGCCCACGCACGCGCTTCATCGAGTGAAGTAAAATCCGCAAGGATCAGACTTCCGACCATGCGCGTTGCGCCAGGTTCCGTCTCATCAGGCAAAGGCCCGGCAAGGAGCAATCGCCCTGTATCACGCAGAGCCTGTAAACGCGCCAAGTGCGCAGGGCGAGCCTTGCTGCGTTTTTCACCGCTTTCGACAGCATCAACAGCGTAAATCATATACCACATCGTTATTGCCCTTAAGTTTACGGCTCTTTGTTGGGTGCGGGTGTCTCCGCAACGGGCTCGGCTGCGTTGTCGATCATGGTGGCGTGTTTGGCAAGCCACAAGCCCTGAGCAAGCATGAATACCAGCGTAATGCCCATCAGCCCGAATAGTTTGAAGTTTACCCAAGTGGCTTCATCAAAGTTGTAGGCGACATATAAATTGAGCCCGGCAAGGACGATAAAAAAACTAACCCAAGCGATATTGACCCGTTGCCAGATGGCCTTGGGCGCGCTCATCAAGCTTCCCATCATGCGTTCAACGAGTGTTTTGTCACCAATAAACTGACTGCCCAGAAACGTGGCTGCGAACAAAACGTAGAGAATACTTGGCTTCCACATGATGAACAGCGGATTTTGCAACCACAGCGTGGCACCACCAAAGACGACAATCAGGCCCAGCGATACGAGCTGCATGGGTTCTACCTTGCGGGTGCGTAGCCATGTGTAAGCAACAAGAATCAGGCTGGCGGCGATGGCAACGGCAGTGGCTACATAAATGCCCGAAGTCTTGTAGGCAACAAAAAACAGCAGGATGGGCAAAAAATCGAAAAATAATTTCATGGAAAGTAGTAAGCACACGGTGTTGTTAAATGGTGCGCTATGGTAAACGCAGTGGGCGCTACGGTCATCTTTCCCTCATACTATGTCCTGCCTTTATAAGCCCTATCCACGACCAGACAGTAGTGACCATGCCACGCATTCTAAACCTTCACCCAGATAACCCGCAGACGCGCTTAATCACCCAAGCAGTTGAAACCATTCAACGTGGCGGTGTGATCGCATTGCCCACCGATTCGGGCTACGCGCTTGGTTGTGCGCTGGGCGATAAAGATGCCATGGAGCGCATCCGTTCCATACGCGGGCTGGATGACAAGCATTTTTTTACCCTCATGGTGCGCGACCTGTCCGAGATTTCGGTGTATGCGCGGGTAGACAATATCGCCTACCGTTTCCTGCGTCAGTACACGCCAGGGGCGTATACCTTTATCCTGCCCGCCAGCAGCGAAGCACCGCGTCGTTTGCAGCACCCCAAGCGTAAAACCGTGGGCGTGCGCGTGCCTGAACATCCACTCACGCAGGCGTTGTTGCAGGTTTTGGGTGAGCCGTTGCTTTCCAGTACCCTGATTCTGGCCGGAGATACCGAGCCTTTGTGTGATCCCGAAGAAATTAAATCTCGGATTGGCAAGCGATTGGATTTGATTCTTGATGTGGGCTTTTGTGCCGACCAGCCCACCACGGTGATTGATATGGCCGGGGACGATATGCTGCTCGTGCGTCGTGGTTTGGGCGAGGTTCCGGTGGGTGTTATTGAGAATGTTTAATTATAAAAAGGCAGTGCAATGGATTTTAATTTAATTCAGAAGTTCAGTGTCTGGATTTTGCCGGTATTGTTTGCGATTACCGTGCATGAAGCCGCGCACGGTTATGCGGCACGTTTTTTTGGTGACCACACAGCGGCAAGCCTTGGGCGTTTGTCACTCAATCCGTTTAAACATATCGACCCGGTGGGTACGGTGGTTTTGCCGATTGCGACCTTTTTTCTGGGCGGCTTTGTGTTTGGCTGGGCAAAGCCAGTTCCGGTGGATATGCGAAACCTGCGCAATCCGCGTTTTGATATGGCTTGGGTGGCCATGGCCGGGCCAGCATCCAATTTTGCAATGGCCGTGTTTTGGGCCTTGATGATGGCGCTGGGGCAATGGATGGCCGGGCAGGGCATGGGTGACTGGGCGCTGCCACTGGTATTGATGGGGCAGGCTGGCGTGTTTATTAATCTTTTGCTCATGCTATTCAATTTATTGCCAATTCCACCGCTGGATGGTGGGCGGGTACTGGTCAGTCTGCTGCCCCCAAAAATGGGGATGCAGGTTTCACGCGTCGAACCGTTTGGCTTCGTGATTTTGCTGGCGTTAATGTTTAGCGGTGTGCTGTGGACGGTGCTGGGGCCGATTTTGAGCGGCATGACGCAATGGCTGACGGGGTTTGTATTACCTTGATTGGTTCGGCCTTGAATTCTATGGCCTTGGGCTCTTCGTTGATTGGGACAGAATTCGAGAGCGTAGCGCGCATTGGCGAGCAGCTTTTACTGGATTTTCCCAAGGACTTATATATTCCTCCAGACGCGCTGGCGATTATGTTGGAGTCATTTCAGGGGCCGCTGGATTTGTTGCTCTACCTTATTCGAAAGCAGAACATCAATATTCTGGATATTCCCATTGCCGAAGTTACCCGCCAGTATCTTCGCTATATCGAAACCATGCAGGGATTGAAGCTGGAATTGGCTGCTGAATATCTGGCGATGGCGGCGTGGCTGGCGGAGATTAAATCGCGCATGTTGCTGCCGCGACCGCAGCACATGAGTGATGAAGAGGCTGACCCGCGTATGGCGTTGGTGCGTCGCTTGCAGGACTACGAACAATTGCGCGAGGCCAGCGAGCGTCTGGATGCGCTGTCGCGCATCGATCGTGATGTATTCGCCCTGGCTGCAGCGTTGCCGACAGTAGAGCATTGCCCTGCGCCGCCCAAGGTCAGCATGGATGAGTTATTGGCGGCATTGGGCAGTGTTTTACAGCGTGCCGCGTTGGCGGAGCATCATTATATTCAGCGTGAGGCCATCAGCTTGCGAGAGCGTATGAGTTTCATTGTGCAGCGAGTTGCCGAGGGTGTGGTTTACCTGCTTGAGATCTTGCGTCCTGAAGAGGGCCGGCGCGGCGTGGTGATAAGTTTTTTAGCCGTGCTCGAGCTATTAAAAATCGGTCAGATTGAGGTCGAGCGTGAAGAAATGGGTTTGTTTTTAATTGCAGCGGCACAGCCCGCATGAATAATCTGCCCGCTTTGCTCGAAGCGTTGTTGCTCGCAGCAGGCGAACCGCTTTCGCGTGCGCGTTTGGCAGAGATTCTTGGCGACGAGGTGGATGCTGCCATGCTCGATCAGGGATTGAGCATGCTTGCGGCCAGCTATGCCGAACGCGGCATTGAATTGATTGAAGTTGCCAGTGGCTTCCGCCTGCAAGCCACTGGCCGATTTGCGCCATGGCTAGCCAAGCTCCAGCCTCAACGTCCGCCACGTTACTCGCGTGCAGTGCTGGAAACGCTGGCCTTGATCGCCTGGAAGCAACCCATCACCCGTGCCGAAATCGAAGCCATACGCGGTGTGTCGATTAACCCGCAAATTCTCAAGACATTGTCCGAACGCGGCTGGATTCAAAGTGTGGGTAAACGCGAAACCCCAGGTAGACCGGAGCTTTTGGGAACGACGCGGCAGTTTTTGGATGATTTTGGCTTAAAAAACCTGGATCATTTGGCGCAACACCTATTTAAATTGGATGAAAAAGTAGAGTGAAGCATAATTTCAGTCACAGAGGACACGGAGGCCAGCGAGGCAAGGTATTCAACGCCGTGTAAATCCCCTTCCCCTACGTGCCTGATGTCCTCTGTGTGCTATGTGGCTTTGAATATTCACGTGCCACCTGTGCAAGCCGTTCAACGCCATGTAATCTTGGCGCATTAACCTGAACTCAACTGCGGTCTTTCTATTAAAGTTTATCAACGAGGAACGAAACCATGGCACTGCATCCACTCGCAGGATTTCCCGCCCCACGCGACGTATTGACCAATATTCCTGACCTCGTTTCTGCTTACTATACCCAACACCCCGACCCCAACAATCTGGCGCAGTGGGTTGCATTCGGTACCTCTGGACACCGCGGATGCAGTACCAAACACAGTTTCAATGAAGATCATATTCTGGCGACCTGCCAGGCCCTTGCCGAATACCGCAAGGACAATGACATCACTGGTCCGCTGTTTATCGGACTTGATTCGCATGCGCTATCCACTCCTGCCTTCTACACCGCGATTGAAGTATTTGCAGCACATGGTATTGAGCTGCGTATTCCCGCGGGAGAACCGCTCGTACCTACCCCAGTGATTTCGCACGCGATTTTGACTCACAACAAGGGACGCACCTCACACCTGGCTGATGGCGTGGTCATTACCCCGTCGCATAATCCACCGAGTGATGGCGGCTTCAAGTACAACGCTACCAATGGTGGGCCGGCGGATGTGGATGCCACACGCGTGATTCAGGCGCGCGCCAATGATTTGCTCAATCATGACCTGAAAGGCGTGAAGCGTATTTCGCTGGCCAAAGCACTCGCGCTACCCAGCACGCAGACCTATGAGTTCATCAAACCCTATGTTGATGATCTGAAAAATGTAGTTGATATGGAGGCCATCCGCGCCGCCGGACTCAAAATCGGCGTTGACCCTATGGGTGGCGCAGGTTTGCCCTACTGGGAGCCGATTGCCGAAACTTATGGCTTGAATATCGACGTGGTAAACAAGGAGATCGACCCGCGTTTTGCTTTCATGACGCTGGATCACGACGGCAAAATTCGCATGGATTGCTCCTCACCCTATGCCATGGCCGGGCTGATTCGTCTGAAGGATCAGTACGACATCGCTTTTGGCAATGACACCGATGCAGATCGTCACGGCATCGTCACGCCCAGCGGTGGGCTGATGAACTCCAACCACTTCCTAAGCGTGTGCATCGATTACCTGTTCCGCAACCGTCCGCATTGGTCGGCGAATGCCTACATTGGCAAAACCCTGGTCTCCAGCTCCATGATCGACCGCGTGGCGCACGACCTGCATCGTGGCCTGCGTGAAGTACCGGTTGGCTTCAAATGGTTTGTGGACGGCCTGGTCAACGGTCATTGCGGTTTTGGCGGCGAAGAGTCTGCGGGCGCATCCTTCCTGCGCATGGATGGTAGCGCATGGAGTACGGACAAGGATGGCATTATCGTGAACCTGCTGGCCGCCGAAATTACTGCCAAAACGGGCGAGGACCCCAGCGTTTATTATAAAAAACTCACCGAGCGCCATGGCAATCCAATCTTCGACCGCGTCGATGCAGCTGCAAGCCGTGAGCAAAAGCAAATCCTCTCCAAGCTCAGTCCAGAGCAAGTAAAGGCTGAAACTCTCGCAGGAGAGAAAATCACTGCCAAGCTCACTCGTGCACCGGGGAATAACGCTGAAATCGGTGGCTTGAAAGTCACTACAGAAAATGGCTGGTTCGCGGCTCGACCATCCGGTACCGAAGATATTTACAAAATCTACGCCGAAAGTTTCAAGGGTGAAACGCACCTGAAGGAAATTCAGGAAGAGGCCAAGGCAATTGTGGCAGCGGCGCTTGGGGCGGCGAAATAATCGGTAAGTTTGTACGGAGGATTGTTGTGCTGCAATCCTCCGGATCAAAAACTTTACTATTTTGAATCGCAACTTCGCAGCAATCACCGAATATTAATTGCGCAATATGGCTTTTTTTCTAGCAAACTGTTTCTCGTATGCTTTTGTAGGCAGCGGATCCGCAGAAAAGATAGTTTTAACGGTTCGCTAATCGATATGAGTATACAGACCCCTTTCGACGGGAGCCCCTTTAACTGAAATACTCAAATGGGTATATATCTTATTGTTTACACCGCAGCACGGTGCTTCACCGGTGTAATCATGCCAACGAGCAAGAAATTCGGAATGCGATAACCACCCGCGGGATCCAAGGATTGATGGATCCTCAAAGTAAACATTGCTGTCGTCCATTCCAATGACAATGATCCAATGCCCACTTTCCCACTCCATGCTCCAATCTTGGGGTGGATATTTTTCTAACCAGGCTTGAATGGCGACCATGGTTGGAATTTTTTGCTGAATATTCCAACGCAGATCATCTAGCGTTGTATTTTCTTGCATGGTTGCGACCAGACCAAACGACTCTAAGCCTGCAACGATCCGATTTGGGGATGTTCCAGACGTTTCAGTAGTCCCAAATCGCTGAGCCAATTCGTCTTCTCTTGCATCTGTGCCGTAGTGGTTGAGCACCGCCTGGGATGCAGATACCCCACAGGTATAGGATGTTGCCTGCCTGACATCGACGATATTGAGCATATCGGATGCAGTTTCATCGTTTTGGTTGCATCCTGAAACTGTAAGTATCGACATGGCAACCATGAGATATCCACATGCGGCACGCACTCTCATCTGGGCTCTCCTTAAGGTATTTTCAGTTGAGCAACTGTAGCAGGGGTATCCAATGTGTGGAATGCGTGTTGTTTGCGAAATGTCGACGTGCTTTGACTCATCTCAATGCAGACTCTTGATGAATTCTCTCAGGGAATTTCGCCTTCATTGTTGGCGACAAAACAGGTTCTGTTTCGTCCGTTTTCCTTGGCCTGATAAAGAGCGCTGTCCGCCAGCGTCAACACGTGGTCCTTGTTCTGGGTGTCTTCTGGAAAGCAGGCTATGCCGATACTGAAGGTGACTTGGGGGATGTTGTAGCCGCCAAGCCAGTCAATATCACGAAGGCGTGCGTGCAGCGCCTGTTCAAGTTGCTGTGCCTCGTCAGTACTGGTATTAGGCAGCAGAAATACAAATTCCTCACCCCCCATGCGAAATACATAGTCGGTTTTGCGTAAATGCTGACGGAGCATCTGCGCAACACCGGCAATGACTTCATCACCCATTGGGTGGCCGTACTGATCATTGATGTGTTTGAAGTTGTCGATGTCGATCACACCAACACACAACGGTTGTTGTTGAGTTTCGGCTTGCTGCAACATTTGATTGAGCTGGTTCATGCCCGCGCGCCGGTTGGCCAGCTGGGTCAAGTCGTCCAGATGCGCGAGGTGCTCAAGATGCAACTCCAGCAGTTTGCGGTCGGTAATGTTTTGCATCATGCCGATAATGCGCTGCGGCTGCCCATGTTGGTCGTACTCGGTGATTTTGCCCCGATCATAAATCCACATGTAGTAGCCGTTGCGGTTCATGATGCGATATTCCGCTTCATAACGGCCGCACCGACCGTCCATGTGCTGTTGCAGTGCAGCAAGGACATAATCCTTGTCTTCGGGATGAATGTTGTTGCTCCAGGTCTCGACTTTGGGCTGCATCTCATCAGGGCCATAGCCGAGAATCTGCTTTAATTTTGGGCTGAAAAACACGTCACCCGTGGCCACCTTCCAGTCCCAGAGACCATCCATGGACTCATTCAATACAAACCAATTTTGCTGCGCGCTCTCATTCAGCCGCTGCTCGGTCGCAACACGTTTGTTGATATTGCGAGCGATGGATAGAAAATACTCACGTCCATCATGGGAAAAGTGGGATGTGTTAACCTCGACAGCGATTTCACCTCCTTCCCTGTGCCTGTGACGGCCAACGAAGGTATACACGGGAACACTGCGTATCACTTGCGCGATATCCGTCCATTGCGGCAAGCCTCTCACATCCTTTTGCAGGCTGATGACCGAATGATTGAGGACATCCACTGCATCAAGACCTAGATCCTCGTATGCGGCGCGGTTGCACCAAAGGATATTTGATGACTCTGGGTCGATAAGATAGACCGCATCAGGCAATTGCTCGAATAGTATGTCGAACTTGGGTGTTTCAGGCATCAAAAACGACCAGTAGTTGATTTTTCAAGTGAGCATGGAGTACTAGGCACAATCTGTGGCTGACCATTTTACTTAGAATATTAGTTGGAGCAGTGTAAATGGGCGTATGGATCATCAAGAAGTGTTGGGGGCGCAGTTAGTGTGAGCCATAAAATTTGTCCAGTACAGTCGTTTTGTTTCTGGGATAGGGATGTTCTTGTAGTGAATATTTTAGGCACGCCTGCAGCCAAACGCGATGCCATTGGAAAGCCAAAAGGTCATCAGCTCAAGGTGAGCGTGACAGCCGCACCAGAAGATGGCAAGGCGACCGATCATATGGTGCGTTTTCTGTCCAAGTCGTTCGGGGTGGGCGTGAAAGATATCGAGGTGGTGTTTGGCCGTACCAGTATTCACAAGCAGTTGCGCATACGCGCACCCAAAACCCTGCCGACGGTGGTAGAAAAGGAGCTTGCGGGTGAGCGTGCATTTGCATCCGTATATGAAGAGTGAGCATGGCTGTTGCGTCAAGGATTGAACGTGCGCGCGAATTGAGGCATTTGCAGGCGATTGCGCTCGCCTTGTTGCTCGGGGCGCTTGCCGGATTGGTGCTGAGCTCCGTTATGGGCGGGCAGGGCGTTTGGGCATGGACGCTGGCTTTTTCCGAGGCGGCCGTGGTGGGCGCGCTGGCTGACTGGTTCGCGGTGGTCGCGCTCTTTCGTCATCCCTTGGGTTTGCCTTTTCCGCATACGGCGATCATTCCCAGCAATAAGGCACGCATTGGCGACCAATTGGCTCTGTTTGTGCGTGATCATTTTCTTGAGCCAAAAACCTTGCTGGAAAAACTTGCCGTATTTGACCCGGCAGCGCGTCTGGCGCAGTGGTTGGCTGAGCCTGCCCAAGTGCAAACCTGGGTGAATGCCGTGCGTGGCTGGAGTTTGCAGGCCTTGGACTGGCTGGACGATGCACGCTTGCAGCTTGCCTTGCGTGATCTGCTGCATGAAGCAGTAGTGCGTTGGAATACGGCAGAAACCACGGCGCAGGTGCTGCGCGCCCTGACCCGTGACGGACGGCACCATGCGGTTTTGGATGCCGGGTTGTTGAAACTAGCGCAATGTCTCGATCAGGACGAGGTCAAAGCGCAAGTGTCAGCCAAGCTGGCGGAATACGCGCGTGCCGAGTGGCCGAAGATCATTGGTGTGCTGAATGTGTTCAAGTCGGTGGATGCCATGTCCGATGAACTGGCCAACAAGCTGGCGCAGGCCTTGATGATGGATGTGGTGGCGGTGTTGCAGCAGCCGGAGCATCTACTGCGCCTGCGTTATGAAGCGGAAGTCATGGCGTATATCGCAAAACTCGGAGAGGACGCCAAAATCCAGGCGGCGTTTGAGGACGTGAAAATGCAGCTTTTACAGCGCCCGGAGTTGCAGGCTTATGCCAAAACTCTGGCCGCCGAGCTGAAGGCATGGTTGCGCGCCGATTTGAGCCGTGAGGATTCGCAGATTGCGCTGCATTTACAGCAGGCCATGCAGGCGCTTGGAACGCGGATGCGCGAGGATGCCAGTCTACGTGCGGCCATCAATGAGCATGTTTTGACGGCGGCGGACAAGCTGGTCGTCGACGTTCGCGACGGAATTACTGAGCATATCACCAAAACGGTCAAGGCTTGGGATGATCGTCAGTTGGTTGAAACGTTAGAGCTAAGCGTGGGGCGAGATTTGCAATACATCCGATTTAACGGCACGCTGGTTGGCGGTGTCATTGGCTTAGGTTTGCATGCGTTTTTGACCTACGGCGTTCCGTTATTACGAGGCATCTAACAGGATGCTGAAAACTCATTCATGAGTTTTCAGCCCTATCGAATCCGCTACACGCCCGAACTCGATAGCAACAAATCAAACACTTGTGTTATTGATTTGCGTGCGGGAAATCCTTGGCCCGCCTTATCAGGCTGCTGACATAGTATTTCAGCAGTCTGATGACTCATTGGTTTGGGTCATTGGCTTGCGTGCTGCCACGAGGAAATTCACCTCAACGCCGGGAGCAAGCCAGAACTGTCGATTGAGCGGGTTGTAATGAAGGCCTTGCTGATCGACCCATTCTAGTCCGGAGGCACGCAGCCATGAGGACAGCTCGGCTGGACGGATGAATTTATTCCAGTCATGCGTGCCGCGTGGGATCATGCCGGTGAGGTATTCCGCTGCAACAATTGCCAGCGCAAAGGATTGCGGTGTGCGATTTAGCGTGGACAGGAACAGCCAGCCGCCAGGTTTGAGCAGGTTGGCACAGGCCTGCACGATGCCTGCCGGATCGGGAACGTGTTCGAGCATTTCCATGCAGGTGACCACATCAAAGCTCCCAGGCTCGGCAGCTGCAAGGTCCTCGACCGGCATCAGGCGGTAACTGATATCCAGCCCCTCGGATTCAGCATGCAGGCGTGCCGTGCTCAGGCTTGCTGCAGCAAGGTCAATGCCGGTTGCGTTTGCGGCTTCGCGTGCCAAGGTTTCGGTCAAAATGCCGCCACCGCAGCCAACATCCAACACCTGCTTGCCAGCGAGTGCGACGTGGGTACGAATAAAGTCCATGCGTAACGGATTAATCGCGTGCAAGGTCCATAAGGCACCCTGTTCGTCCCACCATTCCCCCGCGAGGGCATCAAATTGGGCAATTTCTTGTGCGTTTTGGTTCATGTTTTTGCTCATGGTTAATGGAGGCTCTCGCTCGCGGGAGAGGCGGGGGTTAAAACCGACAGTTACTTTATCACCAGCGTTGATCGTTTGAGTTTCTCACGCAAGTCGACCAGCAAGCGGTCACTCGGTGTGCTATGGCAGCATGCAGAACTACACACACCTTCCCGGCGGATCAATTGCCACCGGTAAACGCCTTCTGGTTGGTAACCATGTACGACGGCAAGACGCAGCTGCTGATTGAAAACCCGATCAACCGTTATCTCATCAACTCACCGATGCTGCCTGTTATGAAAATGAATGCAGACGGCTCACCCACGCTTTACATCCATAAGGATTCACCCGGTAAGGATAAGGAAGCGAATTGGCTGCCAGCACCCAGCGGTTCAATCTATCTGGTGATGCGCTTGTACTGGCCGAAGGAGCCAAAAGCGGGGTCGTATTCAATTCTTCCCGCGGGTGCAGGCACATGGAGCCCGCCGGGAGTCGTGAAGACACCGTAATTGCTTTTCCTCATCCATTGGGTTGGTGGGGAGCTATTTTAAAGTGAAGGTCGAACCGACTGACGTGGTCAGATTCATATAATTGGGGTACAAAAAAAGCCGCTAATAAAAGCGGCTTTTTAATTGAATAGGTGGGGTGATCGATGGGGCTCGAACCCACGACAACTGGAATCACAATCCAGGGCTCTACCAACTGAGCTACGACCACCATAAAACGTATGCAACCATCTACGAGAAAGACCTACAGCACAACTGGTGTGCCCGGCAGGACTCGAACCCGCTACCCTCGGCTTAGAAGGCCGATGCTCTATCCAGATGAGCTACGGGCACAGATAGGGTTTTTAAAAATATGGTCGGAGAGGAGGGATTTGAACCCACGACCACCTGGTCCCAAACCAGGTGCGCTACCAGACTGCGCTACACTCCGAGAAACTAAGCAAACCTAGGCGGGTTGCTTAAGAGGTCGGCATATTACCGGCCTCTATCCGCGCTGTCAATACGTTTGATGCCATCACGCAGTGAGGTAATGATACTTTGAAGCTGCTGTGCAATGTCTTGAATAGATACACTTTGAGGTGCGCCATTAAGCGTGGTTTCAAGCTGTTGACGCGCACCACTGATAGTGAAGCCCTGGCCATAAAGCAGGTCGCGAATATGACGAATCAGCTCAATATCTTCACGTTGATAATAACGGCGGTTACCACGACGCTTGACCGGGGCAAGCTGAATAAATTCCTGTTCCCAATAACGTAATACATGCGATTTTACAGCGCATAACTCACTGGCTTCGCCAATAGTGAAATAGCGTTTATTGGGAATTTCAGGCAAATCCTCGCTGTATTCAGTTGGTTTCGGTAGGTTCATAACCTTCAACCAGCGATTTGAGTTTTTGACCTGCGCGGAAGGTGACTACACGACGTGCGCTCACAGGAATTACCAGGCCGGTTTTGGGGTTGCGCCCTGGGCGCTCACTCTTGTCTCTAAGTTGGAAGTTGCCGAAGCCGGAAAGTTTGACTTCTTCGCCCTGTGCAAGCGCGCTGCGTACTTCGTCGAAAAACATTTCTACGATGTCCTTCGCTTCACGTTTATTGAGTCCCAGTTCATCGTAAAGACGTTCGACCATATCGGCCTTGGTAAGCGCCATTGTTATTATGTCCTTAAGGTAATGCCAAATTGGGTATGGAGTCGTGTCAGCGCGGCGGTGATAAATGCATCCACGTCCGCATCGCTTAGAGTGCGCTCGTTATCTTGCAAAATCAAGCGGATAGCAATACTTGCGAATGTATCAGGTACGCCTTGGCCACGGTACACGTCGAACACTTCGGTTTCGCGCAGGAAGGCGGGTGCACCCTCCGTCACGCAGTTCAACAGCTCTGCGCTGCTCACGCTATCGGGTACCAGCAGTGCCAGGTCGCGGCGGATAATCGGGAAACGCGATACGGGCTGGAAGCGCGGGACTCGGCGACGCAGCAGCAGCTCTTGGTGCAATTCAAATACAAAAACCTGCCCAGGAAGATCAAGCACATTTTCCAGGCTGGGGTGCAGTAAGCCAGCCCAACCAAGCTCTTCGCCACCCAGCATCAGTCGCGCCGACACGCCAGGGTGCAGGGCGGGGTGCTGGAAGATGCGCTGCCATTGCACCTGAGAGCCTAGGCCGCCGTGCGCAAGCAGTGCTTCAATATCGCCCTTGAGGTCAAAGAAATCGACCTTGCGGGATTTGTCAGCCCATTGCTCGGTGCGTATCTCACCAAAAATCAGCCCGGCAAACATGGCTTCTTGCTTCAAACCGCTGTTGTGCGGCACAAAACGCAAGCCGGTTTCGAAGAGGCGGGCACGGGTTTGTTGGCGATTGAGGTTGTACTTGAGCGTGCTGATGAGCCCCGCCCACAGCGTGGTGCGCATGGCGGCCATTTCAGACGAAATGGGGTTGGCCAGAATCAGCGGGGCTTGATCGGGGGTGAGCTTTTCGAGCAAAGGTGCGTCGACAAAACTGTAACTGATAACTTCACGGTAGCCGAGGCTGACCATGCGCTCTTTGAGCTGGTTCAAACCAAGACGATTTTCCGGACGTTGTGCAATGGTGAGATCGGCAAAGGGTAAACGGGCGGGAAGTTGGTCATAGCCATGCAGCCGCGCGAGCTCTTCAATCAAGTCAACCTCTATGTTGAGGTCGTGACGATGACTTGGCGGGGTAGCGTACCAGCCTTCTTCCATGGGTTCGAGCAGGATGCCGAGGCGTTGCAGGATACCAGTCACATCGTCGTCGGCGACCGGGAAGCCAAGAATGCGTTCGATGCGCGTGCGACGCAGCAGAATGGGTGTGTGCTGTGGCATATGTTCTGCACTGACAATTTCATTCACTACGCCAGGGGCTCCGCCGTACAAGCTGCATAACAATTCGGTGGCGCGCTCTATGGCAATACGCGGCAACTCTGGATCGGTGCCACGTTCGAAGCGATGTGCGGCATCGGTGTGCAACCCTAGGCGGCGTGCGCGTCCCGCAATCGCGTTTGGGGCGAAATAGGCGCTTTCCAGCACGATGCGGGTGGTGCCGCTTTCAACGCCGGAATCCTGACCTCCGATCACTCCGGCCATAGCCACCGCGCCACTGGCATCGGCAATGACCAGCATGTCCGCGTCAAGCTTGAGTGTTTTTCCATCCAGTCCAACCATGCTCTCTTCGGCTTTGGCCATGCGCACGTCAAGGCCGCCATGTAGCCGGTCGAGATCGAAGGCATGTAGCGGTTGACCAAGCTCCAGCATCACGTAGTTGGCGACATCAACAATTGGATGAATTGGACGCAGACCTGAGCGACGCAGGTTTTCAGTGAGCCAAAGCGGGGTGACCGCCTCCGCGTTCAAACCTTCGATCACGCGCACGCAATAACGCGGACAGGCGGATGGGGCGCTTACGTTGACGCTGATTTGTGCTGTGCTGGCCGGTGGTATGACGACCAGCTCGGGGCCACCCAGCGCCAGGTTGTTTTGGGCGGCAGTCTCGCGTGCGAGACCGAGAATGCTCAGGCAGTCGCCACGGTTGGGGGTGATGCCGAGCTCAAAAATGTGGTCATCAAGCTTGAGAAAAGCACGGAAATCGACCCCGACCGGGGCATCGGCGGGCATCTCCAACAGGCCATCGTTGTAGCCATCCAGCCCCAATTCAGAGGCGCCGCACAACATGCCGAAGGATTCGACGCCACGCAGCTTGGCTTGCTTGATGCTCAAGTTGCCCGGAAGCTCGGCGCCCACGCGGGCGAATACCGCCATCAGTCCGGCGCGGGCATTGGGTGCGCCACAGACGACTTGCACCGGCTGGCCGGAGCCATCATCCACCTGGCAGACACGCAGCTTGTCGGCATCGGGATGTTGGACAGCTTCAAGAATGCGCGCTACCACCACGCCGGAAAAGGCGGGTGCAGCAAGCTCAAGTGCATCCAGTTCCAGCCCGGCCATGGTGAGCTGGGCACCGAGTTGTTCGGAAGAGAGCGCGGGATTGACCCATTCGCGTAGCCATTGTTCAGAAAAGCGCATGATCGTATTCCTTAAAATTACGCGAATTGTTCCAAAAAGCGCAGATCGTTGTCGAAGAACAGGCGCAGATCATTGATGCCGTAACGCAGCATGGTCAGGCGTTCCAATCCGAGGCCAAAGGCAAAGCCCTGATAGCGTTCGCTGTCGATGCCGACATGCGCCAGCACGTTGGGATGCACCATGCCGCAGCCGCCGATTTCCAGCCAGCCACCATTCCAGCTCATGTCCATTTCAGCTGACGGCTCAGTGAACGGAAAGAATGAAGGGCGGAAGCGTACTTGCAGATCGTCGCGCTCGAAAAAGCGTTGCAGGAAGACCTGTACTACGCCCTTGAGGTGCGCGAAGCTGACGCTTTCATCCACCCACAGACCTTCGATCTGGTGGAACATGGGCGAGTGGGTGGCATCGGAATCGCAGCGATAGACCCGACCCGGTGCAATGATGCGCAGCGGCGGTTGCTGCTGCTCCATGGCGCGAATCTGCACCGGCGAGGTGTGGGTGCGCAGCAGGGTGCTGGCATCGAAGTAGAAGGTGTCGTGCATCGCCCGCGCCGGGTGGCTTTCGGGGATGTTGAGCGCGGTGAAATTGTGGAAGTCGTCTTCGACCTCCGGACCTTCGGCAACACTGAAACCAAGCTGACCCAGCAGGTCTTCAATGCGGCGCAGGGTCAGCGTGACCGGGTGCAGGCTGCCCATCGCCTGGCCGCGACCGGGCAGGGTGATGTCTACCGCTTCACGCGCCAGACGTTCGGCCAGCTGGGCGCTTTCCAGGGCCTGTTTGCGCTGCTCCAAGGCCTGCTCAAGTTTCTGGCGCAGCGCGTGCAGAATGGCACCTTGCGTGCGCTTGTCTTCCGGTGAGAGCTTGCCCAAGCCCTTCATGGCATCGGTGAGCGCGCCTTTTTTGCCAAGGAACTGGACGCGGAAAGCGTCGAGGGCAAGCAAGTCAGGCGCGTCGCTGATCGACAGGATGGCGGCATCAAGTGCGAGGCTTAATTCGGTGAAATCAATATTCGTGTCAGCGGTCATGCACACGGCCTCAAATATTAAGTGGAGATTCTTTGGGTGTTTTTGGCTGTTTAAAAAAGAACTTACCAAACAGGCGTGCTTTTTTAAACGGTCATCAACCCGGATATGGGAAGACAAAAAAGGGGAGACCCGTAGGCCACCCCTTGTGCTGTCAGGCGTGGCCTAATTAAGCCGCGAGAGCAGTTATTGCCTGTGCAGCGATGGCAGCAAACGCAGCCTTGTCGTGCATGGCGATGTCAGCCAGAACCTTGCGGTCGATAGTGATGGCGGCTTTTTTCAGGCCGTTCATCAACTTGCTGTAGGACAAGCCATTGTTGCGTGCTTCGGCGTTGATACGCACGATCCAGAGGGCGCGGAACTGGCGCTTCTTCTGGCGGCGGTCGCGGTAAGCATATTGACCGGCTTTGATGACGGCCTGCTTGGCGACGCGGTAGGTGCGTGAACGGGCGCCGTAATAGCCTTTGGCTTTGGCGAGGATTTTCTTGTGACGGGCACGTGCGGTAACACCGCGTTTAACTCTTGCCATGATGGATCTCCTTAACTAAGGCCTGGAATTAGGCGTAGGGCAGCAAACGAACGATACCTCTGAGGTCGCTCGCGTGGACATAAGCGGGCGAACCCAGCTGACGCTTGGTTTTGCTACTCTTCTTGGTCAGGATGTGGCGCATAAACGCCGCTCCACGTTTGAAGCCATGTTTGGTCTTCTTGAAGCGCTTGGACGCTCCACTGTTACTTCTGATCTTGGGCATCGATTTCGACTCCAGTTTCTGTTTCGTTCGAGAATCCCGTGGCGCCGGAGTGTCAGCGCTGCAGGGTCGTGAGGGGCGTTTCCGCCCCGAGGAAAGCAATGAATAAATTCAGAGTTTTCCAAAATGCCTCTTTGTTAACGAGGACTTGCTTTGGTCATTCGTGTGCGCAGGTCTTAATGTTTGGGCATTAATGCTTGCGCGGGGAGATGACCATAACCATTTGCCGCCCTTCAAGCTTGGGACGTTGTTCAATCACAATTTGCTCACCCAACTCTTTTTCAATGCGGTCGTAAACCAGCATGCCGATGTTTTGGTGAGCCATTTCACGTCCACGGAAGCGCAGAGTGATTTTGACTTTATCGCCGTCTTCCAGGAAGCGAATCACGTTGCGCAATTTTACTTGATAGTCGGCTTCTTCGGTGCCGGGACGGAATTTGACTTCCTTGACCTCGATCACTTTCTGATTTTTCTTGGCTTCGTTGGCTTTCTTTTGTTGCTGATAGCGGAACTTGCCATAGTTCATGATCTTGCACACAGGTGGTACGGCCTGTGGCGAGATTTCAACCAGATCAAGTTCAGCTTCTTCCGCCATGCGAAGTGCGTCATAGCGGGATACAACGCCGACCTGATTGCCTTCGGCATCAATCAGGCGCAATTCACGAGCGGTAATTTCAGTATTCAGGCGCGGTTCGTCGTCTTTCTTTTCGCGCGTTTGGGGTGCTAAAGCGATCTTAATATCCTCAAAAATCCATTCAAATCAACGTGGTGGGGCTCTTTTTCAAGAGTCAGGCTCGTTGGATAACTTGCTCGTTAAGTTTGGCAAGAAACTCGTCCAAGCCCATGCTGCCAAGGTCTTCGCCGTTACGGGTGCGAACACTCACCTGACGCTGTTCTACTTCGCGATCCCCGATCACAATCAGATAAGGAATGCGCTGTAGAGTTAACTCGCGGATTTTAAACCCGATCTTCTCATTGCGCAAATCCGCAGCGGCACGGAAGCCGGCATTTTTCAGTATTTTTTCCACTTCCTGCACAAATGGGGCGTGTTTGTCGGTAATTCCCATCACGGCAACTTGCTGCGGCGCAAGCCAAAGTGGGAAATGACCGGCGTAATGTTCGATCAGAATACCGACAAAACGCTCCAAGCTGCCGAGAATGGCGCGGTGAATCATCACCGGGGTCTTGCGCTGGCCATCTTCACCGACATATTCCGCATCCAGGCGACCCGGCATGGAAAAGTCCACCTGAATGGTACCGCACTGCCAGTTACGGCCAATGCAGTCCTTCAGGGTGAATTCGATTTTTGGGCCATAAAACGCACCTTCGCCGGGTTGCAGACGGTAATCCAGACCGCGTGCTTCGAGCGATTTGGCCAACGCATCTTCCGCCTTGTCCCACAGCTCATCCGCGCCAACGCGGCTTTCCGGGCGGGTGGACAGCGCGAGGGTCACATCGGTAAAGCCGAAGGTGGTGTAGACGTCAAAAGTCTGCTCGATCAGCGAGGCGACCTCGGCTTGCAACTGCTCCTCGGTGCAGAAAACGTGCGCATCATCCTGGGTGAAACGACGGGCGCGCATAATGCCGTGCAGGGTGCCGGAGGGTTCGTTGCGGTGGACAGTGCCAAATTCGGCGATGCGGAAGGGCAGGTCGCGGTAGCTTTTCAAGCCTTGGTTGTACACCTGAATATGCCCAGGGCAGTTCATTGGCTTGATGGCGTATTCATGATCGTCCAGGTTGGTGGTGAACATACCGCCCGAAAACTTGCCCCAGTGCCCCGACTTTTCCCACAGCGAGCGGTCGAGAATCTGCGGGGTATTCACTTCGAGGTAGTCGTATTTGCCAAGATGCGTGCGCATATAGCCTTCGACCTGACGGAATAGGCGCCAGCCCTTGTCGTGCCAGAACACCATGCCCGGTGCTTCTTCCTGGAAATGGAACAGGTCAAGCTGCTTGCCGATACGGCGGTGGTCGCGCTTTTCGGCTTCTTCCATGCGGTGCAGGTATTCATCCAGCTCGGTCTGGGTGGCAAAGGCCACGCCGTAAATGCGCGAGAGCATGGCGTTCTTGCTGTCGCCGCGCCAATACGCGCCCGCCACTTTGGTTAGCTTGAAGGCCTTGATATGCCCGGTGGACGGTACGTGCGGGCCACGGCACAGGTCGGTAAAGTCGCCCTGGGTGTACAGCGACAACTCTTCATTGGTCGGGATTGATTCGATGATTTCGGCCTTGTAGGCCTCGTCCAAGCCTTTGAAATAGGTTACTGCCTGATCACGGCTCATCACCTGGCGCGACAGCGGTTGATCGGCCTTGGCCAGCTCGCGCATCCGGATTTCGATTTTTTCCAGATCGTCAGTAGTGAAGGCTGGCTCGACGGCAAAGTCGTAGTAGAAGCCATTGTCGATCACAGGGCCAATGGTCACCTGCGCCTGCGGATAAAGCTGCTTGACCGCCTGCGCCAGCAAGTGTGCTGTGGAATGACGAATCACATCCACCCCTTCGGCATCCTTGGTGGTCATGAACTGCACGGTCGCATCGTGCGAAAGCGTGCGACTCATATCCATCATATGTCCGTCCACTTTGGCGGCAAGGCAGGCCTTGGCTAAACGTGAGCCAATGTTGTTGGCAATGTCGAGCAGGCTGACGGGATGATCGAAATGACGCTGCGAGCCGTCGGGAAGGGTGATATTCGGCATGAAAAGTTCCTCGGTTCAGTGGCGACCCCTACCACGGGTCGCGTAATACACAAAGGTTGCAATGCGCAATGACGCACAAACGAAAAGGGCACAGCCGTGGCTGTACCCTAGGAATTGGTAGGCGCGATTGGAATCGAACCAACGACCCCCACCATGTCAAGGTGGTGCTCTAACCAGCTGAGCTACGCGCCTGTATAAACAGGACGCGCATCTTACATAGCACTCGCATTAACGTCAAGGCATTGTTCTGCCGCACTTTGCGCTGATTTGTAAAAGCTTGTCGCTATACAATTCGTTATTTCGTCAAAGTTCCCATTTAAATGTTCTAGAAAGTTCTTTGGCTCAATCATGGCCTTCAAGGCCTTTTAAAGGTGCTCACTTACAGATGCACGAGTACAGATGCGCGAGGTCTTCGGGTAGGCTATGCCACATTCTTTCTGAATCTTCGGATGCTCCGTGCTGAATTTTAAGCCCCTATCAGAACTGCGCGCCTATTTAGGGCTGTTTTTGCTCATGGCCGTTTTGACCGCCTACCGTGCCCTGGTTTTGGCCACGGCGGATATTGGTTTGTATGTTGACGAGGCCTATTACTGGGGCTGGGCGCAGCAACTGGATTGGGGTTATTACTCCAAACCGCCAATGATTGCGGCTTTGATTGCGTTCACCACCAGTTTGTGTGGCGATGGTGTTTTTTGCGTCAAGTCGGGTGCGCTTTTGGTGTATCCCGTCACGACTTGGCTGGTGTTTCGCTTGGGGCAGGTCTTTTTCGATGCCCGCACCGGGTTATGGGCGGCGGCGGTGTTTCTGTTGATGCCGGGCGTGGCCTTGTCCAACCTGATTATTTCCACCGATGTCTTGCTGCTGCTGTTTTGGGCATGGGCGATGCTGGCCTTGGTATTGGCGTTGCAAACCAATGCCTGGCGACATTGGTTGATGCTGGGCGTGGCCTGTGGCTTGGGCTTGTTGAGCAAGTACACCATGGCGTTGTTCGCACCGTCGGTATTGCTGGCGCTGTTACTGGTTCCGGCGTGGCGCGGGCAGCTTTTGAACCCGCGTTTGTGGGTGGCGGCATTTGTGGCTGTGCTGATTATTGCGCCAAATATTGTTTGGAATGCACAGCATGGTTGGCCGACTTTTCAGCACACGGCAGAAATTTCCAATCTTGAACATGCCGGACTGCACTGGGATGAGTTGGGCGAATTTATCTCCGGACAGCTTGCCGTGTTTGGCCCGATCAGTCTGATTCTCTGGCTGGTCGCCCTGTTCACGTTGCCCGCATCACGACAAAAATCCCTGCTTGCTGTGTTTTCACTGGTGTTCCTGCTGGCGATTTCGGCACAGGCACTGCTCGGACGCGCCAATGCCAACTGGGCAGCGCCCGCGTTCGTGGCTGCCAGTGTGCTGCTTGCGGCCTGGGGGGTTCAGCAGGGTGTACATCATCGGCGCTGGCTGATTGCCGCCATCCTGCTGAACGTTATCGTCATGTTGGGGGCCTACCACTACACCCAGGGCGCGCAATGGTTTGGCGTGGAAATGACAGGCAAAACCGACCCATTCAAGCGCGTACGCGGCTGGGATCAGCTCGCAGAGCAATACACCGCGCGCCAGGCACTTGCTCCACATGCCTTACTGATGAGCGGGGATCGAGACCTACTCGCCCAACTGGGCTACCACCTGCACTTGCGCCCTGAGCACATTGTCAGCTGGAATGCGGGGCAGGGCATCCGCCATCAATATGACTTGATGCACCCACTCGGTCAGCCGCATATCGGCCATGACATGTTGATGGTGAGCAACGAGCCTTTGCCCGAAGCGCTGATTTCACGCTTTGACGCCGTCGAAGTCCTTGAACCGCTGCATGTTCAAATTCACAAGGACTGGGCTTTGAATTACAAGGTGTATTGGTTCAAGGGATTTCGTGGTTGATGTTACATCTAGATTTATTTCAATCGAGACAAACTCAATTGGTTTCGTGCGCGTTAGCGCATTGATTCTACCGTCTTGTTGGGTTTTTTAGTTTTGTATGGAGTTACAGATTCTCACACCCTCTCTATGTCATCCATCCAAGATAAATCCTTTCCTATTACCAATTCAGTCATTTTCGCATGATGTGTATTCTTCATCGGTATTGGCTTGGCTTGCAAAGCGTACTTACTTGCAAGATTCTTCACTTCATCTGAATTGTCATACGTCATTATGAAGTCACCTGCTAATTTAGAACATTTCTGAAAGAGCATATCGTGATCAATCTTGAAATGCGTGTAGAGTCGATTACCTGCGTTTTTTCCCCCTGCCGTGTAAGGAGGATCCACAAAAAAGACAGCATCAGAGTCATGAGTGTATTCTTCAAGAACTTCAAATGCGTTACCGTGTAAGAAGCGTAACTTTCCCAAAACAAGATTAATGTCACTGATTCTCTTGGCAAGGGTCGCTGGATACCAGCGTGATGATATACCTTTACCTGCTTCTCCATTTTTCAAGAAACCAGAACCAGCGGCAAGTATCCCACCATGGAAAGTTCTGTTCTTGATTATAGTTTGAAATGCTTTATCCCTACGGCTTTTAGATTCTCGAGAAAGCTCATGAACAGCATTTTCTTTCGACATTTCAAAGTCCTGAATACGCTGTGCAAGCCATTCACCATCCCCTGAAATTAATGTTTCCCATACCGCAGCAATTTCTGAATCCAATTCAACCATTAATACTGAATCTACCAGATTTTCAAATGCCGCAGTCAATGAGACAATCCCACCGCCAACAAAAGGCTCTATAAGGATATTTGGCTTGGATTTTTTGCTTTGAATCCATTGTCTAAATCTTGGGATGAACCAAGTCTTCCCTCCCGGATATCTGAAAAGACTACGTTGGGGGACTGACGCAACATTTACCGGCTTGTACGCATTTGGGGGCAACTCATGGCCAAAAAGGTCTTTCTGAACTTCCATCACGAGATAAACGGGTTTTCTAAGATTTGGTTTACTGGTGGTGTGTCAAGCTTTTCATCGACTTTGGATTGAAGTATTTTTAGAAATTCATCAATCTTTCCAATCTTCGGTCTGGAAATGGCGTTTAATGCTTCGGAAAACTCAGTATAAACTATTTCCTTCTTGCAAAGCTTAAATGAATTATTGGGGTTCGATTCTAATTCATAGACAAGCCACGCAACATCAGCTTGCTCTTTCGACACCTGTTTTAAGCTAGGAAGGGTATTGAAAAATGGATAATCAATAGCTACAGCCATTTTCTTTCCCCAAGCGTTGAGTATGCCGCCTTTGAACATTAATTGGGGCGCAAGGCGCTTTCGTGATGAGGATAAGAAATCAGGGCGTGGATAATTTGCCTCACTTCGCCAATCCATATTCATGTGCGCAGCGCAGTCAGACATATAGTGGGCAAATGGATCACGTACATTGCCAGAAATGTAAACAGCTTGGATTTCAAGTGATCCAAAATCTACAACCCTACCATTTTGATCATATGCGACTAAGACCACATCAATGTTACCTGCTGATTTTCCGTCACCATCTGCCAGTCTAACTTCCGTTAGGGATGTCCATTTTGTACTTTCGGGAAAGAAAAAAGCTGCGGCATCGTCGGCAATTAACCAGTCTTCTCTAAACCGTATTGGGCAGGTTATAATGGCATTCTTTCCATGGTAGACGCTGCAAACACCAAGTGGATCTTTTGCCTTATCCTTGGTGCAACTCGGTACTTTGTTGTTAAAAGGGCAAAGTCTATTTTTCCTAAAGCGTTGAGCACGGTCTGACAAATCAGTTGTCAGATGACCAAAAACTTCTGCGAGAGGGTTGTTTTGCATAAATTTAATGTGACATTGCCGCTGGGTAAGGATGATTGTTAACGTGCTAAAAATAATTAATTGTTCACTTTATAGATTTTCACGATAAGAAACTTTCGCGAAGATTATGAAAATATCGACCCGGTTGTACCTTAATTGTTAACCCGCGTCATCAACCACTCCATGACAAGTGGCACAGGTCGGCCGGTCGCGCCTTTTTTATCGCCGCTATTCCACGCCGTTCCGGCGATATCCAGATGCGCCCAGGGGTAGGCTTTGGTAAAGCGTGACAGGAAGGCTGCTGCGGTGATTGTGCCGCCTTCGCGTCCGCCGATATTGGCCATGTCGGCGAAGTTGGACTTGAGCAGGTCTTGGTAGTCGTCCCACAAGGGCAGTTCCCATGCGCGGTCACCGCTGGTTTCGCCCGCCTGGAGGATGGATTGCAGCAATTCGGCGTTGTTGCCCAACAGTCCGGAAGGCGCGCGCGCCAAGGCGATAATGACTGCTCCGGTGAGGGTGGCCATATCAATGACCGCCGCAGGGTTGAAACGTTCGGCATAGGTCAGTGCATCACACAAAATCAGACGACCTTCTGCATCGGTGTTAAGTACTTCGATCGTCTGGCCGGACATGGAGGTGACGATGTCGCCCGGTTTGAGCGCGCCGCCGGAGGGCATGTTTTCCACACTGGGAATCAGGCCGACCAGGTTGATCGGCAGGCGCATGGCCGCCACAGCCTTGAAGATGCCGAGCACAGCGGCGGCTCCGCCCATGTCGTATTTCATTTCGTCCATTTTTTCGCCCGGCTTGAGCGAAATGCCGCCGGAGTCGAAGGTCACGCCCTTGCCGACCAGCACCACCGTCGCAGTATCGTCGGCTGCATTGCGGTAGTTAAGAATGATGAATTTCGGCGGCTGGTCGCTGCCTTGGGCGACGGAAAGCAGCGAGCCCATGCCGAGTTGCTGCATGGTTTCGCGTTCAAGAATTTCGACATCAAGCAGGCTGCTCTGCGCGGCGAGTTGCTGCGCAGTTTCAGCCAAGAAGCTTGGTGTACATACATTGCCCGGCGTATTGGCGAGGTTTTTGGTCAGTTCAATGCCGGAAGCGATGGCTTGGGCTTGTTGAAGTGCCTGTTCCAATGTGTTTTCGTCATCAGCAGGTGCGAGGAACGCGGCATGTTGCACGCTGGGCAGTCCGCTGGTTTTGTCGCTTTTGAAGTCCAAAAAGCGATAACTGGCTTCATCCAGGGCAAGGACGGCATGACGCAGAGCCTGATCCTTGCTCATGCCTTGGGGCGCGGCTTCAAGCAGGGTGAAATCAACGCGCTGAATTCCGCGTTGTTGCAGGGCGTTCATGCTCTCGGAAAACAGGCTCTTCCAACGCTTCGGTTTGAGCTCTTCCGCCGCGCCCACGCAGACCAGCAGGACGCGCTCGGCTTTAACCAAGCCCGACACAGATGGGATGAGCAGGGTTTTGCCTGCCGTCATTTCAAGATCACCACGTTGGGTTAAGCGGGTAAGCAGCCCACCGCTTAAATGATCCAAGGCCGCTGCCGAAGGCGTGAACTCACCGTTTGGGTAGACACCCACGACGAGGCAGTCTGAACGTAAGTCTGCGAAGGCTTCAGTCAGGGGGCTCGCGGTATGGTGAATGCTGAAATCCATGCTCAAATCCTCGTGACGTAATGAATGCGTAGGCGCGCATCCTATCAGCCGTTAGCCCACTAAAACAGACGTATGATTTGAGGGGCATAGGGGTTTTCATGTATCCTCCAAAGCCTTTCCAGTAGCAGTCACGCCTTAGAACCTGTTTACGATACCGCTTGCACCGCATCCGTTGCGAAGATCGTAAACAGGTTCTTATCCCAGGTTGTTGGCGCTAATGACGATGGCAGGACTCATGACTCGATATATTTTTGTGACTGGCGGTGTGGTGTCCTCTTTGGGCAAGGGCATTGCCGCCGCATCTTTGGCGGCCTTGCTTGAAGCGCGCGGATTGCGTGTGACCCTGATGAAGCTTGATCCGTACATCAACGTCGATCCGGGCACCATGAGCCCGTTTCAGCACGGCGAAGTGTATGTCACCGAGGATGGGGCGGAGACCGACCTCGACTTGGGACACTACGAGCGCTTTGTGCGTACCACCTGCACCCGTGCCAATAGCTTTACCACGGGTCGTGTGTATGAAGAAGTGATTCGCAAGGAACGCCGTGGCGACTATCTGGGAGGCACGGTGCAGGTGATTCCGCACATTACCGATGAAATCAAGCGTCGCGTGCACGAAGGTGCCGATGGCTTTGATGTGGCGATGATTGAGATTGGCGGCACGGTGGGTGACATCGAATCCCTGCCATTTCTGGAAGCCATTCGTCAGATGGGTGTTGAGCTGGGACGTGAGCGTGCGTTGTTCATGCACCTGACCCTGGTGCCTTACATCAAGGCCGCAGGCGAGTTGAAAACCAAGCCGACCCAGCACTCGGTCAAGGAATTGCGCTCGATCGGCATTCAGCCGGATATTTTGATTTGCCGTAGCGAGCGCGAATTGCCGCGTGACGAGCGCCGTAAAATTGCCCTGTTTACCAATGTTGAATTGGATGCGGTGATTAGCGCGGTCGATTCCGACACGATTTACCGTATCCCGCGTCTGTTACATGCGCAAGGTCTGGATGAGACTGTGGTGCGTAAATTCCGCATCGACGTACCGCCGGCGGATATGTCCGAGTGGGATCGCGTCGTTGAAGCGCAAACCAATCCGCATCGTGAAGTACGTATCGCCATGGTTGGCAAATATGTCGAGCTGGCGGACGCTTACAAATCGCTCAACGAAGCGCTGACCCATGCGGGTATTCATTCGCGCACTGTAGTTAATGTCGAGTCGATTGATTCCGAACGTCTGGAAAGTGGTGATTTGCGTTTGCTGGACGGTGTGGATGCCATTCTTGTGCCAGGTGGTTTTGGTGAGCGCGGCGTGTTGGGCAAAATGCGCGCCATTCGTTATGCACGGGAGAATAAAATTCCCTACTTGGGCATTTGCTTGGGGATGCAGCTTGCGGTGATTGAATATGCGCGCAACAAGGCGGGCTTGACGGGGGCATATAGCACCGAATTTGATCGTCAGGCTGAGCATCCGGTGATTGGTTTGATTACCGAGTGGCAAACTGCCGAAGGTGGCGTGGAGCAGCGTGCCGAAGATTCTGATCTGGGCGGCACCATGCGCCTGGGCAGTCAATATTGCCGCCTGACGCCGGGTTCACTGGCGCATAAGGTTTATGGACAGGATGTGATCGCCGAACGTCATCGGCATCGTTATGAGTTCAATGACCATTACCGCGAGGCGCTTGAAGCTGCGGGCATGACCTTTTCAGGCATGTCGTCCGACAATAGTTTGGTCGAGATGGTCGAGCTCAAGGATCACCCGTGGTTCCTTGCCTGTCAGTTCCACCCCGAGTTCACCTCGACGCCGCGTGATGGACATCCTTTGTTCAGCGCATTCATCCAGGCGGCACTCAAGCAACGTGAGAGTAAGGCATGAAGCTGGTTGGGCATGATGTTGGTATCGACCAGCCACTGTTCTTGATTGCAGGCCCCTGTGTAATCGAGAGTGAGAAGCTGATTCTGGACATGGCGGAAACACTTAAGGCGATGACCGAACGCCTGGGTATTCCGTTTGTGTTCAAGGCATCATTCGACAAGGCCAACCGTTCATCCGCCAGCAGTTTTCGCGGGCCGGGGATTGAAGAGGGCTTGCGCATTCTGGAGCGGGTCAAAGTTGAATTGGGTCTGCCCGTTTTAACTGATGTGCACGAAGACACCCCGCTGGATGAAGTGGCCTCAGTGGTGGATATTTTGCAAACACCCGCTTTCCTGTGTCGCCAGACCAACTTTATCCAGAACGTGGCGCGCCAGGGCAGGCCGGTAAATATCAAGAAAGGCCAGTTTCTTGCCCCATGGGACATGCAGAATGTGGTGGAAAAGGCTCGCGCCACGGGTAATGAGCAGATCATGGTGTGTGAGCGCGGCGTATCGTTTGGCTATAACACGCTGGTCTCCGACATGCGCGGACTTGCCATCATGCGCGCCACCGGATGCCCGGTGGTGTATGACGCTACGCATTCGGTGCAGCAGCCGGGCGGGCAGGGCACGACATCTGGCGGTCAACGTGAGTTTGTGCCCGTACTGGCGCGTGCTGCTGTGGCGGCAGGGGTGTCCGGATTGTTTATGGAAACACACCCTGATCCGGCCTGCGCCTTGAGTGATGGACCTAACATGTGGCCGCTGCACTTGCTTGAGCCCCTGCTGGCGATGCTTTGTGCGCTTGATGCCCAGGTCAAATCCCAACCGTTGGCAGAAAACTTGCTGTCATAACCATTTGATGTGTGCATGTTTCAATCCATTTGCACACCTAATCCGCGATTACGCTTATTTTTGAGGAGTTTATATGTCGAACATTACCCGCATCCACGCCCGTGAAGTGCTTGATTCTCGTGGCAACCCGACCATTGAAGCCGAAATTCACCTCGCCTCTGGTCATTTTGGTCATGCCATGGTTCCCTCCGGCGCATCCACCGGCTCGCGTGAAGCGCTGGAGCTGCGTGATGGCGACAAGGCGCGCTTTGGCGGCAAAGGCGTGCTCAAAGCAGTGGCCAACGTGAACGGCGTGATTGCCGAGGCGCTGGTTGGCAAGGATGTGCAGGATCAAGCCGGCATCGACCAGATCATGCGTGATCTTGACGGCACCGAATTCAAATCCAAGCTGGGTGCAAATGCCATTCTGGCCGTGTCTCTGGCCGCCGCACACGCGGCAGCGAATGAAAACGGCAAGGCGCTGTTCGAGCATTTGGGCGGTGACAAGGCGGTGACCCTGCCTGTACCGATGATGAACATCATCAACGGCGGCGCGCACGCCGATAACAGCGTGGACATGCAGGAATTCATGATTATTCCAGCCGGTGCGCCAAGCTTCCGTGAAGCGCTGCGTTATGGTGCGGAAGTATTCCATGCACTCAAGGGCGTGTTGCATGATCGCGGTATGACTACCACCGTGGGTGACGAAGGCGGCTTTGCGCCCAACCTGTCTTCCAACGAAGAGGCCATCGAAGTCATCATGGAAGCGATTGCCAAGGCGGGTTACGTGGCTGGCAAGGACATCTACATCGGTCTGGATGTGGCATCTTCCGAGTTCTACAAGGACGGCATGTATGTGCTGGAAAGCGAAGGCAAATCCTTCACTTCGGCTGAATTCACGGCGTTCCTTGAAGCCTGGGTGGACAAGTATCCAATTCTCAGCATTGAAGATGGCCTGGCCGAAGGTGACTGGGCTGGCTGGGCGCACCAGACTGAAGTGCTGGGCAAGAAGGTGCAACTGGTGGGCGATGACTTGTATGTCACCAACCCGAAAATCTTCAAGGAAGGCATCAGCAAGGGCATTGCCAACTCCATCCTCATCAAGGTCAACCAGATTGGCAGCCTGAGCGAAACCCTCGAAGCCATGCAGATGGCGGCGGACAATGGTTACACCAGCATTGCCTCACACCGCTCCGGCGAAACTGAAGACACCACCATTGCCGATCTGGCGGTTGCGACCAACTGTGGCCAAATCAAGACCGGCTCGCTGTCGCGTTCGGATCGCGTGGCCAAGTACAACCGTCTGCTGCGCATCGAAGAGCAACTGGGCGCGCGTGCGGTTTACCCCGGTCTGGCTGCCTTTAATCCCAAAAAGTAATCCGCGAAAGGTTTGAGTTGAGTCAAATCTTCGTTCCTGATACAAGGTCTTAGCTTTGTACTTCAAGGCCGAATACCACCCTGGTACTTCGGCCTTGACCTTTTAAGAGATTCGCCGCGTTTGATGCATCCATGCTGAAAATCGTTATTGTCCTGCTTGCACTGTTGTTTGCTGCCCTGCAATACCACCTGTGGTTTGGAGAAGGCAGCTGGCCGCGTGCGCAAGCAGTGCGTGAAAAATTTGAACTGCAAATGAGCGAAAACGAAAAATTACAGCAATCGAATGCCACGATGGAGGCCGAAGTGCTCGACTTGAAAACGGGTTTGGATGCAATTGAGGAGCGGGCGCGCGTCGATTTGGGTCTAGTGCGTCAGGGGGATGTGTATTTTCAAATTATTCAGCCGGATAAGTTTAAACCAGCCCCCGCGTCCCTTCAGCCAACCAACGATGCCCCACCTGCTGTGAGCAAGCCATCTGGAAATGCCATAAATGACTGAGATGGAGCCGGTTTGGGTCGTCATTCCGGCAGCAGGTGTAGGCGCTCGTATGGTGGCCGACCGCCCGAAGCAATACCTTTCACTCGCAGGACGCACGGTGTTGGAGCACAGTGTGAACAGCTTTTCGCATCATCCATTGGTGTGCGGCATTGTCGTCGCTGTGGCGCTGGAGGATGCCTACTGGCCAGAGCTTGAGCTGCAATCCAGTGTTCCGCTGCATTGTGTGCCAGGTGGTGAGGATCGCGCGCATTCTGTCCTAAACGCGCTGAATTTTCTTGCTGCATTGATGCAAATTGGGGCCCACGACCCTTGGGTTCTGGTGCATGACGCGGCGCGGCCTTGTGTTCGTCGTGAGGACATCGATCTGCTTCTTGCACGCTTGCACGATGATCCTGTGGGTGGTTTGCTTGGCGTGCCTGTGCGCGACACCATGAAGCGTGCGGATGATGTCGGCCTGATTGTGCGTACAGAGCCACGCGCGGGTTTGTGGCATGCACTTACGCCGCAGATGTTTCGTCTTCAGCACCTGCAGTCAAGTTTGCAGCGTGCTTTGGATCAAGGGGTGTCAGTCACCGACGAATCCTCGGCCATTGAGTTTGCGGGGCGTGTGCCACGTTTGATTGAAGGGCATGCTGACAACATCAAAATAACGCGCCCGGAAGATTTGGCCTTGGCTGAATTTTATTTGCAACAACGTGAGGTCGCGCTATGAATCCAGTGATTCATTCATTGCCCAAATTGCGCATTGGACAAGGCGTCGATGTGCACGCGTTCACTGCGGGCGACCATGTCGTGCTTGGTGGTGTGCGTATTCCACACACGCAGGGGCTATTGGCACATTCCGATGGTGACGTACTGATTCACGCGCTGTGTGATGCTTTACTTGGTGCAGCGGGGCTTGGGGATATTGGCCATCATTTTCCTGATACCGACCCGGTCTATCGCGGAGTCGATAGTCGTGTCCTGTTGCGCCATGTGATGCAGCTTTTGGCGGGGCGCGCGTGGGTGGTGGTCAATGCGGACATGACCTTGTTGGCACAGGCGCCGCGCGTGGCGGTGCATATTCCGCAGATGTTGGCCTGTCTGGCCGATGATATGGGTGTGGGTGTGAATCAGCTCAGTATCAAGGCGACGACGAGTGAGCGTCTGGGATTTGTCGGGCGCGAGGAGGGCATCGTGGCGCAGGCTGTGGTGTTGCTTGCAGCTAATGCCTAAGAACCTGTTTGTCATTATGCAGCCAGATCGTCTCAAGTCCGTCAGGCTGCTAGCCGATCTTTCTTGCATCAAAGATGTGCGCGTGTGTGATTTTTTGTGATGTTTCAACCTATGCTTTTAATCTAACATTCTGATTAAAAAGGTTATTTATTATGTGGAACGTATTTTGCATATCACAAATTGCCCATACAGTGTCTCTCCTGCGTGGGTGCCGTTGACTCCTCCTGTTTGGCGCGCCGCTTGGTGCGCCTTTTTTGTTGAATGAGGTAAATATCATGACCGAAATGAGCTATCTCTCGGTGATTGAGCGATATCACGAATTCCGCACGCCCATTCGTGAGCTTTTGAAGTCGATTGTGACCGGCATTGCCGACATTGATTTAATCCACGATCAGGACGGGCAACGTCAAACGATGGTTTCGATTTGCGAGCGTTATCCTTTCGTTAAAGTTCTGTATATGTTGAATGACCAGGGTATGCAAATCAGTGAATTCTCCACCATGAAAGGTGGCGAGGTTAGTAGTGAGCATGACGTTGGCTTGGGGCGTGATCGCCGTCACCGTCCGTATTTTCAGCAGGTTCACGCGCATCAAGGGGTCATTGTTACCGAACCCTATTTGTCTAGCGCGGATAGCAGCTTGTGTCTAACGACGGCGATGCCAATCCATTGCGCAGAGGGTGTGAGTTGTTATCTGGTTTTGGATGCTAGCCTGGAAGCCTTGGTAAGCTTTTTAATGGGCGATACCCAGCGCCGCCGGTTTGAGCCGTTATTCAAAGGTATGTATGCCTTGTTGGGTTTGAGCTTACTGGGGGTGGTGGCGGTGTTGATGTTCAATGCGCTGTCTGATTTGGCGCAGGCCTTGATTCATCCAATTGAAACTGAAACCGACAAGTTGCGCCCGTTTAGCATCATTATCGTGATTACCTTGGCGATGGCGATTTTTGATTTGGCCAAGACAACGCTGGAAGAAGAAGTACTGATGCACAAGGATGTGTTCCGACACAGCGCAACCCGGCGCACCACCACGCGCTTTTTGGCTTCGATCATTATTGCGGTCTCGATTGAAGGGTTATTGCTGATGTTTAAATCTGCCATGGGAGCGGCCGATCATCTGTATGAGGCATCGTTTGTAATGTTTTCTGCGGCGCTCTTGACGATTGCCTTGGGTGTATACGTTTACTTGGGTGCGCGTGCCGAGGCAAATTTGGTGAGTGCACGTAAAATAACCCAGGCAGAAAAGAATCATATGGAGATTGAGCGCTAATGGCACTGGGTTGCTTGATGATCGACATCCAGGGACTGCAAATACAGGATGATGAGGCCGAGCGCCTGCTGCATCCTCAAGTGGGTGGTCTGATTCTGTTTGCACGTAATTATCAGAGTCCCGCGCAGTTGCTTGCGCTGATTACCGAGGTGCGTGCGCTTCGCCCGGAGTTACTGATTAGTGTCGATCATGAAGGCGGGCGTGTGCAGCGTTTCCGCGAAGGGTTTACGCAGATACCGCCAGCGGCGCGTTTGGGCGAACTTTACGATCAGGATCGTGCGGATGCCTTGCTGCTTGCCCGCGATTGGGCGTGGCTGCTGGCGGCGGAATTGCGTGCCTTTGATATTGATTTGAGTTTTGCGCCCGTGCTTGATTTGGGCGGGCCGCTGAGCCGGGTGATTGGTAATCGTGCGCTGCATGAAGCACCCGAGGCTATTGCAGCTTTGGGTGAGGCGTGGATGCTGGGGATGCGTGATGCGGGCATGGCGGCGGTGGGCAAACATTTTCCGGGGCATGGCTCGGTGGCCGAGGACTCTCATCTTGAGTTTCCGGTCGATGCGCGCGCACTGCATGAGATTGAAGCCCGTGATTTGCAACCGTTTCGCCAGCTGATTGACGCAGGTATGCCCGGCATGATGATGGCGCATGTGATTTATCCGGCGGTGGATGAACTTCCCGCAGGTTTTTCCCGTGCGTGGGTGCGCGAGTTGCTGCGTGAGCGTTATGGTTTTGCGGGTGCAGTGTTTACTGACGATTTGAGCATGGTGGCCGCCACCCGCATTGCCGAGCCAGTGGCTCGGGTCAATATGGCGCTTGAGGCAGGTTGTGACATGCTGCTACTGTGTAATCGTCCACAGGATGTGGCTGATGTTTTGGAGGTTTTGGAAGCGCCTCATGATGCAGAACGTGAGGTGCGTTTACTTGCCATGCGTGCGACGACTCGCCTTGTCCCGCTGCACGAATTGCGTGCGTCGGCACGCTATCAGTCCACGTGGGCGCGTATGCAGGCGCTTGCCTGAGAGAGGTTTTAAGATGCAGGCTTCACAATTAAACGCGCTTTTGGCGAGTGCTGATTGCCTGGTGAGCAGCGAGTCGATGAATGCGGCATATGCGCGATTGGCGGCTGCCATTGAGCAGGACTGGTTGGCGCAGATCCAGGATCAGGTGCCGCTGGTGTTGGTGGTGATGAGCGGTGGTTTGGTGGCAGCGGGTAAATTATTGAGTCGTCTGCATTACCCAATGGAGCTGGATTACCTGCATGTTTCACGCTACGGCGAGGCGACGCAGGGCGGGGTGTTGCATTGGTTGGTGCGTCCACGTCACTCACTTGCCAAGCGGCATGTTCTGATCGTCGATGATATTTATGACGAAGGAATCACTTTAAAAGAAATTACCGAGTCATGTTTGCGTGATGGAGCCGCCTCGGTGCGTAGTGTGGTTGCGGTGGACAAAAATCATGCACGTAAGGTGAGTGACTTTAGGCCGGATTATGTGGGAGTGATTGTGGAAGATCGGTTTTTGGTCGGCGAGGGTATGGATTATCGTGGTTATTTTCGTAATTTGAACGGTATTTATGCGCTGACCGAAACACTGGATTGAACGGGTTGGGTCTCAAGCAGGTTGAATGAAGGAATAACTTAGATGACGAATAATAAGAATCTGCTGGCGATTATCGGTGGCACCGGTTTGGGGAATTTGAAAAATCTTGAAATCACTCGCCATCAGGTAGTGAATACGCCCTTTGGCGAGCCATCCGCACCTCTTACATTTGGTTTATTAGGTGGTAGTGAGGTTGTATTTTTCGCACGTCATGGGCATTCACACCGTATACCGCCCCACCAGATCAATTATCGGGCCAATCTATGGGCGCTTAGGGAAGCGGGTGTAAGTCAGATTATTGCTGTGGCTGCGGTGGGTGGAATAACGTCGCACATGGGGCCGTCGGTACTCTGTATCCCCGATCAGGTAATTGATTATTCCTATGGACGTGAGCACACCTTTTTCGAAGGAACGCTGGATTCTGTAACGCATATCGATTTTACTTACCCATACAGTGAGTCTTTACGTCATGAACTGGCTCATGCGGCTAATGTGTTGTCGCTGGACGTGGTTGAGGGCGGTGTCTATGCCTGTACCCAAGGGCCGCGTTTGGAGTCCAAGGCCGAAATCATGCGCCTGGAGCGCGACGGTTGCGACATCGTGGGTATGACTGGTATGCCTGAAGCTAGTTTGGCGCGCGAGTTGGGTGTGGAATATGCCCACCTGACAGTGATTGCTAACTGGGCCGCAGGAAAAAATGACGATAAAATCATCACCATGGATGAGATTGATGCCACATTGAAAGACGGAATGCGCAAGGTGCGAAGTCTGATTCAACAGGTGTTGGAGCAACGTTCTACGCGTTAAGAATGCGTTCGAAATCCAAATCAACGGCTACAGTGCAAACGAAAACAACCGTGAATGCCCAGCATAGGCGAGCTGTGCTAGCATTTTCGGTGGTTTTGAGTGCTGTAATTGGAGCTTACTCCAACGCCATGGCCATCCTTGGCCAATATTGAATCAGTTAAACAGGGCAATCAGCGCAAGCACCACACCCAAGGCAGCCAGGCCAAGAGCGAGTTTGAAATTGGACGTGTCTTGCTTTTGTGCAACGGCGGCGTGTGCGTGAGGTTTTTCGGCTGCAATCTGCGCTGCTGTGCTCTGTAGTGAAATCTCGTTCAATTTCTCGTCAATGCGCTCGAACATGGCGTGCTCCTGCTGCGCGATGTGAGCATCCATTTGCGCATTCCAGGCGTTGAAGCGTTGCTCCAGCATTTCATCCTGTTTGGACAGCAGTTGTTGCATCCATTCATCTGGTAAGGTTTGCGGCATGGCGGTTGGCGAATACTGCATGTTTTGGGACGAAAGGGCATCCGAGACAGCTTGGATACCTGCACTTAACTCGTGCTTAATGCTCTGGAATTTCTCATCACTTGCTTGGATGTGAGCCTTTAGGTGTGTATCAGCTTGCGCCGCAACCAGCGAGGGTAAGGTTTCATGCATGCGGCGCTCAAGTTGCGCTTCAAGCGCTGCAAGTACAGCGTGCTCGTCATATACGGCTGCCTTGGATTCTACAGCGGGGTTGGATTTAAGTGCGGCAAGCTCGACATTGATAGCGTTTAACCGATCTTCCATCATGGCGAAGTGTGAGCCTAAAGCCTGATTAACCATGCGTTCTGCAACGCTTTGTGCATATTGCTCGGCAAGTTGTGGCAGGCTTTGTTCAAGTCTGGTTTGAAAATCAAGTTCATGAATGGCGCGTTTGGAGTGTTCCTCAGCTTCAAAGTCCTTGAGCTGCTGTGTGACAAGCTGCGAGATACGCTCGTTATCGACAGGGTTTTCTGCTGATGGCATGGTGGCCAGAGCGCTTAGGTATTCAGCTTGTGCTTGCTCCTGTGCGGAATGCAGTGCCGCCAGACTCGAAGTCAGAATGCTGATTTTTCCTTCCAGAATATCTTCGACCTGATGTAAATGCTCGCCCAGCGCGGCATGAACCACTTGGCCTGCGGCTTCTTCGGCGCGTTGCAGATTGGACTGTTCGACCATCTGACGTACCAAGGCTTCCAGTTCAGCGGTAATAACAAATTGCGGCATGGCTTCAGGAACCTCTGTGACAGTGGGGGCGGTGACTGCTGGGGGAGTAACGGGCGAGGCCTGCACTTCAGTTGGCTCGGGACGAACGCGATTCTGTACAAGATCACGCCAAACTTCATTGAATGCCTCATCGGTGATTGGCTTGATAATGAAGCCTTTGGCGCCGTTGCGAGCGGCTTCATCACGATCTTCCTGCGCATCCTTGGAGGTACACATCACAATGGGCACATCTGCCATGGCAGGGTTTTTGAGTATCGTCGCAGCCGCCTCGTAGCCGCTCATATTGCCCATTAGCACGTCCATGAAAATCAGATCTGGTGGCGCGCTATGGCTTAGTAACTCAACGGCGGATTCACCCGAATCGGCCATTTCCACCTGCACGTCCTGAATAAGGTCAAGTTTTCTTTTAAGGGTCAAACGTGCGGTTTTCGAATCGTCAACGACCAGGATGGTTTTCATGTGGGGTAATCTCACGGCTATATTTTAAGACTAGTGTAGACGGTAGTTTTAGTGCTTTTATGAAAAAAATACGTCTGTATCAACTTGAGGCGAAATTTGATGCAATTTTTTGCATCGTCGGCGCTGAAATGCCGTGGTTTTGCATAATACTCAAGGCGCGTTCCAAGCGTGCGGGCGCGGTGCGACCCATACACTTGTGGGCAGGGTCACCATGAAAGCCTGCCAACATGCCCTGAATCAGGCCTTCGCGTTCAAAGGTTAATCCCGTCAAGGCCTCCTGCAATTGAATCACCTCATGGGCAATATCACGCGCTAAAGTTTCGTTTTTTTGCCACAGTTCGTCCACTGTGCCCCCGACGGCAAGCCCGGCAATATTGGTGGTAAGGATGTAAACATTCTTGCGCACCAGCTCCCAAGTCATGGCATCCATGGTGAGCACCTCGTGTGCCGGGAGCTCCAGGGTTTGCATGGCCGAGCAGATGAGACCCGCGTGATTCCCAAACACCGGCGATGACAGCAAGGGTTTGCTGTCCGTGCCTTTCTTCTTTTCGAACCATACGGACATCACGGTTGGGGATTGCAGCTCATGCTCTTGCCAGTCACGCGGCAAGAGCTCGTTTTGCAAAAGTACCAATTTGTCACGCCAGGGTATGGGCATCTCGTGCAGACAAGCGTGCAGCTGCGCTTCACCCACTGCCAAAATCACCGCCATCGGCTCCGGATTGATGCGATGTGCATCACTCAGCGCCATGCTGCGAGTGACTGGGTAGACAGGATGACCAGCACGCAGCAGCCCGCGCGCGAGTACGCTACCTATTTCACCCATGCCGATGATGATGATGGGATCGTTCATCTCACTCGTCCTCAGTTAGCATAATCACACCGCGTGCAAACATACGATGCAGTAATGGCCATACATGGTCGGCATATGGCGCGAGCATGCTGGCATTGAAATGTTGCTCGCGGCAAAGTAGCTCGACTGTGGCGCGTTCACCCCTATCCAGCTCAACACATTCGCCATCAATAAAAAACAATAGCGCATCGGCTTGCTGAATAAAGGCGATACGTGCTGCCGGAACTCGTTGCAGTACAGCACCATCATTCACCATTTCACGCAATTCATCTGTGTCCAGTGGCTCGTTCTCTGGATACATCGCGGAAAGATTCAGATTGCGCTCAGTAAGCCACTCGCCAAAGATGCGTTGTAAGGCCGCATCATCCGGGGTGATGGCCTCACGCACGATTTTACTCAGCTTGGCGAGAGCCGGGGCACTGATTTCACCCGGATTGTCTTGCTCGACCAGCTCCGGGTCGGTGTAACGAATACGCGGATTCATGCGATCAATCAAGGCATCGCAAACCGCGCTAACCATGTCGCTATGTGCCGGGGCGCGGAAACCAATCGACCAGGTCATGCACTCGGTGAGTGCGATGCCGTGATGCGGCACACCGGGGGGAAGATAAAGCAAATCCCCGGGTTCCAGATCCCAGCTTTGGTCGGGGGTGAAATCCTTGAGAATGCGCAAATCCAGGCCATCAATGTATGCATTTTCGTCATCACGCGGCTGGGTTTCGATCATCCAGCGGCGGCGACCATGCGCTTGCAGCAGGAATACATCATATTGATCGACATGCGCCCCCACCGAGCCGCCGGGCGGTGCATAGCTCATCATCAAGTCATCAATGCGCCAATCGGGGATAAAGCGAAATGGCTCAACGACCGCCATGATTTCCGGCAGGGCTTTTTCGACATCGGATACCAGGATTGACCAACCCTCGGCGGGCAGGGCGTTGAAGTCGTCCTCGCTGAATGGGCCGTAGCGCAATTCCCACGGCTTGCTACCGCAACTTTCCAGCACCATGCGGCTGTGTACACCTTCTTCGCAGGCTAAACCCGCCAGTTCCTCCGGCGTGACCGGGGCCTCGAATTGAGGGAATGCCTGACGAATCAGCAAAGGCTTTTTCTGCCAATAGTCGCGTAAAAAGGTCTCAGCCGAGAGGCCGCCTAAAACTTGCTCTGTGCTCCACATATCGAATAAGCCCTCCATGAATACCAATAGGACTTACGCAAAACCGCCCCATCGGCGTTCAAGCACCTCGCCGTACTTGAGTTGTACTGGCATCAAAGCTTTGCCTTGCTGGAACACTTTTGCGTAAGTCCTAGCTAAGATTTACGGATGGTATACTGCGAACCCACCCTTGCAAATGTATCCACGGCCATCATGCAGAAAAAACTCCCCGGCACGCCTTTTGGTCAATCAGTACGCGCACGTCTGTGGATTGAAGGCCCGAACGCGGGATATTTGGGGATCGGCAAAGTGTGTTTACTGGAGGCGATCGCTGAAAAGGGCTCGATCAGCCAGGCCGCGAAGGCCATTGGCATGTCGTATAAACGCGCTTGGCAGCTGGTGGAAGACATGAATGCCTTGACCGATACGCCGATGGTAATTACTGAAACCGGCGGGGCGCATGGTGGCGGCACCCGCCTGACCGAACGCGGCGCACGCGCCATCCAAACCTACCACCGCCTGGAAAATGAATTCAAGTTATTTATTCAGAATTCGTCCCAATCCTTTGATATTTAAGATTTATGACTGATGTTAATAACATCCATCAATCCGCGCTGGCGTGTTTGATGGAGGCTGATCCCGGCCAAAAAGCTATCTGCGTGCGCTGTGTGCAACAGGACTTTGCGGCGGGACTCTTGCCGCTGCACGATGGTGCAGGCATTCAACCCATACCCGATCCTGGCCGGCCGTCGAATCCAAAGTTGGTGCCGCGCAATCAATTGGCCACGCGCGGACTGGGCTCGCTTGAAGGCCGCCTGGCACTTGCACACGCCCTGGCACATATCGAGTTCAACGCCATCAATATCGGTCTGGATGCGGTGTATCGATTTCGCGGCATGCCACGTGAATTCTATGCCGATTGGCTGCAGGTCGCGGTTGAAGAGGCGGCGCATTTTGCTTTGTTGCGCGCCTACCTGAACGACCACGGCAAGGATTACGGTGACTATCCGGCGCATGATGATCTCTGGGAAATGGTGCGGCGCACGGATGACGATGTGCTGATCCGCATGGCGCTGGTGCCGCGTGTGCTAGAAGCGCGAGGGCTGGATGTCACACCGGGGCTGCAACGGCGTTTGCGTGCCGTGGGTGAAACCCGGCTGGTGGAGATTCTGGATGTGATTTACCGCGAGGAAATGGGGCATGTGCGTATCGGGACGCACTGGTTTCGTCATCTTTGTGCGGAACGTGATTTGGATGCACGCATAACGTTCCGCGAGCTATTGAATCAATACATGAGCGGACGCATACGCGGACCCTACGATGAGATGGGACGTATGCACGCCGGATTTACCGAAGAAGAAATGGACGATTTACGTGCCATGGAGAAAGAAACCCTGGGGCTGTTGGCATGAGTGAGATGTCGCCACAAAAATTCGTTAACTTGCGTTTGCACACCGAATACTCGCTGGTGGATGGATTGGTGCGCATCAAGCCCTTGATGAAGCGTGCGGCTGCGTTGGGCATCCCGGCTTTGGCGCTGACCGATCAGTGCAATCTGTTCGCCTTTGTGAAGTTTTACAAAGCGGCGCAGTGCGCGGGGATCAAGCCGATTTTGGGCGTGGATGTGGTGCTGCAAGGACAGACAGGCAAGGAACCAACCCGCCTGGTGCTGTTGGCGCAAAATAACGAAGGTTTTCGCAACCTGACCCGGCTGGTGTCACGCGGCTATATGGAAGGTCTCAGCGCGGGCGTGGCCACGCTGGCGCGTGAATGGCTCACGGTGGAAGCCTGCGAGGGCATTATTGCCTTGTCCGGTGGGCGTTCGGGTGAGATTGGGCAAGCCTTGCAGAGTCAGCAACCTGAACGCGCCGTGCCGTTGCTTGAGCACTGGATGCAGGTTTTTCCTGAGCGCTTTTATCTGGAAGTCAGCCGCACCGGGCGGGCGGGCGAGGAAGAGGTGCTGCATCGCAGTGTGGAACTGGCGACCCGGCTCAACGCGCCAATCGTTGCCACCAATGATGTGCGTTTTCTGGCGCAGGATGATTTTGACGCGCATGAGGTACGGGTGTGCATCCACGACGGCTACACCCTCGATGACCCGAAGCGCCCACGCATCTACAGCGAGCAGCAGTATTTGCGCTCGCCGGAGGAGATGATCGAGTTATTTAAAGACCTGCCCGAGGCCATTGAAAACACGGTTGAAATCGCCAAGCGCTGCTCGGTAAGCCTGACCCTGGGCAAGCCGGTATTGCCCAAATTCCCCATTCCAGAAGGCATGACGGAAGCGGAATTCATTACGCAGGAGGCCGAAAAGGGGCTGGAAGAGCGCCTGCAAAGCATTATCAAGGCCGACGACCCCGATCCCGAGGCCAAGCGCATCCAGTATTTCGAACGCCTGCGCTTTGAGCTGAACACCATCCTGCAAATGGGCTTCCCCGGTTATTTTTTGATCGTGGCCGACTTTATCCAGTGGGCGAAGCGTAACGATATTCCAGTCGGTCCCGGGCGCGGTTCCGGAGCGGGTTCGCTGGTGGCTTATTCATTAAAAATCACGGATTTAGACCCGATTCCTTATGATCTGCTTTTCGAGCGCTTCCTGAACCCGGAGCGGGTATCCATGCCGGACTTCGACGTGGATTTCTGCATGGAGCGCCGCGACGAGGTGATTGATTACGTGGCGCGTACCTACGGGCGCGAGAGCGTGTCGCAGATCATCACCTACGGCAGCATGGCGGCCAAGGCGGTGGTGCGTGATGTGGGGCGTGTGCTGGGCAATGGCTATGGCTTTGTCGATGGCATTGCCAAGCTGATTCCGCTGGAGCTGGGCATCGGTTTGCAGGATGCCATCGACAAGACGGAAGAGCTTAAAGAGCGTTATGACCATGACGACGAAGTAAAAGCCATTCTGGACATGGGGCTGCAACTCGAAGGCTTGTCGCGCAATGCGGGCAAGCACGCGGGCGGTGTGGTGATTGCGCCCGGTGCCTTGACCGATTTCACGCCGCTGTATCGCGCCGAAGGCGAAGAAGGCATTGTCAGCCAGCTCGACAAGGACGATGTGGAGGCCATTGGTCTGGTCAAGTTCGACTTCCTTGGCCTGCGCACCCTGACCATCATCGACTGGGCGGTGAAAACCGTTAACGCAGTGCGTGCGCGCACAAATCTTGCGCCGATTGCGATTGAACATATCGACCTGACCGACCGCAAGGCGTTCGAGTTGCTTAAGCGTTGCGAAACCACCGCCGTATTCCAGCTTGAATCACGCGGCATGAAAGACCTGGTGCGCCGCTTGCAGCCTGATTGTTTTGAAGACGTGATCGCGCTGGTGGCCTTGTTCCGCCCCGGCCCGCTGGAATCCGGCATGGTGGACGATTTTATTGCGCGTAAACATGGCCGTGCGGCGATTGAATACCCGCATCCTGATCTGGAACCGATCCTCAAGCCCACCTACGGGGTGATTGTGTATCAGGAACAGGTGATGCAGATTTCGCAGGTGCTGGCCTGTTACACCCTCGGGGGTGCCGACCTACTGCGCCGGGCGATGGGCAAGAAAAAGGCCGAGGAAATGGCTGAGCAGCGCGCGATTTTTATCGCCGGTGCGACGGGGCGCGATGTGGATGCCGGGGTTGCCGGATATATCTTTGATTTGATGGAAAAATTCGCCGGTTACGGCTTCAACAAATCGCACTCGGCGGCCTATGCCTTGCTCTCCGTGCAAACCGCTTGGCTGAAGGCACATTACCCGGCGGCCTTCATGGCGGCGGTGTTGTCGGCGGACATGGACAACACCGACAAAGTGGTGGTGCTGATCGAAGAATGCCGCAGCATGGGGCTGAAAGTCGAGCCGCCGCGTGTGAATGATTCGGTCTACCGCTTTACCATCCGCGACGACGCCACGGTGATTTACGGTCTGGGTGCCATCAAGGGCGTGGGCGAGGGCGCGATTGAGTCGATTCTGTTTGCGCGGCAACAGGGCGGGGCATTTATCGATTTGCATGATTTCCTGCGCCGCGTGGATCGTGGTCGTCTTAATCGCCGCGTGCTGGAAGCCATGATCCGTGCCGGTGCGCTGGATGGTTTGGGTGCCAACCGCGCCTCGCTCATGGCTGCCTTGCCGGATGCCTTGCGTCTGGCTGAACACCAGGCCGAACAGGACGCGGCAGGGCAGGCGGATATGTTCGCCATGTTTGCCGACACCGCAAGCGCGGACAGCGCGCCCTTGCCTCGGGTTGAGCTGCCGGAGTGGGATGATTTTGAGCGACTGGCGCAAGAAAAAGAGGTGCTGGGTCTGTACCTGACCGGGCACCCGATGGACAGCGTGATGAGCGAGATCACCCAGTTCTGCGACCTGCGCTTTGCCGAGCTGACGGCGCAACTCGAACACGCACATCTTGGGGCCGCACAGTCCGCCGCCCCCTCCGGCGGGGATGACAAAGGCGGCTACCGCAAACCGCAGGAACGCCAGGTCAATGTGGCCGGATTGCTGCTTGCCGTGCGCCCACGCATCACCAAACAGGGCGAAAAAGAGGCCTTTTTGCTGCTCGATGATGGCAGTGGACGCATTGAAGCTCGCCTGTATCCGGAAGATTTAAAGCGCTGGGGCGACCAACTCAGCCTCGATCAGGTGCTGGTGCTGGAAGGTGGCGCAAGCTATGACAACTTTTCCAATGGCGTGCGTTTGCGCATAAAAAGCCTGATGAGCATGGATCAGGCACGCGCCCAGCTTGCGCGTGAATTGCGCATCACCCTCCGTCCGACGCTTAAGCCCGCGCACCTGGGCGCATTATTCGCCGCGCTTGAGCCGTATTGTGCCGGGGGTTGCAGCGTGAATCTGGATATCCGCAATCACATGGCCAGCGGGCGAGTGAACGTAGGCGGACGCTGGCGCGTGCGGGTGTGCGATGACTTGCTGCGCAGCTTGCGTGGCGTGCAGGGCATTGAAAAGATTCAGATTTTTCACCAGCGTTAGTCTAGGATATTATCTGGGAAGGCAGTGGGAACAGGCTCGATTGATTTACTGAGGAGGAAAATTATGCGTTCAAAATTGATTTGGATAATGTGTCTAATGGCAGCAGGCGTAACGTCAGTTAACGCAGGCCCTATCAAGGATGGTATCGAATGGTTGGATGATAAATCCGCAATATTGCAATCGATGATTGTCAGAGGCTATAAAGATAATAAAGACGGCACCATTACCGATACCAAAACCAAGCTGCAATGGAAGCGTTGCAGCGAAGGACAAAGCTGGAATGGCCGCACCTGCACGGGCGAAGCAGAAACATTCAGATGGGCAGAGGCCATGAAACTGCGCAGCGAGTTTGCAGGCTATAGCGACTGGCGTTTACCCACCATTGCAGAACTCAACACCTTGGTCTATTGCAGCAATGGCAAGCAGCGTAAGTTCGATGAGAATGGCTATTCGGAAGTAAAGCATGAAGGTCGCCATGGCTGCGGTAGTGATACGCGAGGCGATTACCAGTCCCCTACCATTGATACACAAGCCTTCCCCAATACACCTGAAAGTTTCTTTTGGTCGGCTTCGCCGGATGCGGCCAACTCCGCCCTCGCGAGGGGTGTCCACTTCTACAACGGCAACGACTACTGGGTCGTTAAGGACGGCAGCGTCCCGGTTCGTCTTGTTCGCGGTCAGTAATTGGCAGGCCACAACGTGGCCTTTGGTTTCGCCAATCGGTGGGCATGTTTTCAAGGCGAAAACGTGGGGTACAAATAAAACCGTCATTCCCAGATATGCGTGAATTCAAGGGTAAGAAGTCACAGAACGTATGCCTGCGTTAAAGCGACGAAACAAGGGTTTTCGAGATGCCCAATATTAGGCTTGATGTGCGTGCTCGAACACGCAAGAACCACGTTGTTTTGCGCAGACCGTTTCATTTGATCCTCGTATTTTGCGTCCTGTTCTCTGTCATCAACAAACATGCAATGCTTAGTAATCGTTAGGTTTATAGATGCACCGTAATCAAGCTGATTTTTTGCGCTTTATGCTATGGCTGTCATTTTTTGTGGTTTTTCTCCATTTTGCAGTGCAGTGGCAGTATGTTTCCATACTTGATGACGAGGCATTTAATTCGACTTCCTTGGCTTATTTTAATACGCATGCTTTTGATATTGTGGCAAACATTGATTTTTTATTGATGTTTTTAACCCCTTTGGCTTTTGTATTCTGGCTGTTTACTTTTGTGAAGATGCATAAGGATGTGATGCCTGTGCGCCCGTTGATGGTTTGGGTGCTTGCACTCACGCCGCTGGTTAATGTTGTTGGTTTGTTCTTTTTGATGAATGGCGTTCTGCGTGCATCGTGCGAATCCAATCGGGTGTTGCCAATGGTTTTGCTTTGGCTGTGGTGGTTATTGTATTGGTTTGCATGGCTGTTAATCCTTTTCACGATTTTTCTTGTTGTTGATAATGACGTGGATTCTGTGGCTAATCATGTGCTTTTTGCTGAGATGTGGGGGGTTGTGCGTGTATTTCGTCTTGTGTCGATTCTGCTTACGCTGGGGTTTGTTTATTATGTCCATGATTCAACTAAACGAGCTCAGGCTCTCGCATGAATGGATTGCTGATTATCCTGGGGCTTTCAGAGTATCCTGATAAATTTTATCCATTCTTGAACGTTGTTCGATTTATTCACCGGAGTTTTTATGTTGAGCACTCGTAAAGCCGCCTTTGGCCTGATACTTGTTTCGTTCATTTTGTCACTTGGTGCATTGGGTGTGCACAATGCCTTGGATCTTGCGTCGGAGCTGGAGCTGGTGCAGCCGTGGTATTTACATACCCTTGTAATGCTGTCCTTCGTGGCGCTCGGGGTTGCGGGGTGGGACTTGGCGCAATCGGCTTTCAAGCAGCCAATCGATCTTCGCACCGGGCTTTCTGTTTTGCTGGCCTTTGTATTGATTCCTGCATTCTGGTTTTCGGCCTATTTCGGTGTATTTACATTGTTATGGGTGGTTTTGCTTGCTGTTATTTCTTTCATGCAGGGGTTCTCGCCACTACGGCGAGTTGCGGCACTGGCGGCTGTATTTTGGACGCTGATTTGGGTGGTATTGCTGATGCGTTGGCCTGCATTTCCTCGTTTTCTAAAGAGCTTTGAGAGTGAGCCGGTTGATCTGTTGCAGTGGGGTATGTTTGTTCTTGTCACGGCGGTGGTCGCTTGGCTGGCTTGGGTATCCAGGCGAGGGGAGGGGGCAGAACGGGTTGTTGCACTGGCTTTTTCGATGTTGCTGCTCGTGTCTGTATTGACCAGCCTGGGGCTATTCCCCAAGTTTGCGGGCGAAATATCGGCACAAACCCTGCCTTCCTTGCTGGCTGCCTTGGCGCTGTGTGTTTTGTGTCTGCGCGGGTTAGGGGGGCATGTTGGTAAGGGCTAGCTGTGGCATTGGGGGCATACTCAATCAATTCCTTTCCCCTAGCCGCTACCCTTCGCTTCCCACAAATCGACAAGCCCATCCCAAGGTACGTTACCCCCGTCCTGCTTGGTCATCCACAGGGCTAAAAGCTGCACAAAACCCACCCCACACCGACCCTAATCGGCCAACTCAACCTTGACCCAGGTTTGATTGGATTGGCTTTGTGCGTTGGTTCTGCCGTTGATCTGTTGCTGCTCCCGGCTATCCACGCCGCCTAGCGGAACCCACTGCCCCAGGGGCACGCGCACGCGGGTGGACAGGCTTTGCACATCGGTGCTGCGTGGGTGTTGCGGGTTGATCTGTGCGGATTCCGGCTGGATATCCAGCAGCACCTGCTCGCCCTGAAGTGTTGGCGCGACATTCAGCCAACGTCCGGTTTCGCGGATGGCGGTGGTGGGGACGCGTTGCATGCCGTTGGGGGTTTCAACCCATACTGGTTGCGCATACGGGGTTTCCCGCCCCACGCGCAGGCGTGCCGGGCTGCCTTCCAGCACGCGAATCTGTTGTGTGGCGTTGTTGTCCAGGCTGCTGCGGCTGGATTCGATGCGTCCGTTCACGCTCACGCCTTCGGGGTGCACGATCACACGCCCCTGTACGCCTTCACGCGCGGCGCGCATTTCATCGTCGCTGCGCACGCTGGTCACCAGATTGCGCGGGGTGCGATCCAGCTCCTGCAACAGGCGTTGCACCTGCGCCTGCGTGGCGGGCGAGGCGCGCAGAATAAGCTGTGAACCGCTGCCGCTGATGGCATCGCCGGGCTGGAGCACAGGCTGAATCAGCGGCATGATGTCTTCGGCCATGCGGTGTTGCAGGGTGATGAGTTCGATGCTGTCGGCTTGAACATGCACAGGGGCCAGCACGATGAAAGCGAGCCAAAGCAGGGGAAGGCGGCGTTGCATGCGGTTATGACCTCCTAAAACGGAACCTCACTGCGATGAAGCATACGCTCACCGCTGCCCGGATGGGTAAAGCCCAGCTCGGCGGCATGCAGCAACAGGCGCTGCGCGGCGGCCAGCACGGCGGGCGGGGCATACAGGCCGTCACCCAGCATGGGGTGGCCGATATGCAGCATGTGAACACGCAGTTGGTGCGAACGTCCGGTGACGGGTTTGAGTTCAACCCGGCTGGTGTCGCCTGCAAAACCCAGACAGCGCCAATGGGTCAGGGAAGGCCGTCCGTCCGGGGTGACGATTTGGCGCGGCTTGTCGTTCCAGTCGGCGGCCAGCGGCGCATCGACGCTGCCATGTTCGGCGGCTAGATGCCCATGCACCACGGCGATGTAGGTTTTTTCGGTTTGCCGCTCCTGAAACTGGATCGACAAGGCGCGGTGGCTGGCCGCATTGAGTGCAATCACCATCAGGCCGGAGGTTTCCCAGTCGAGGCGGTGCACGATGCGCGCAGTGGGATACACAAGGTTTAGGCGGGTAATCAGGCTGTCTTTTTTGTCCGCGCCCACGCCGGGCTGGCTCAACATGCGTGTGGGTTTTTCCACCACCAGCAGCTCGTCATCGGCATGGATGATGCGGTAGTCGGATAACGGGCATAGGCGAGACATCAAAACTCAATCCGTATTGCGCAAAGCACTTGACAAATGTTGTTCAAGTTGTTGTTTTTGTTCATCATTCAAGGGAATTAATGTTCCGTTCTGCGGCTCGCGCACGGAGACATACAAGGTGTCATGTGCCTTTTCGCCCAAGGTGTTGATGGTGGCACCTTGCAGGTTCATGCCGAGTTCGGCGAGTACCCCGCTAATCAACGCCAAAAGGCCGGGGCGATCGACGGTTTCAATTTGCACCCGTGTGTTGCCGCCGTGTTCTGACGTTTCCATATCTATGTGCGTGGGGCAGTCGAAGTGGCGCAGCAGCGGGGAGGCGCGGCGCAAAGGACGCGGGGCGGTCGTGCCCTGGGTCATGGCGATATGCAATTGATGCAGCAGGTCGGTCTGCATCCAGGCATCGCGCAGGGGGTGGCCATCAGCATCGAGAAAAAGAATATCGTCCACCACCATGCCTTGATCACTTGAAGTCAAATAGGCGCTTTGAATGCTCAGGTTGAGACGATCAAGGGTGGCTGCAATGGTGGAAAACAGCTGCGGTTGGTCATGGGTATAGATGAATAACTCGCTGACCTGACGCGTTTGATCCTCACGCAAGGCCAGCCAGCCTGGCTCGGTGGAGTGCAGGATGCCGCATACCCGCCATGCCAGATCACTGGCCTGATGGCGTCGAAGGTAGCGGCCAGGGAAGCTGTCGAGCAAGGCGCGAGCCTTATGCCAGTGAGTTTCATCTTTCAGGGCACAGGTTTTGGCAAGCTCAGTCAGCGCCTCGGCGCGCCGACTTTGCACGTCAATGATTTCGTGTCCTTTTTTCAAGGCGTTGCGGGTTTTGGTGTACAAATCACGCAGCAGGGCAGCGCGCCAGTCGCTCCACAAAGTGGGGTTGGTGGCATGAATATCCGCCACAGTAAGCAAATAAAGTGCATCAAGCTGGCGTTGTGTACCTACCCAGCGACTAAAGTCCTCAATCACTTGCGAGTCATCCAAATCACGCCTTTGCGCTACAAAGGACAGATGCAAATGTTCACGCACCAGCCATTCAACCAATTCAATATCTTCTTGAGGTAGGTTGTGTAACTTACAGAATCTCTTTGCTTTTTCCGCTCCAAGAATTTCGTGCTGTCCGCCCATGCCTTTGGCAATGTCATGAAACAAGGCCGCCAGAATCAGGAGTTCGGGTTTATCAAAACGATTGAACAGCTTGTGAGCCAGTGGACTTTCTGTCTGCCCGAGAGGGGTGGAAAATCGGCGTAAATTCCGAATGACCAAAAGCGTGTGAGCATCAACGGTGTAAAGATGAAATAAGTCGAATTGCATCCGCCCGACAATGTTTTCGAAGTCAGGTAGATACGCAGCCAGCAGGCCGAGACGATTCATCTGTTTTAGCGCATCGAATACGCCGCGTGGTTGACGCAGAATTTCGATAAACAGGGCGCGCGCGTTGGGGTTGTGGCGCATTTCTGCCCGCATTAAGGGCACATGGCTTTGGAGTTGACGCAGTGTGCTGGCACGAATATGCAGCGGCTCGTGGTGCTGTTGCAGCAATAGAAATATTTCCAGCATGGCGCTAGGCGTGCGTAAAAATACCTGCGCATGGGCGGTTTCGATTAATTTTCCCCGGAGATTGAAGCGCGGATTAAGCGCAACAGGCTCGCCCTCGGGTGGAAACAGGCGCTCCTCGAACTGCTGCATCACGAGCTGATTGATGCGCTCCAATCCCAACACAGCACGGAAATAACGCTGCATGAAGGCTTCGACGTGCTGGTTGCGCGTATCAGGCTCATCGGCCAGAGACCCTGGGACAGGCGCTTCCGAATACATGGCTGCCAAGGCCTTCTGGTGGATCAACAACAGGCGGTCTTCATGCCGTTCGGTCAAAAGATGCAGGGTAAAACGCAGACGCGACAGGAATTCTATGCGCTCCAGCAAGGCCGTCTGTTCCAGGTCGGTCAGTAGCCCTTCGGTAACGAGTTGCGGGGTGGCATCGTGATGAAAAATACGGCAACTCAACCAGCGCAGGGTGTGCCAGTCGCGCAGCCCACCAGGGCTTTCCTTGATATTGGGTTCGATTTTGTAGGCCGAATCATCAAAGCGATGGTGCCTGGCCTGCTGTTCGGCTTGTTTGCCACGAAAGAAGGCTTGGGGCGGCCAAATGTCGCTTGCGGGGGTGAATAAAGGGACAATCACGGCATGCCACAATCTACTAGAACCCGTCAGCAAGCGAGCTTCCAGAAGGCTGGTCATGATACTCAAATCAGAAGCGGCAAGAGTCAGGCACTCCTCAGGTGTGCGCGTGCTATGCCCAAGATGCAGGCCCGCATCCCACAGCTGGCTAATGAACGATTCAACCTGCGACGCCACCGTAGTGGGTGCGTCTTTAGACAGCAGCACGAGAATGTCGATATCCGAATGAGGAAAGAGCTCGCCGCGCCCATAACCACCGACCGCGACCAGGCTGGCATGAGCATCATGCAAACCCGTGTCCGCCCAGGTCGCCGTGATTAACGCATCCACCAGCCCAGTGCGAACGCGGAAAAGCTCCTCCAGAGGTACGCCCTGGCGTAACTGTTCAAGTTCACGCTCGCACAGAGCGTGCAACGCATCCTTCAAGCGGGGCAGGGCATGACCGCCTGTTGCCGGTATCTCAAACATATCAGTTCGCGGACTGGCCTTGCGCCAAGGATTGCGCCAAGGGTTGTGTCAGAGTGAGAATTTCACAGCCCTGATCGCTTAAATACACAGTGTGTTCCCACTGCGCTGAAAGCGAATGATCCTTGGTGACCACTGTCCAGCCATCGTTGAGCACCTTAACCTGACGCTTGCCAGCGTTAATCATCGGCTCAATGGTGAAAGTCATGCCGGCCTCCAGCACCGGACCTTCATGTGCCTGACCGTAATGCAGCACCTGTGGGTCTTCGTGGAAGGCTTGGCCAATGCCATGTCCGCAGTATTCGCGCACCACGGAAAAGCCATTTTTCTCGGCGTGCTTTTGAATCACCTCGCCAATCATGCCCAAGTGCATTCCCGGCTTGATCGTCTCGATCGCCATATCCATGCACTCACGCGTCACGCGAATCAGACGGCGTGCCAAAATTGACACCTCGCCAAGCTCGTACATGCGACTGGTGTCGCCAAAATAACCGTCTTTGATCACCGTCACGTCGATATTGATAATGTCACCGCGCTTAAGCACCTTATCTCCGGGGATGCCGTGGCAAATCTGATGATTGATCGAGGTGCAAATTGATTTTGGAAAACCGTGATAACCCAAGGTCGCGGGGGTCGTCCCCTGTACATTGATCATGTAATCATGCGCCAAGCGATCGAGTTCGCCCGTCGTTACTCCCGGCTGCACAAACGGGGCAAGGTAATCGAGTACCTCGGCTGCTAGCCGTCCTGCAATACGCATCTTGGCAATGTCTTCGGGGGTTTTCAGAATGATATTCATGCTTGGGGTGGATGATTCGCGCGAGAAAATTGGATTCGCATTCTAACAGCAGGTTGAGATGTTTTTGCTGTACCGGCCTTTTGGTTAACGTGTGCTAAAAATGCTTGACATTCAGCCTTCACAAAATCATCATGCGCGGCCTTGGAAGCGTGGCAGAGCGGTTGAATGCAACGGTCTTGAAAACCGTCGAAGGTGTGAGCCTTCCGTGAGTTCGAATCTCACCGCTTCCGCCAAACAAAAAATCTAAAGCTATCGTGCTACACGATGGCTTTTTTTTTGCATGTTATGGCGTATAACTTGCTGACAATTTTTGGCGTAGCACGCAAGCAATGGCTTGCGACTCAGGTTGATCCTGAAAGACCTCGGCTGCAGAGGTTTTTCAAGATTTCTTGAGGGATTAGGTCATGCTCACCACATTTGTCATTGTCTATCTTGCCCTGTCAATGCTGATTGGCGTGCTTGCGGCGCGGCATGTGCATAGTGCGGGCGATTTCGTCACGGCCGGGCGCAGTTTGCCGTTTTTTATCGTCGTGGCGATGGTGTTTGCCACCTGGTTCGGCGCCGAGGCGGTGCTGGGCACGCCCGCCACGTTTATGAGCGAAGACTTGGGCGGGCTGATTTCCGACCCGTTCGGCGCAGCGTTCTGTCTGATTTTTTTCGGTGTGTTTTTCGCGCGCAAGCTCTACGCCATGAACCTGATGACCATTGGCGATTTTTACCGCCAGCGTTACGGGCGCAAGGTCGAGGTCATTACAGCAATTGCCATTGCGCTCTCGTACCTTGGCTGGGTGTCGGCGCAGGTCATGGCCTTGGGCGTGGTGTTCAACGTGCTTTCGGATGGCGCGCTGTCAACCGAGCAAGGCATTTTGATCGGCGCGGGCGTGGTGTTTTTCTATACCGTGGTCGGTGGCATGTGGTCGGTGGCGTTGACCACCGCCTTCCAGATGGTGGTGATTGTTGCCGGGCTGATTTTCATTGCCTTTATCGCCAGCACGATGACTGGCGGTGTGATGCCGGTGGTTGAACATGCGGTGCAGCATGACAAGTTCAATTTCTGGCCCGAACTGAATGCGGTAGCCATGTTGAGCTTTTTGTCGTCCTTTCTGACCCTGGCCTTCGGCTCGATTCCGCAGCAGGATGTGTTTCAGCGTGCCAACGCCTCCAAAAGTGCGAATATCGCGGTGTGGGCGACGGTGATCGGCGGGGTGATCTATCTGGCCTTCGCCGTAGTTCCGCTATTTCTGAGCTATTCGGCACAGTTGATCAACCCGGAGCTGGTGGCGCGGCTGCTGCCCGAAAACGGCGATAGTATTCTGCCCGAACTCATCAAGGGGCATATGCCATTTTATGCGCAGGTGATTTTTTATGGCGCTCTGCTCGCCGTCATTATGAGTACGGCTTCCGGCACTTTGCTTGCACCCTCGGTCACGCTGGCGGAAAACGTGTTCAAGGGCTGGCTTATCAAGCAGCCGAGTGATCGGCAAATGTTGTGGTTGATTCGCGGCGTGATTACAGTTTTCACAATTTTGGTGGTGGTGTACACCCTGTGGTCGCTCAGCCATGAAACCGGCATTCATGCCATGGTTGAGGCGGCTTACAAGGTCACGCTGGTGGTGGCTTTTGTGCCGCTGGTGGCTGGCTTGTACTGGTCGCGTGCCAGCACACTTGGCGCCTCTCTGTCGATTGGTATGGGCGTACTGGTGTGGATTCCGCTGGAATTCATCATGCCCGAGGCCGAGATTTCTCCGCATTTCTGGGGGTTTCTGGCCAGTATTGTCGGCATGATTGTTGGTTCATATCTTAAGTCTGCACCGAAGTCTTGCGAGACGACGGCGAGGTCAGCATAAACCAGGCTGCCCCAAGCATAGCGGCAAGCACTGAAGCTGAGAGAATCGCCGTTTTGGCCAGGTCAAGCACCTGTGGATTGTTCTCAAAGCTGAGCTGGTCGATAAAAATCGACATGGTAAAGCCGATGCCGGCAATCAGCCCGGCTCCAAATACATGCCCCATATTCACGCCATCAGGCAGGCGCGCCAGCCCAGAACGCACTGCCAGCCAGCTGAACAAGGTGATTCCAAGCGGCTTGCCGATCACCAGGCCGAGGATGATGCCGATAACCACCGGATGGCTGAATGTGGTCGCCAGATCACCAAGTTGTACCGCCACGCCCGCATTCGCCAGTGCAAACAGCGGCACGATAATGAAAGCCACCGGCATGGCCAGCGTATGTTCCAGGCGCACCAGGGGGGGCTGGATGGCATGAAGGCCGCTTTGCAGGGTTTCCAGCAGGTGTAGCTGGGATTTGTTTTCCAGCAGCGACTGTCTGGATGAGCCGTTTTGTCCATCCTTGTCGAATCGATCCATGAGCTGACGCACGTGCTGACTGAAACCGGCTTGCGTATAGCGCGAGGAGGTCGGAATCATGAGGGCGGTCAGCACGCCCGCCACCGTGGCATGCACTCCGGATTGCAGTACCGCGTACCACAACAGCCCGCCCAGAATGAAGTAAGGGAAGGGCGAGCGCACATTGGCCACATTCAGCAGCGCCATAACGGCCAGAAGGGCGCTGGCGACCAGCAGCGCATCGGTTTGCAGGTTTTCGGTATAGAACAAGGCAATCACCACCACGGCACCCAAGTCATCGACAATGGCCAGCGCGACCAGAAACATCAGTAGCGCTTTGGGCACGCGCGAGCCCAGCAGGGTCATGACGCCTACGGCAAAGGCGATGTCCGTAGCCATGGGAATGCCCCAGCCGACGGCAAATTCGCTGCCCTGGTTGACAGCGAAAAACAGGGCGGCGGGAACAACCATGCCGCCCAGCGCAGCAATCATCGGCAGCGCCGCCTGACGCGGGGTAGCCAAGTCACCTGCCATGACTTCGTTTTTGATTTCCAAGCCGACCAGGAAAAAAAACAGCGCCATCAGGCCATCGTTAATCCAGTGGTGCAGAGATTTTTGCAGCTGCCAATCGCCCACACTTAGCGAGAGTGGGGTTTCCCAGAGGTGATGAAAACTATGTGCCAAGGCACTATTGGCCAGCACCATGGCAATGACAGCGGCAGCCATCAGCATCAATCCGCTGGCGCTTTCCCATTGAATGAAGCGCTCGAACGGCGAAAGCGCCTGGCGAAAAATGCGTTCCAGCGCGTTGTCGGTCGTCTGTTGCAGGGAGGAGGAAGGCATGAAATGTCCGGCTTGAATGGTGAGTTTTGTTGCAAAATCTACACGAAGACTACAAGAAAGTACCGTTCATGTGTATGAATGAGCACAGACGCGGGCTCTGTGATGATGCAGTCGCGGCTTCAGCAGCCTGTCGGACCTGAGACGATCTGGCTGCTAGCGGGTTCGCGCGTGAGTGGCGTATCTTTTGCTATTACAGCCGTTTCATTTTAACAGTGAGAGTATTTACCCATGTGCAAATTCAAATTCGGATTGATTATCAGCGGATGGATGACGCTGCTTTGCGGCATGGTCATGGTGCCTGCCCTTGCGAGCGAAGCGTCAAGCGTGACAGCGACGTTGTCCCTGACTGGCAGTTTTTGGGGAATGCTGGCGCTTGGTGTGTTTGTATTGGCGTATGGATTGGTGATTGCCGAGGAAAATATTCATCTGCGCAAATCCAAGCCGATGGTGGTGGCTGCGGGTGTGATCTGGATTCTGGTTTCTTTAGCCTATGCCGGTGCAGGGCAACCTGCTGCCGCTGGCGACCTCATTAAAGAGGTCATCCTTGAATACGGCGAGCTGCTGCTGTTTTTGCTCGCCGCCATGACCTTCATCAATACCTTGCAAGAACGCGGCCTGTTTGATGCCCTGCGCGCTTGGCTGGTTTCGCGCGGATTTTCATTGCGCACCATTTTCTGGCTGACCGGCCTGCTGGCTTTTTTCATCTCGCCGGTGGCAGACAATCTAACGACGGCGCTGATTATGGGCGCGGTGGTTATGGCGGTGGCTGGTGCCCAGCGTGGTTTCGTGGTTCCCGCTTCGATTAGTATTGTGGTGGCCGCCAATGCGGGCGGAGCATTCAGTCCGTTTGGCGACATTACGACACTGATGGTGTGGCAAAAGGGCATGGTGCAGTTTCATGAGTTTTTTGCCTTGTTTTTACCATCCCTGGTTAACTGGCTGGTGCCAGCCTTCATTTTGTCGCTGGCGGTGCCCAAGCTGCGCCCAGAGCCTTTGCACGAGCAACCCAAAGTCAAAACGGGTGGATTTGTTGCCATGGGCATTTTTGCCTTCAGCATTGCCCTGGCTGTTGTAATGCACAATCAACTGCATTTGCCACCTATGCTCGGCATGATGACGGGCTTGGGCTTATTAATGGTGCAGGGCTACTTTATCCGCCGCGTGGAGGGGGATAAGAGCTCTGATTTACATTTTCCGGATGCTGGGATTGATCCGCGCCTGTTTAAACCCCGCGACAAGCCGTTTGATATTTTCATTTCCATGAAGCGTGCCGAATGGGACACCCTGCTTTTCTTCTACGGCGTGGTTTTGGGCGTGGGCGGTCTGGGGGCGCTGGGTTATCTGGCAGGATTATCCGGCCTGATGTACGACGGCTTGGGTGCGACTTCGGCGAATATCCTTGTTGGGTTGCTCTCGGCGGTGGTGGACAATATTCCAGTGATGTATGCCGTATTGAGCATGAACCCCGAAATGTCGCTGGGACAATGGTTGCTGGTCACCCTGACCGCCGGTGTGGGTGGTTCTCTGCTTTCCGTCGGCTCAGCCGCAGGGGTGGCTTTAATGGGGCAAGCGCGTGGCGTGTACACTTTCATGGCGCATCTGCGCTGGAGTTGGGCGATTGCGCTTGGTTACGTAGCCAGCATTCTCACGCATCTTGTGGTTAATGCTTCACTGATGTAAGAGCTAGTTTACGGTCTGAGCCGAAGGCGCTGGTTTTATTGCAGTCTCTGCCGACTGCGCGGCTTTTTATTCCCCCGTGTGGGGTCGCCGTGAATGGAGTGCCGGAGGCTAGGTAAACAGACCATAACTGACCTGTTTTGTTCCGTCGCAACATGGATGTTGCGTCGGGACGGCCTTGCCGTAGGCACTGCGTTCACGGCTTGCCCGCAGGGCGGCGGAATACATCCATGTATTCCGTCCTTCGGATGTCGCTACGCGACCCAGCAGCGCTCCAAGCGCTGCTTTTACCCCTTGGGGCGTGTTCTTTTGGTTACTTTGCTTGCACGACAAGCGCCGCTCGGAGCGGCGCTGGGATGCGCAGCATCACCCGAAGGGCTTGAAGGCACGGATGCCTTCAGCAACAAGAAAAGTTACTCGCCCGTGACCACGTAAATCTGCTATGGAGTGGTTCCGTCAAGACGGGCGAAATAATCCACTAACCGTTCAATGCCGGTGGCATTGTTTCGCCCGTCTCCATGGTGCGACTTCGCACAAAGCATGTTTGATACGGGCGAGTAACTTTCTTTGCTTGCACAAAGAATGTCACCGAAGAAATGCACCCCACTAATGCCGCCCTGCGGGCAAGCCGTGAACTGACCTGCGCAAGCAGGGGTGTCTCAACGCGACATCCTGTCGCGGAGAGACTAAATGCGCCATCCATGGCGCTTTTACCCGGCCTCCACAGGTCAGTTCACAGCAGCATCAAAAGGGGAGAGGAAATCCAAATCCGCGCAGTTGTCAGTGACTGTTACAAATTCGTAAACAGCCCCCAAGCGCAGCCATCATCGGTGCGCTCTGTTAATATCACGGCTTAATTCAATTTTATGTTGCAGGTTTGATATTGTGACCATTCATTTGACCGACGATTTACGCATTGTGGGCATTGAGGAAGTTGTTCCTCCCGTCACCGTGCGCAGTAAGCATCCACTCACCGAGCGCGGCGCTGAAACAGTTTTTGCTGCACGCCAGGCGATTCATAAGGTGCTCAGCGGTGAAGATGACCGCTTGCTCGTCGTTATGGGGCCGTGTTCGATTCACGATGTGCAGGCCGCGCGCGATTATGCGGCGCGCTTGAAGACGTTGGCGGAGGAGGTTGCGGATGACATTCTGCTGGTTATGCGCGTGTACTTTGAAAAACCGCGTACCACTGTGGGCTGGAAGGGTTTGATTAATGACCCGCACCTTGATGGTAGCTACCGCATTAACGAAGGTTTGCTGTTAGCACGGCATTTGTTGGCTGATCTGGCCGATATGGGTATGCCTACGGCGACTGAGTACCTTGATTTGATTAGCCCGCAGTACGTGGCCGATTTGATTAGCTGGGGCGCGATTGGCGCACGCACGACAGAAAGCCAGGTGCATCGCGAGCTGGCTTCCGGGCTTTCCTGCCCGGTGGGCTTCAAAAACGGCACCGACGGCGGTTTGCAGGTGGCCATTGATGCCATCCGTGCCGCCGAGCGTCCGCATCACTTCTTGTCGGTCACCAAGGAAGGTCATTCGGCGATTTTTTCCACGCGCGGCAACGAAGACTGCCACATTATTCTGCGTGGCGGGCACGAGCCGAACTTCGATGCGGCACATGTTGCTGCAGCGGCGGCGGCTCTGGAAAAAGCCAAGCTACCTGCACGCATCATGATCGACTTTTCCCATGCCAACAGCCGCAAGCAGCACATGCTTCAAGTTGAAGTCGCCAAGGATGTCGCCGCGCAAGTGGCGGCAGGCAACAAGGCGATTATCGGTGCAATGGTCGAGAGCCACATTGTGGGTGGGCGTCAAGATGTACAGGACGTGCAAGGCTTGACCTATGGCCAAAGCATTACCGATGCTTGTGTAGGCTGGGATGATGGTGCGGCCATTGTGCATATGCTGGCCCAGGCGGTGCGTGCGCGGCGGGCGGCTTGATCATTGCACGACACATCAGTTCAGCGGAGTACGGTAAATGTTTGATTTAATCGTTATGGGTGGTTGGTGGATGGCGCCCATTGTGCTGGCATCAGTCATTGCCTTGGGGATTATCCTTGAACGCAGTTGGGCGCTGCGGCGCTCGCGCGTGTTGCCGACTGGCGTAGTCGAAGAGTTGGAAAAACTGGTGCAAAACCGTGAGCTGACTACGGAGCGTTTGCGTGGCATCGCCCAGCGCTCGCCGTTGGGTCGGGTGTTGTCCGCCGGGCTGGTGCCGTTTGTGATTAGCCGTGAAGAAATGAAGGCACGTATCGAGGATGCCGGACGGCATGTGGCGCATGAATTGGAATGTTGCCTGCCCACGTTGGGTACGATCGCCATGATTAGCCCGCTGCTCGGCTTGCTGGGTACCGTGGTCGGTATGATTTTGACCTTCGAGGTCTTGACCACCCAGGGCATTGCCAAGCCGAATGAGCTGGCAGGCGGTATTTCTACTGCACTCATCACCACCGCTGCGGGTCTGATTGTTGCGCTGCCTGCCTTGGTTGCCTACCGTGCGCTGCGTGCGCAGGTCGATCGTCTGGTGATCGACATGGAACGCGAGGCCATGCGCCTGTTGGATGCGTTGTACACTCGTGATGTGACACAGAAAAAAGTCCAGGGCGAGGCTTAAGCATGAATTTCAAGGGGCATCAACGTCGCGATGAAGTCAGTCTGGACATGACACCACTGATCGATGTGGTGTTTTTGCTGCTGATTTTTTTCATGCTCACGGCGAGTTTTACTCAGGCGCAGCGTCTGAAAGTTGACTTGCCCAAGGCCGAGCAAGGTGAATCTTTGCAGGATAAAAGCAAGGACTGGACGATAGAAATTGATGCCCGGGGCAACTATGCGCTGAACGGAGAGGCGCTTGCACCCGAGCAACTTGAGTCGCGCTTGCGTGAGCTGCCTGAGCGCACGGAGGAAACCGTGGTATTGATTCGCGCGGATGCCAAGGCCGAGCATCAAGCCGTGGTGCAGGCTTTGAGTGCAGCCAAGGCCGCGGGCTTGCTGCATATTGGACTGGCGACAGACCCAAGTTCGCAAAATGAATAAAAAAACCTCCTCCACAGTGGTAAGTGGCTTGGACACTTACCGCCGGCTGCTAGGTTATGTGCGCCCACACCGTCTGGTGTTCGCACTGGCCATTGTCGGCATGATCGGCGCGTCACTGACCGATGTGGCTTTTGCCGCGCTGATTAAGCCCTTGCTGGATGGCAGCTTTGTAGCACGCGACATGGCCGTGAGTGCATGGATTCCGTGGGCAATTATCGGCACTTTTCTGCTGCGCGGAGTCAGTGAGTTTGCTGCCAAATACGGCATGACCTGGGTAGCGCGGCAGGTGATTTCGACGCTGCGCCAGCAGGTGTTTGAAAAGTTCATGCGTCTGCCCAGTCGTTTTTTTGACCATGCGCAATCCGGCGATTTGCTGGCGCGTTTGACCTACACCGTGGAACAGGTGGCGGCAGCGGCCACCGAAGCTCTGACCGTGCTCGTCCGTGATGGCTTGTCGGTGATCGGCTTGCTGGCATGGATGTTCTGGCTCAGCCCGCAGCTTGCATTGTTCATTCTGGTGCTGGCACCGATTGTGGGGCTGTTGGTCAGCATGATTAGCCGTCACTTCCGGCGTTACAGTCGCCGCATTCAAACCTCGGTGGGCGAGCTGGCTCAGGTGTCGGATGAAGTGGTCGGCGGGCATAAACTGGTCAAGCTCTATGGCGGTGAAGCCTATGAACAGGCGCGCTTTGCCGAGGTTAATGAGCGCAATCGTATGTCCGTGATGAAAATGGAAGCGGTCAGTGCCACCTCCACGCCTTTTGTGCAATTGCTGGTCGCCCTGTCCGTGGCGGCGCTGGTGGCGTTTGCCACCAGCGGCGAGCGTCTGGAAGAACTAACCGTTGGTACATTCATTTCCTTTTTGACGGCACTGGCCATGATTCTTGAGCCGATCAAGCGCCTCACCAATCTGAACGCCATGCTGCAAAAGGGCATTGCAGCCAGTGAGCAGCTTTTCCAGACGCTGGACGAGGCCGAAGAACGCAATTGCGCCAGTGGGACCTTGCCCCCAACACATGCGCCGGGGCGTCGAGTGCAGTTTGAACAGATCGGCTTCAGTTATCGCACCGCAGCCGATAAGGGCGAGGCACCAACGGTGCTGCATGGCATAGATCTGGACGTTCCTGCGGGAAGTACCGTGGCGATTGTAGGGCAGTCTGGAAGCGGTAAAAGCACTTTACTCAACCTGCTGACCCGTTTTTATGAGCCAAATCAGGGACGGATTCTGCTGGATGGCGTGGATATTCAAAGCCTTGAGTTGAATCATTTGCGTGCCCAGTTCGCCTGGGTGGGGCAGGAGGTCACGCTGTTCGATGACAGCGTTGCCAACAATATTGCCTATGGCACGATGCAGGGGGCATCACGTGAGGCGATTATAGCGGCGGCCGAACAAGCTCAGGCACGTGAGTTTATTGAAGCTTTGCCGCAAGGTTTTGATACCCGTGTCGGGGAGCGCGGCGTGTTGCTTTCCGGGGGGCAGCGTCAACGCATTGCGATTGCGCGTGCTCTGTTGAAACAGGCGCCCATTCTGCTTTTGGATGAGGCCACTTCGGCTTTGGATACGGCATCGGAGCGGTTGATACAAACTGCACTGGATAGCCTGCTGCACCGCTGTACGACCTTTGTGGTGGCGCATCGATTGTCCACGATTCAAAAGGCCGATGTGATTGTGGTGATGCACGCCGGGCAAATTGTGGAGCAGGGGCGGCACGACGAGTTGCTGGCTCTCAATGGGGCGTATGCGCGGCTCTATCATCTGCAATTTAATGCGGCATAGTTTTCGCGCATGAAGGCTCCAGGATTCTGGCAATCGGCGCATGATTGGCGCAGTTTAATGCTCGCCCCGCTGGGCTGGCTCTGGTGTGCGCTGGCACGCCGGCGTTTGCTCGCCTATCGCAGCGGTCAAAAAACAGCGAAACGCTTGCCTGTTCCGGTGATTGTGATTGGCAATATCACGGTCGGTGGCACTGGGAAAACTCCGCTGACACTCTGGTTGGCGCAGCGCTTGTTAGCACGTGGCTGGCATCCGGCCATCCTGAGTCGTGGGCACGGCGCTCGAATTACGGGCGAACCGCGCCGCGTCATGCTCGATAGTCGCGCCGACGAGGTTGGTGATGAGCCACTGATGCTCAAGCTTGCGCTGCCCGAGGTTGAGGTCATTGTGCATCCGGTGCGTTATCGTGCTGGGTTGATTGCGATTGAGCAGGGCGTGGACATTATTCTGCTGGACGATGGGTTACAGCATATGCAATTGGCGCGTGATCTGGAAATTTGTGTGCTGGATGTCGCGCACGGCCAAAACAAGGGTATGGGGAGTGGGCGCTGTTTGCCCGCAGGTCCTCTGCGTGAGCCGGTTCAACGACTTGGCGAGGCCGATGCGCTGGTGTTGCACGACGGCGTGAGCAATGGGGTGGAACATCAATGGGCGATGCATTTGCAGCCTGGTGCCGCAGTAAATCTTGTCGATGGCTCGCGGCGTGCCTTGGCAGACTTTATTGGTCAAGAATGTGACGCGCTAGCTGGCATTGGGCATCCTGAGCGTTTTTTCAGCATGTTGCGCGGCTTGGGTTTGACAATTGATGCACATGATTTCGCCAGCGATCACCATGTTTTTACAGCGGATGAAATGCGCCAGTTTTGTGAGCGCCCACTGCTTATGACCGCCAAGGATGCCGTAAAATGCAAAGCCTTGGCGCAGGCGCATCAATGGCGCAATCACTGGTATATCCCGGTGGTGGCTCAGTTGGATCAAGGGTTTGAAGAGTTTATTTTTTCCCGTTTGGAGGATTTGCGCGATGGACAAACGACTGCTTGAAATTCTGGCCTGCCCGTTGACCAAAGGCCCGCTGGTGTACGATCAGAACGCTCAGGAGCTGATTTCGATCGCTGCACGCCTGGCGTATCCGATTCGTGACGGCATTCCGGTCATGTTGCCTGAAGAAGCGCGCACCCTGGGCGAAGAGGAAGCCGAAGCATTGCGTGCCAAGCATCCGGCGGCGGCCTGAATGTCAGCCCGGCCTTCCTACAGACTGGCCTATAAATTGGTCATTCCGGCACGTTATGCCTCCACCCGACTGCCTGGCAAACCCTTGCTCGATATTGGCGGCAAGCCCTTGGTGCAGCATGTGATTGAGGCCGCGCAGCGTGCCAATGCCGAGCAGATTGTGCTGGCGACCGATGATGCGCGCATTGCCGAAGTTGGCGAATCACTAGGCATCCAGGTGGTCATGACTTCGCCCAATCACGCCACCGGCACCGATCGACTGGCCGAGGTGGTGCAGAGCATGGGCTGGGCGGACGATGCCGTGGTCGTTAATTTGCAGGGTGATGAACCGCTGATTCCAGCGTCCTTGCTTGATTGTCTGGCGGCCAATCTGGTGCAGTTTCCACAGGCAGGCATCGCCACGCTTTGCACACCAATTCATCATGCACGCGATATGTTCGACCCGCATGTGGTCAAAGTGGTACGTGACCGCTCCGGGTTTGCTCTGTATTTCAGCCGCGCACCGATTCCCTGGGAGCGTGATCGTTTTGGTGTGGAGGAGAGCGCGGCGCATGAACACGGCTACCGTCACTTGGGTCTGTATGCCTATCGTGCGGGCTTTTTGCGCGACTTCGCAACCTGGCCGGAAGCGCCGATTGAAGGGCTGGAAAAGCTCGAACAATTGCGCGCACTGTGGCACGGGGTACGCATTCATGTCGATGTAGTTGATGAGCCGCCTGGACATGGCGTGGACACCGAGGACGACCGACAGCGTGTGGCAGCGCTATTGCTTAGCCATTAACGCATGCAAGGCGGCCTGCTCACCTTCGTCAAGCATAGCGCGCAGGACGGGGTGGAGTTGGGTGCTTACCACGCTACGCAACGGTATCTGAAAATGGCGCGGTGCACGGCGTCGGGCTTGGCCATACAAACTCTCCTGCATGCGCCCAATACCTACTTCACACAGCACAAGGCATTCATTTTCGCGCAACACGTCCACGACGCGCACATGCCGTCCCTCCACGATAGCCTCCCGGCCAATTAATTGGCTCAGGCGGTGCATCACTTCGTCATTGGCATCCGGCATGATGTTTTAGTTTCAAGACATTGAGGAGTAATCAGTATGCAATGGGAAGTTCTTCAGCGCGAGGTGGTATTTCAGGGGTTTTTCCGTCTGGAACGCTATCAGCTGCGGCACCAGCTATTTGCCGGGGGCTGGAGCGAAACCATGACCCGCGAGATGTTTGAACGTGGTCATGCAGTGGCGGTATTGCCCTATGACCCAAAGCGTGATGCCGTCGTCATGCTGGAACAGTTCCGTCCGGGTGGATTGGATGCCCCCGGCGGACCCTGGATGCGCGAATTTCCTGCCGGAATGATTGAAAGCGGGGAATTGCTCGAGGATGTGGCGCAGCGCGAGATGCAGGAAGAGGCTGGATTGGTTCCCCTGAGCCTTGAATATATTGCGCGCTGTTGGGTTAGTCCCGGCGGTACCACCGAAAGCCTGTTTTTGTACTATGCCGAAGTGGATAGCGAAAATGTTGGCGGATTATTCGGACTTGAACACGAGCACGAGGATATTCGCGTCAGCGTGGTACCGCGTGAGGATGCGGAGCTAATGTTGCAACAAGGGCTGATTTGCTCCGCCGCGCCGATGATTCTGATGCAATGGCTGATGTTGAATCATGCACGTTTACGTGGCCTGAATTGATCTCGTCACTAAATATTCACTAAAACATATATTCATATTTTCGTATATTAGCCCCATGGAAATCGAAAGCCATCAGTTTTTCCACGCCTTGAGCGACCCGACCCGATTGCGTTGCCTTGCGCTGCTGGATAGTCAGGGTGAAGTCTGCGTCTGTGAGCTGACCCGTACGCTGGGGCAGTCGCAGCCTAAGATTTCCCGCCATCTCGGCCTGTTGCGCGATCTTGGTTTGGTCGAGGCGCGTCGTGCCGGAGTGTGGATGCACTACCGCATCACCCCAGCTCTACCGGATTGGGCGTTGTCGGTACTTGCTGCGGCACTGCCCGCCTTTGCCGCCAGTCCCCAGGGACAGGCCGATCTGTGCGAATGGGCAAACAAGCCGGGAAACTGTGTGCCGGAGGTTTCCATAACGTCGAACCTTGAATCAGAGCAAACGAAAGGGGAATGTGCGATGGAGCAACCGATATACAACGTTCTTTTCCTGTGCACGGGCAATTCCGCGCGCAGCATCATGTCCGAAGCCCTGCTGAATCATTGGGGCAAAGGGCGTTTCCACGCCTACAGCGCGGGCAGCCACCCACGCGGAGGGATTCATCCGCTTACGCTTGAGTTGCTGCAACGACTGGACTTCCCTACCGAAGAACTGCGCAGCAAGTCCTGGGACGAGTTCGCCCAAGCGGGCGCGCCAGCCATGGATTTCGTGTTCACGGTCTGTGATACCGCCAGGGACGAAATCTGCCCGGTCTGGCCGGGTCAGCCGATGACCGCGCATTGGGGCGTGCCCGATCCGGTCGCGGTTGAAGGTGATGAAGTCATGCGCATGTTGGCCTTCCGCGAAGCGTTCCGCGTGCTGGAAAACCGCATCAAGCTGTTCACCAGCCTGCCGCTGGGACAACTGGACAAACTGCGCATCAAGACCGAGATCGACCGAATCGGTACGGAAATGCCTGCCGCCGAATAAGCGGACTCCCGCCGATCCGACAAAAAGGGCGGAACATTAGGTTCCGCCCTTTTTTTATGTGCTTAACATCGATTCAAGACTTGGTTGTACTCAGCCCGCGCTCATACCAACCACGCGAACGGTTGACGATGGCGACTACCGACAACATCACCGGCACCTCAACCAGTACACCGACTACGGTTGCCAGCGCCGCGCCGGACTGCAGGCCGAACAGACTGATCGCCGCAGCCACTGCCAATTCGAAGAAATTGCTCGCGCCGATCAAGGCTGCCGGCCCGGCCACGCAGTGCGCCACACCAAAGCGCCGACTCAACCAGTAGGCCAGCCCGGCATTGAAATACACCTGGAACAGAATCGGCACCGCCAGCAGGGCGATAATCAGCGGCTGCCGGATAATCTCCTCGCCCTGAAAGCCGAATAAAAGCACCAAGGTGGCGAGCAAGGCGAATAGGGACAGCGGTTGCAAAAGCTTAAGGACACCTTCCAGCGCCGCCTCGCCGCCGCGTGAGAGCAGCATCCGACGCCAGAGCTGCGCCAGCGCCACCGGCACGACGATGTACAGCAGCACCGAAAGCAGCAGGGTGTCCCAAGGCACGACGATAGCGGCCATGCCCAGCAGCAACCCGACCAAGGGTGCAAAGGCGAATACCATGATGACGTCGTTGAGCGCAACCTGGGTGAGGGTGAAATTCGGCTCGCCGCCGGTCAGGCGGCTCCAGACAAACACCATCGCCGTGCAGGGTGCGGCGGCCAGCAAAATCAACCCGGCAACATAGCTATCGAGCTGATCAGCGGGCAGCCAGGCGGTGAACAGGCCGTAGATGAAAATCGCGGCAAACAGCGCCATCGAAAACGGCTTCACGCCCCAGTTGATGAACAGTGTCACACCGATGCCGCGCCAATGCTGGCGCACCTCGTGCAGCGCGCCGAAGTCGATCTTCAATAACATTGGAATAATCATCAGCCAGATCAGTACTGCGACCGGCAGATTGACATGCGCGATTTCCATCGTACCAATGCTTTCGAACACACCCGGAAACACATGCCCGAGGCCAATGCCGACCAGGATGCACAGTGCCACCCACAAAGTGAGATAGCGTTCGAACAGGCTCATCGACTGGCCGGCAGCCTTGCGCGCGGTGATTTCACATTGAGCAGACATTGGATGATTTCTCAGAGAATAACGAGCTGTTGCCGAAGCTAGGTTGCAGGGTGGCGTGGTCGATATGAAAGCGCTCGTGCATCATGTCTTGCGCTGAATGCAGGATGCGCTCCCAGTCGCTCGCCTCGCGCACTGCCAATTCGGCGGTTAGGCCGATGATCTGACCGTGGATGCGCCAAATGTGCACATGCCGTGCCTGTTCGACACCCTCAATCGCGTTCAGCGCAGTGCGCACCGCCTCCAGATCGAGATCCAGCGGCACGCCGTCCAGTAACTGATGTACCGCCTCGCGTAGCAGCCCGAGCGCGGAAAAGCCGATCAGGCCGCAGATCAGCAGGGAAAGCACGGGGTCGAGCCAATACCAGTCCGCAAACAGCAACACCACGCCGGTTACCAGGGCGACGATGGAGCCGAGAATATCGCCCATCACATGCAGCAACGCGCCGCGCACATTGATGCTGCTTTCGCCCGCTGGCCACAGCAGGCGGGCGACGCCGATATTGACCAGCAGGCCAATCAGCGCCACCCATGCGATTATCTGGGCGTTGACGACCGGCGGTGATTGCATGCGTATCACCGCCTCGTAGGCGATCATGGCGACCACGATCAGCATAAGAACGGCATTAAGCAGCGCGCCGAGCATCTCCACCCGCCCGAAGCCGAAGGAATGGCGCTGATCCGCCGGGCGCTGCGCCAGTAGCGCGGCGACGGCGGCCAGTCCCAGCGCGAAGGCGTCGGTGATCATGTGTGCCGCATCGCCCAACAGGACAAGCGCACCCGACCACCAGCCTGCAGCGGCCTCGATCAGGGCGAAGCCGAGGGTCAGTCCGACCGCCAGCCAGAGCACGCGCACCGGAGCCTGCGCACGGTCATGTGCGTGGTTGTGTCCCGGGTGGGCGTGCACCGCGTGCTGGCTGGGGTTCATGTGTCTTTCCGCTGTTTACTGGCCTTCAAACTGAAGATACGTGCGGTTCATGATGGTTTTGTGCCAGGTGTCGTAGTGCTTGAGGTGCTTGAACTCCGGACGATCGGCATTGGCCTTGATGACTTCATCCATCGGTGCCATATCCTGTGCCGCCTTGCCAATCACGTTGACCAAAAAGGCGTAGTAGTCGCCGGTATCTTTCTTGGCCTTGGCCATGTCGCACACTTGGCCGTGGCCGGGAATCACGGTGGTCGGGTTGAGCTTGACCAGCTCCTGCCAGGCGGCCCAGGCGTTTTTCACGCTGGAGGTGTCGTGCACACCGAGCATACGATCGACGTACACCAAGTCCCCAGCTACCGCGACTTTTTCCTTGGGCAGCCAGACCATGCTGTCGCCGGGGAAGTGGGCATTGGTGTACATCACTTCAAGATTTTCGCCGCCCAGGTCGAGCTTGGCAGGCGAGTCCTTGAGAATGCGTGTGGCATAGGCGGGCGTGGTGCCGTCCATGCGCTCTTTCAGGGTCTTTTTCAGCGCATCAATCTGTTGTGCACCAACTTTTTTCTGCGTGGCAACCGTGCCTTCAAAGGCGATCACTTCGGCGCCCTTGCTGGCAAAATACGCATTGCCCAGCCAGCGGTGATCCTGGCTGCCGGTGTTGATAACCCATTTCACTGGAGACTTGGTCACCCCGGCAATGGCCTTTTCGATGCGTTGCGCACCGATTTTGCTTGCACCGGAATCCACCAGAATCACGCCGTCTTTGGCAAGAATAAAGGCCTGGTTGTTGTTTAGACCGTCGTTGTCATAACTACGGTCATCAATTTCACCGACAATCGCATACACATGCTCATTGACCTTGGTGATTTTGAGCGGCTCGTCGTTCGCCCAGGCCTGACCGAGGGTGGTGAAGACAAGGGTCGCGCCCAGAGTGAACGGTAGGGTGAATGATTTGTACATGCTAATGACTCCGTAAAAAAGCTTGATGGATGCGGCTGGCATTATATTCACAAAAGCGTATATGATGATCATCGAATGTTTTTATGACAGTGCAGTGTGCTGTGCAAGTTAACTTTAATGAGGTGGTTTATGGCTGTGCGTGTTGCGATCAATGGTTTTGGGCGGATGGGGCGTTTGGGTTTGCGTGCGGCGTGGGGCAGTGCGGATTTCGAGATTGTGCATATCAACGAGATCTGTGCCGATGCACCTTCGCTGGCTCATTTGCTGAAATTTGATTCGGTACACGGGCGCTGGGCGCATGAGGTCAGCAGCGAAGCCGAGGCGATTGTGGTTGATGGCCAGCGCATGTCCTACAGCATGGAAAAAGACCCGGCCAAGATTGACTGGGCAGGCTTGGGCGTGGACATCGTGATCGAAGCCACGGGCAAGCTGCGCACGGTCGAGCAGATTCAGCCGCATTTCGAGCGCGGCGCGAAGAAGGTTATCGTCGCCGCACCCGTCAAGGGCGCGCTGAATATCGTCATGGGCGTGAACGATCATCTCTACGATGCGAGCAAGCATGATCTGCTCACTGCCGCCTCCTGCACCACCAATTGCCTCGCGCCGGTGGTCAAGGTGATGCACGAAAACATCGGCATTCTGCACGGCACCATGACCACGCTGCACGATTTGACCAACACCCAGACACTGATCGACAAAGGCCACAAAGATCTGCGTCGTGCGCGGGCAAGTGCGTTGTCCCTGATTCCCACCACCACCGGTTCGGCCAAAGCCATCGGTGATATTTTTCCTGAATTGAATGGCAAGCTGAACGGCCATGCCGTGCGTGTGCCGCTGATGAATGCTTCGCTGACCGACTTTGTGTTCGAGGCCGCCCGTCCGACCACGGCGGAGGAAGTGAATGCTTTCCTTAAAGCTGCAGCGGCCAGCGAATTGCAGGGTATTCTGGGCTACGAGGAACTGCCGCTGGTGTCGATTGATTACAAGGGCGACCCGCATTCGGCGATTGTGGATGCGCTGTGCACGCTGGTGATCGACAGTACGCAAGTGAAAGTCATGGCCTGGTACGACAACGAATGGGGCTATGTGAACCGCATGATGGAGCTTGTGAGCAAGGTGGCGCGAGCGATGTGATTTTCTCCCTCTCTCGTCAAGGGAGAAGGAGCATTGAGGAATATGGCAAGAATGACATCCGATCTGCGCAACTACACCATTGTCACTGGCAACTACTGGGCGTTTACCCTGACCGACGGTGCCTTGCGCATGTTGGTCTTGCTGCACTTCTACAATCTGGGTTATTCGGCGTTTGAAATCGCCATGCTGTTCCTCTTCTACGAGGTATTCGGCATTGTCACCAATGCGGTAGGCGGCTGGCTGGGGGCGCGTATAGGCGTGAATCGCACCATGCAGATCGGCACCGCCTTGCAAATCGTTTCGCTTGCCCTGCTGCTCGCTCCAGCCGCTTGGCTGACCGTGCCTTACGTCATGGCCGCACAAGCCTTGTCCGGTATCGCCAAAGACCTCAACAAGATGAGCGCCAAGTCCTCGGTAAAGCTGGTGGCGGGGGAGGGTGCGTTGTTCAAGTGGGTGGCGATTCTTACCGGCTCCAAAAATGCGCTTAAAGGCGTGGGCTTTTTCCTCGGTGGATTTTTACTGGCAGTGTGGGGCTTCCACGGCGCCTTGTGGGCGATGATTGCGCTGCTAAGCGTGGGACTGGCGGTGACGCTGACCCTACCCAACTCACTGGGCGTGGTGAAGGGAAAACCCGGATTTGGCCAGATATTTTCCAACACTCCAGCGATCAACTGGCTCTCCGCCGCACGTTTCTTCCTCTTTGGCGCACGCGATGTGTGGTTTGTGGTTGGCCTGCCGGTGTATTTGCATTCGGTCCTCGGCTGGGGCTTTGCCGAAGTCGGTGGGTTTATGGCGTTGTGGGTGATCGGCTACGGCATTGTGCAGGCAGCTACACCGGGGCTGTGGAGACGACCCGGTCACTCGCCGGGGCGCTGCGCAGTGGTTATGGGTGCACTGGTGCTGGCCGCCATCCCCGTGGCGATGGCCTGGGCCTTGGGTGAAGGCTATGACCCTGCCACCATTGTGATCGGTGGATTGGCGTTATTCGGCGTGGTTTTTGCACTCAACTCATCCATCCACTCCTACCTCATCCTCGCCTACGCGGAAGGCGATAAGGTAGCGATGAAGGTTGGCTTCTATTACATGGCCAATGCAGGTGGACGACTGGCGGGTACGGTGCTGTCCGGTTTGGCATATACCGTGTGGGGGCTGGAGGGGTGTTTGATCGCTTCAACGTTGCTACTGTTGGCGGCAGCGGGTTTGTCCTTCGGGCTACCTGCAAGCAGTTCTCAGCCGACCCAGTCCTGAGTTAAGTCCCAAGGGTCTTTGCGCGTCTTGCCTGCGCAATGTTCCGTGGGCGAACCCATGGCCAAGTAGCCGTAAAGCCATTCGTCTCCACCCAATCCAAGCTGTTCGAGGAGCCAGCGATCCTGGCAGCGTTCACCAGAAAGCCAGATGCTGCCGTAACCTAGCGCCTGCGCCATCAGCTGCATATGCTCTGCCGCCGCACCGAGCGACATCATTTGCTCCCATTCGGGTACTTTTGCATTGGGTTGCGGCCTGGAAATCAACAAAATCAGCAGGGGTGAGCGCGTGGGTTTGCTGCGCTCGCGCTCAACCAGTTCAGCGCTGGCTTCGGGATTGCGGCGTTTGAAGCTCTCGGCAAACAAGTCGCCCAGTCGTACCAAGGCGGTGCCGCGCACCAGCAGTAAACGCCATGGCTGCATAGCGCCGTGATCGGGTGCACTCATGGCCGCACGCAGGATTAAATCCAGATCATCACCCCCCGGCGCGGGCTCGCCATGATATTTGGCGGGGGTTGATTGGCGTTGCAGTAAGAGGTTGATGGCGCTTTGCATGGGCATGATGCGGAATTCCTGGACCTGAATGCGGCCGATGGATCTTAATGCTTCAAAATCAGGATGTTAAAAAGTTATGCATAACTAACTGTTTAACATCAAAAGCTGTAACTCAGTGAGCCTATAAGGCTGAACTGGCTGGCTGATTCAACCAGGGGTGAGTTGCTGGCTTCGTCCATCAGGTAGTCATAGCCCGCAATGAGCGCCACTTTCCACGAGCTGGACAAGGACATGAAAGCACTTGCGCCTACGCCCATCGAAACAATGCCGTTGCCCGCTGAGTAGGGGCTATAACCACTGGCCGCAGATTGGCTGGGGCTGACACCGTAATAGGTATTCGTAAATCCGTCCGATGCCAACGTCATGCGCGGGCCGACGGTGTAGGCCACGGAACCGATGCGGTTGAAATAGTTGACATTCACGTCAGCGATCAGCCCGTCATGCCCGCCAAAACCCTGGCGAAGTTCAAAACGCGTACCCCAATTAGGCGTGCGATATTCCACAAAACCACCAGCCTCACCGGCAGGATCAATATCGCCCATGCCCAATAGGGCATCGGTTTCCCCTGCGACAAGAAAGGAGGAGCCGCCAGTATCTTCCTTGCGACCAAAGCGCAGTTTAATCAGCGGGCCAATTTTCCAGTTCTGGGTTAACACGGCGTTGTAACCCATGCCTTCGGGAATGGAGGCGAAAAAGCGATCATCGTAGCGAACCCGCAGGTCAGGATAGATGGAAAGCGCGTAATCCTGTGATCCGGAATAGACCGGGGTGATGACAGGCGCGACGCCCACCGTGACTTGCCAGCCCTCGGGCGGTTTGACACGTGGCAACTCAATGGCTGCAGCATGTGCGAGGCAGGGGGCGAAAATGGCAGAACATACAACGAGGCTGAGGCCTTTTTTCATGATGAAGTACTCCGTAAGTTGATTGAAAAATACACGCCTTGCATGGTGTATCAAAGGACAATATTTCGCGTTGGTTAGCGCACGCCCAGAATCCAGCCTTCAAGGCTGGCGAGCTCGCGCTCTTCGGCACTCAATGGAGGCTGAAAATAGTTGGATAAAACATCGCGTTGTTGCATATCCTGCATCCAGCGCGCGGTGGCATATGCGTCGTGCGCATCCTTGCCGCGATCAGCGCGTGGGTAGCGGCATTTGTAGAGCGATGGGTAAACCTCGCAAATTACGCTGCCTTGTTGCGGAATGTCCCAGCCATCGAAGGGCCAGCAATGGAGCTTGTCCTTTGCCTGCTGGCGCAATAAATGCAGCCAGGGCAATCCTGCGTAGGTGGACTTGGCCACCGAGCCTTGCACATCAAACTGAAACACGCTTTTGGCCGAGCTTGTCCAGGTTTCACAAAGGCGCAAGCTGGTGGATGATTCGATGCGCAACCGGTGTTGCTGGCGCAAGTTTTCCACACTGTGTTCATGCGTAGGGGTGCGCGCGATAAAGTCGGCCAGCATCTCAGGCCAGCTTTTGAGTGCGTGGCGTAGAAAATGGATTTTGGGGAACGAGAACCCATGGTCGATGCCAATCAAGCTGCGCGGTCCGTGGCTTATCTCGTCTGCCAACCACGTAAAAAGCTGTTGCCGTGTCCAGTGACGAGCCCCATCAGGACGAATTTCTTCGGCATGACCATGGCGCGAAGCCATGAATACACGCAGCCCTGACAGTGATTCATTGGGTGCTTTGGCACCTGAATAATCAATGCCGATGAAGCGTTCAAAATTGCTCTCGCTCATGGATTACTCACCCTGGAGCTGTGGCCAGGCATGGCGCACGAGGTCTTCGCGCTGCACATGGTCGAGCGTCTTCTTGTTGGTCGCATCCAAAACCACCGTTGGCGGGAAGCCGCCACGCAGAGCCTCTTGCCAGCGCAAGGCGCACAGACACCAGCCTTCCCCCGGATTAAGCCCTGGAAAGTTGTAGTCCGGGCGTGGGGTGATGAGGTCATTGCCGCGCGAGAGGGTGTAATCAAGAAAATCTTGCGTGAGTACGGCACACACCGTGTGCGTTCCTACATCATCAGCACCCGTTTCACAAAATCCATTGCGATAAAAGCCGGTGCGCGGGTTGCTACTGCACAACTGCAAAGCCGTACCGAGGACGTTTTTGTTTATGGCAGTCTCATTGAGCGTTGGATGGATGGATGATTGAGGAGTGGATTGTGCGGTGGCAGTCACCAGCCATGCCGCGACACAAAGATTCAGGATGACGACGACCGAGGCCGAGAGGCGAAGTTGCCGATACCATGCAGGTAAAACCTGACTGCGCCAATCCAGACCGAGCATGAGTAAAAATCCCAAGGCGAGAGCCCAACCAGATACTGGCCATGGGAGCTGAAGTACACCCCACGCATAAAGCGCGGGCAATACAGCGATATACAGCCTGGCGACGCGGTGAAGCAGAAGACCCATGCCCCAATGAATGCCGCCAAGAAAGCCCAAAATAATGGCGGCATAACTGGTCAGAGCCTGAATCATCCACTCGGGAGCTTCGCGCATCACAATCATGGCAAGTGCCAAGCCAATAACAGGAAACGTGCCGCTGCAACTCAGGAGTTGCGCGGGACGCTGTAATGCATGTACTTCGAAGCTCTTACTCATGGTGCGGGATCAGGATAACGCCGATGTACAAGGTCGATTTTTCCACGTACATGATTGGGAATCTGCACGTCCAGCGCGTCCAAATTGCTTTTTAATTGCGTCAATGAAGTTGCGCCAATAATCACGCTGCCAACAAAACCTTGCTCCAGCACATAGGCAATTGCCATCTGGGACGGATCAAGCCCGGCTTCGCAGGCAATACGCAGGTATTCCGCCGTCGCTTCGGGTACGTTGGTTTTGGCATAACGTCGACCGAAGTTTGGATAAAGCTTCAAGCGACCACCGTTGGAATTCTTATCAAAGGATTTACCGCTCAACCAACTAAAGGCCAGCGGGCTATAGGCCAACAAGGGCACGTTCAGGTAATGGCAGGTTTCGGCCAGGGTGCTTTCAAAACTGCGATTAAGCAGGTTGTAGGCGTTTTGTATGGAGGCGATACGCGGTAAACCATGCTTTTCAGCCTGACGTACGAACTCGTTCACCCCCCAGGCCGTTTCATTGCTCAGGCCGACATAACGCACCTTGCCGGATTGGACAAATTCATCCAGTACTTCAAGCTGTTGCAGGACGGGTGTGCATTCGTGCAGGCGTTTTGCATCGAAGGCGCTTTCACCAAACATGGGCACATAACGATCCGGCCAATGAATTTGGTAAAGGTCGATGTAGTCCGTGTTCAAGCGGCGCAGGCTGCCCTCCAAGGCTTCGCGCATGTGCCCGACACTCAAGCGTGGCCCACCCCGAATCCAGTCAAATCCGCGTGATGGTCCCGTGACTTTGGTGGCCAGAAAAACCCTGTCGCGCGCTTGGCGACTCAGCCAATGCCCGACAAAGGTTTCGGTTAAGCCTTGCGTTTCGGCGCGCGGCGGCACGGGGTACATCTCCGCCACATCAATGAAATTAACACCATGTTCGAAAGCCATATCAAGCTGCCGGTGAGCCTCGGTCTCGGTGTTTTGTTCGCCAAAAGTCATGGTGCCAAGGGCAATGGCGGAAATATTCACGTCCGTCCAGCCCAGTTTTCGATACTGCATATTTCGATCCTTCTATGTGGCCTAAAGCGCCATGCACAACAGTTGCATAGACTTGGGTGATTGAATACTCGCACTTATAGGGTCATTGTGTGCAAAAGGGCGTTGGAAGTTGCGAAGTTGTGTGATTATATGTGCAAAACTTATACAACGCATTCAACAGACAACACTGGGTCAGTATGAGTTCCAAGCCATTATTAAATATTGCCGTGATTGGCGCGGGCGTTGCCGGTCTTTCAGCCGCATGGATGCTGGGCTCGCGCCATCGGGTCACACTGTTTGAAGCGAACGACTATCCCGGCGGTCACACACACACGATCACCGTACGGGAAGGCGAGGGCGCAGCAGTACGTGAGCTTGCCGTGGACACGGGATTCATTGTGTACAACGAACCCAATTACCCGCATTTGAGTGCGCTCTTTCGGCACTTGGGCGTGAGTACCCAGGAAAGCGAAATGAGCTTTGCGGTTTCACTTGATCATGGTCGGCTGGAATACGCGGGCAATAGCCTGGACACCTTGTTCGCCCAGCGAGCCAATCTATTACGTCCTGCCTTTTTGGGCATGGCTTCGGATATTTTGCGCTTTAACCGGCTTGCCAAGAAGGCGTTGGACGAATATGAGCCAACGGCTGTTACGGCACATGCTGAGTCCCTGGGGGATATGCTGGATCGACATCACTTCAACCTTGCGTTTAGGCATCATTATCTTTTGCCCATGGCCGCCGCGATTTGGTCATGTCCAACGGAGACCATGCTGCGCTTTCCTTTTTTGAGCTTTGCGCGCTTTTTCAACAATCATGGCCTGCTCAATTTGATCGACCGCCCGCTGTGGCGAACGGTTGTAAACGGCAGCCGCAGTTATGTTGATCAATTTCTGGCTTCCGGGCGGTTTGAATTGCGGCTCAATAGCCCGGTTGAGCATGTCGCACGGCGCGAAGATGGTGTTTACATAAACAATGAATCTACCCGTTTTGATGCGGTGGTGTTTGCCTGTCATGCCGATCAGGCTCTTGCCATGCTGGATAGCCCGGATGTTAAGGAAAACGAGCTGTTGGGGGCGTTTGAGTATCAGGAAAATATCGCCTGGCTGCATGCCGACACGGCGCTGATGCCACGCATGAAAAAGGTATGGTCGTCCTGGAATTACCTTGGCTATTCCGCCGACGCAAGCACTCAAAGCACCGAGCGTGTGGCGGTGAGTTATTGGATGAACTGTCTGCAGAAACTGGATACCTCCACCGATTATTTTGTCACTCTTAATCCGCCGAACCCTCCGGCCAAGGACAAAGTGATTGGTCGTTATGTTTATCACCATCCTGTTTTTGATGCGGCGGCCATGCAGGCACAAACACGTATGCGCGAGCTTCAGGGGCATCGTCAAAGTTGGTATTGCGGCAGTTATTTTGGCTACGGGTTTCACGAAGACGCGCTGCGCTCGGCCGTCGATCTGGCGGCTCATTTTGATATTCAGCCACCTTGGGTTCAGGCATGAATAGCGCTGCCACAGCCACAGCGTCGGCGCTTTACGTCGGCGACGTCATGCACCAGCGTTTTTATCCGCTGGCTTATCGCTTTAATTACAGTGTTTTCAGCGTGCTGCTTGATTTGGAAGATATTGAAGCAGGCTTTCCAAATAACCGTCTGCTTTCACATAACCGCTTTAATTTACTCAGTTTCTACGATCGCGATCATGGTGCGCACAGTTCTCAAGCATTGCGGCCGTGGTTGGAGCAGGCGCTGTTCCAGGCCGGAGTCAACGTGCCTCTTGGGCGCGCACGTATTAATGCGTATCCGCGAATTTTGGGTTACCAGTTCAACCCGATGACGACGTGGTATTGCGAAGATCAGGCGGGAGACATGATCGCCATCGTATGTACGGTAAGCAACACCTTTGGCCAGTGGCACCACTACATTCTGCATAACCAGGGCGAGGCGCTGGCTTGGCCATTCGAGGCTCAGGCCGACAAGGTGTTTCATGTCTCGCCGTTCATCGATATGCCGATGCGCTATCACTTCCGCTTTTTGCCGCCGGATGAGCGGCTCGTGGTGCATATCCTTGAAACCGAAGGGGATAAGCGTCTCCTGGTCGCCACACATGTAGCGCATCAACAGCCGCTTACGGATGGCAATCTGCTCAAGCAGTGTTTACGCATCCCTTTTTTGACCCTCAAGGTCATCACCCTCATCCATTGGCAGGCGCTCAAAATTTGGCTCAAGGGCGCACGATTATTTCCCGCACCACCACACCCTGAAAAAGACAGCAGCGTATGCAAGCAGAACACACCAAAAATCTGAATCTGCCCGCCCAGCATCTCCCCTTGGCGGCGCAAGGTCTGAAACATTTTTTGCGCGATCTTGCGTATGGGCACCTGAGTATTCATTTCGACCATGCCCCCAGCCTGCACTTGCATGGCCGGCACGATGGCCCGCACGCGCATTGGAATCTGCACCATCCTGCACAACTTTTGCAGCGCGTATTGCGTGGCGGGGTGATTGGTTTCGCCGAGGGCTTTCATGAGGGCGATTGGTCGAGTCCTGATGTTGCCAAGCTATTGTATTTGGGCGCACTGAATATGGATGCCATGGAAGCGCAATTACGACCCCATTGGTTTTTACGTCAACTGCACCGCTTGCAACATTTGCGCCGCCCCAACAGTAAGCGTGGCAGCCGCAAAAATATCGCAGCGCACTATGACTTGGGTAACGATTTCTACCGGCTCTGGCTTGATGAGAGCATGAGTTACTCCAGTGCGCTGTTCACTCATCCAGAAGCCAGTCTTGCACAGGCTCAAGAGGCAAAATATGCCCGTCTTCTAGGCTTGTTGGACGCCAAACCGGGGCAACATATTCTCGAAATTGGTTGCGGTTGGGGTGGCTTTTCGGAGCACGCCGCGCGGCGGGGATTTCAGACCACCAGTATAACCTTGTCGCAGGAACAGCTCAAATGGAGTGAACAGCGCGTGCACGAAGCGGGATTAGCGGCTCAGGTCAACTTTTCACTCACGGACTATCGAGATCAAAGCGGCGAATTTGACCATATCGTCTCGATCGAAATGTTTGAGGCCGTGGGTGAAAAATACTGGCCAAGCTATTTCCAGAGCGTTTATCGACGACTTGCCCCCGGTGGACGCGCAGTGATTCAGGTCATTGTGATTGACGAAGCCGACTACCCGCGCTATCGCCGTGAGCCTGATTATATACAGTTGTACATCTTTCCCGGCGGCATGTTGCCCACCCAAAACCTGTTTGTGCAAGGCGCGCAGGCGGCAGGTTTACAGGTACGAGATCAGGCCTTATTTGGCCTGGACTACGCCCGTACCCTGGCACTTTGGCGTGAAGCGTTCGAGGCAAAAAACACAGACATTACTGCCCTAGGTTATGACCCGCGCTTTTGTCGTATGTGGTCGTACTACCTCGCCTACTGTGAGGCCGCTTTCCGCGCGGGTCGGGTCAATTTACTGCAAATTGTGCTGGAGAAACCGGCCTGATGTTAGGGAGGTATTTTTGATGCGTGCTTTACTTATCGGACTTGTTTTACTCGCCCTTGGAGGATGCACAACCATGAAAATTGATGACTTTGCCAAAACGACACCTGTTTTCGATTTGGAGAGTTATTTCAGCGGCCATACCCGTGCCTGGGGCATGTTTGAAGATGGTTCAGGCAATATCAAGCGTCAATTCACCGTGGATACTCATGGTTACCATCAGGACGGCGAGTTTGTGCTAGATGAATCGTTCGTTTATGACGATGGTGAAAGGCAAACCCGCACTTGGCGGATTCGCAAGTTGGACGATGGGCGTTATGAAGGTCGCGCGGGGGATGTGATTGGTGTGGCCGAGGGTGTACAACGTGGTCAGGCCTTGAATTGGCGTTATAAACTGGAATTACCTTTCGGAGACGGCACGATTGCCGTTGATTTTGACGATTGGATGCTGCTGCAACCCGATGAGGTTTTACTTAATCGCGCCAAAGTCAGCAAGTTTGGTTTCGGGGTGGGACAGGTTACCTTGTTTTTTCAGCGTAAATCCAAGGTGATTGAATAGGTGACGCAAAGATGAAAATTATTTTTATATTTGGCGTGATATTCGGCCTTGCCTTACCCGTGCAGGCTGAATCAGGCAGCAAGCCTGTCAACGATGCCTTGACCTTGCGCGGTCAAGGCACGGCCAATTATCTATTGTTTGAGGTTTACGAAGCGCGTTTGTATTTGCCGCCCGGTATTGCAGCCGCTGCTGCGCTGCAGGGTGAAACTAGCCGCCGACTAAGCTTGCGCTACAAGCTGGCAATCAAACGCAGTGATATTGAACTGGCGGCATGGAGCACACTGCAAAAACAATGGCCTGACGAGGTATTGAAAAGCAGGAAAAACCAACTCGACCAATTGCATGCCGCCATGCGTGATGTAAACGAGGGTGATGTTTACACTTTGGATTATCGACCGACCCGGGGAGTAACTCTCAGTCTTAACGATCAAGCTGTGTGGCAGGGTGGTGATGCGCGTTTGGCTGAAATGTATTTTGGAATATGGCTTGGTGAAGCATGCTTATCGCCTGAGCTTCGTCTGGCATTGCTCGGCAATAAAGCGGATTAATTAGCTCGGTTATGCGGCGAGTTTGCGCCGGATAATGCGCAAGATTGAACCAAGCAGTGGGATACGCTGGTAAACCTGCGCAACGGCATCCCAATAATCCAGGTGTTCAAGCACCATGCCTCGCTCGTCAAAAACCACCTTACTCAGGCCGTCGATAACAAGTCCTTCATCGCAGTTAAATCGCCAGTGCAGATAAGCCACCTGACCCGATATTGCGTAGTCATTCACCTCAAAACGCGGTTGAGCACACTGCTGATACATGTGCGCAAATACCTTGCGTATCGCAGCCACGCCATAAACATCATTAAACGGATCACGAAAATGGGCATTTTCGGCAAAAAAGTCGTGAAAACGATCAAGATCACTCGGTGAAAAATTGCGAAAAAAGTCGGCATAACGATCGACAGCTGTATCAATACTCATTTTTTGGTTATCCAGCGAATCAGTGGAAAAAACAATGCATAAGGTAGATTCCGCAAGCGTTTCATTACAAACACAAATCCTGTGGGAAAGCTGATTTCAAAGTTGGTTTTATGCAGGTCGCGCAAAATGGCTTGCGCAGCTTCATGCGGTTCGATCATTCCCGGCATCGCAAAGTCATTCAGATCAGTCAGTGGAGTGCGTACAAAGCCCGGATTCACCACGCGCAAATGCACCCCACTCGCCTTAAATTCCGGCTGCAAGGCTTCGGCCATATTGATGAGTGCCGCCTTGGTCGCGCCATACGCCGCCGCCAGCGGCAGGCCGCGATAACCGGCCACACTCGCGGTAATCAGTATTTGCCCGCTGCCACGCTGGCACATCGGCTCACGCAGGGCATCAAGACCATGCACCACGCCCATAAAATTGACCCGCATCAAATGCTCAAAAAGAGTGACATCAAAATCGGCCAAGGCCATTGGCTTGTAATCACCTGCATTTAAAACCGCGGCATCAATGTCACCATGCTGATGATGGATTTGCGCTACGGCGGAACGCACGGCCTCTAAATCGGTGACATCAAGGGGCAGGGGGGTTATCGAGGGGTGTGTGGCCGCTAAGCGATCTAATGCTTCCAATGTGCGCGCCGAAGCCACAACATGCCAACCCGCGTCAGCGAGTTGCGTTGCCAGGGCCGCACCAATACCACTACTGGCTCCAGTAACCCAGGCCAGCGGGCGTTTGATTTTTGCATGCTGATTCATCATTCCATTCTCGTGTAATGTTGTACAATCCTTGTACATTATCTAAACGAGTCCTACCAGCGTGATTCCCGATAACCTCATAAATGAGCATGGTTTTTTTCCGATGCGTACGGTTGCCAAGCTCACCGGGGTTAATCCGATTACCTTGCGCGCATGGGAGCGGCGCTATGGGCTGATTAAGCCGATACGCACCGAAAAGGGGCATCGCCTCTATCGGCAGCAGGATATTAAAGACATTCAGCGTATAACGGCGATGCTGGAGCTGGGCGTATCGATTGGCCAAGTCCCCGTCATGCTTGAACACGCACCGCGCAGTGAACCTGTAGCCATAGCGGTTGATACGGTAGATGTGCATGAGAATAATCTGGATGCGTCCGCTTCATGGCTGCAAAACTATCGTAGCGCCTTGTCCACACTTGACGAAGCTGCTCTGACCATTCTGGAAGCCAATGCACTTGGATTGATGCAGCTTGATGATCTTCTCGCCATGTATCTGATTCCTCTCATGCACGGCATGGATGCCAATCGTCTGCTGTCCGCCCAAGTGGATGCTGAGTATCGTCTTTTACAAAACCGCCTGACGATCATGCTGGCCAATGCCGCGCGGAACATTCCTGACCATCCGCAGCAACCGCCGATGCTTGTTGCCAGCCTTCCGCCGGAGCGCGGGATGTTTGCCATGTGGCATCTGGTTTGGTCGCTACGTCGTGCGGGTATGGATGCGCGCTTGTTTGGCTCCGGTGTTCCGGCGCAGACCTTGCTTCAGGCCATGCAAACACAGTCGGTACAGACCCTGGTTCTTCTGCTTGAGCACAAACCCCCAACAGCCGTCCTCGGTAGCCAGCTTCCATTACTCGCCGCCGCAGGGCATAAGATCATTGCCGTGGGTCATTACGCATTTGAGCTTGGTGCTACGCTTGCGGAATTAGGCATTCACCATCCAGGCTCAAAAGATGACGCTCCGCTAAACTTGATTACCCAAACGTTACGTCGTGAAAATCATACCGTTGCGCAGGATTAGTCCCATGTTAAACGCCGAACTGCTGATTAAAGCCATTCAAGCCTCCAATGACGGCATTGTCATCTCCGAACAGGAGGGGGACGACCATATTCTGATCTACGTTAACCCGGCTTTTGAGCGTCTTACCGGTTATGCGGCGGATGAAATCCTCTATCAGGATTGCCGCTTTTTGCAGGGCAATGATCGCGAACAGGCCGGTGTTTATTCCATCCGTGCGGCCTTGGCTCAAGGTCAGCCCGTGCGCACCGTGCTCAGAAACTACCGTAAGGATGGCAGCCTGTTTTGGAATGAGCTTTCCATCACTCCGGTATATGACGAAGCGAGCGAATTGACTTACTACATCGGCATTCAAAAGGAAGTCACCCGAGAGGTTGCCCTCGAAAACGAGATTGAACGCCTGCGCACCGAGCTGGCTGCATTTCGTGCCGCCGCAACCAGTTAATTTCGCATAATTGGCATTGTTTGAATGATGCCAATCCGCCAGGCCAATGACAAAACCTTGCTTCCGCAGATAACCTGTGCGATTTGCGCTCGCCCGTCTGTCTGGCGTAAAAAATGGGCCAAGGTATGGGACGAGGTGAAGTACTGCTCCGAAGCCTGCCGCAAAAATCGCAACAAGTGCGTAACCTGATCGTTATTCTGGGCGATCAGCTTGGACAAGTGTGCCGAGATAAGTCAACACGTGGCCGATTTACGTTAACTTTTTGGCAGCCAGATAGGTCGGAGCAATCGTCTCCAGCGCTGTTGGCTGGCGGGCTTCGCCACTTGCGCACACGCTGTCGATACGCATGGAGTCCAGGTTGTCGTGACTGAGTGGTGGATTGGGCAACACGCTCATCATGCTGGCAACCACGCGCGCCATGATGTTCGGCATCGGCACAACAAGACGTTTATGCCCGCTCCAATGGGCTGTTAGCTCTACCAATTCTTGCAGACTGTAATCTTGAGGGCCGCAAAGGTTGATGCGTGGGCGCATAGTGGCATCGTCAAGTGCACGCACAAAAGCATCCGCTACATCGCCGACATACACCGGCGCAAAGCGCGCTTTGGCGCCCGGTAACATCATCATGCCGGGTGAGTATCGCAACAGTGTGGCAAATTGATTCAAAAAGTTGTCTTCGGTGCCAAAAATAACCGAAGGGTGAAAACTCACGACACGTAATCGCTCACTGGCTAGCGCATGTACGCGCTCGGCACCCATCCCCTTGCTGCGCAGATACATGCTCACGCCCTGCGGATCAGCATGTAGCGCGCTCATGTGCAAAAAGAGCGGCACGGATTCATCCAAACAGGCCTGCGCCAGGTTTTCGGCGAGTGTGGCATGGGCACGATAAAACGCGGCCTCATTGCCCTGCAAAATACCGATCAGGTTAATCACGGCATCCTGATTGCGCATACAGGCGCGACGTTGTTCAGGATCATACGGATCAGCGTTGGTGATCTCATACGCGGTCGGCTGGAGTGCGGCTTTGCGTGAGACAACGCGAACTGAATGTCCGGCAGCGAGTAATTTTTGTACCAACACCCGTCCCACGAATCCACTGCCGCCAAAGATGGTGATTTTCATGCTTGATCCTTGTTTGGTTTGAAAATTGTCACATTGTCTAATGTTTATATGAGCTACGCTCACTTTAATTAGTTCAGGAGATCAAGCCATGCGCATCGCCGTTTTCAGCAGTAAGCCATATGACCATGACACCTTCATCGCCGCAAATACGGTACATGGCCACAGCCTGCATTTTTTCGAGGCTGCACTGAGTGTGGAGACCTGTAGCCTGGCGGAAGAGTCCGAGGCAGTATGTGTATTTGTGAATGACAAGGTGGATGCGCGCTTGCTGCGCTGTATGGCGGGGCGCGGGGTGAAGACCGTGGCCCTGCGCTGCGCCGGGTTCAATAATGTTGACCTGCCTGTCGCCAAAGAATTGGGCATGCGCGTGGTACGTGTTCCGGCCTATTCGCCCTACGCGGTAGCGGAACATGCTGTGGCGCTGATGCTTACACTAAACCGCAAAACACACCGTGCTTACAATCGGGTGCGCGAGGGGAATTTTGCACTTAACGGCCTGCTTGGTTTTGATATGCACGGCAAGACGGTGGGCATTATTGGTACGGGGCGCATTGGTGCGGTGCTGGCTAAAATTTTAACGGGTTTGGGTTGCGTGGTACTGGCCGAAGATGTGTATCAGAATCCGGCGTGTTTGGCTTTGGGCGTGCGCTATATAGATCGTGCAAGTCTACTGAGGGAAAGCGACATTATCAGCCTGCATTGTCCACTCACGCCCGAAACACGCCACCTCATCAACAAGGAAAGCATCGCAATGTTGAAGCATGGGGTGATGGTCATAAACACCGGACGCGGTGCATTGGTCGATACCCGAGCCATTATTGCGGGTCTGAAGTCCGGCCATATTGGTGCATTAGGTCTGGATGTTTATGAGCAGGAAGAGGGACTGTTTTTTGAGGATCACTCGAATGAGATTATTCAGGACGATTTATTACAGCGTTTATTAACCTTCCCCAATGTACTGATTACTTCACACCAGGGCTATTTTACCCGCGAGGCTCTGACGGCGATTGCTGAAACAACGCTGAATAATTTGAGCCAGCTTGAGCGCGGCGAGGCGTGTCCGAATACGTTGTAGGAGCCATTGAATAATCTTCATTTTTAACGTGTAGGTGCGAATTCATTCGCACCTACACGCCTGCTATTCATGCCTTAGCGCATCAATCGGGTCGAGTTGTGCGGCTCGCCGCGCCGGGAAGTAACCAAATAGCACGCCTATCGCGGCTGAAAACAGGAACGACAAGAGATTAATTGCCGGGTCGAACAGATAGGGTAGCTGCATCACCGCGGCCAGCCCGATGGATGCGGCGGTTGCCAGCATGATGCCAATGATGCCGCCAAGTGAGGACAACACCACCGCTTCGATCAGAAATTGCAACAAAACCTCCCGCTCCAGCGCACCAATCGCCAGACGAATGCCGATTTCACGCGTGCGCTCGGTCACCGACACCAGCATGATGTTCATAATGCCAATGCCGCCGACCAATAGGCTCACAGCGGCCACCGCGCCGAGCAGGGTGGTCATGACCTTGGTCGTGCTGGAGAGTGTTTCGGTAATCTGGCGTGTATCGAGCACACTGAAATTATCATCTTCGTTGTCAGTGATATTTCTGCGCTCGCGCAGCAGCAGGGTAATTTGGCGCTTGGCCTGGTCGATGGCGGCCTCGTCTTGTACCGAGATACGCAAGGCGGAAATGTCCTGCGAGCCTGTAATGCGCCGTTGTGCGGTTTTCAGCGGCATGACGACGGTATCATCCTGATCGGAGCCAAATGCTGACTGGCCTTTACTCACCAATAAGCCAATGACTTCGCAGGAAAAACCCTTCACTCGGATGGATAAGCCAAGCGGGTCTTGGCCGCCAAAAAGCTCACGGCGCACGGTTTCGCCAATGACACACACGGCTTGACCGCCACGTTCTTCAGCTTCGCTAAATTCGCGCCCGGCCGCGAGTTGCCAGTTTCCGGTGCCAAACCAGGCATTCGTGCTGCCGGTCACGGTGGTGCTCCAGTTGCGCGCACCAGCCACAATCGTCATGCCGCGCGTCACGGTTGGTGCAATGCTGCGGACCAAGGGTACTTGCTCCTGAATGGCGATGACATCGGCCATTTTGAATGGAGGAGCGGCGGAGGTCGCGCCCGGCCCGAGCCGTTGCCCCGGGCGCACGATAAGCAGGTTACTCCCCAGGCTGGACACTTGGTCGGCAATGGCCTGGGTTGCACCCTTGCCCAGCGTGACCATGGTAATCACCGCCGCCACACCGATGACAATACCAAGCATGGTAAGAAACGAGCGCAACACATTGCGCCGAATTTCGCGCAAGGCGAGGAGGAGGGTGCTCCATAACATCAGTCGTGCCCCCCATTGTGTTGCAGGCGCTCGACCTGCCCGTCACGGAAATGAATCACCCGCCGCGCGTACTCTGCCATATCGGGTTCATGCGTCACCATGACAACTGTAATCCCCAATTCATGATTGAGGCTTGTTAATAACTGCATGATTTCATGGCTGGTTAGGCTATCAAGATTGCCGGTAGGCTCGTCGGCGAGCAAAACTTGCGGGCGCGTGACGATGGCGCGCGCAATCGCCACCCTTTGTTGTTGACCGCCGGATAATTCGGCGGGCGTGTGGTGGGCAAAACCGTCCAGTCCCACCGATTTGAGCGCGGCCTGCGCCGCCTGATGCCGTGCGCTACGCTTTTCCCCACGGTAAAGCAAGGGCAGCTCCACGTTTTCTTGCGCTGTGGTGCGTGCCAAAAGATTAAAACCCTGAAACACAAAGCCTAAGTAAGTGCGGCGCAGCAGGGCACGCTGGTTGCGATCAAGCTGCTCGACCGGCACACCTTGAAATAAATAACTGCCGCTGGTGGGCGTATCGAGACAGCCCAGGATATTCATGGCTGTGGATTTTCCCGAGCCACTCGGCCCCATAATGGCGACAAAATCACCCTCGTTAATGCTTAAATCCACTCCGCGTAACGCTTGGAATCCCGCGGTGCCGCTGCCGTAATACTTGGTCACCTGGCTGAATTCAATCAGCGGGATGGATGTTTGATTTGAACGCATGATTGCGGGCTCATGGTTTTCGCTCATTATTTTGGCGCAAGCTGTTCGACGATGAGAGCCGTGCCAGGAGTCAGATCTCCGCCCGTCACTTCGGTGAATTTGCCATCGGTTAAACCGACGCTGATCTCCACAGGCTCAGCTTTAGCATCACGTAATACATACACCGTTTGCAGACCATCCTTTTTTGCCTTGTTTGAGCGCTGTGAGCTGCTGCGCGGCATCCTGGGTACAAGACTTGAAACCAGGCTGCCATTGGACTTGTTGTTTGGCATGGTTCCCGGTGTAAATCGCAGGGCTGCATTCGGCACCAGGAGCACATTCTCACGGTTGACTACGGTAATTTCAGCGGTTGCCGTCATGCCAGGGCGCAGACTTGAGTCACTATTGTTCACTTCCAGTACAGTCGGGTAGGTGACCACCCCTTCCTTGATTTCCGAACCATAATTCACCCGTGTGACAACGGCTGGGTAACGACGATTGCGCCACGCATCCACGCTGAATATGGCTACTTGACCGACTTTGACCTGACCGACATCGGCCTCGTCCACGGCCACATGCAGTTCCATGCGGGTTAAATCTTCAGCCAGGGTAAACAATACCGGCGCTTGCAGCGAGGCGGCAACTGTTTGTCCCGGCTCGACCTTGCGCGCCAGCACCACGCCATTAATGGGTGAACGAATCACCGTTTTTGCAAGATTGGTTTCATCGGAATTCAAGGTTGCGGCCGCTTGTCCAACTCCGGCGCGCGCCACTTCTTCGCTGGCCATGGCGCGAGCGAGGGCGGCTTCGGCGGTGCTTAATTCGGTGGCGGACACCATTTGTCCATTCGAGCGCTTGGCAAGCTCGCGCAAGCGACCAAGTTGGAGGCGCGTTTCGCTTACTGTAGCCACGGCTTGCGCCACTTGTGCCTGACTGGCGATGAGTGCAGCCTTGGACTTATTCACCTGGTCGCGTACGCGACTCGGATCAAGCCTTGCAATGACCTGACCCTGGGTAACAGTGGCGTTGTCATCCACCAACACCGCTTCGATCATGCCGGAAAGTTCGCTGCCCACATCGACCTGATTGGTTGGCTCGAGATTGCCCGTGGCTGATACCTTGACCACTAAATCGCCACTATGCGCATCTTCCGTGCGGTAGTTTGGCGCTTTTTCTACGGGCTTAATCCAGGGCAATGCAAACCATACTGCAATGCCGATGATGGCCATGATGACGATGCTGCTGAAAAGGCGTACCAAGAGGTGTGCTTTTTTAGGACGCAGACCGAGGTTTTGCTGAATGGATGTGTTGGGGGCTGATGAAGTCATGCTGGCGGGGGTTGATTCAAGTGGGGCTAAGGTACTCTAGGACAAGCCACTTACCAAAGAGTGCCCGAAAGAGTGTTCGCAAAGAGCATAAAAAAGGCAACTCGATTGAGCTGCCTTGGTATTTTGTAGCCACTTTATGCGGCTGTGATGACTGAATTAAAACGTCGTATCAATCCTCGCCCAGAAGGAAATGCCCGGCTCGTAAATTCGATCTAGTGGGTTACCAAATATCCCGGAATAGGCGCGGTTGACGTGCTCGGCATACAGGGTATCGAACAGATTATCCACCCCGGCTTTCAATACGGTGTTCTTTGCCACGGTGTAGCTGCCATAAATATCCACTACGCCATAACTTGGCGTTTCGATGGTATCGAGGCCACTCAGTGTATCAATATCATTTTGCTGAGCTGCAAAACGCACGCGCCCACCTGCGCCCCAGACGCTTTCAGTGTAATCAAGGCCAATGCGTCCATTGAGTGGCGGAATTTGCGCAATATTGCGATTGTCGCTGGTGTTTTCTGCATTGACGTAAGCCAGGGAGCCATAGGTTTGCCAGCCTTTGGCAAACATCCATTGCGCAGATACCTCCGCGCCCCACAGGGTGGCATCAACATTACGGTAGATAGTTGAGTTTGGGCTTACACCGGCAATCGCCCCTCGGTTAATGTCGCGCAAGACAAAGTCACTCACCTTGTCGTAATAAAGCACTGCGTCCCATTCCAGCATGTTGCCATTAGCCTTGCCGCTTAGGCCTACATCCAGTTGATGGTGGACTTCAGGGTCTAATGTCGGGTTACCAATCCAGGCGATGCCCGTTGGTGCTGCCTTGAGGACATAGCGCTCGGTTGCGTCGGGTTGACGCACGCTGCGACTAATTCCTGCAAACAAGCTCAGGTTTTTATCAATATCTTGCTCATAGCGCAGGAGGCCGCCTACGGCCGTGTTGTCCTGCTCGCTATTAGCCGCATTACGAATGGCCGCAGGCACCATGGGGTTGGTTGCAATGCTACCCATCAACGAGCCATTGATGCTGGAGTTAACATCATCCACGCGCAGGCCTGCCTTGAGGCGCTGGGTGGCTGATATTCCGTATTCACCTTCAATAAAGCCGCCGACACTGGAGAATTCGGCCTCTGGCCATAACCAACCCAGTACAGCGCTCGGCACGGCGCTTGCCGGGTTGTTAATCCAACCCTTGCGACTGACATCCTGATAATCCATGCCGTAATTGAGCTTGAGCGCACTCATTGGTGTGGAAGTAAGGGTAAGACGCATGCCTTGCGTGGTCACTTCGGATGGCGCAGCACGATACATGGTTTTCATGGCCGGTGGCGTGCGCAGGGAATAGTTATCCATCAAGTGATCGACATCACTGCGCCAAGCCTCAAACTTCACCCCGCTAACCGGGCCATCAATTTTTTGATCCCAAAACTTGAAGCGATAGGCATTCATATCGTCATAGGGTGAATCCATGTCCGCACCGGCATACAAGGTATCGCTGGCACGTGTGAGATCGACCCCGGCTTCAATGCCTGAGTGGTCACTTAGGCGATAGCCGAGTGTTGCTCCGACAGACGTCTTGCTGGTTGCCGAAGGAACGACCCGACCATCACCGTCCTCATAGCTATCCACATCCTGGTATTCACCATACGCGCGCATGTAGGCCGATCCATTGCTAAACAATCCATCCACATAACCCGCACCACCGGCACCGTTCGTTGAACCCGATAGTCCTGCGCTGCCTTGAATGCCTTCCATGGCCGCTTTTGTCGCCGTATCACGTTCAAACAAAATCGTTCCGCCGCTACCACCCAAGCCATACAGTACGCTTTGCACACCTTTTTGCACGATCACTCGATCATAGGATTGCAGAACAGCAAAGCTGGTGGGGGGATCCATTCGGTTCGGACAGCCACCATGAACATAGCCACCATCCAACAATACATTTAACTGTGTCGCACTTTGACCACGCACAACCAGATCGAGCCCATGCTGGCTCATACGGCTGGCCGAAACACCTGGAACCTCTAGCAAGGCCTCAGCTGCATCCACTGGAATACGCGCATTTTGTTGACTTGGAATCACGGTGTCGATATTCGGTGAGTTGATAATTACACCGTCTTGCACCTGAATCGGCTCCAGTTCATCAGCTACAACCACGCCCGTGTTGAACATGGCAACAGCGAGCAAACTCAAGCGGAACACGGGACGAGCGAGACGATGCGGCGATGCAGACATAGAATGTCTCCTTACAAAATGATGAATTATTTATGATTCGCATTTTATGATAAATAAAATACTTAGTTCCATTCAATTTTCTTATGGAAAAGGTAGGGGACTTGTAATGTTGCGTTATTTGACACAGTTGCCATGTGAAATAACTCACTATCAATCGTTGTAACCCACCATGGTTAAACAGCATTCAGGCTATATAAACCCGTTCAGAGTTGGCGCAATTTTTGTCATATAGAAGCCTTGTTTGTATGGCATGATGCGTTACACAACCCCATTTGACGGAGAATGCACTGATGAGCGGATTACCTGAAAACCTTATGTTCACCGACAGCCACGCATGGTTGCGTCAAGATGACGATGGTTTGGTCACGCTAGGTGTGACCGAGTATGGTCAGTCATTACTCGGTGACTTGGTGTTTATTCAGTTTCCAGAGGTGGGTGCGCAAATTGACGAAGGCGATACGATTGCCACATTGGAGTCCGTGAAGTCTGCTTGGGATGTACTTGCCCCGGTTTCCATGATCATCGAAGCCACCAATGAAGATCTCATCGATCAGCCCGAGCGCGTGAATGAAGATGCATTTGGTGAAGGCTGGTTGGTGCGTGTGCGAGTCAGCGAAGAACTGGACACGCTCATGGATGCCGATGCTTACAAGGATTTTGCGAGCGAGTAAATCACCCAATGGCCTCTGAAAATACTGGAGTCCGCCGCATCATCTTGGCGGCTAAATACTCATGGCAAGGTTTGACAACGTGTTATCGCAAGGAGGCTGCTTTTCGCCAGGAAATGTGGCTGGCTATCGTGCTGGCTCCCGTGGCTTTTTGGCTAGGCGATAACAATCTTGAGCGTGCCGTACTATTGGGCAGTTTGTTCATGATTTTGATTGTCGAGCTGCTCAATACGGGGATTGAAAACACCGTTGATCGCTTTGGCGGCGAGCAACATAAGCTCTCGGGGCGTGCTAAAGATATGGGTTCGGCAGCAGTCATGCTGACCTTGCTCATGACCACGGTTATTTGGCTTTTGTTGTTGCTGGATTAGAACTGTTTCTTAACCCGGATGTTTCATAAATTACACCCGCCCTCGCTAGTCTCTTGTCCGTACAAGGGATTTTCCCCAATCCACCGTATAACCCGATACGGCACTCCTTCGGAAAATCCCTCGTACGAACAATATCCTGCTCGATCATCGCGCGAATTTATGAAACATCCGGGTTAATGAGTGCGCAATCGTGGTCCTACCCACGGAAAAAGTACGAAGTGCAACGCAAGCCAAAACAACCCGGCGGACAATGCGCTCTGAAGCATTCCCGATAAACCCGTCGAAGGCAAAATCAATAGCAGGATGCCGTGTTGAATTATGCTGAGTGCCGCGATCCATATGGCCTGCTGTATGACCGAAAAAGTCAAAAGCAAACGCCGAGCAGCAAGGGTCAAGGCGCTCGCCACAGTAAATACAAGTGCGTGAGTCCCCAGCGGAGCGGCACTTGTTGCATCCAAAAACAAACCCGTAATCCATGCCACACCAATGCCTATTACTGTGGGCAGATACAATATCCAAAACATCACCATTACCAGCAACCATGGTGCGCGCCACGGATTAAGATTCAGGGCAAGGGGCAGGGGAATCAGCTCTAGCAGCATGGTCAAAAGCAGGCTGAGCACGACCATCAAACCCAAAGCCAATTCATTGCGCATGGGTGGGGTTTTTCTCTGATTTCACGCTCGGCTCAGGTGGGGGCAATTCCAACGGCGCGAGCTTGTTGAAGGCAGGGGGGGGCGGTAACTCTGTGGGCGTAGCATTTGGCTCGCGCATCCAAACCAATACCACATCCCGCACGTCGCTTATCTCAGCCATGGGGCGAGCACGAATATCGGCAAAAGCACCACTTTGCTCGGACGAAATATGGGTAATCGAGGCGACAGGGAAACCCTCTGGAAAGCGGCCACCCAGCCCTGAAGTAAGCAATACATCACCCACTGCTACATCGGCCTGTTTGGGAAGATGATGTACGCTGACTTCATTCAACACCCCTGTGCCTCTTACAATACCGCGCTGTCCAGACCGCGCTACTCTCACCGGAATCGCATGCTGCTCGTCGGTCAGAGGTAAAACTTCAGCACTGTTTGTTCCCGCATGGACTACCTGTCCCAGCACTCCCGTACCCAATAAGGCCGCTTGCCCCACGTACACGCCATCACGTGTGCCACGGTTGATTAAAATTGTTGGGTTATTGGTGGCCGCTGCGCTGCGCAAAACCTGGGCCAGCATGACATCCACATCCAGAGGCGTCACGGCATTTAAAGCAGCGCGCAAACGCTTGTTTTCCTGCTCAACAGACCAGAAGGTTTGCATCTGCGCTTGTAGTAGTTTTTTTTCAGCTTTAAGCTGCTGATTTTCAAGATCAAGCGCCTCACGTGTGCGCAGAGCGTCACGTGTATCCATCCAAACCTGTCCGGGGAAAGCCGCCACTCGCTGTATCGGTTCAAGCAGTGTCATCAAGCCACCGCGCAGCCCTTCGAGCAAGTGGAGTCGAGCGTCGGCCAAATACAACCCCACCGCAGCAAGCAGCAAAACAGCCAACCACACCGGTCGGCTGTGTGCACTACGAAAAAGGGTGGCCACTTAAATCTCTGGGGTTCGGTGTTTGCGGCGTGCCAAACGCGTTATTCGACAGAAAATAGCGGGCTGTAACGCTCGTCGATCAACTCCAGCACACGCCCCCCCCCGCGTGCCACACAGGTTAAGGGATCGTCCGCCACAATAACGGGTAAACCAGTCTCTTCCATTAGTAAACGGTCAAGATCATGCAGTAATGCACCGCCGCCGGTCAGCACAATACCATATTCGGCAATATCTGAACCAAGTTCGGGAGGCGTTTGTTCCAGCGCGGTACGCACTGCTTGTACGATGCCGTACAACGGCTCTTGAAGTGCTTCCAGAATCTCGTTGCTATTGAGCGTAAAGCTGCGTGGAACACCTTCTGCAAGGTTGCGACCTTTAACTTCGATTTCACGCAAATCGCGTCCAGGATAAGCACAACCAATGTCCTTTTTGATGCGCTCGGCGGTGGCTTCACCAATCAACATGCCGTAGTTGCGACGCACATAGCTGATGATCGCATCATCAAACTTGTCGCCACCAATACGTACCGAGGCGGAATACACAATGCCATCAAGTGAAATGACGGCGACTTCGGATGTTCCGCCACCAATATCCACCACCATGGAGCCACGCGGTTCATCGACGTTGATACCCGCGCCTATCGCTGCTGCCATGGGCTCTTCGATCAGATAAGCCTTGCGAGCACCGGCGCCAAGTACGGACTCACGAATAGCACGACGCTCTACTTGCGTCGCGCCCACAGGAACGCACACCAACACACGTGGGCTTGGACGCAACAAGCCGGTGCCGTGAACCTTGCGAATAAAGTGCTGCAACATTTTTTCGGTGACGTGAAAATCCGCAATCACACCATCGCGTAACGGACGTACCGCGCTAATGTTTTTTGGGGTACGCCCCAGCATTTTTTTGGCTTCGATACCAAACGCCTGAATCGCGCTTTGCCCACCATCCTGACGAATGGCCACTACAGAAGGCTCATCCAGCACAATGTTTTTGCCGCGCATGTAAATCAACGTGTTGGCGGTTCCCAAGTCAATGGAAAGGTCCGCAGAAAACATACCAAACAGATTCTTGAACATAAGATATTGATTTACAGAAATTAGTGACTTGATGAATATTGATTGTACTGGCGTAAATTTAACCAAGTTACGTACTGTAACAATGCCCTGCGTCTTGGGCAAGGCTTCATGCTGTGCTACATTCCAAAGACCCATTCAGGATGCACAAACGAGCGCAATATTTATGTCGATTACACCTAACGAGGTGATGAAAATTGCCCACCTCGCTCGCATGTCGGTTGATCACGACGATGTTGAGCGCTATGCCCAGGACCTTTCCGGAATCCTCAACCTGGTTGAACACATGAATCAAGTTGATGTGCGCGGCATTGAGCCGATGGCGCATCCTTTAGACATGTGCCAACGTTTGCGCGCCGATGTGGTGACTGAGTTCAATCAGCGCGACACACTGCAAGCACATGCGCCCGCCGTCGAAAACGGCCTGTTCCTTGTGCCCAAAGTTATTGAATAGAGTGATTGAAAGATGAGTAACTCGAGTACAGCAATCCACAACAAAACCCTCAGCGAGCTGCGTGGGATGCTGGATGACAAGCAAATCTCTGCCCAGGAGCTTGCACAACATTTTATCCAGCGCATCCGCACCCACGACAGCACGCTGAATTGTTTTGTCAGCGTGACCGAAGATCTGGCATTGCTAGCAGCACAACAGGCTGATGAACAAATCGCAGCAGGGCAGGCGGGACTGATGACTGGTGTTCCACTGGCACATAAGGATATTTTTTGCACCAAAGGTGTGAAAACCTCATGTGGTTCGCGCATGCTGGACACGTTTATTGCGCCATACAATGCCACAGTTGTTGAGCGTCTACATCAGGCCGGCACGGTCATGCTTGGCAAATTGAACATGGATGAGTTCGCCATGGGTTCGACCAGCGAATCCAGTTATTACGGCGCAACAAAAAACCCCTGGGATATGCAGGCTGTACCCGGCGGTTCTTCAGGCGGCTCGGCGGCGGCGATTGCAGCCGGATTAACCCCCATTGCCACCGGCACAGACACAGGTGGCTCGATTCGTCAGCCTGCGGCGTATTGTGGCATTACCGGACTTAAGCCGACTTACGGACGTGTTTCGCGCTTTGGCATGGTTGCCTATGCTTCTTCACTCGACCAGGGCGGACCGATGGCGCGTTCGGCCGAAGATTGCGCCCTGTTGCTCAATGTCATGGCAGGCTTCGATGCGCGTGATTCCACCAGTAGCGAGCAGGCCAGCGAAGACTATAGTGCTCAACTCAATATCGACTTAACAGGGTTGAAAATCGGCCTGCCGCGTGAATACTTTGGCTCGGGTTTGGATGCAGGCGTAGCGCAGGCAATTGATGAAGCAATTACCGAATTCCAAAAGCTCGGAGCCGAGGTTCGTGAAGTCAGCTTGCCCAACAGCGAGCTGGCCATTCCGGCCTATTACGTCATAGCCCCTGCCGAGGCTTCATCCAATCTTTCGCGCTTTGATGGCGTGCGTTTCGGACATCGTTGCGACGCACCCAAGGATCTTACCGACTTGTATGAGCGCTCACGCGCCGAGGGATTCGGTGATGAAGTCAAACGCCGCATCATGATTGGCACTTACGCCTTGTCGTCTGGCTATTACGATGCGTATTACCTCAAGGCACAGCGGGTACGCCGCTTGATTGCCAACGACTTTCAGCGCGTGCTGTCTGAAGTAGACGTAATTATGGGGCCGGTTACACCGAGCGTTGCACCAAATCTGGGTGAATCATTCAAAGACCCGGTGGCGATGTATTTATCCGACATTTACACCGTGCCAGTGAACTTGGCCGGGCTGCCTGCGATTTCGATACCAGTCGGGTTTGCACACAACCGACCCGTTGGATTGCAAGTGATTGGTAACGCTTTTGCTGAAAGTAAATTGCTAAATATTGCGCACCGGTTTCAGCAAGTTACAGATTGGCATCGTCAGATACCGGACGCTTTCAAATAAATTATTTATTCACTGCGACATTTACCACTGCGATCACAGAGAACACAGCGCTTGAACCGAATGACTTCTTCACGGTGCTCTCTGTGTCCTCTGTGGCTAAATTAGAAAGGTTATTACATGCAATGGGAAACCGTTATCGGGCTTGAGATTCACGCCCAGCTTGCCACCAAGAGCAAAATTTTTTCCGGCTCGTCCACCGCGTTTGGTGCCGAACCCAATACGCAGGCCAATGTGGTTGATTTGGGTATGCCTGGCGCGTTGCCGGTTCTGAACGCCGAGGCGGTGCGCTTGGCTGTCACATTTGGTCTCGCGATCAATGCAGTGGTCAATCGCCGTTCGATTTTTGCGCGAAAAAACTATTTTTATCCAGATCTTCCCAAGGGCTACCAAATTAGCCAAATGGATTTACCAATTGTGGCGCGTGGTGAAATTCTTATTGAGCAGGAGGATGGCACAAGTCAAACCGTCGGCATTACCCGCGCGCACTTGGAAGAGGATGCGGGCAAATCATTGCACGAAGACTTTCACGGTTTGACTGGAATTGATCTTAACCGTGCAGGCACGCCCTTATTGGAAATTGTCTCCGAGCCGGATATGCGTTCGGCCAAAGAGGCCGTAGCCTATGCCAAAACCATACATAGCCTCGTACGCTATTTGGGTATGTGCGATGGCAATATGCAGGAAGGCTCGTTCCGCGTGGATGCCAATGTGTCAGTGCGCCCCAAGGGTCAAGCCGAGTTTGGTACCCGCGCCGAAGTCAAAAACGTCAACTCATTCCGTTTTCTGGAACGCGCCATCAACTTTGAGGTTGAACGCCAAATCGATGTGCTGGAAAGTGGCGGCAAGGTTGTGCAGGAAACTCGCCTGTATGACCCGGATCGGGATGAAACGCGCTCGATGCGCAGTAAGGAAGAGGCGCATGACTATCGCTACTTTCCCGACCCTGATCTTTTGCCGGTCGTACTGGATGAAGCATATATCGAGACGGTGCACGCGGGTTTACCTGAGCTTCCAAACGATAAAAAGCAGCGTTTTGTCAAACAGTATGCCTTGTCTCCGTATGACGCGAGCTTCCTCACCGCCGAACGTGAGCTAGCCGATTATTTTGAAAATGCACTCAAGGTTGCAGGGTGTGAAGCCAAGCTCGCTGCCAATTGGGTCATGGGTGATCTTTCGGCAGCATTGAATAAGGCAGGGCTGGAGATCAAGCAATCTCCCGTCAATGCCGACATGCTTGGCGGCCTGTTGAATCGCATTGCCGACAACACGCTTTCCGGCAAGCTGGCCAAGGAAGTGTTTGAAGCCATGTGGGCGGGCGAGGGCGGTGCGGATGCAATTATTGAGAAAAAAGGCCTGAAACAAATTACCGATGAAGGCGCGATTGCAGCCATTGTCGATGCCGTACTGGCGCAATTCCCTGAACAGGTAGCCGAATTCCGTTCAGGCAAGGACAAGGTGTTTGGTTTTTTGGTCGGTCAGGTGATGAAGGCCGCCAAGGGCAAGGCCAATCCCGCGCAGTTAAACGCTGTACTCAAACAGCGTTTGGAGAGCTGATATGGCTGTTCGCGACCTGTTGCATCGTTTTATCTTTCTGGGTACCGAAGGCGATGAGCGTCAAGCCCCTGTGCGCGGCGAACTGGTGCAGCTTGATCATTCATGGCAGGCCTTGCTGACGCGTAGTGATTATCCCCCCGCCGTGGCCGAGCTTTTGGGTGAGGCGGCGGTGGCGGCCGTTTTGTTAGCTGCGACTTTGAAAATTGACGGCAAATTAACCCTGCAGATCATGAGCGATACGCCGACGCATGAGCGCACAAACGAGCCAGGCAAGCCTTTGGCAGTCCACCTTTTGGTCATGCAGGTTAGCTCCAGACGCGAATTGCGCGGCCTCGCCCGCTGGCACGGCGATGCATTACACGATGAGGCACGCGGTTTGCAGTTGCTTGAAGGTGGGCGCTTGGTCATGACCATCGAAACCGCACGCGGTGAACGTTATCAAGGCATCGTCCCCCTCGAAGGCAAGCGCCTGGCACACGCCTTGCGAGGCTATTTTGAGCGCTCTGAACAATTGCCGACGCGTTTGTGGCTGGAGGCTGATTTGCATCACGCAGCGGGTTTGCTGGTGCAAAAAATGCCGGAACATATGTCGGCGGCAGAAGATGAAGACTGGAATCGCATCGTGGCGCTTTCGGACACTGTAACGCGGGATGAATTGCTGGATTTACCTGCAGAAACCTTGTTGCGACGCCTGTTTCATGAGGAAGATCGGCGGGTATTCACCCCTGAGAACGTCAAGTTCATGTGTTCATGCTCACGGGACCGGGTCGGTGAAATGCTACGCGGCCTGGGCAGCGAGGAAGTCGCCAATACGCTGGCTGAGCAAGGTGTGATTGAGGTCGATTGTGAGTTTTGTAACTCCCGTTACGTGTTTGATGCAGTGGATGCGGCGGCTCTGTTTGCATCTTTGCCACATTCGAGTGCGCAAGGGTTGCATTGATACATGCTGGCTGGGTGCGGCCTGTCTGACTTAAGACGATCTGGCTGCTTGTTCCAAGTGGGCTGGCCGAGAATTAAACAGGGGATGAATGCATGAGTGACGAAAGTTCTGTGGGCGACGACATCACGGCGGGTTGGGGCAAAAAAGCACCGCTGCGTGGTGAAAAAGACGCGCAGTTGCGCCGCTTACACCTGCTTGATGACGAGGTCGAGCGCATTATTTTGGCGCGTCAGCATCCGGTCACCGGCCTTTTGCCCGCCAGCACCGCTGTGAGCGCGCATGGCGATTACACCGATGCCTGGGTGCGCGACAATGTGTACAGCATCCTTGCCGTGTGGGGTATGGGCTTGGCTTATCGTCGTGCCGACCTTGATCCTGCACGTGCCTACTTGCTCGAGCAAAGCGTGGTCAAGCTGATGCGTGGCCTGCTTTTTGCCATGATGCGTCAGTCACACAAGGTTGAAACCTTTAAGAAGACTCAAAATCCACTTGATGCTTTACACGCCAAATACGACACCAAAACCGGCAGTGAGGTGGTAGGTGATGATGCCTGGGGACATTTGCAGCTCGATGCCACCTCGCTCTATCTGTTGATGCTGGCGCAAATGACCGCCTCCGGTCTGCGCATTATTTTTAATCAGGATGAAGTCGATTTTGTACAAAACCTTGTGTACTACATTGGGCGTGCCTATTCGACACCTGATTTTGGCATCTGGGAGCGCGGCCACAAAACCAATCACGGTATCCGCGAACTGAATTCCAGCTCCATCGGCATGGCATTGGCTGCGCTGGAGGCCATGAATGGTTTCGACCTGTATGGTGGCGAGGGTGATGAAAAATCCACTGTACATGTTTTGCCGGATGAAATTGCGCGCACCGAAATTACGCTTAAAACCTTGTTGCCACGTGAATCCAACTCGAAAGAAGTTGATGCCGCCCTGCTTTCAGTCATCGGTTTCCCTGCGTTTGCCGTGCGCAATATGGCGAGTATTGAGCAAACCCAGCGCGAGGTGGTGAACAAACTGCAAGGCGCATTCGGCTGTAAACGCTTTCTACTCGATGGTCATCAGACAGTTTTGGAGGATGCAACTCGCTTGCACTATGAGTCACACGAACTCAAGCAGTTTGAGCATATAGAATCCGAGTGGCCGCTGTTTTTTACCTATCTTTTGCTGAACAACCTGTTCCTTGGCAAAACCCTGGAGGCCAATTTCTATCGCGAAACTCTAAACCGCCTGACGATCGAACAGGATGGCATGAGTTTATTGCCTGAACTGTATTTTGTCCCCGCTGAAAAGATTGAAGCCGAACGCGCACAGCCGGGCAGCCAGATGCGCGTGCCGAATGAAAACCTGCCGTTGGTCTGGGCGCAAAGCCTGTTTATCCTCGGCAAGCTGATTCAGGAAAACCTGCTGCATCCCGCCGACATCGACCCGTTGGGACGGCGCCTGCGTTTGGGCAAGCGCTACCATCGTCCGGTGCAGGTCGCGGTGATTGCGGAAAGCCTGCATGTGCAAGAGCGCCTGGAGCGTGTCGGAATTCGTGCCGAAGTGTTGCAACAAGTCAGCCCGGTGCGGGTGGCGCACTCGCGCAAGCTGATTGAATTATTCAGCGTGTTGGGGCGTAGTTTCAAGCTTGGTATGACCGGGCGCCCCGCACGGCGTATGCGTATTCTTACGACTTCGCGTGTGTATTCACTCGCCGGGCAGCGCGTAACTTTTGTGCCGCAACTGCTTGATCGTGATGATTTTTATCTGAATCTGGATAATGTCTATCTCACTCGTAGACTGCGCTCCGAGCTTGGTTTTGTGCACCGCTATTGGCGTGAGCCGGGCATGCCACTGGTCACACTCTGGATTACCTGCGATATGTTGAACGCCGCAGATAGCGAGCACTTGTTCAACCTCTTGCGTGAATTGAGTGACGGGGAGTGCGATGGTTATCCGGTGCGTACCGGGCGCGTGTGTCAGCTGATGCAAAACTGCGCCGCCGAACATGTCTACACCGCCGATAGTTTTAGTCTCGAAGATGATTGTTTGCCACGCACGGTGATTCAGCGTTCTTTCTTGCCCGAAAGCCAAAGTGCTCCCCAACCTCTGAGCTATGCCGAATTTAGCGCACTCAATCTGGATGATTCGTCCGAAGCCTTATTTGCCGCGCTTGCCTCCAGCAGCAATCCCTACACACACATTGAGTATCTCGTGGCTCTGTGCGCGAGACATGGCGGTGATGTACCAACGCCGTTCCTGCATCCCGTAACACGACAGACGTTGATCCTGCGTGATTTGACCCAGGACGTTTTTGATCGGGCAGGACGAATGCAGCTTTGGAGCGTGTTGCGTCGTGCAGCTGATTTGCTCGGTAAGGTGGACACCCAACTTGAAGTCGCGGTGATGGATATTCTGGTTCGCCAGAAACAACTTGCAGTCGGGCGAGCCTATAGTCGCAGAGCAATTATTCATGCGCCGCTGGGTAATCTGGAAACCCTGGCCATGATTCGTGACTTTTGCGGGCAAGATGAGCGTGAACGCATTCTTACCCAGGAACTTATTATCTATCTTGGGCATATTGCCAAGAATGAATATGACCTGATTCGGGATATTTTGACCCTGCGTATTGGTCATTTATTGCAATTATTGATTGCGGGTTTGGCAGCAGAAAGAAATTTAACTGTTGATGCTGCCTTTGATGTGTTGCTGGAAAAGCCACCGCATCGTTTATTTGCGCGCTTACATGCCTTGCTGGAACATTTTGGTGATGAAGAGCGCAGCTTGGGCCGTATTGAATCGCTCCATATTGCCAGCACGCCAAGTAACATTGTGGCCGTGCAATTCAATCAGGATATGGATGCCTCAAGCACCGCGAATGTGATTGATGACTGGTTGGGATGGCGCCAGGGTAAGGGCGCGATTGGTCGTTTGCCTGAGCGTTTTTATCCGCAGGTCTGGGATGTTTTGCGTCATTGCCGTGCCTTGGTTATTGGCGACAAGTACAACCGCAAAAATCGACTGGATAGCGCGCAATTGCTTTCTGAAAATACGGCATGGGAAAAGAATTTCGCCCTGCGGGTCGATCATTTGCTGAACAAAATTCTGGCGACAGAGTACCGTCAGCTCGTGATTGAAGGGATTGGCGCCTTGGTGGCCGTATTGCAGGTTAATCCGAATCTGCGCTTTGAAGATGACCTGGTCATGGATGTATTGATTGGACACGCCGTCCGCCTGGCATGGCTGGACGCTCAACCAAGCGATGCCGCTCGATACGGTGAAGTCCGTGACTTGGCCTGGGAAGCCTTCTATCGCCGCCCCCCTCATGATGTTGCCGTGTTTATTACACACGCACTCGAGTTTCTGGTGGCCGAAGGTTCCTCCGCGCATCTTGTACTTATCGAGGAGTAAACAGCATGTTTCTGGCAGGCGATATTGGTGGTACCAAAACCGTTTTAGCACTCTACAGTCTGCATGAGGGTGAGTTGGTGTGCGAGCATGAAGCTTCATTTCCAAGCCGCGAGCATGCACAGTTCAAAGACATTGTTGACATCTTTTTAGGCGCACATCCTCCTGCCCTGCATGGGGCATCGTTCGGTGTAGCAGGCCCAGTGGTTGATAGACGCTGCATGACGACAAATCTGCAATGGGTACTGGATGAGTGTGAACTTGAAGCACGCTTCGATTGCGCTGTGCGCTTGCTGAATGATCTTGAGGCTGCCGCCTTGGGCATGTTGCACTTACCCGCTGAGCAGCGCGTGCCTCTCTCCAACGCACGTTATGGCAAGGATGGCATGAAGGCGGTAATTGCTGCCGGAACCGGCCTGGGCGAGGCCCTGTTGTTCTGGGACGGCGCGCGCTACCACGCCCAACCCACCGAAGGCGGCCACTGCAGCTTCGCGCCCACCAGCGCCGATGAGGATGCGCTACTGAACTACATGCGCAATCAACTCGGCGGGCATGTGAGTGTCGAGCGCGTGTTGTCCGGCCCTGGCCTGTTTAATATCTGGCGCTTCTTGCGCGATAGCGGACGCGGCGTCATGGATGCAAGCGTACTACAAGCGATTGAATTGGCGGATGACCCAAGCGCTGAAATTGCGGCACGCGCCATAGCCGCATCAGATGCGACCTGCGTGCATGCACTGGAATTGTTCTCGCATATTTATGGCTCGGAAGCTGCGAATCTGGCACTCAAGTCGCTGGCAGTTGGCGGTGTACTGGTGGGCGGCGGTATCGCCCCGAAAATCCTGCATTTCCTGCAGCGTGGTGCGTTTATGGATGGCTTCCTAAGCAAGGGTCGCTTCCGTGGTTTATTGGAAACCATTCCAGTCGAAGTTGTATTGGAGCCGCGCGCACCCTTGATTGGCGCGGCGCATACCGCTCGATCACTAGCCTGACGGGAGCGGGTTATGGAGTTCATGCACATTTTCGACGCCGCGTCGCTGCTCGACACACTGATCAGCCTCACGGTCGCGTTTATTCTGGGCGGCTTGATCGGCTATGAACGCCACCTTAATCGCAGCAGCGCGGGCTTGCGCACCAATGTGCTCGTCGCCGTCGGCGCGGCGATTTTCGTTGATATTGCCAACCGCTACCATGGCCTGCATGGTGGCAATTACGGCACGGTGCATGTGATCGCCTATGTGGTCTCCGGCGTGGGTTTTCTTGGCGCCGGGGTCATCATGCGCGAGGGTGGCAATGTGCGCGGTCTGAATACGGCGGCAACGCTGTGGTCTTCGGCTGCAGTCGGCGCAGCGGCGGGCGCCGATCTGGTGTTTGAGGCCATGCTGGGCGCAACCTTCATTCTGCTGGCGAATACCTTGTTGCGATACCAGGCAAAATCCATGCAACTTCGTCTTGAAGAAAGCACACCGAGCGAAGCGGTTTACGTCGAACTTACAACCTCGGCGAAACAGTACAACAAGGTGCTGAAATTTCTTCAGGGTGCATTAAACGGCTACGAATGCACGCCTAAGCGACTCCAGGTGAGCCCTATCGACGATGGCAATGTTCGTATTTTTGCCCAGTTTGCCTCCAAACCCGCCGACGAGGATGCGCTCGACAAGATTGTCGAACTGATGAACACGCACGAATGGGTGGTCGAGGCGCGCTGGCAGACAGGCCAAGCCGCGTGAAATCGGTAGACAAAGTACGTGTGCTCAAGGGGCTGTATGCCATCACCGACAGCGCACTGATTCCCGACCATCAATTTAGCGCCAAGGTCGCCGCTGCCCTGCGCGGTGGAGCGCGCATCGTACAGTACCGCGACAAACGCGACTCACCCGCCTTGCGGCTCAAGCTCGCCACGGATCTGGTCTACCTGTGCCGTGAACATGGCGCGTTAAGCATCATCAATGACGATGTTGAACTCGCAGCTCAGGTGGGTGCGGATGGCGTACATATCGGCAAGGATGATGCAGCCTTGAACCATGCGCGGGAACGTTTGGGGCAGGGTGCAATCATTGGCGTGTCCTGCTACAACCGCCTTGATCTTGCCCTTGAGGCGGAAAAACAGGGTGCGGATTATGTGGCATTTGGCGCTTTTTTTCCTTCACAGATCAAACCGGATGCTGTACCCGCCAGCCTTGAGTTCTTGCGCAACGCGAAAGAAAAATTGACCATTCCAAGCTGTGCTATCGGTGGCATTACCACTGAAAATGCACAAGCCTTGATCGATGCGGGTGCAGATATGCTTGCTGTTATTTCTTCCGTATTCGCTGCCGATGATATTGAGTTCGCGGCCAGAGGTTTAAATATATTTATTTAAAAATATTTCAAGGTGGATTTATGGTAAATAAAAAAGACTCATCCAAGGATGGGAAAACAATTGAACACAGAATTAATAGTATTCTTACCTTCGCTGGTTTAGCAATTGGCGTGGCGATTGCCTTATATATAATGATGGCATATCAAATGATATTGGAACATGGGGTCAAACAGGCGATTTTTTTGGCGGCATGTTAAATCCTGTCTTTGGGCTTCTGTCTGTTGTCGCCCTCATGACCGCTTTGGGTCAAAATCAGCGTATCCTTGAGCACTCGAAAGAGGAGCTAGATAAAACAAATAACTCCTTAAAAACCCAGAATGAATACATAAAAAAACAAGCGTTTGAGGGAACCTACTTTGAGCTACTTAAGTCATTTAATGAGGTTGTATCCTCAATTAAAAAAACCGAAACCTTAATAGATAGAAGTAATTCTGGTAGGTGGCCGAATGCAACTCAAGTTGAGTTTAGCGGAAGATCGGTTATTGATAAGTTATCAAGTGAGCTTTGCTCTGAAATTAACCGCCAAAATACGGGTTCGCGAATTATTTATATTAAAAATTCTTACATCAAATTTCACAAAAAAAATGAAAACTACATTGGTCGTTACTATAGGTTTTTATTTAATGTAATCAGGTTTATTCATGAAAGCCAAATTGAAAATAAAAAAACATATACTGACATCCTGTTTGCCCAGATGTCGAATCAAGAGCTAATAATCATATTTTATTATGCCATTAGTGAACTTGGGTCGGATAAAATGCTTCCATTACTGTGTGAGTACAACTTTCTAGATCACTTATCCGCAAATGAATTAGATGAATTCACGGATTCATTTTATTTCAAGGATCTCTGAAGAAAGTGATCTTAATGTTTTAGTTTTAATAGTTAGTTATTTGGAGTGTACCCTATGTCCCGTTCACACGACCTTTTTGTTCAAGCTCAAAAACACATCCCTGGTGGCGTGAATTCGCCGGTGCGCGCATTTCGAGGTGTCGGTGGTGATCCGGTATTTTTTGAGCGTGCGCAAGGTGCCTATGTGTTTGATGTTGACGATAAGCGTTATGTGGATTTTGTCGGCTCCTGGGGACCGATGATTGCCGGTCATGCACATCCGACGGTGATTGATGCCGTAAAAAATGTGGCTGAGCGTGGCTTGTCATTTGGTGCGCCGACAGCAGCTGAAACGCAGATGGCAGACCTGCTGTGCGAAATTGTGCCGTCGCTGGAGATGGTACGCATGACCAGTTCCGGTACCGAGGCCACCATGAGCGCCATCCGTCTGGCGCGTGGATATACCGGACGCGAGACGATTGTGAAGTTTGAGGGCTGCTATCACGGGCATAGCGATTCGCTGCTAGTTAAAGCTGGGTCGGGCATGTTGACGTTGGGCGTACCGAGTTCGCCCGGTGTTCCTGAGGCGCTGGCCGCGCTGACGTTGACATTGGAATACAACAATTTGGCGCAGGTAGAACAGGTCTTTGCCGAGAAGGGCAGTGAGATTGCGTGTGTGATTGTGGAACCGGTGGCGGGCAACATGAATTGCATTTTGCCTGAGCCAGGTTTCCTCGAAGGTTTGCGCGCGGTGTGTACCAAGTATGGCGCGGTGCTGATTTTTGATGAGGTGATGACTGGCTTTCGTGTGGCACTCGGCGGGGCGCAGGAGCATTACGGCGTGATGCCCGATTTGACTACGCTGGGCAAAGTGGTGGGCGGTGGTATGCCAGTCGGTGCGTTTGGTGGGCGTCGTGAAATTATGGAATACATTGCGCCGCTTGGGCCGGTTTATCAGGCAGGGACGCTTTCTGGCAACCCGGTGGCCATGGCGGCAGGGCTGGCGACCATGGCGCTGGTGATGGAGCCGGGATTTTATGAAACCTTGAGCGCGCGCACGCAGAATCTGTGCGACGGTTTGCGTGATGCGGCCAAGGATGCAGGTATCGGTCTTGCCACGAATAACGTGGGTGGGATGTTCGGGCTGTTCTTTACTGATAATGATGCCGTGAAGGATTTTGCGGGAGTAGGGCGCTGTGATATCGCGCGATTCAAAGCCTTTTTCCACGGCATGTTGGAAGAGGGCGTGTACCTTGCACCCAGTGCCTATGAGGCGGGGTTTGTTTCGGGAGCGCACGGCTGTGCAGACATTGATATTACGGTGGATGCAGCACGTCGTGTGTTCAAACGAATGCAAGCCTGATTTCCGCACAAAACCCTGCTTTACTGTGGTGATTATTTTTTAAAATAGGGCTATAAATTGGCTCTGTTTTATTTTGGTTGATTGAATTCATCAGGAGATGAAAATGCGCTCAGTCCTTACCGCTGTATTGCTTATTCCTTTGCTCGCTTTCGCAGAAGTCCCAACTCTCAAAGTAGGCGACGCAGTGCCTAAACTTCAGCTGAATGATCAACATGACAAGCCCTTTCCATTGCCTGCCGATACGCGTCTTCTTGTGTTTACGGCGGATAAATCAGCAGCCGAAATGATCAATGGCCTTCTTAAGCAACAACCGGCGGATTATATGAGTCAGCGCAAGATGGTCTACATCGCTGACATCAGCGCCATGCCTGGTTTTATCACCAGTATGGTCGCGTTACCCAAAATGCGTGACTATGCGTATCGCATTGCGATTGGAGCAGAAAAGGAGCAAACAGAAATGCTGCCGCGCGCCGTGGATAGCGTAACCGTGATTGGCGTTGAGTCAGGCAAGGTGAAGTCAATTCAGCAATTCAAGGAAACCGAGGTAAATCAATTGTCGGTAGCACTGAATTGAAGCTGCTTCAATGCCGTCAGCAAGCAAGCCTTAAACTCGCGCTAGACAACCAAGCGAGTGAACTTAATTTGCTTAAGGTGTATCTTGTTATCTGTCCATTGAATGTTTTTTAATGGAAGCTTCCCTTCAATTAGCAGGACATAATCATGCGTAAATCAATTCAAACTGTCATCATTCTTACCGGCGCACTAGTTTTTCTGGGTGGATGTGCCGACATGAGTGCACGTCAGCAATCTGCACTTAGCGGTGGTGCCATTGGTGCGGCTGGCGGTGCGGTAATCGGCAACCAATTCGGCAATCCCGTCACTGGCGCGATTATTGGTGGAGCTGTGGGTGCTGGTACAGGCTTGCTTATCAACCGTCACAACGGCGCTGAAGATTGATAATTCGGAGTTGTTAATAATGCAAAAGTTGTCATATCTTGTTTTGATTGCGACAGGACTCATCGCTATAAGTGGTTGTGCCGAAATGGATCAACGCCAACGCTCGACCGTGACAGGTGGTGCGATTGGTGCGGGTGCGGGCGCGATTATCGGTAATCAATCAGGCAACCCAGTAACTGGTGCCGTTGTTGGTGGTGCTGCAGGTGCGCTGATTGGTAACCAGGTAGGGCGTTCTCGCGAAAACAGTGAATAAAAGCATGCATTAGTCGATATGGTGTGAAGGAGGAAGACAGATAAAACTGTCTTCTTTAACTTAATGTCCTATTTAACATAATATACATTATGCGCAGTTATTGATGAGGCAAAAACACCTCAACCTACTGATTGCATTGAAGAAAATCCTAGAACTAGCGCATGGTGTGGTGCAGTATCTGTCACTCCGCCGCGTGGCTCGTTGCGTGACCTGCGTTATGTGACCGCAGGCCTGAGCCTCGAAGCTGCCGCCGCAGCCTGTGGCGTGGATGTGCGCACCTTCCGGCGTTGGGAATCCGACAACCGCGCACCGTTGGTCATGCAAAAACTCTTGGTCTGCCTTTCGGGTGAACTGATGCACTTAGACCCGCAGTTCAAGGGCTTCCGTATCCGTGACGGCAAGCTATTCCACGACCAAGCGCCTTATAGCCATAAAAAAAGCATTGTCGGAATATATGACAATGCTAATTTTACTTTCTAACCAAAGTCTTCGTTAGGCCGTTACATGCTTGCTCTGGTAATCGGCAATAGCCGCTGCAATTGCATCTTCAGCAAGCACCGAGCAGTGAATTTTCACCGGAGGAAGCTCAAGTTCTTCAGCAATGTCCTTATTCCGGATCATCTTCACTTCATCCAAGGTCTTTCCCTTGACCCATTCAGTCACCAGTGAACTGGATGCAATCGCAGAACCGCAACCGTATGTTTTGAATTTAGCATCTTCAATAATGCCTTGTTCATTAACCTTGATCTGAAGGCGCATAACATCACCACACGCCGGCGCACCGACCATACCTGTGCCAACACTTGGGTCTTCCTTGTCCAAGCTGCCCACATTGCGTGGATTTTCGTAGTGGTCAATAACCTTGTCTGTATATGCCATGATCGTATCCTCTTGAATTAACGTAACTTAATGATGCGCCCACTGGACACTGTTCAGGTCGATGCCATCCTTGTACATTTCCCACAATGGCGACAGATCGCGCAGCTTTCCGACCGCGCGTTTAACCAGCGCGATGACGTAATCAATTTCCTCGGGTGTGGTGTAGCGGCCAAACGTAAAGCGAATTGAACTGTGGGCAAGTTCATCGTTACGGCCCAGGGCGCGCAAAACATAACTGGGCTCCAAACTTGCCGACGTACACGCTGAGCCCGATGACACGGCAATGTCTTTCAGAGCCATAATCAACGATTCACCTTCGACGTAGTTGAAGCTCACATTTAGGTTATGTGGTACGCGCCGTTCAAAGTCACCATTCAAATAAACCTCTTCCATATCCTGCAACCCCGCCCACAGACGATCGCGCAGCATACGAATGCGTTCGTTTTCATTTGCCATTTCAAGGCCTGCGAGACGGAAAGCTTCGCCCATACCGACAATCTGATGCGTGGCCAACGTGCCCGAACGCATTCCACGCTCGTGCCCTCCTCCGTGCATTTGCGCTTCAACGCGAATGCGTGGTTTGCGGCGGACATACAGGGCACCAATACCCTTTGGACCATAGGTTTTATGCGCACTAAAACTCATCAAATCCACAGGAAGGCTTTCCAGATCAATTTTGACCTTACCCGTGGCTTGCGCGGCATCAACATGGAAGATAATGCCATTTTCTCGACAGATCGAACCAAGTTGCACAATATCTTGCACCACGCCGATTTCATTATTCACGAACATGACTGAGGCCAAAACGGTATCGTCGCGCAATGCAGCCTTGAATTTATCAATATCCATTAAACCATTAGGCTCAGGATCAAGATAAGTCACTTCAAAACCTTCGCGCTCCAATGCACGGCAGGTGTCAATCACTGCCTTATGCTCGGTGGACATGGTAACAATGTGGCGACCCTTTTTCTTGTAAAACTGGGCAGCACCCTTAATAGCGAGATTGTTTGACTCTGTGGCTCCAGAGGTCCAGACAATCTCTTTTGGATCCGCGCCAACCAGCGCAGCAACCTGTTCACGCGCATCCTCGACGGCTTCTTCGGCTTTCCAGCCGAAAACATGTGAACGTGACGCAGGATTACCAAAATTACCTTCTGCGGTGAGGCAATCGCACATTTTCTTGGCTACACGATCATCGACGGGCGTTGTTGCGCTGTAGTCTAGATAAATTGGAAGTTTAAGCGTCATTTCTAGTTCTCGGTTTAAAAAGCAACAAGCACAATTACAGATCAAGCAGCCTGTGAAGCCATGCCCATGGGCACGACTCTACGAACACTCGCAGGTGCACTCAAGGTTGGGGCCTGTGCACGCACGAAGTCTTCCAAACTCATGTCTGCCAGAAATCCGTACAATTTTTGGCTAAAATCGTGCCACATATCATGCGCCTCGCCGCGCGCACCACGGCGGTAAGATGCAAAAAAGCGCTCACGCTCGGCCGGTGAGCGATCATCTACCGCATCCATGATTTGCGCCATATTAATCTCGGACGGATGGGTGGCAAGGCAATACCCTCCCCCTGGGCCGCGTACGCCACTCACGAGACCATGCTTGCGCAGGCGTGAAAAAAGCTGCTCCAGATAGGACAAGGACATCCCCTGCACTTGCGCAATATCCGACAAGGTCATTGGCCCGCGGCCGCTGTGTGCAGCAAGGTGCATCATTGCCGTGATCGCGTGGCGTGATTTTGTAGATACTCTCATGGTGGTGCCTCCCGATAACTTGAATTGATGAGCAGGCTTTTACCTTAGCTCCTTAGTCGGGAATTTAATCTTCCCGACTAATTTAGTCAAGAATTCAATTTAAAAGTTCAGCACTTGGGAAAGTGGTGCTGACGGAAAAGCAAATAGCGCAGCCATTTGTATAAAAACCGATTCAAACGCCAACGCACATCCAAACAGCGCTCACCCGAGCGGCCCATCGCCACACAATCTCGCCCTCGTAACCGACCCGCAACTGCCTCCGCGACACTCGCGTCATGGTAAACGCGCACATGAATATCAGGCGCTTCATTGAAGCCTCCAGCCTCAGTTGGAAAGCGGTAAAACATGCGCAACACCGTCGTAAATTTATCCTGCTCCAATACTTCAACATACAGTGGCAAACTACCCCGCCCCTGTGAATGGTGCAGTCCTTTGAAGCTTGCCATTGACGGCATCAATCGACGCAGCAAAATGAAATTCGCCTCATACAACTCCATTAGCGCAGCGAAACTGCGCACACGCGGTGCCGGAACGGTTGATGTCACACTGATAATCTTAGTCATGGAACCGATCATACCAGCTCAACCATACGAGTCAGAGGTAGCAGGGCTTGTACTTCAATTTGTACCCCAAGTGCTAGAATGCGCGTCGCGTCTCCGTAGCTCAGATGGATAGAGCGGTCCCCTCCTAAGGGACAGGCCACTGGTTCGAATCCAGTCGGGGACACCAAATTCCAAAACTAATGACCTTGGTTCGTGTACTCAACCTTGGATATCAAGGCCGCGCACTGGTGATATTTGCGCTTTGTTTGGGCGTAATTTCACGCGCAATATCGACCCAACCGCCGCCCATGGCCTGATACACGTTGATGATCTGCGCATAACGTTCAGACTGCACGCGCACACCTGCCAGCTCAGCGGCGAAAAGCTCATTTTCCGCCACTAGTACTTCAAGATAGTCAGCTAATCCCTTGTCAAACCTGAGTTTAGATAAGCGAGCAGACTCGCGCAGTGCATCGACGCGCTGGCGCTGCATCTCCACTTCGTTGGCCTTTTTCTCCGTGCCAGTCAGAGAATCGTTGGTTTCACGCAAAGCGTTCAAAATAATCTGCCGATAGGCCAGTTGCGCCTGTTGCTCCTGCGCCTCGGCACTCGCCACCTGCCCTTCGATGCCGCCGAACGTGAAAATCGGCCCGGTGATGCCTGCGGCAAGCTGCCAGGTGGTAGCCGGATCGGTCAGCAGGCTGGCGAACACCGTGCTCACGCTGCCCAAGGCTCCGGTCAGCGAAATATTCGGGTAGTACAGCGCGCGCGTCGCGCCGACATTCGCATTGGCGGCAACCAGATTTTGCTCCGCCTGCAATATATCCGGACGGCGCTGCAGCAAATCCGAGGGCAGGCCTTCCGGAATCAGCGGTGCCGCAAGCTGGTCAATTGTTTTACCACGCGGGATCGGTGCGGGTTGGCGACCCAGCAACAATGAAATCAGGTTTTCCTGCGCCGCAATTGCCTGTTGCAAGGCGGGAATGGTGGCGCGCGCCTGTTGCGCCTGAGACGTGATCTGCATCACTTCAAGATTCGACACCAGCCCGGACTTGAAGCGCAGCTTGAACAGACGTTCGGTGGCGCTGAAGTTGGCCTCGGCGGCCTGGGCAATTTCAAGCTGGCGATCCAGCGCACGCAAGGCGATGTAACTTGTCGCCACACTGCTCACCAGCGATAACACCACCCCGCGCTGCGCCTGCTCGCTGGCATAAACCTGTGCCTGTGCGGCTTCGGATAGGCGTTGCACCCGCCCGAACAAATCAAGCTGCCAGGCGGCGCTCACGGCCATTTGATTCAGCGAGAAATACGCATCCGCACCGGCAGGAATCGGCGGTTGACCAATGCGGCTGGCGCGCGCCCGACTCATATCCGCGCCATAACCCAGTTGTGGATACATTTGCGAGCGGGTCGCCGTCAACGCGCCAATAAACTGATCGACCCGCGCGGCGGCAATCTTGATGTCCAGGTTTTCACGCAGCGCATCATCCACCAGCGTATTCAGCACGGGATCGTTGAATTGCTCCCACCACTTGGTGTTCACCACATCGGCAGCATGGGCGTAGTCAATCCGCCACGCCTGGGGCATCTCCACCTGCGGTCGCGTGTAATCCTTGCCGATCGTGCATCCCGACAGGACTAAGACGGCAAAAGCCAGGGCAGTGGTGGTACGCATGACAACGGGTTCCTTTAGATTGATGCTTGAGTGCTTGAACTTGAATAAGTGAAGATTAATACATCCGTGTATGGCCCAGCATAAGCCAGAACTCAAAAATCCCTGCGCAACAACAGCCACACCTCGGTGGCGCTATAATTGGCCGCCAGAATCGTGCTTGAATCATAGCTGTAAACAATCTCTGGATTGAGCGACCACTGTGGTGCAGGTGTCCAGCTTAAGCCGGTACGCACTTCAAACAGATCATCCACGCGCTTGACGAAGCCTAACACCTCGCCCGCCGCATTGAGGTTATTGCGTTCTGTCTGATAACGCTGATGCTCCCATGAGACTGCAACAAAAGCGCCCAAATCATCGCTTAGTTCAACATTGAGGCTGGGGCGCACGATGATGAAAGTGGAGTCGCCATCCGCACGTCCCTCGGTGGCCATTTCATGCCCCAGATGCGCCGCGAGGTTAAAGCTGGCCTTGCCCGCCCATAGAGCACGCACCCAACCTCCGCTTACCTCAGTGATATTTCGGCTGCGCACACGCAAGACGCCCACCGGATACTGGCGACGACGCAATTCAGCGCCTGCGCTCAGCTGATTTTCAGCATCCAGGGTGTAGCGCAGCCTGGAAAAAACCCCATAATCATGGCGGTATTGACCTTCGCCTCGATAGCTTGCACGCCCGCGTACGCCCAGAGACGTGTTGACATCGCCCTGCACATGACTGAGTGCGCCACCCCAACGCAAATCCTTGTCATCCCTGCGCTCGATATCCTCGTCCCTCGCGCGGTAATCACGGTAACGGTAATCCAGCGAGCCTTCCAGCGCATAACCGTCGTCGAGCGCATAGGTCAGACCGCCGCCGAGGCGAACGTTGAAAAACAGATCATCGGTATTGCTGCCGCCAAACTCATCCGTCCCCTTGTTTGGGTTAACCCGGTAATTCCCTGCACCAAGTAGCACATAGGCATGTGGCAAAAGCCGCTGCCCGCGCAAATAGTCACTCGCCAGCCGGGCGTAAATCCCAACCTGCTGATGCAGATCGCTGGGCAGCTCATCGACATGCAGCACTGCCTCGAATTCGATTTTGGCGCGGGCGTCATCACCCTGAGCCATGTACGCCAGCGCCCGCTCAAGGTGCTCTTTGACGCTCGTATCCAAGGCCGCGTCCGCACTGGGAGCGAACGGCTGAACATAGGCCTCGGCGGCCACGCCAGTCGGAAGATGAGCGCCTGCCAAAGCGCTCAGGAGCAGCATCCCGCCGCGAATTTTTGTCCTATTCAAAATTTGTGTGCATCGTAATTGGTACGAAGCAAGCATAACCCGCACCACTTCACCCATGACACCCCGGCATGAGGGAAGATATTTATCAGATACAGGCATTTATCTGATTTATAGCGAGATCCTGATTTTACACAGCCCCAACTTTAAACGATCATCCGCCCGAAACACCGCCTACTGAGCCGCGCATGACGTCCCAAAACCCAGAACCCGCCGCTGCGCCCGCCTCCTGGATGCCCATGATCATAGTCTCCATGGGGCAGACGCTCACCGCGCTGAATATCAATGCGCTGCCCGTGTCTATCGGCGGCATTGTGGGCGAATTCAATGTCGCCGCGTCCACGGTCGGCACGGTGATTGTCATCTACTCGCTCGCCGTGGCTGGCTTCATCATGCTGGGGGCGAAACTCGGGCAGCGCTTCGGCTCGACGCAGGTCTTTCGTTGGGCATCCGGCTTTCTGCTGCTGGCCTCCATATTGATGACCTTCAGCCCGAGCATCACGGTGATGTTCATTGCCCAGTTTCTCGCCGGATTGGGCGCGGCCATGATCGGCCCGACCTTTGTGGTGCAGATTGCGCACAATTATTCCGGCAAACAGCAGGCCAAGGCGCTGGGAATTCTGGGTGGCGTTTCAGCTGTGGCTTCGGCGGCGGCATTTTTTATTGCCGGCATTGTAGGTACCACGCTGGGCTGGCGCTACGCCTTTGGCTTCGTCATCGTTTTCGCCGTGCTCACACTGTTCATGAGCTTCCGGCTTAAAGATGTCCCGCAGGTCGCGAATGTGCGCATTGATGCCATAGGTGTGGTGCTGGCGTTTGCCGCCATTTCACTGCTCAGCCTGGGCTTCAACAACATCAACGAATGGGGGCTGTTTTTTGCCCATGCCTCTGCCCCGCTGGCTCCGCTGGGTATCTCGCCTGCCCTGCTGATGATTTTCGCGGGCGTGATCGGCATCCAGATGTTCATGGCCTGGGCGCAGCGCCGGCAGGCCGCACAGTTGACGCCTCTGCTCGCGCTGGAGGTGCTTGAGTCACAGGCCGAACGCATGGCGGCTGTTTCCCTGCTGGCCATTGTCACCATCGGTAATGCCCTGAGTTTTCTGGTGCCGATGTACATCCAGATGGTGCAGGGGCGCAGCAGCATGGACACCGCCATTGCCCTGATTCCCTACCAGTTGGCCATTCTGACCTCCGCCATGCTGGTGATCGGCCTGTACGAGCGTTTTTCGCCACGCCGCATTGCGCGCTTCGCTTTCGCGTCGGTCGCGCTGGCGTTGACCCTGCTGGCAGTGGTTATGGACAACGAATGGAACAATGCACTGGTGATTGTGGGGCTGATTCTGGTGGGGCTGGGGCAGGGCGCACTGATTACCCTGCTGTTCAATGTGCTCGTCACCTCGTCGCCGAAACAGTTTGCCGGCGATGTGGGCGCGCTGCGCGGCGCTATCAACAATCTGTCCAATGGCCTGGGTACGGCGCTTGCTGCGGCGCTTCTGGTCGGAATTTTGAGTGTGACGATTCATCGTGAAGTCGAAGATCACCCGCTGATTCCGCCCGAATTGATCGAACAGGTCAACATTGACCGCCCAACCTTTGCGAGTAACGAGCGTCTGATTGAGGTCGTAAGCGCAACGACAGCCACGCCCGAGCAGATTGAGGAAGCCATACGTATCAATGCCGAGGCGCGCCTGCACGCCCTGCACGTCGCCTTTCTGTTTTTCGCCGGGCTTGCTTTATTGATGGTGGTACCCGCGCGCAAGCTACCTGCCATGAAGCACACGCCCGAATCAAGCCCGGTGTCTTCAACGCACCACATGCGGCGCAAAATCAGGACAAAACCCACGCCATGACGCACAAAACCGGCATGGTTTCAGTCTAGAATCCCGCCATCCGCCATGCTCTCGCTTTTTATCAGGACACTCCCATGCGCATTCCTGCCTGTTTGCCGAATGCTTTTAACATTTCGCGCCCCCCTGCCCTGTTGTCCCTGTTCGCTGTGTTTGGCCTGCTTGCCGCATGTCAGCCGGTCGAAGACCTGGTCGAGCCCGAAATTCGTCCGGTGCGCTACACCACAATTGAAACCAGCGCCAGCAGTGCAACTGTGACCCTGGTCGGGCGGGTGCAGGCGCAGACCGAAATCAACCAATCCTTCCGCATTGATGGTCGCCTGATCGAGCGCGCGGTGGATGTCGGCGACACCATCAAGCCCGGACAACTGATTGCGCGCGTAGATCCTGAAAACGAGGAAAGCGGCGTGCTGGCGGCGCAGGCTCAGTTGCTGGCCGCGCAGGCGCGTTTGATCGAGGCGCGCAGCAATCAGACGCGGATGCGCGAGTTGATCGCGGAAAAAGCGGTATCGCAAGCTGCATTTGAACAGGCGACGGCGCTGCTCTCGGTGGCCGAATCGCAGGTTAAATCGGCAGAATCACAAGTCACGCTGGCGAAAAACCGCCTGAGCTATACCCGCCTGTTTTCCAATGTCGGCGGTGTGGTCACCTCACGTGGTGCCGAGCCGGGCGAAGTCATTTCCGCCGGGCGCATGATTATCCAGGTGGCCGAAGAAGGCGCGCGCGATGCGGTGTTTGACGTGCCCGCCAGCGTCAAGAACCAGGCCACCCGCGACGCACAAATCAGCGTGGCGCTGACCAGCGCCCCGTCGATTACCGCTGTTGGGCGTGTGCGCGAAGTCGCGCCGCGTGCCGATCCGGTCACCGGCACCTTCACCGTGCGTATCCAGCTCATCAATCCGCCGCTGGAAATGCGCCTGGGCAGCACCGTCACCGGGCAAATGGCGACGGATCGCGTGACGGCCATCGAACTGCCCGCCTCCGCGCTGATTCGCTCCAAAGATGGTCAGGCCGCCGTGTGGATTGTTGATCCGCAAAGCAAGACCGTGGCCATGCGCACCATCGAGGTGGGCGCCTACGGCACGAACAACATCCAGGTCACCCAGGGACTCGCCCCCGGCGACAAAGTGGTGACCGCAGGCATTCAGACCCTGCGCCCCGGCCAGAAGGTTGAGCTGCTCAACCCAGCCGGAGGAAAAGCATTGTGATCGGGCCTAACCTCTCCAAATGGGCGATTTCCAAAACCTCGCTCATCATCTTTCTGATGATCCTGTCCATGGTGGCAGGCGCTGTGTCCTTCCTCAATCTGGGACGCGGTGAAGACCCTGCCTTCACCTTCCGCACCATGATCGTCGGCGCGGCTTGGCCGGGTGCCACGGCGGAAGAAACCATCAAGCAGGTTACCGAGCGTCTGGAACGTACATTGCAGGAAACCCGCCACCTTGACCGTGTGCGCAGCTACACCACGGCGGGGCAGACCACAATTTTTGTTGACCTCAAACAGTCCACCCCGCCCGAAGAGGTTGAAGACATCTGGTATCAGGTGCGTAAAAACATTGGCGACATGCGCCAGACCTTGCCTCAGGGCGTGGTCGGCCCGTTTTTCAATGACGATTTCGGCGACACCTTCGGCATTATTTATGCCTTCACCGCCGACGGCTTCAATTTCCGCGAATTGCGCGATTACGTTGAATCGGCGCGCTCGCGCCTGCTGCTGGTTCCCGACGTGTCCAAAATCGACGTGCTGGGCGCGCAGGACGAGCAGATTTTTATCGAATTCTCCACCGAGAAACTCGCCGGGCTGCGCCTGGATTACGCCATGATTCTGGGCACCTTGCAGGCGCAGAACGTGGTACGCCCCTCCGGCGTGGCGCAAACCGATCAGGAGCGTGTGTTCCTGCGTGTCACTGGCGCCTTCGACAATGAGAAGGACATTGAAAACCTCAATCTGGTGATTGGCGAGCGCATTTTCCGCCTCGGCGACATTGCCACGGTGCGGCGCGGCTTTGTCGATCCGCCCCAGCCGATGTTCCGAGTCAACGGCCAGCCTGCCATCGGCCTGGCGATTGCCATGCGCGATTCGGGCGACATTCTGGCGCTGGGCAAAAATATTCGCGCCGAAATGACCGACATCAAGGCGCACCTGCCGCATGGCATTGAAACCACGCTGGTGGCCGATCAGGCGGTCACCGTGGATGTGGCGATCAACGATTTCACCACATCGCTGTGGCAAGCCATCATCATTATTCTGGTGGTCAGCTTCATCAGTCTGGGGATGCGACCGGGCACGGTGGTGGCGCTGGCCATTCCGTTGACGCTGGCCATTGTGTTTGCGGTAATGAATGTTGCGGACATCGACCTGCACCGCATTTCACTGGGGGCGCTGATTATCGCCCTGACCCTGCTGGTGGATGATGCCATGACCACCGTGGATGCCATGTTGCGCCGCCTGGGCATGGGCGACAGCAAGGATGAAGCCGCCTCGTTTGCCTACAGTACGCTGGCGGCGCCGATGCTGATCGGCACACTGGTCACCATTGCCAGCTTCGTGCCGATTGGCTTCGCGCAAAGCTCGGCGGGCGAATACACCTTCTCGATATTCTCAGTGGTCGCCATCTCGCTGATTGTGTCTTGGCTGGTGGCGGTCATTTTTGCCCCGCTGATTGGCAAGGCGATTCTGAAATCCCCAAAGGCAGGTACCGAGATCAAACCCAGTGCGCTGCTCACCGGCTATAGCCATTTTTTACGCGGCGCCATTCGTTTCAAGTGGGTGACCATTGGCCTGACCCTGGTGGCTTTCGTGGTGGCGCTGTATTTGTCGCAACACGTCTCGCGCCAGTTCTTCCCCGCCTCCGACCGCCCCGAGTTGACCGTGGACATGACGCTGCCGCAAAGCGCGTCGATTTATGCGACCGAAGCACAGGTCAAGCGACTGGAAGACGTCCTGAGCAAAGACTCGGATGTCGATCATTTCAGCAGTTATGTCGGACGCGGTGCGGTGCGCTTTATCCTGACGCTGAATGTGCAGCTGGCAAATCCCTTCTTTGGTCAGTTTGTCATTGTGGCCAAGGATCTGGAGGCGCGCGAGCGCTTGCAGGCCAAGCTTGAAACCGCGCTGGCCAAAGATTTCCCCGAAGTCGTTTCCCGTGTGTCGCCGCTGGAGCTTGGCCCACCCGTGGGCTGGCCACTGCAATACCGGGTCAGCGGGCCGGATGCCGATCAGGTGCGTCAACATGCGCTGGAACTGGCGCAGGTGCTGGGTACGGATGCGCGGATGCGCGCCATCAACTTCGACTGGATGGAGCCTGCGCGCCAGATTCGCGTCGAAGTGAACCAAGATGAAGTGCGCCGTCTGGGTATCAGCTCGCGCGCACTGGCCTCGGTGCTTAATACCACCATGAGCGGCGCGGCGCTGACCCAGGTGCGCGATGATATTTATCTGGTCAACGTGGTGGCGCGCTCGATTGACGATCAGCGGGTGTCGCTGGAAACCCTGAGTGCCATGCAGATTTCAACCCCCGGCGGGCGCATGGTGCCGCTCAGTCAGGTCGCCACCTTTGAGGAAACGCAAGAGTTGCCGATGATCTGGCGTCGCGACCGCGTGCCCACCCTGACCGTGCGCGCCGATGTGCCCCAAGGTGTATTGCCGGATACGGTGACTGCCGCGCTTGCGCCAAAAGTCGAAGCTTTCAACGCCCGGTTGCCCAAGGGCTACCATGTCGTTACCGGCGGCATGTTTGAGGAGAGCCAAATCTCCCAGGCCTCGGTATTCGCTGTGGTGCCGCTGATGATTATGCTCATGCTGGTCATCATGATGGTGATGCTGGTGAGTTTCCGCAGGCTGGCGATGGTGGTCAGCGTGCTGCCGCTTGGTTTGATTGGCGTAGTCATGGCCTTGCTGGTGTTTAACCAGCCGCTCGGCTTCGTGGCCATTCTCGGCATTCTGGCGCTGATCGGCATGATTGCGAAAAACGCGGTGATTCTGATCGTGCAGATCGAAAGCGATCGCAAAGAGGGCAAAGGCGTGCAGGAAGCGGTTGTCGCCTCGGCGGCGTCACGTTTGCGCCCGATGATGCTGACCGCCTTGTCTACCATTCTGGGGCTGATCCCGATCGCGCCAACGGTGTTCTGGGGGCCGATGGCGTTTGCCATCATGGGCGGGCTGCTGGTGGCCACCCTGCTGACGCTGGTGTTCCTGCCCGCCCTGTATGTCGCCGTATTTGATCGTCGCCAGCCTGAGTCTGCTACTGAGCCCGTGCGGGCTCAGGCCGGGGAAACACACTGAAGCACACAGCCCCCATGACCCACGCTTTGACACGCTTTGTATTGTTCGCCCTGCTTTGGCTGGTGCTGATGCCAAGTCTGCTGTGGTATGACCTGCTGATTGGCCTGCTCGCCGTACTGGCTGCCACATGGGTCAGCCTGCGCCTGCTTCCGCCGACACGGGGCAGCATCGGCCTGCTGGCGCTGCTGATGCTGATGCCGCGCTTCGTGTGGCAATCGGTCATGGCCGGGTGGGAGGTCGCCTGGCGCGCCTTTCACCCGAAAATGCCGCTGGCGCCGGGGTTCATCACCTACCCGACGGCGCTGGAGCCGGGACTTGCGCGCAACACCTTTACCACCCTGACCAGCCTTTTGCCCGGCAGTCTGCCTTGCGAGCACACAAGGGACGGCATCGTCTACCATGTCCTCGACATCCATCAAGCGCACCTCGAACAACTGGCCAGAGAAGAACAGCGGCTGGCCGATGTTTTGCCAACTGCTCGGCACACGCCATGACGAGCTTTCTGTTGCTTGCCGCCGTGCTGATTGTGCTCAGTATCGCCGTGGCGCTGGTACGCATCCTGTTCGTGGGCGGCGATACCGACCGCCTGATGGCCACCCAACTGCTCAGTACGGGCGGCATTGCCGCCATGCTGCTATTCGGCGTGGTCAATCAGCAATCCGCCGTGGTGGATGTTGCACTAATTCTTGCCGTACTGACTGCCTTTGCCGGGGTCGCATTCGTACATGCTTATCAACAAAGACGCCTACGGGACGCTGACCAGGATCATTCCACATGAGCCTGTTGCTGAATCTGTGGACGATACTTGCCGTATCGCTGGGTGTATTTTTCTTTCTGGCGGGCACGCTCGGCCTGCTGCGCTTTCCTGATGTTTTCACCCGTTTGCACGCACTGACCAAGGCGGATAATCTCGGCCTTGGCTTGGTGGTTTTGGGCTTGCTGCCGCAGATGAACAGTATTCACGCCATGCTTAAATTGCTGTTGATCTGGCTGCTGGTGCTGTTTTCCGGCGCCATCGTCAGTCAAATGCTGGCGCAGGCCGCACGCTCCGGCGAAATTGACTCATGACACCGAGCCTTGCCCTCAATCTCGCGCTTGCGCTCCTGCTGCTCGGCATGGCGGGCTGGGCTGTGCTGGTGCGTTCCACCCAGGCAGCGGTGATTGGCTTTATGGTGTTCGGCCTGCTGCTTACCCTTGCCTGGGCGCGGCTGGACGGGCTGGATGTTGCCCTAACCGAAGCGGCCATTGGCGGTGGACTGACCGGCTTTCTGCTCTTGGGCGCTGCCGTTCGCCTGCGCAGCGTCGAACACCGTGCGACGCTACAAGCCCCCGGTCTGGCAACGCGCATCCTGGCTGCTCTGGCTGCCGGTTCGGTCACGCTGTTACTGGCGTTTGCCGTGCTCACCCTACCCTCGCCTGCGCCCAGCCTGGCTCCCGCCGTGGCGGAGAATATCGCCATGACCCAGGTCGGCAACCCAGTCACCGCCGTATTGCTGGCCTTCCGTGCGCTGGACACCCTGCTGGAGACTCTGGTGCTGGTGCTGGCCATGCTCGGCATCTGGTCGCTGGCTGATGACCGTGTTTGGGGGGGGCGTCCGGGTTTTGCCATTGCACACGATGCCAGCGGCATCCTGCACTATGCCGCGCGCATTCTGGTACCTATCGGTGTGGTGATTGGCGGCTATATTTTCTGGATCGGCGCAGACGATCCGGGGGGCAAGTTTCAGGGCGCAACCCTCTTGGCGGCCATGTGGCTGCTGCTGGTGCTCGCCGGACTGCGCGATGCGCCGCGTGTCAGCAGTCAGGCGCTGCGCCTGTGGGTTGTACTCGGGCCGCTGGTGTTTATCAGCGTGGGCTTGCTTGGAAGCTGGTTGGCGGGCAGCTTTCTCGGCTACCCGCAAGGCTACGCCAAGCTGATGATTGTGACTGTCGAACTGGCATTGTTGCCGTCGCTGACGCTGATTCTCGGTCTGCTCATCATGGGCGCACCCAAGCGGGAGATTGGCAGATGAATACCGCCACGCTGTTCGGTCTTTGCGCCTCCATGTTGATTGGCCTTGGCTTGTACGGGCTTTTGACCCATCCGCATCCCTTGCGCAAGATTCTTGCGCTGAATGTGATCGGCTCGGGCATTTTTCTTTTGTTCGGTGCCATTGCCTTCCGCGGTGCAGCGGCAGGGATGAATGCCGACCCCGTGCCGCAGGCTTTGCTGATTACCGGCATTGTGGTGGCATTCTCGGCCAGCGCACTGGCCGTGGCCTTGCTGTTGCGCCTGTTTGAAGTCACGGGCGATGTATCGCTGGCCAATGAAGATCCCGCAGCGCACAAGGACACGTCGAAGGATAGGCCGCATGACTGAATCTCCTGCAAGTCTGCTGCTGGTTCTGGCGGTATTGTTGCCATTTACGGGGGTCATTTTCGGCCTGTTGATCGGCGGTCGGCATGTACGCACAGTGGCGCTCACCACCGTGGCACTGGGGCTGGCGGTCATCGGCGGCATCGTCTGGCATGCGCTCGGCACATGCTCAGGCTCAGGCACCGCGATTGAATATGTGCTGGGCGGCTGGTCGCCACCACTGGGCATCCGCCTGCGCGCCGATGGTTTGTCCGTCTTGATGCTGCTGGCGGTGGCCGTGGTCATCAGCCTGGTCAGCGTGTATGCCCATGCCGATTTTGCCCCACACGACAGCGGCAAGGAAACGCGTGCGCCGCTGGTTTTCTGGCTGATGCTGCTCGCCATCTGGGGTTCGTTGAATCTGGTTTTCGTCAGCGGCGATTTGTTCACCCTTTACGTGGCGCTGGAGCTTTTGACCTTTGCGGGCGTGCCGCTGGTGGCGCTCGACGGGCGCGGCGAAACGCTGCGCGCCGCCCTGCGTTACCTGCTCTTTGCCCTGCTCGGCTCCTTGCTGTATTTGCTCGGCGCGGTGCTGCTCTACGGAGCCTACGGCACGTTGGATATTCAATTGCTGTCGCAGGTGGTGCGCCCCGAGGCTCTAAGTTGGGCGGCACTGGCGCTGATGACGGTCGGCCTGCTGGCCAAGACCGCGCTGTTTCCGCTGCATATCTGGCTGCCCCCCGCCCACGCAGGCGCACCCGCCGCCGCCAGTGCCCTGCTTTCCGCACTAGTGGTCAAGGGATCGTGGTTTCTGGTGCTGCGACTTTGGTTTGACGTGATGCCGAATGTGGTCACGCTTTCCGCCGCCCAGTTGCTTGCCGCCCTCGGTGCGGCGGCCATTATCGTCGGCAATATCGTCGCCCTGCGCCAACTGCGCTTGAAGCTTTTGATCGCGTACTCGACCGTGGCGCAAATCGGCTATCTGTTTCTCATGTTTCCGCTGGCCTTTGGACTGGCTTTTGCCGGTATGGACAGCGCACCAGCGCTCACCGGGGGAATGCTGCAAACCATCTCGCACGCACTGGCCAAGGCCGCCATGTTCCTCGCCGCCGGGCTGATTTACCTCACCCTCGGCCATGACCGCATCAGCGATTTGCGTGGTGTGGCGCAGGCTTTGCCCATGACCGTGACCGCCCTTGCACTGGCGGGGGCATCACTGATCGGCCTGCCGCCCTCAGGCGGATTTCTGGCCAAATGGCTGCTACTCTCCGCCGCACTGGAATCAGGGCAATGGTGGTGGGGCGCAGTCATGCTGCTGGGCGGCCTTTTAACCAGCGTGTACGTTTTTATCATCGTGGTGCGTAGTCTCGCCCCCGCCGAAGCGGGCTGGATGCCGAAAACCCGCGTGCCGCAGTATCAGCAAATGGCTGTGCTCGCACTGGCACTGTCTGCATTCCTGTTGGGACTCGCCGCGCTTAGCCCGGTGGATCTGGTGCAACTGGGGCGCACGCCTCTCTCATTGTTGCGAGGGACGCCATGATGACCACGGTGCTGTTCATCCTTGCACTTGGCTTGCCGCTCGGCGCACTGCTTGCATGCACCTCGCCTGCACTGCGACGCGCACTGCTGCCTTGGTTGTGGCTCGCGCCGCTGCCGTCGTTAGTGCTGGCCGTTCTGGCCGAACCGAATGCCGCGTGGTCACTGGGCAATGAGCAATTCGCCGTGCATTTTGCACTGGATAGACCGGGGCGCATTCTGCTCGGCGTCGCCGCGCTATTGTGGAGTGTCGCCGGGATGTACGCCGTGACATGGCTGCACGACCAGCCCAAACAAGGCAGCTTTGTCGTCACATGGCTCATGACCCTGACCGGATGTGTGGGCGTGTTCCTTGCTGCGGATCTGATCAGCTTTTATTTCCTGCTGGCCGTCCTCAGCGTCGGCGCCAGCGGCATGGTCTTGCAGGGCAAGGGCGAGGATGCGCTGCGCGCGAGCAGTATTTATCTTGGACTCGCATTGTTGGCCGAGTCCTTTTTACTTGCCGGGCTGGTGTTATTGGCGGCTGCCGCACCCAATGACAGCCTGCTCATTCGTGATGCAGTTGCGGCGCTCCCCAGCTCGTCGAACCGCGAACTCACCATGACCCTATTACTCATCGGCCTGGGCATAAAGGCCGGTCTGGTGCCGCTGCATTTCTGGCTTCCGTTGGCGCACGGCGCCGCCCCAATGCCATCTTCAGCGGTTCTTGGCGGGGTGATCGTCAAGATAGGTATGCTGGGCATGATCCGTTTTTTACCACTGGATATCGCAGCACCCAACTTCGGCCTACCCCTGGCGGCCATCGGCCTGTTCGGCGCACTGTACGGCGTCGCCATCGGACTGACCCAACAAAACCCAAAGCACATCCTCGCCTACTCCAGTGTGAGTCAAATGAGCTTTCTCGCTGCCGTGGTCGGCATGGGGCTGACAACGGGTGCGGCAGGAACCGCTGTGGCCGTTGCGTTTTATGCCGCGCACCATCTGCTGGTCAAGGGCGCACTATTCCTCGCGGTAGGCGTCATCGCCCGCACCGGACGCAGGCATCTTCTGCCCATGCTCCTGCCAGCCGCTGTAATTGCCCTCGGACTGGGCGGATTGGCCCTTACCGGCGGCGCCTTGACCAAATACGCCGCCAAAGACCTGCTTGGCGACGGACTGGCGGGCACGGTCGCCATGATTTCATCCGTCGCCACCTCACTGCTCATGCTGCATTTTTTGCGCACCTTGCTGCAAAACACGCATGTGGACAGCAACGCTAGACCGCCCAATGGACTCGCCTGGCCTTGGCTAATTATGGCGCTCGCCTCCGTCGTTGTGCCCTGGACGCTGTACCTCGTGATACCCATCAACACCCTGTCACAAGCGCTTGCGCCGAGTACGCTGTGGGACGGGTTATGGCCGGTGTTGCTGGGCGTAGTGTTTGCGATAGGTCTGGAACGCTGGAGACATCGACTGCCACGCATCCCGACAGGTGATGTTGCCGTCGTCCTTTACACCCTGGGGCGCGCCAATGCCGCGTTAGGTGTTTGGGGCGAGCGCCTCGACAACGTCACGCGCCGCTGGGTTGTGGCCACAATGACCTTGATTACGCTGGCGATTTTGTTTGTCTGGGAGTTTGTACGTTAAACATCCGTGCCCGATAACCACATCCAAACAGCAAAACATACCCACTCATGCAGGGCTTTGTTATCGTTGCCCATGTAAAACGTTAAAACTCATGCCCATGCCCTCTTCTTTTCATACCATCGGCCTGCTTG
>JAGUXT010000044.1 GCA_020061705.1 Halothiobacillus sp. | reverse complement strand
GGTCGAAGCGGTCGAAGCGGTCGAAGCGGTCGAAGCGGTCGAAGCGGTCGAAGCGGTCGAAGCGGTCGAAGCGGTCGAAGCGGTCGAAGCGGTCGAAGCCTTCAGTCCTCAGCATGAGCCAGCCTTTGACATCCCAGCGGAGCAGGATGCCGAATTGCTGGAAATTTTCATGGAAGAAGCGTCCGAAATTCTCGAACATTTGGACGAGTCACTTGCCGCATGGCAGAAAGCTCCGGATGCACGTGCGCATCAGCAAGCCATTCAGCGACATTTGCACACCTTTAAGGGTGGGGCGCGCATGGCAGGCTTGATGTACATGGGTGAGCTGACGCATACCCTGGAAGATGTATTCGCAGATATTGAAGCACAAACCTACCCAGTGACTCCGGCGATTCAGAGCTTGATGCAGCGCGTATTTGATAGGCTGCACGGCATGGTGAGCCAACTGCATCTTCGTCAACCGATTCCTGCAGAATATGTGCTCATGGATCAGTTGGCTGATTTACGTGCAAATCGAGGTGTCATGTCGGCGATACAGGCAGCGCCAATGATCCCGCCGCCTACTGTGGTCATGCCAGTGGTCGAGGAGGTTGCGAGCCTTGGCGACAAGGAAGAGCGCGACGAAGCTATGGTACCCTCAGAACGTGCCGAGCTGGTTCGTTTGCGTGCAGATGTTCTGGATCAAATGGTGGCTTCTGCGGGTGAAACTGCGATTCAGCATGTACGTCTGAGTCAGAAGTTTGTTGGTTTGTCGCAGCAACTGGTTGAGCTTGAGCAAACTTTGGATCGTTTGCGTGCGCAGTTGCGCCGTGTGGAAATTGAAAACGAAGCGCAGATGTTGTGGCGCTTCCAGCAAGAAACGGGTCTGTCCACAGAGGACTTTGACCCGCTCGAATTTGACCGTTTCACCGTACAGCAAGAGCTGGGGCGCGGTGTTATGGAAAGCTTGGCAGACATTGATAGTATTCGCTCGGGGCTGTCTGCGGATGTGCGTGATGCCGAGATGGTGCTCATTCAGCAGGGGCGTGTTGGTCAGGTGTTGCAAGACAATCTGATGAAGGCACGCTTGGTACGTTTTTCGACTGTTATTCCACGTTTAAAGCGTGTAGTGCGTCAAGTTGCTACCGAACTCGGAAAACACGCTGAGCTTGAAGTTGTGGGGGCGGATGTCGAGATCGAAGGTGGGCTGCTCAATAGCCTCGTGCCTGCGTTTGAACACATGTTGCGCAATTCACTTGCGCATGGGATTGAACCACCTGCACGGCGTGAAGCGCTAGGTAAGCCTTCGATAGGCAAAATCAAGCTGCAACTGTCAACCGATAGCGGTTATTTGCTGGCGAATCTTCAGGATGATGGAGCAGGTATCAATATTGAGGCCTTGCGCCGCAAGGCGAAGGAGGGTGGGTACCTGACTACGCAAATGGCGGAAAGTGACCAAGCTGCCATGCAGCTCATCTTCCGCTCCGGCGTCAGTACGGCCAGCTCGGTGTCCATGGTGGCAGGGCGAGGCGTTGGCATGGACGCAGTCGCCGACTCCTTGCGCAAGGTGGGGGGTGATATTCAAGTCGATAGCGAGCTTGATAAGGGCGCGCGCTTCCGTATCAATATTCCACTGACTCAGGCGATTGCACGCGGTATTGCAGTACGAGCGGCGGGGCAAGCGTTCGCGTTCCCCTACGCGGTGATTGAGTCTATTGTGCGTGCACCACAGCGTGAGCTTGAAATGGCTCTCGAGACTGATCGGCCTGACTTTGAGTATGCGGGTGAACTTTACCCTCTGCTGGACTTATCTGCGCTGTTGCGTCTTCCCAATCGAAGCGCGGCCTTGCCTGATGGCATGACTCCGATTCTGATTTTGCGGATTGGCTCGCGCCGTATGGCGCTGCGGGTGGATGCCTTGATTGGCTCGCAGCAGTTATTTATTAAGACCCTTGGCCCGTTCGTGGCGCGCCTGCCTGCGCTTGCCGGAGCAAGTTTGTTGGGAGATGGAAGCATCGTACTGGTGCTGGATGTTGCGGAAATCTTCCGATTGGCGGAAACGGTGGTGCAGCAGACCCAGGCAGTGCATTCACTTGATGCAGCGTTTGAGACCATCAGTGCGAGACCCCTAGTCTTGGTGGTGGATGACTCGGTCACGATTCGTAAGGTCACCGAACGCATCTTGCGGCGTTATGACTTGGATGTGGCAACGGCCAAGGATGGTGTGGATGCCTTGAGCTATCTGCATGAACATCGTCCATCGGTCGTTTTGTCGGACATCGAAATGCCACGTATGGACGGCTTCGAGTTGCTGGCCTCCATCCGTAATGATGCGACCTTGCATGACTTGCCGGTGGTCATGATTACCTCGCGAACCGGCGCAAAACATCGTGAAAAAGCCGAGTCTTTGGGTGTGAATGGCTATTTGGGCAAACCCTACTCGGAGGCTGAATTGATGAACACGCTATCGGCGTGGCTGCCAGCGGAGTTTGTGGCAGGTAAAGGCTTGAAGGCATCTCAGGTGGAGGCAGGGTCATGAGCCAAGGCGTAAACGCTTCAACCGGTCAGGCAAAAGTCTTAGCCGTTCGCTTGCCTCTGCAAGGAAAGACTTTGCTTTTGCCATATTCGATGGTGGCTGAGGTTGCAAGCCTGTCTTTGCGCACGCAGGATGGCGCATTTCTTGGCAGTGTAGAGTGGCGCGGAGTGCGAATTCCAGTGTTCAGTCTAGAGCGTGCTTGCGGCCAAAATTTAGATATTATCGCCGGGCGGGTGCGTTTGGCGGTGATATATGGCTTGACTGACCCCACAAAGCGGCCGTATTACGCGCTCGTACTTGCGGGAATGCCACACACGGAATCCATTATGCCTACACAACTTACAACACCAGAAGAAACAGGTGCTGAAGATGCTTGTGCTCTGTTGGGTTTGCCTGCACTACTTGGCGATGAGATCGTGTTTATGCCCAATATTCAGGACCTTGAGGCTTGGATGGATAGTGTCGAGATGCTTGCGTGATATAGGACATACGCTGATTAGTTACTTAGTCAGTGAGCATTATGGAGCTACGGATCCGCGATACCTAACACAGTAAGTGCTGACTAAATCAAGTTGTTTAGTAAGTCAGGGTACCCGTTTACATCATAGCTCCATACTTATTCGCCAAGGTCACCCCACAAGGTTTGTACTGCGGCAAGGATTGCCAAGCCGGCCGTTTCGGTGCGTAAAATCCGCGTACCTAGTCTTACTGGTGTAAATCCGCGACTAACCGCAAGATCAATTTCCGCCTCGCTAAGGCCGCCTTCAGGGCCGATTAATACACTTAAACGTGTGGGTTGTGGAGTCTCACGCAGGCTGTGTGATCCTGTGGGCGCGAGCACCATGCGCCCCTCATCCAGGCACTGCGCTTCACTCAATACACGTTCTAGCTTTTGTAGCTCATCAAGCTGCGGCATGCGATTACGACCGCATTGTTCGCAAGCCGAATGCAGAATGCTGCTCCAACGCTCATGACGGCGCTCGGCACGCTCTTCGTCCAGGCGCACGACGCTGCGCTCGCAAGTCACCGGGCTGATGCGAGTTGCGCCCAGCTCGGTGGCTTTTTGCAGGGTGACATCCATGCGCTCGCCTTTGCTGATGCCTTGAATCAGGCGGATGGATAGTGATGACTCGCGTTCCACAGGATCGAAATCCAGTATTTTTACCTGGCCATTGCCTAGAAATTCGGCGTTGAATTGCCCGCCTCGGCCGTTGAATAGGCAAATGCTATGCCCCGGCTTAAGGCGGAGTACGCGCTCCATGTATTGTCGCGCGTCCTTGGGCAGGTCGATGACGGTCTGTGCGGCGAGAGGCAGGTTGATAAAAAAGCGCTTCATAGGCGTGTTCCAGATCTGAAAAGCAAATAAACCACAGAGACACAAAGCGCACAGAGTTAAGCAAAGCGTCATTCAGGGGCAAGCCCGGAATCGAGTGCATTGATTTGACTGGACTCCCGCCGATCTGGAATGACGAAAATGGTATTACTCTGTGTTCTCTGTGGCGAGCCACTTTAGCTCTGAGTAGCGATATTAATGCCTGCTCGAGTTACATCAGCCAGTTGCGCTATTTCATCTTCGGTAATGACATACGGTGGCATCCAGTAGACGATATTGCCGAGAGGACGCAACAAGGCTTCGTGCTTAAGACCGTGTTCGAACACACGCAGGCCACGCCGCTCCTGCCACTGAAAAGCCTCACGGGTGGTTTTGTTTTTAACCATTTCGATGGCCAGAATCATGCCGCTCTGGCGCACCTCAAACACATGCGGGTGTTCGTTTAAATCCGCGACAGCAGCCAGCATGGTTTGACTCAGCACACGATTGGCGCCAATGACATCGCTTTGCTCGAACAGATCCAGCGTGGCAAGGGCAGCGGCACAGGCCAGCGGGTTGCCTGTGTAGCTGTGCGAATGCAGAAAGGCGGAAAGCTTGTCGTAATCGTCATAAAACACGCGATACATGGCATCAGTGGTCAGTACGGCGGCCAGCGGCAAAAAACCACCGGTCAGTCCCTTGGACAAAATCATGATGTCAGGCGTTATTCCGGCCTGTTCGCAGGCAAACAGGGTTCCAGTGCGCCCAAAGCCGACGGCAATTTCATCGGCAATCAAATGCACCTGATAGCGGTCGCAAAGTTCGCGTAACAGCGAGAGGTACAACGGGTCATACATGCGCATTCCGCTGGCACATTGCACAAGCGGTTCGATAATGACCGCGCTGATTTCATCATGATGTGCCGCCAGCAAAGCCTCCATGCCCGCCGCAGCGCGGCGGGCGACATCGGCACAGCTCTCGCCGGGCAGGCGCGCCGAGCAGTCGGGCGAAGGGGCTTTTAACACCTCCATCAACAGCGGTTGATAGGTGTCCTTGAACAGGCTGACATCACCTACAGAAAGAGCCCCCAAGGTTTCTCCGTGGTAACTATGCTCCAGCGCGACAAATTTTGTCTTTCGCGCTGCACCTTGGTTTAGCCACGCGTGATAGCTCATTTTGAGCGCAACTTCGATGCCGGATGAGCCATTATCGGCGTAGAACACCCGTGAGAGCCCCGGTGGGGCGAGCTTAACCAAACGCTCGGAAAGCTCGATTACTGGCTGGTGGGTGAATCCGGCCAGCAACACATGCTCCAGCGTGTCGAGTTGCTGCTTGATGCGTGCGCCAATTAAGGGATTGGCATGGCCGAACAGATTGACCCACCACGAGCTGACGGCATCAAGATAACGGCGACCGTCGAAGTCGTGCAACCAGACCCCTTGCCCACGGGCAATCGGAATCACGGGCAGGCGTTCGTGATCTTTCATTTGGGTACAGGGATGCCAGAGAACGTCAAGGTCGCGGCGGCTCCAATCGGCATTCAGGTTTGGATCAATCACCGCCGGTGCCATCCCCACTTGAGTCGCTGTCATGATGCGAGGGGGTGGTGTCAGCAGCATCGTTGAGTGGCTCCACGCGCAGGCTAATGCCGTCCACGGCAACAATGCGCACTCGTGTGTTCAGTGGCAAGTCGGGGCCAAAGACCTTCCACAGCGTATCATCCAGATGTACTTTGCCCACGCCGTTGATAATCGGCTCGTGCAGGGTGGCGATGCGGCCAATGTTTTGCGCACCGCGCACGTTGAGCATTGGGCGGTCGCTGAGAATCGGATGGCGCTTGAGGTAGCGCTTGCCGAGGATAATCGCGCTCACGCTCAACACAGCAAACAGGATGACCTGGGCGTCAAAACTCATGCCGGGAATCAACCAAAACACCACGCCAACAACCAGAGCAGCCAATCCCATCCACAGGAAGTAGGTCGATGGCAACGCCAGCTCAATCAGCATGAGCAACAAGCCCAGAACCAGCCAGTGCCAAAAATTCATCGCAAATTCAGTACCAATCATACTTAACCCCGTGCATAGGGATTGACGGCGGGAGGTGCTTCACCAAGCGAAGCATTGGTACGCTCAGCCCAGGAGCTCATTGGCGTGCCTGTGGCGGGGGCAGCAGCGCGCGCAGCGGCAGCGGCTTCGGCGGGTTTGAGGAAGGTTTCCTTCGCCAGTTGGCCGATACCTTCCAGAGAGCCAAGAATCGCGGTGGCCTCCATGGGAATCATGATGACCTTTTGGTTCGGCGCGGTGGCTACGGCTTTGAATGCTTCAATGTACTTGGTCGCGACGAAGTAGTTGATAGCCTGCATATTGCCGCCAGAAATAGCCTCGCTCACCGAGGTGGTGGCATTGGCTTCCGCCTGGGCGAGACGTTCACGCGCTTCAGCTTCGCGGAAAGCAGCTTCACGCAGACCCTCGGCCTGCAAAATTTGAGCCTGTTTCTCACCTTCAGCTTTAAGAATCGCGGCTTGGCGGAAGCCTTCTGCATCGAGAATGTTGGCGCGTTTTTCACGCTCTGCCTTCATTTGGCGCGCCATGGCATCCACTAGATCCTTGGGCGGGGTGATGTCCTTGATTTCAATGCGCGTAATCTTCACGCCCCAAGGTGAAGTGGCTTCATCCACCACACGCAACAGGCGGGCATTGATTTCATCACGCTTGGAAAGCAGCTCATCCAGCGACATGGAGCCCATGACGGTACGGATATTGGTCATGGTCAAGTTGAGGATGGCGTATTCGAGATTGTGAATTTCATAGGCCGCCTTGGCCGCATCCAGCACCTGGAAATACACCACACCATCGGCTTTAACCATGGCGTTGTCCTGGGTGATGACTTCTTGTGAAGGCACGTCCATGACCTGTTCCATCATGTTGATTTTACGACCAACCACGTCAATGAATGGCACAATCAAACCAAGGCCGGGGTTGAGTGTGCGCGTGTAGCGTCCAAAGCGTTCAATCGTCCACTCGCTACCCTGGGGTACGGTTTTAACCCCGGCAAAAATGAAGGCCACGGCTACAGCAAGCAGGGTTAGGGCGAATAATTCCATCGGGCAATCCTCGTTTGGTAATTTGTGTAGCGAGTGTAGTTGGCCAAGGGCTACATTTCGATGTCCTGACGCAGATTTAATCCCCGCCACAGACTTAAGGTCGGCTCGACCTGATTCATGCTGTAAAAATGCAACCCCGGCGCGCCTGCTTCGAGAAGTTGTTGGCAAAGCTCGCCGACCACATCAAGACCAAAGCTGCGTAAACCTTCCATATCGTCACCAAAGGTTTCCAAACGCTTGCGCATCCAACGCGGGATTTCCGCACCACTGGCATCGGAAAAACGCGCCAATTGGGTGTAGTTGGTGATCGGCATAATGCCCGGCACGATGGGAATGTGAATGCCGCGATCCAGGCAGTCGTTCATAAAGCGCAAATAACTATCCACGTTATAAAAATACTGCGTAATGGCACCATCCGCACCGGCTTCGACCTTGCGCTGAAATGCAGCTAAATCTGCTTTGGCAGAGGCAGCTTGCGGGTGAAACTCAGGGTAGGCGGCAACTTCAATATGGAACCAGTGGCCGGTTTCCGAACGGATAAATTCGACCAATTCATTGGCATAACGCAACTCGCCAGGATCGCCCATGCCCGAAGGCAGGTCGCCGCGCAAGGCGACGATGCGATGGATGCCTTGAGTTTTGTAGTCACCGAGAATGGTGCGGATATGCTTGCGAGTCGAGCCGATGCAGGATAAGTGCGGTGCTGCCGGAACGCCGGAGTCGCGTTGAATTTCACTTACGGTGCTGAAGCTGCGTTCTTGAGTTGAGCCGCCGGCACCGTAGGTCACTGAAAAATAAGCGGGATTGATGGCCTTGAGCGCCTGCCAGTTGGCGCGCAGTTTTGCCGCACCATCATCCGTTTTGGGAGGGAAGAATTCACAGGAAATTTGCATGACTTAATAGCCTCCGTGAGGTTTGAGCGAGCGTGCCAAAAGTCCAAGGCCACCTGCAAGTAAGATCAAAATCATCAGGGTGTCAAACAGGCTGGTAGTTTGAAAATAGATGTGCAGGTTCATCAGGATTCCGGCAAAAATCATGATAAGGCTGGCAAACAACAGCAACCAGCCGATGCGACACTTTCCGTTATAGAACAACAATCCAGCGCCCATAAGAAACGGAATCAAGGTCAGGCCGAAGGCATTCACGCCGTAAAGATACCAGCCGCCAGAGGTCACGGTGACTTTTTGCAGCAAGATGTAACCGCCACCAATCGCCATACCCAGACCCAGTAAAAACTCGCCTACGCCCCCAGATGTTCCACCTGCACCTCGCATGGTTCGATCCTCAGTCATTGAAATGCGTCAGACAGCCCGGGGGTGTGCCGGGCTGATTGGGTCTGAATGAACCCATGGCTGGATTCAATTCAGGGGTCCCTTAGTAACGGTAGCTATCGGGTTTGTACGGCCCGTCAGCCGCCACACCAAGGTATTCGGCCTGAGCGGGCGTCATGCGGGTGATTACGCCGCCAAAACCTTCCACCATGTAGCGCGCTACCTCTTCGTCGAGCGCCTTGGGCAGCACGCTAACCGTGAGATGTGCGTGGCGCTCGCTGGTGGGATGATCGGCAAATTTGGCAGCAAACAGGTGCATTTGTGCGAGAACCTGGTTGGCAAACGAGCCATCCATAATGCGGCTTGGGTGGCCTGTCGCATTACCCAGATTCACCAGACGCCCCTCCGAGAGCAGGAGAAGGTAGTCCAGGCTGGCCGGATCGGGTAATTCACCGGCTGCTGTGTCACGGTAAACCTTGTGCACCTGGGGTTTGACTTCTTCCCATGCCCAGGTTTGACGCATGTAGGCCGTGTCAATTTCGTTGTCAAAGTGGCCGATGTTGCTCACTACCGCACCTTTCTTGAGAGCTTTGAGCATGGGCGCGTCGCAAACATTCACGTTGCCGGTCGTGGTGACAATCAGGTCAATCCTGCTGAGCAGGGTCTTATCGACACAGGCATCCGAGCCGTCGTTGATGCCGTTCAAATAGGGTGACACCAGCTCATAACCATCCATGCAGGCCTGCATGGCGCAGATCGGGTCGATTTCGCTCACTTTGACGATCATGCCTTCCTGGCGCAGCGAGGCAGCGGAGCCTTTGCCCACGTCGCCGTAGCCGATCACCAGGGCTTGCTTGCCGGACAGAAGATGGTCGGTGGCACGCTTGATCGCGTCATTCAGCGAGTGGCGGCAGCCGTATTTGTTGTCGTTTTTCGACTTGGTCACCGCATCGTTGACGTTGATCGCTGGAACTTTCAGCTCACCCGCTTTAAGCATGTCGTGCAGGCGATGCACGCCGGTGGTTGTTTCTTCGGATACGCCATGGATACCCTCCAGCAGATGCGCGTGCTTCTGGTGAATTTGACCGGTCAGGTCGCCGCCATCATCCAGAATCAGGTTAGGTGTCCAACCGTCCGCACCGGTAATGGTTTGTTCAATGCACCACCAGTATTCATCTTCGTTTTCGCCCTTCCAGGCGAAAACGGGAATGCCAGCCGCAGCGATTGCGGCGGCGGCGTGATCCTGGGTGGAGAAAATATTGCACGATGACCAGCGCACGCTCGCGCCCAAATCGACCAGTGTTTCAATCAACACGGCGGTTTGAATGGTCATGTGCAGTGAGCCGACAATACGCGCACCTTTGAGCGGTTGCGCCGCTTGATACTTGCGCCGAATCGCCATCAGTGCTGGCATTTCGGTTTCCGCAATGCGGATTTCCTTGCGGCCAAAGTCGGCCAGGGACAGGTCAGCGACTTTGTAGTCTGTAAAGCTCGTCATGCAACATTCTCCTAGAGAGGTAGGGGATGAGCGCAGTTGCAAGGGTTGGTCGTCCAATCATCGAGCCTGACAGGCAAGCCTGCTGCAGCGCTCCTCGATGCTGGCGTTTGTAAAACTACTTGATACCGGCAGCGCTGCGCAATGCTTCCGCCTTGTCAGTACGTTCCCAGGTGAATTCCGGCTCTTCGCGGCCAAAGTGGCCGTAGGCGGCGGTTTTCTGGTAGATCGGGCGCACCAGGTCGAGCATTTTGGTAATGCCGTAGGGGCGCAGGTCGAAGGTGTCAGCGACGATTTGCGCAATGCGGTCGTCGTCAATCTTGCCTGTGCCGAAGGTGTCCACGGTGATCGAAGTCGGCTGCGCCACGCCGATGGCGTAGGACACCTGAATCTCGCAGCGTTCGGCCAGCCCGGAGGCGACGATGTTTTTTGCCACATAGCGACCCGCATAGGCGGCGGAGCGGTCAACCTTGGAGGGGTCCTTGCCGGAAAAAGCACCGCCTCCGTGGCGACCCATACCCCCGTAGGTGTCCACGATGATTTTGCGTCCGGTCAGGCCGCAGTCACCCATCGGCCCACCGATAATGAACTGGCCAGTGGGGTTGATGTGGAATTTGGTGCCCTTGTGCAGCCACTCGGTGGGCAGGGTGGGCTTGATGATTTCTTCCATCACCGCTTCATGCAAGGTGGCTTCACTCACGCCGGGATGATGCTGGGTGGAAAGCACAACAGCATCAATGCCAACCGGCCTGCCATCTTCATAGCGCACGGTGATCTGGCTTTTTGCATCAGGGCGCAGCCAGTTCAGAGTGCCATTCTTGCGTACTTCGGCCTGGCGCTTGACCAGGCGATGGGCGTAGGTCAGAGGCGCGGGCATCAAGACGTCGGTGTCGTTGCAGGCAAAGCCGAACATCAGCCCCTGGTCGCCAGCGCCCTGATTTTCGTCCACGTCGCGATCCACGCCTTGGGCGATATCCGAGGATTGTTTGCCGATGGCCGAGAGCACGCCGCAGGTGTGGCCGTCGAAGCCGATCTCCGAGCTGTTGTAGCCAATATCCACGATGACTTTGCGCACCAGATCATCCAGATCCACCCACGCCGAGGTGGTGACCTCACCTGCCAGCACGACAAACCCCGTTTTCACGAGGGTTTCACATGCAACACGAGCACTTTTGTCTTGCAGAAGAATGGCATCCAAAACGGCATCGGAAATTTGATCGGCAATTTTGTCCGGATGGCCTTCGGATACGGATTCTGAAGTGAAGAGGTAATTGGATTTCAAGGCGGACTCCTAGCGGCAGGCAAGCCGAGTGTGGCAAAAATCGAGCGGATGATAACGCAAGATTTGCACAAGCGCGCGACCCGCTTTGTAAGGTTTCCGGAGCTTGATTGATTTTATGCAGATGGTGATCAGTAACCGTACGTGCCCTCAAGCCACTTGGAGTAACCGCTATAATCGGAGTTGGTCGCGGACTCGAAGTTCGTGGTGTTGAGTGAAGTCAGGGCCTTTTGTCCGAGCACTGTTTGTGGTGCGCTGAGTAGGGCTTGTTTGACTTTGTTTTGCACTTCAGGTGGTAGGCTGGGCGCGGCAGCAACGGCAAGATGAGGAATTTGTTCAGTATTGGTAACCAGATTGATATTGGTGAACTGGATCGCAATCGGTGTGGGCACGATAGCGGCTACAGCCTGATTTGTCAGAACCATCTCAACGGCCGCGCGGGCATCGTCGGCGTAAATAAAGTCAGGTTGACGCATAGGGTTGGGGAAAAGCTGGAACATGGCGAGCGCACTAAGGTTGGGCGAGGCTACTGCAGCTACTTTTTTACCAACCAGTTCATTCGCCTCAAATATGTTGGTTTTTTCATTGGTGACCACCGATTGACTTATAACGCCGGTAATCTTGGCTAGAACGGTGAATTTTTGCCGTTGCACCCGGAAATCAATCATTGGGGCGTTATCGAGCACCAAATCATAGGCGCCGCCTTTGGTGGCCGTGTTCCAATAGCTCAGATAACTGTTGCTGGTCACCAGCTCAAAGTGCTCACCTGTGGTGGCATTTAGAAACTCGATTAGCGGCGTGTACTGGGCTTTTAGTTCGGCTTGAGGCAGGAATGGGGGAACGGCAAAGCGCCAATTGGCGGCATGCGCGGTGCTGGATAACGAAGCGCTTACAAGTAAAAGGGCACCGAAGATACCGATTGAACGACGCTTGAGGTTGAGTGTTTGCATGGTTGATCCCTCTTGACGGACTGTTTCGCAGTGGTCTTTGTATATTTTTTGTGACTATGGGCTCGTTGTTTGCCTGGTGTCTATGCAATTGTTCTGATAAGCGCATTAAGCCAGCGACTAGAACGTTAAAAGCAGTGCGTTGTGATGAGCCGGGCGCGTTGATGTTGCCGGGCAGTGCGAACTGATACAGAATGCAGCAATCTGTAAAACGCGCATGATGGCTTTCGAGGTGAGGGCGCGTGATGGCAAGGTCGGTTGCCCGCGCGCGATTGGATGACATCATCGAATACGATTTTTGTTTTTAACTTTGTCTAGGAGAACCCGCATGCCAACACGTCGTGAGCTTGCCAATGCCATTCGTGCCCTGAGTATGGATGCCGTGCAGAAAGCCAAATCCGGTCACCCCGGTGCCCCCATGGGTATGGCTGATATTGCCGAAGTGCTGTGGAACAGCCACATGAAGTACAACCCGAACAATGCCAAATGGGTTGATCGTGATCGTTTTGTGCTTTCCAACGGCCACGGCTCAATGCTGATTTACTCCTTGCTGCACCTCACCGGCTTTGCCGATATGGGCATCGAAGATCTCAAGCAGTTCCGTCAGCTGCATTCCAAGACCGCGGGCCATCCTGAGTATGGCTATGCCGCAGGCATTGAAACCACCACCGGCCCGTTGGGGCAGGGCTTGACCAACGCCGTAGGTATGGCGATTGCCGAGCGCACCTTGGCAGCGCACTTCAACCGTCCTGGGCACGATATTGTTGACCATCACACCTTTGTGTTCATGGGTGATGGCTGCTTGATGGAAGGCTTGTCGCATGAAGCGTCGGCTATGGCCGGTACCTTGGGTCTGGGTAAGCTGATTGCCTTCTGGGACGACAACGATATTTCCATTGACGGTCACATTGGCGACTGGATGGAGCGTGATGTTGCGGGTCGTTTTGAATCCTACAACTGGCATGTGATCCGCAATGTGGATGGTCATGATGCCGATGCGGTGAGTGCTGCGATTGCTGCCGCCAAGGCTGTGACCGACAAGCCGACCCTTATTTGTACCCGCACCGTGATTGGATTTGGTTCGCCGAACCTGTGCGGTACGCATGATTGCCACGGTGCACCCTTGGGTGACGCGGAAATCGCAGCGACTCGCGAATTCCTCAACTGGCCACACGCGCCTTTCGTGATTCCGCAAGAGATTTATGAAGGATGGGATCACAAGGCCAAGGGCGCGGCTGACGAAGCGGCATGGAACAAGCGTTTTGCCGCTTATGCGACCGAGCACCCTGAGTTGGCGGCCGAGTTTACCCGCCGCATGGCAGGCGAGTTGCCAGCGCACTTTGTAGCTGAAATGGACAAATTCATTGCTCATGTGCAAGAGCAAATGCCAAACATCGCTTCGCGCAAGGCATCCCAGAACGCTATCGAAGCCATGGGCCCTCTACTGCCGGAAATGTTTGGTGGTTCAGCGGACTTGACTGGCTCCAACCTGACCAACTGGTCCGGTACCGTCAAGGTTAACCACGACAACGCCAACGGCAATTACATCTCCTGGGGTGTACGCGAGTTTGGCATGGCGCACATGATGAACGGCATGGTGTTGCATGGTGGCTTCAAGGTCTACGGCGCAACCTTCCTGATGTTCATGGAATTCATGCGCAACTCACTGCGCATGTCCGCGCTGATGAAGATCCCCACCATCTACGTTTACACCCACGACTCTATCGGTCTGGGCGAAGACGGCCCGACCCACCAGCCGGTCGAGCAAATCGCCACCATGCGCATGATCCCGCGCTTCCAGACCTGGCGCGGCTGTGACGCGATCGAGTCCGCCGTGTCCTGGAAAATGGCGATGACCCGTGAAGATGGCCCGACTGCGCTGATCTTCTCGCGTCAGAACCTTAAGCCCATGCCTCGCACTGCCGAGCAGGTCAAGCTGATCGAAAAGGGTGGTTATGTACTGAAAGATTGCGCAGGCACACCAGATCTCGTCATTATCGCTACCGGTTCGGAGGTTGAACTGGCCGTTAATGCTGCGGATGTATTGGCCGGCAAAGGCAAAAATGTGCGCGTGGTTTCCATGCCATCTACTTGCGTGTATGACACCCAGGATCAAGCCTACCGCGACTCCGTGTTGATTCCAGGTGTGAAGCGCGTTTCGGTTGAAGCGGGCGTCACTGGCTTCTGGACGAAATATGTCGGTCTGGATGGTGCGTCCGTCGGCATTGACACCTTCGGCGAGTCTGCTCCAGCGGGCGATCTGTTCAAGGAGTTTGGCTTTACCGTCGATAACGTCGTCAAGACCTGTGAGTCTGTGCTGGCTTAATGAGTGTTTTATCCCTGCTGCTGACAGCGTGGCGGTAGGGTGAGTATTTTTAGAAGTAACCAAACAGGAGAGTAAACATGGCAATTCGTATTGGTATCAACGGCTTTGGTCGTATCGGGCGCATGGTTTTCCGTGCTGTGGCACAAGAAGCAGAATTTGCGGACATTGAAATCGTTGCGATCAACGACCTTCTGGAGCCGGATTATCTGGCTTATATGCTCAAGTACGACTCAGTTCATGGCCGTTTTGACGGCGAAGTTTCAGTTGAAGGCAACTTCATGGTGGTCAATGGCAAGAAAATTCGCCTGACTGCCGAGCGTGATCCTGCCAACCTGAAGTGGGATGAAGTGGGCGTTGATCTGGTGGTTGAATCTACCGGTTTCTTCCTGACCACCGAGACCTGCGAAGCGCACATCAAGGCCGGTGCCAAGAAAGTGGTTCAATCCGCACCGTCAAAAGACGATACCCCCATGTTTGTCTATGGCGTGAACCATGACGAATACGCGGGTCAGGCCATTGTTTCAGCCGCATCATGCACCACCAACTGCCTGGCTCCCGTCGCCAAGGTTCTGCATGACACCTTCGGTATCAAGCGCGGCTTGATGACCACCGTTCATGCTGCCACCGCCACCCAGAAAACCGTCGATGGCCCATCCTCCAAGGATTGGCGCGGCGGTCGCGGTATTTTGGAAAACATCATCCCGTCTTCAACTGGTGCAGCTAAGGCCGTAGGTAAGGTTATTCCTTCACTGAACAAGAAGCTGACCGGTATGGCCTTCCGCGTACCGACTTCTGATGTGTCCGTGGTTGACTTGACTTGCGAACTGAACACAGAAACCAACTACGATGCGATTTGCGCAGCTATGAAGGCCGCTTCCGAAGGCGCAATGAAAGGCGTATTGGGTTACACCACTGAGTCAGTCGTATCGACCGATTTCCGTGGTGTGAGCATGCCGTCGATCTTTGATGCTGGCGCGGGCATTATGCTTGACGGTAGTTTCGTGAAGGTTGTGGCTTGGTATGACAACGAATATGGCTATACCTGCAACATGATGCGCGTGGTCAAGCACGTTGCCGCTTGATGCGCTGGTGATGAGTTAGCTTGAAGCGCAGGGTGGAAGAGTTAGCTCTTCCACCTCGTTTCGGTTAAGTCATGCGGCAAGTCGGTTGCACCATCTTGTTAGATAGCTCGACCCACTTGCCCGATGGCTTTAACTAAAATATTTAAAGGAGAGTGCGTATGTCCGTAATCAATGTAGCTAATCTTGATTTGGCAGGTAAGCGTGTACTGATTCGTGCCGATCTTAACGTCCCGGTGAAAGACGGTAAGGTCACCTCCGATGCGCGTATTGCGGCATCCATGGCAACCATCAAACTGTGCGCTGTCAAAGGCGCCAAGGTCATGGTGACTTCGCACCTTGGCCGTCCTGAGGAAGGCGTGTTCTCGGCTGAAAACTCCCTCCAGCCCGTTGCCAATGATATGAGTGACAAGCTCGGCAAGAGTGTGCGCCTAGTGCAAGACTGGGTGGAAGGTGGGTTTGATGTTGCCGACGGCGAAGTGGTGTTGTTGGAAAACTGCCGCTTCAACAAGGGTGAAAAGAAAAACGACGAAGCGCTGGCCAAGAAATATGCCGCACTGTGCGATGTATTCGTGATGGATGCTTTTGGTACCGCGCACCGCGCTGAAGCTTCTACCTATGGCGTGGCGCAGTTTGCTCCAGTCGCGGCGGCTGGACTGCTATTGGCTGAGGAGCTTGATGCTCTGCAAAAAGCGCTGGCGAATCCCGCACGTCCGATGGTGGCGATCGTGGGTGGCTCCAAGGTTTCGACCAAGTTGACAGTGCTTGAAGCACTGGCTGAAAAAGTTGACCAACTGGTGGTCGGAGGCGGTATCGCCAACACCTTCATCAAGGCGGTTGGTCATAACGTAGGCAAGTCGCTTTGCGAAGATGACCTGGTTCCGACCGCGAAGATGTTGATGGAAAAAATGTCTGCGCGTGGTGCCTCCATTCCTGTCGCAGTGGATGTTGTGGTTGGCACCGAACTACCGTTCCTGCCTGGCAATGAAAACACCCCAGCGACCCTGAAGCCGGTCGATCAAGTGGCTGATGATGAAATGATTTTCGATATCGGTCCAAAATCTGCGCAAGAAATTGCGGACATCGTTATGAAAGCCGGTACGGTCGTATGGAATGGCCCAGTGGGCGTGTTTGAATACGACCAGTTCGGTGAAGGCACCAAAATCATTGCCGATGCGATTGCAGCAACCCCCGCCTTTACCTTGGCGGGTGGCGGCGACACGATTGCCGCCATTCAAAAATACGACATGTATGACAAGGTATCCTACATTTCAACAGCGGGCGGTGCGTTCCTTGAGTATCTGGAAGGCAAGGTCTTGCCTGCGGTAGCAATGTTGGAGCAACGCGCTAACGGTTGATTGAGAGCATACGTTTGATGCTACTGTTTAGGCCATGGATGGCCAGGGTTGTATCGCTTTAATTTGGCCTTTATTTTGTTTTACGAGCACCAAGACAATGATCCGTCGTACAAAAATCGTCGCGACCCTAGGGCCTGCGACAGACGAACCTAAAATTATCGACGAGCTGATTCTGGCTGGAGTTGATATGGTGCGTTTGAACTTTTCGCACGGCTTGCCAGAAGACCACATGAAACGCGCGCGCATGGTTCGTGAAGCGGCCGCCCGTCAAGGGCGGCATGTGGCGATTATGGGCGACCTGCAAGGGCCGAAAATCCGTATTGACCGCTTCAAGGACGGTCCCATTAACCTTGAAGATGGTGCGCCGTTTATTCTGGATGCCGCCTTGGGCAAGGACGATGGTAATCAGGAGCGTGTCGGTCTGACCTACAAGCAACTGGTTGATGATGTGCGCGAAGGTGACACCCTGTTGCTGGATGATGGTCGTATCGTCTTCACAGTCGAAAGGATTGTGGGCAGTGAGATTCATTGCATCACTGCGGTAGGCGGTACCCTATCCAATAACAAGGGAATTAACCGTCAAGGCGGCGGTTTGTCCGCCCCGGCAATTACGGCCAAAGACCGCGCTGACATCAAAACAGCGGCTGAAATTGGTGTTGACTATATCGCCGTATCGTTCCCGCGTAGCGCGGCTGACTTACATCAGGCGCGAGATTTGATGAAAGCGGCAGGCAGTGATGCGGGTATTGTGGCCAAGGTTGAGCGTGCCGAAGCCGTGTTGGCAATTGATGAAATCATCGAAGCTTCCGATGTCATCATGATCGCGCGCGGTGACTTGGGCGTGGAAATTGGCGACGCTGAGTTGCCAGCAGCCCAAAAGCTGTTCATTCGCAAGGCGCGTCTGGCCAAGCGTGCAGTGATTACCGCCACGCAGATGATGGAAACCATGATTTCCAACCCGATTCCGACTCGTGCGGAAGTGTTCGACGTGGCGAATGCGGTGCTGGACGGTACGGATGCAGTGATGTTGTCGGGCGAGACCGCTGCGGGCAAGTTCCCGATCAAGGTGGTGCAGGCCATGGCGCATATTTGTGCGCGTGCCGAAAGCCAGATCCAGTCCAAGATGCATGTCCCACCGGTGGATATGCACTTTGAGCGTGTGGATGAAACGATCGCCCTTTCGGCCATGTACGCGGCCAATCATATGGCAGTCACGGCGATTATCGCCTTGACCGAATCCGGTTCTACTGCGTTGTGGATGTCGCGTGTCAACTCATCCATTCCGATCTATGCCCTGACTCGCCGTGAGGCGACGGCGCGCCGTGTAGCCATTTATCGTGGCGTGGTGCCGATTTTCTTCCATTACGACACCACTGACCATGCGGAAGTAAACCGTATGGCTGTTCACGCGCTCAGTAAGGAGAAGACGCTGCACAATGATGACTTGGTGATTATTACCAAAGGCGATCTGGTGGGCAAAATGGGTGGCACCAATGCAATGAAGATCATGCGTGTGGGTGATGGCTTTCTTCCCGGCACCGAGTGATTTCATGCGTCTTCGTGCGACGTGAACTGTTTTGATTTTGTTTGATAAACCCGCTGATTTATAAACTTATAGAGGAGAAGCTCATGGCTCTGATTACCCTTCGTCAATTGCTCGATCATGCTGCTGAATACAGCTACGGTATGCCTGCGTTCAACGTCAACAACATGGAGCAAATCCACGCCATCATGCAGGCTGCCGACAAGGTAGACAGCCCGGTGATCCTGCAGGGTTCTGCTGGCGCGCGTTCTTACGCGGGCGAGCCGTTCCTGCGTCATTTGGTCGCTGCGGCGGTTGAAATGTATCCACACATCCCCGTCGTTATGCACCAGGATCACGGCTCGGATGCCGGCGTGTGCCTGCGTGCCATGCAGTCCGGCTTCAGCTCGGTGATGATGGACGGTTCGCTGATGGCTGACATGAAAACCCCGGCCTCTTATGAATACAACGCCGGCATCACCGCAAAGGTTTCAGAAATGGCACACAGCGGTGGCGTTTCCGTTGAAGGTGAGTTGGGCTGCCTGGGTTCACTCGAAACCGGCAAAATGGGCGAAGAAGATGGCCATGGAGCGGAAGGCGAGCTGGATCACTCCATGCTGCTGACCGACCCGGAAGAAGCCGCTCAATTTGTTAAAGATACCGATGTGGATGCGCTGGCGATCGCCATCGGCACCTCACACGGCGCGTACAAGTTCACCAGCAAGCCTACCGGCAAGGTGCTGCGTATCGACCGCGTGAAAGAAATCCACGAGCGCATCCCAGGTGTACACCTCGTCATGCACGGCTCTTCTTCTGTACCGGAAGACTGGCTGGAAATCATCAACAGCTATGGCGGCGACATGGGTCAAACCTACGGCGTGCCGGTTGAAGAAATCGTCGAAGGCATCAAGTATGGCGTACGCAAGGTCAACATCGACACCGACCTGCGCATGGCCTCCACTGGCGCGATCCGTAAGCACTTGCATGACAACCCTGCCAACTTTGACCCACGCAAGTTCTTCAAGGAGTCCACCAAGGCGATGGCGGGCATCTGCCAAGCGCGTTTTGAAGCCTTTGGTGCGGCGGGCAAGGCATCCATGATCAAGGTCATTGGCCTTGACGACATGCGCAAGCGTTACGAGTCTGGCGCGCTGAAGCAGCAAGTTAAGTAATCGTTAAACATTCGTGATGTATAAAGAGCGGCCTTCGGGTCGCTTTTTTTTTTGGGCTATTGTTGGCCTGGAACCTGCAAGCATAAGTGACACAGACGCGCGGTATTACGGAAGGGCCCTTCTATAAATTCAATCAAGCCGATGATTGCAAGGCAAAAAGCAGCGAAATAGCGCAGCATAGAGGGCTATGTGAGCATTTTGAGCTGTATTTTGACGTGGCAAGCGCGGCTTCAGTGGGTTTATAGAAGTGTCCGTAATCGTTTGTCGGTTTGTGCCGATGTATTCGTCGTAGCAAAGAAATCAATCAAAGAGTTAAGCCCATGAGTATCCACATCGCCTTGCGCCACCGTACCAGCTATAGCTTTGATCGCCCGGTAAGCCTAAGCCCTCATTTGGTGCGTCTGAAGCCGGCGGCGCATTGCCGCACGCCGATTTTGGCCTATAGCCTGAAAATTGAACCGAGCACGCACTTCATTAATTGGCAGCAAGATCCGTTTGGCAATTTTGTGGCGCGCATTGTTTTTCCGGAAAAGGTGACGGGGCTGAGCATTGATGTGGAAGTGATTGCCGATCTTGTGGCGATCAATCCCTTTGACTTCTTTCTCGACCCGGATGCCGAGCATTGGCCGTTTGACTATAAGGCAGATCAGAAGGTACAGCTTGCACCCTATTTGGAATGTGATGCCAGCGGTGAAGCCTTTGACGAATTGGTAAATTCGATTTCCCTTGAGCGGGTGCTTACACGCGACAAGCTGATTGAGCTTAACCGCAAGGTGCGTGACTTGGTTGGCTACAACGTGCGCCTTGAGCCGGGTGTGCAAACCCCCGATGAAACGCTGGCATGTGGTAGCGGTTCGTGCCGTGATAGCGCGTGGTTGCTGGTGCAGCTTTTACGGCGTCTTGGTTTCGCGGCGCGTTTTGTGTCCGGCTATCTGGTGCAGTTGGTGGAAGACCTGCTGCCTATCGACGGTTTGCCGGGCCCCAAGGCGGACTTCACCGATTTGCACGCCTGGACAGAGGTTTATGTTCCCGGTGCGGGCTGGATTGGCCTTGATCCAACCTCCGGTTTGCTGGCGAGTGAAGGGCATATTCCGTTGGCTTGCACTGCACGCACGGGGGATGCTTCGCCGATTGAGGGTGGCAGTGATAAATGTGAGGTTGAATTCGAATTTCTGAACGAAATTACCCGCGTGTTTGAAACACCACGCGTGACCAAGCCGTATTCCGATGCGCAATGGGCAAGCATGAATGCGCTGGGCGAGTATGTCGAAGCGCGGATGCAGGCCGCGGACATGCGCTTGACCCAGGGTGGTGAGCCGACTTTTGTAGGCTTCGATAATGTCGATGCGGCGGAGTGGAATGTGGATGCGCTGGGTGAGCACAAGCGTGAGCGCGCCGAAGAATTATTGCGCCGTTTTCAGGGGCGATTCGCGCCAAGCGGGGCGATGTTGCATACGGCGCAGGGCAAGTGGTATCCGGGTGAGCCATTGCCGCGCTGGGCGCTGGGTGTGTTTTGGCGCAAGGATGGTCTGCCAGTATGGAAAAACCAGGCGTTGTTTGCCGAACCCAAGCGTGATTATGGGCATACCCTGGACAAGGTAAAGCGCTTTGGACGGGCGTTGTGTGCACACTTGGACTTGGATGCACGCTTCTTGAATACAGCCTATGAGGACGCGCTTCATTTGCTGAGTGAGGAGTCGCGTCTGCCCATTGACTGGAAAGCCGAAGGTGCTGATTCGCGTGATGCCCAGGCGCGTCGTGCCCTGTATGCGCGCCTGACCAAAGGACTGGAAACACCAAGCGGTTTTGTCTTGCCTCTGGCGTTTGATGAGGCAGGTCAACGTTGGTATAGCGCGCCATGGGCAACGCGCACCGGGCGCTTGACACTTACGCCCGGGGATTCGCCGATTGGTCTGCGCTTGCCTTTGGCCAGCTTGCCCTGGGTAGCAGAGGCAATGCGCGATGAAGCACAGGCGCGTGACCCTTTTGCGCCACATGAGCCCTTGAGTAATTATCAACTTGCGGCAACGGGTCTGGATGCCTCTCTGTATGGCGAGGTGGCCGCGCGTTACTCGAGCAAGGTGGGTGAAGATGACGCGCACCCCGAGGTTCATGCACAACAGGCCGAGCTGCACTGGGTCAAAGTGCCGCATACCGCGCTGACGCTTGAGGAGCGGGGTGGCGTGCTGCATGTGTTCCTGCCGCCGTTTAATGCGCTTGAACACTATCTGCAATTGGTGGCGACGATTGAAAAGACGGCCGAATTGCTTGAAATGCCGCTGGTGTTGGAGGGCTATGCCCCGCCGCATGATGCGCGTATGGAAAAACTGCTTGTTACACCTGACCCCGGCGTGATCGAGGTGAATATCCATCCGTCCCACAATTGGGCGGAGCTGTGCGAGCGCACGGAGATTATTTACGAAGAAGCCCGCAAGGCGCGTTTGGTGTGTGAAAAGTTCATGCTCGACGGACGGCATACCGGTACCGGCGGTGGCAACCACATGACTCTGGGCGGGGTGACCCCCAACGATAGTCCCTTCCTGCGCCGCCCGGATTTGCTGCGCAGTCTGGTGACCTACTGGCAGCATCACCCGGCGCTTTCGTACTTGTTCAGTGGCCTGTTTATCGGCCCGACCAGCCAGGCTCCGCGTGTGGATGAGGGGCGCGACGACCGATTGTACGAACTGGAAATCGCCTTCGCCGCTCTGGATCGGATGGACGGCAATACGCCCTGGGCGGTAGATCGCGCCCTGCGCCATTTGCTCACCGACCTGACCGGCAACACGCACCGCGCGGAAATTTGTATCGACAAACTTTATTCGCCGGATAGCAGCACCGGACGGCTTGGTCTGGTTGAGTTGCGCGGTTTTGAAATGCCGCCGCATCCGCGCATGGCGTTGGCACAAACCTTGTTGGTGCGCGCCATCGTGCTGCGTCTGTGGGAAAAGCCCTACCGCAAGCCGCCGGTGCGCTGGGGCACATTGCTGCACGACAAATTCATGCTGGCCCATTACCTGCGCGAGGATTTGCGCGACATCTGCCAAGACCTGCGCGAGCATGGCCTGCCGATGGAGCTGGAATGGTTTGACCCGTTTATCGAGTTCCGCCTGCCGGAAATCGGGCGCAGGCAAATCGGCGATATTGAAATGATATTGCGCACCGCGATTGAGCCCTGGCATGTGCTGGGTGAAGAAGTCACCGGGCAGGGTACGGCGCGCTATGTCGATTCGTCGCTGGAGCGGGTGGAGGTGATGCTGCGTGGTGTAACTTCGAGCCGCTATGTCCTGGCCTGCAATGGTCATCGCGTGCCTTTGCAAGCTACGGCCACGCGCGGCGAGCAGGTCGGTTCAGTGCGCTATCGTGCCTGGCAGCCGTACTCGGCGTTGCACCCGAGTATCGGCATTCATGCGCCGCTGGTCTTTGATCTGATTGATACCTGGAACGGCAAAAGCGTGGGCGGCTGCACCTACCGCGTCACCCATCCCGGTGGGCGCAATTTCGATCAGTTCCCCGTCAACGCGAGCGAGGCGGAGTCACGCCGCATGACGCGCTTTGAAATCAGTGGTCATACCATCGGCAGCTACGCTCAGCGGCCACCGCTCCCTGAGGGCGAAATCACCACCCAGCTTGGTGCTCAAGGCGTTCCGGTCGGGGTGCATGTCAGTTGGCATGACGCGTTACCGCACCCCATGATGCCGCCTGTCGAACAGCCCACGGGCGATATGCCGTACACCTTGGACTTGCGCGTTTATTCGCAGTGATAGCAGCCTGTCGGACTTGAGACGATCTGGCTGCAAAAGCCGTTGACCGGTTCATATTTCACCAATTTTTTAGCCAATAGTCCCTGCTATTGCCGAAAAAATCGGCAAAATCTGTCCTCGGTCGGCGATTTTTTCGCTACAGCCGCTCAAGTCCGACAGGCTGCTAGAACCGAAACTCCAAATACAAAACCCCGCCATGTCGCGGGGTTTATGTGAGTATCTGCATACTCAGCTGTGGGGTTGTCCTAACTCAAGCCCGTGCCCCTGCATCCAGTGCGCGCAGACTTTCATCGACACCGGCGGCCTGAGTGAGTTCGGCCACGTTGTCTTTAGTGAAGAAGCCCTGGAAATCGCCGAAGCGCTGTACGTATTCGACGATGAGCGCGGAGTGTTCCGACGCGCGGGAGAAGATTTGCTTGAGGCCTTCTTCCTGCGAGCCAATGACATCCAGCAGGAAGTCCTTGCCGCAGCCTTGCAGGGCAGCGACAGCGTAGTCGATGTTGGGCTGGCCCTGGGTTTGGCCGTCAGCCACCGAGATGGCAAGGTGATGCAGACGTGGGCCGAAGTTGCGCACAAAGGCCTCGGTGGGTGAGGGCAGCTTGAGCAGGTGGTTGACGAAATAGGGGTAGTTGGCGGCAGTAAAAACCTTGGCCGGACTACGCGATTCAGCGGTGTAGTGCAGACTTTTGGTGACGTTGGTGGATGAGTTTTGCGAGGCGATGTCGTAGGAGCCCCAGTAGTAATAACTACTTAGCGTGAGGTATTCGAGGATGGCGGCTTCACGGTTTTGGCTGTACACACGGGTGGCCAAATGGTCGATGGGCAGGAGCAATTGATCGAGACCTAATCCGGCCTGCATGTTTTTGGCTTCGACGTAAGCGCGCTGAATGTCATCGCGGATGGTGGAAATGCCGAGGGCGTACACGCGCAACTCGTCCTCGGGGCGCTCCCAATAACCGACGATGTTGTGGGTGTAGGGTGAGGGTTTGACGATCGCCATGTTGGCGGGCAGTTCGAGCTTGCGGATCTGCTCCTGATTAAAGAAGCGTACTTCGCGCTCTTTTTGCAGCTCGACCACATCGTGCAGGTTGCTGACGCGGAAAATTTCACCCATGTAGCGTGAGTTGGGCTTGTCCACGCCGACGGGGTAAACCTCGTTCAGGCAGCGGAAGATGCCGCGCATGTTGGGGTCTTTGACTTCGCGCACCAGTAAGTCGGGGGAGTCGAGGTCAATACGCAAAACGTGAGTGAAATGCTCGGCACTTTCCAGTGTCACCAGATAATGATATGGAGTCATCAGGCAGAGCTCGTTGACATAGCCGACCGAGCGATCCGGGTCGACAGTAATCATCAGCGCATCAATGCCGCGAATCATCTCTGAAAGACCCACGCGGTCGCGCTCTTCGAGCAGGCGAACGAGGAACTCCTCGAACATGGGTGAGTTTTCTTTGTCGCCGAAGCGCGGCAGGGCGAGGGACGGGCTCATGCGAAAGGCTCCATGTGATTGCAGTGCCGGGTTTGTGTGCAAGAAGCGTTCCAGCACCGAGCCGGGTTAATGGCTTTGATTGAATTCGCCGAGCTGTTGTTGCTGTGTGGCGCATTGTTGCACCATTTCACCTTGCATCATTTCTCGTGGCATGGGGGTGTGAATTAACTCGCTGGCATCGCTGGGTTGCCACGGAATACGCGGCAAACCGTCCAGTGCACGCTGCAACCCCATGCCCCATTTTTCGGTGAGTTCACGATAATAGGGGTCGTCTTCGTTGAGCTTGATGCGGTACGGCATATCAACCATGTCGCGTTGCAAAATGAGCAGTTCAATCGGTGCGCCCACGCTCAGGTTACTGCGGATGGTGGAGTTGATCGAGACCAATGCGCAGCGGGCTGCGGTTTCCAAGTCCGTATCTGGGTGAATCACGCGATCCAGAATCGGCTTGCCATATTTGGTTTCTCCGATTTGTAAAAACGGGTGATTTGGCGGTTCGTGAATGAAATTGCCTTGGGCGTAAATCATGTACAACTCTGGCGGCTGCCCAAGAATTTGGCCACCGAAAATAAAGGTGGCCTCGAAATTGGTATTGGCGGTGTCGCGGGATTGTTGCTGGCGTTGTACATCTGCGCTGAGTTGGGCGACAAAATCGACAGCGGCGTGCATATTGGGCACGGTGCTCAAGATCGGCAGGCCGTCTGCACCGGATTGGTGCATCTTTTTGACTACCTCTTGTGTGGTGGCCAAGTTCCCAGCTGCCAAAAGTACGAACATTCGATCGCCTGGAAAGCGGTAACAATGTAGCTTGCTGTAGCTGCTAATGTGGTCAAGCCCGGCATTGGTGCGAGAGTCGCTGGCAAATACCAGTCCATCATTGACATGAATTCCGACGCAGTAGGTCATGTTTGATCCTGAATGCTAGTGAATTGAGGGAGTGTAACAAGGGTAAGGTATAAATAAGCTAGAAACGCGCCACAAAATTTATGGCCTCAAGCTTGCTACATGGCTTATTAGGGGGAACTGATTATGCGCTGCGAAAATTATCCAAAAACGATGTTCTACGATGAGCTGATTGATGAACATGGTGAGCCGCGTGCGACGGCGAAGGCCTTGTGTGCGCATTTGAATGCTCAGAGTGCGGATGAGCTTCGTGCTCGCCGCGAGGCGATTGACGCGGCGATCATGACCATGGGCATTAGTTTTACGGTGTACAGCGATGCCGGGAATATCGACCGGGCATGGCCGTTTGATCTGATTCCACGCATTGTGCCAGAAAGCGAGTGGCGGCAAATTGATGCGGGCTTGAAGCAGCGTTTGCGCGCTTTGAATATGTTTATTGAAGATATTTACAACGAACAGGACATTATCCGTGAGGGTGTGTTTCCAGCAGATGTGCTGGACGGCTCGGCCAATTATCTGGAGGCCTGCGAGGGCATGAAGTTGCGCCACGGTGCCTGGGCGCATATTTGCGGTACGGATTTGGTGCGTGGCGGCGATGGCGTGATGTATGTGCTGGAAGATAATTTGCGCGTGCCGTCGGGTGTGTCGTACATGCTGGAAAATCGCGGGCTGATGAAGCGTTTGCTGCCGGAGTTGTTTGCCGATCAAACCATCTTGCCGCTGGATGATTACACCACGCGCTTGTACGAGATGCTGGCTTCACTTTGCCCACGTGATACGGATCGCCCGGTGATCGTGGTGCTGACACCGGGCGTATTCAATTCCGCCTATTTTGAGCACAGTTATCTTGCACAGCAGATGGGTGCGTATTTGGTCGAGGGTTCGGATTTATCTGTTGATAGTGATGATGTGGTGACCATGCGCACCGTGGCCGGTCCGCGTCGGGTGGATGTGATCTATCGCCGTGTGGACGATAAATTCATCGACCCGGAGGTGTTTCATCCTGATTCTGTGCTGGGTGTGCCCGGCTTGATGCGCGCCTGGCGTGCCGGCAAGGTGGCGATTGCCAATGCGCCTGGCTCGGGGGTGGCAGACGACAAGATCGTGTACACCTACGTGCCGGACATGATTCGTTTTTATTTGAACGAAGAGCCGATTTTGCCCAATGTGCCGAGTTACCTGTGTATGCGCGAGGATGATCTTGCCTATGTACTGGCGCACCTGGATGAATTGGTGGTCAAGCCGGCGAATGAATCCGGCGGTTATGGCATGTTGATCGGCCCCAAGGCCACCGAGGCCGAACGCGCTGAATTCGCCAAGTTGATTATTGCCGAGCCGCGCAATTACATGGCACAACCGATGTTGGCGCTGTCCACCGTGCCGACTTTGATTGGTGATGAGTTGGCGCCACGACATGTGGACTTGCGCCCGTTTATCTTGCAGGGCAAGGAAATGAGCGTCACCACCGGTGGCTTGACTCGCGTGGCGATGCGCGAGGGTTCGATTGTGGTCAACTCCAGCCAGGGCGGCGGCAGTAAGGACACCTGGATTGTGAAGGAGGGCGTGTAATGCTGGCGCGTGTAGCAGAAAATTTATATTGGATGGGGCGGCAGCTTGAGCGCGCCGAAAACACCGCTCGTCTGGTGAATGCCACCACGCAAGTGTTGCTGGATTCCCCTGCGGGCATTGAACTGGGCTGGGACGAGCTGACGCGCGTGATGGGCTTTCCGGACACGGTGGGCGTGACTGAGGCTGAGGTGGTGCATTTGCTCCTGCTCGATCAGGATAATCCCGGCTCGATTGTGGTGAGTTTGCGTCAGGCGCGTGAAAATGCACGTTCACTGCGTGAAGTTCTGCCGCGTGAGGTGTGGGAGCAACTTAACAATCTGCACTTGCGCGCCCCGGCGTTAATGACGGCGGCGCTGGATCGTTCGCGGCGACATGCCGCCTTGCGTGAGGTCGTCGATGCGCGCTTGATGCTGGCCGGTTTGCTGAATGAAACCATGAGCCACGATGCGGCGTTTCAGTTTTTGCGCATGGGTGCATTACTGGAGCGCGCCGACATGACCTCGCGCATCGTGGACATCAGCAGTGCCGTGGCCTGCACCGCGCCGGGCGGTTTGGGTATGGAGACGACCTGGATCAGTATTCTCAAAGCCTTGAGCGCCTTTCAGATGTATCGGCGCCATAAAAATGTACGTATTTCACCCAAGCCGGTAGTGAGCTTCCTGTTTTCTGACTCACGTTTCCCGCGCGCGATTCGCTACTGCCTGGAAAATATCGAAAGCATTCTCGCCGAACTGCCCGACCCGGCTGACCCCTTGCGCGCGACCCGTCAGGCGGCACGTTTGCTGTCCAAGGTTGAACACAGTATGGAGTTGGATGACGGTCTGCCGGTGTTGATTGATGAGGTGCAGCAGCGTTTGTGCGAAGTACATAACGCGATTCATGAAAGTTATTTTTCCAAGCCCAAGCCTATGGCAGAAGCGGGCATGCCAACGCAGTTGCACGCGCAGGCATAACAGGCTGCTGAAATGAGTATTTCAGTAGCCTGTTAAGGCGGGATATGGATGTCCCGCACGCAAATCAATCACGCAAGTGATTAATGTGTCGCTACCTTATCCAGGCGTGTGCCGGATTAGGTAGGGCTGGAAAGCTCATCCATGAGGTTTCCAGCCTCCGGTTAGAACAATCCGGGCTTTGGGGTGTTGGTTGAGTCGATGATAGTGACTCAGTGGATTTACATTTTAGAGGATACAGCTGTGGATAATTCAACGATGCAAAAGCTGGCGCGCTTCAAAATTTTGGCCCGGCGTTTGGGCGGCTTCAACGTTGATATTTTTCAGATGGCACAAGACGATGCCTATGCGCGTGAGCTGTTGATGCGAGCGCAGGACGTTGATAACGAGACCTTGATTCTGCTGGCCTTGGAGCTGTCTGATGCATTAGGCTTGCTGGAGGTTGGCGAAAAGCCAAAGCCTGTGCTCAAACCTGCTCCGCCAGTCGCGCCTGTGGCTGTTGCAGCGGCGTCAAGTCCAAGCAAGCATTTCTTTGGTGCGCGCGGCTGAGGGTTGGAACCCATTGGCAGGAGGCTGAAAAACTCATTCATGAGTTTTTCAGCCCTACCGAATCCGGTACACGCCTGGATGCGGTCGCGACACATTAATCACTTATGTGATTGATGTGCGTGCGGGACATCCATGTCTCGCCTTAACAGGTTGCTGACACAGTATTTCAGCAACCTGTTAATTGAAAGAATATTCCATGATTAACATGGGCAAAAAAGAGGCAAAAATGGCGGACATTCATTTCATTGGTGGTGAGAAGGGCGGCGTGGGCAAGTCAATGCTGGCGCGAATTCTGGCGCAGTATTTTATTGATCACGATGTGCCGTTTCTTGGTTTTGATACCGACAAATCGCACGGTGCCTTGCTGCGCTTTTATACCGACTACACCTCCAAAGTGGTGGCTGACCGCTACGAGAGTTTGGATAGCATTATCGAAGCGGCAACCGAGGATGATGCTCGCCCCGTGCTGGTTGATCTTGCGGCGCAAACTCAGGAATCGCTGACGCGTTGGATTGAGGATTCAGACCTGCTTGGTCTGGCGAACGAATTAGGCCTGGGGATTCGTTACTGGCATGTGATGGATTCGGGGCGTGATTCGGTCGATTTGTTGCGTGTGTTGCTGGATCGCTTCGGGGCACGCCTGGATTATGTGTTGGTGCTCAATCAAGTGCGTGGCGATGACTTTGGCATTCTCAAACAGTCCGGGCAGCTGCGGCGTGCGCAAGAGTTGGGTGCCGCCGTGATGACCGTCAAGCGCCTGCACGAAGCGTCAATGATTAAAATTGATGCCACCAGTAGCAGTTTCTGGGCGGCAACCCAGAGCGGCATTGAGCATGAGTTGGGTTTGTTGGAGCGCCAGCGTGTGAAGATGTGGCTGAAGTCGGCGTACCATGAGATCGACCAAGTGATGGGGGGCTAAGGAGCTGCTTTCATTCGTTTGGTTTGCTTTGACAGTCTTAACTGACTGCGCGGTTTTCCACCTCCCCGTTTGGGGTCGCAGTGAACGGAGTGCCGAAGTCCAGCGGGCACGGATTTGGATTTATCTCCCCCCTTTTGATGCCGCCGTGGGCTGGCCTGTGGAGACCGGGTAAAAGCGCCATGGATGGCGCATTTAGTCTCTCCGCGACAGGATGTTGCGTTGAGACGGCCCGGCTGGAGCAGGTCAGTTCACGGCTTGCCCGCAGGGCGGCATCAACGGGGTGCATTTCTTTGGTGACTTTCTTTGTGCAAGCAAAGAAAGTTACTCTCCCGTATCAATCATGCTTTGTGCGAAGTCGCACCGTAGAGATGGGCGAAACAATGCCGCCGTTCTTAACAAAGGCTTGTGGGTTATTTCGCCCGTCTTGCGCATGTACTCCGTTGCTAATGAGCGTGGCAACGGGCGAGTCATTTTTCTTGTTTGTGCAAGAAAAGTAACCAAAAGAACACACCCCTTGGGGTCGCCCTGCGGGCAAGCCGTGAACGCAGCGCCTACGGCAAGGCCGTCCCGACGCGACATCCATGTCGCGACGGGACTAAACAGGCCATCCATGGCCTGTTTACCTCACCTTCGGCACTCCGTTCACGGCGACCCCAAACGGGGAGGTGAAATCCAAACCTAAATCCAAAGCCAAATCCGTGCTGTGGGTCAGCGCGGCAAGACGCTCGCCAAGAGCGTCAACAGCCCCTAAAGCCAGTTCAGCAGCGCCTCGACACCACCATCATTCTTGATGCGCATGATCGGCGCCCCCGTCCACAGGCGCAGGTCGGCATAATTGTCCATGCCGCGCGGGCGCACTGCATCGCATTGATTGAGTACCACGCCTGCAAGGCACAAGCCGCGATGGGTGATGGCATGGATGCCGAGCAAGGCTTGGTTGATGGCGCCCAAGCGGTCGGGAACCACCAGAAGTACTGGTAAACCAAGTGCAGCAGCGAGGTCGGCATTGAGTGCATCTTCCGCAATGGGCGCAAAAAAGCCGCCTGCACCTTCAACGAGTAAAAAGTCGGCTTGTTGCGGTTTGGTGCATGAGATAAGTATGTCGGCGAGAAACAGTTTGCGCTTCATGAAGCGTGCGGCGCGTGGTGGGCTTAAGGGTGCGTGCAGCGGGTTGGGGCAGACGCTGGCGAGTGGCTCCCATGCTCCGGCGGCGAGGCGCAGGGTCTGCGCATCCAGCGGCATGAGTTGCCCGTCAATCTCCTCACAACCCGATTCCACCGGCTTGCGCACGGCGACGCGGCGGCCTTGTTTCGTTAGAGCTTCAACCATGCGCGTCGCCACATAGGTTTTGCCCGCACCGGTGTCGCTGGCGGTGATGAATAGTCCGGGTAATTCAGGCATCAAAACGTCAGCAGCTTAGCGGTTCAAAGCGACGACTTTGCGGGTTCCACGCACTCAACTGTCCGCGTGCCATATCGAAATACCAGCCGTGCAGTTGCAAATGCCCCGCTTCTACGCGCTCGCGCACCATGGGAAAAGTCATCAGGTTAGCGATCGAGTCGATGACCGAGTCCTTCTCGCATTCATGCGCCAAACGGTTAAGGTCGGCATCGGGGTAGTCGGCGCGCGCCTTGTCGTAGGCCGGTTTGGCCAGTGCCAGCCAGCGTCCGACGAGGTGTGGGCTGGAGATATGTGCATCTTCCGGACGCTCGCACAGGGCGCGAATACCGCCGCATTGCGAGTGCCCGTTGATGATGATGTGTTCGACCTCAAGCGAGTTGACAGCGTATTCAATCGCCGCGCTCACGCCGTGTTGCCCGGCATTGATTTCATACGGTGGCACGATATTGGCGACGTTGCGGATAATAAACAGGTCGCCCGGTTCGGTGCCGAACACAATAGCCGGATCCACCCGCGAGTCGGAGCAGGCTAGAAAAAGCACGCGTGGACGCTGGCCTTCGCGCACCAAGGCCTGGTAGTAGGGGTCTTTGCTTTCGACGCGTGAACGGCAGAAGTGTTGGAATCCGGCGACCAGTTTGTTGATGGTGGCGTGGTTATCGCACATTGTTTGGGCCTCAGTGGGTCAGGCGTTGCAGGGCTTCGCGGTATTTGGCGGCGGTGCGTTCGATAATTTCTGGCGGTAACTCGGGACCGGGAGCGTGTTTGTCCCAATCCAGCGTTTCCAGATAATCACGCACAAATTGCTTGTCAAAACTCTCCGGACTTTGGCCGGGGGTGTAGCTGTCCAATGGCCAAAAGCGAGAGGAATCGGGGGTAAGCGCTTCATCAATCAGGTGCAGCGTGCCCGCTTCGTCCACACCAAACTCGAATTTTGTATCAGCAATAATAATGCCACGCGCCAATGCGTACTCGGCAGCCTCCTTGTAAAGTCGCAGTGTCATGTCGCGCACCTGCGTGGCGAGATCAAGACCGACCAGCGCCACCGTGGCCGCAAAGTCGATGTTTTCATCATGATCGCCCACAGCGGCTTTGCTGGATGGTGTGTAGATGGGCACGGGCAACTTTTCGGCCAAACGCAGCCCCGCAGGCAGGGGAATGCCGCACACTGCCCTCGTGGCCTGATAATCCTTCCAGCCCGAACCAATAAGATAACCGCGCGCAATGGCTTCAATAGGAAGCGCCTTGAGTTTTTTTACCAGCATGGTGCGCGGGGCAAGCGACGCGCGCAGCGAGGCATCCGGAATCACATCTTCCAGCGTGAGGTCAGTGGCCAAGTGATTTGGAATTATCGGCTCGAAGTGTTTGAACCAGAACAGCGCGGTTTGGGTCAGCACCTCACCCTTGCCTGCAATCGGTGTCGGTAGAATCACGTCAAACGCCGAGAGCCGATCGGTGGTGACGATCAACAGATGCTTGTCGTTGATGCCGTAAATGTCGCGCACCTTGCCGCGATGCAGCAGTGGCAGGCCAGGGATATTGGAGTCAAAGAGGGCTGGGGTCATGGTGTAGTCACAGGCAAGTAATGATTTGGATTGTAACTGCGGGCAATGGTTAAGCGAATATTTGCTTGCTGATGTGAATGTGATGGTCTAATTCGTGATGCTTGCCCATCAAACGGTTATTTTGGAAAATTACTCTGACACTCCATGCAGTAAACCTTGCCGTCAAAGCGAGATTTGTGATGCCAACAAAATTTTGCGACAGCAAAAGACACGTTGGCCTTGCAGGACGCGCAAAACAACTTGCCAAGACTTTTGTCGACCTCACCCTCTGACGGCTTTGTGGCTTCAACGGGAGTGGATTGAATCGGAGCGTCAACAACACCGAAACGTGCAGCCCAATTAAAGGAAAGGGGTTGATGAGTAGCTGCGATGCTACGGGCAATTTTTTCAAGTGCATCACTTCCTATCACCCGGCCAATCGACAGGGGGTTGCTGTCCATGGATTTCTCGATATGCACTTTCAATTGATCCACTTTGATGATGCTATCAATGCGATCCACTTTTGTTTTGGGGCGAGAAATTCTGGCGTTTTTAGAAATAAGCACCACACAGTTGATTTTTGGGGTGATGGTGAAGCCGAGACGATTTGGAATCTCTATCCGATGCGAGCGGAAGAGCGCGTCCAGAACAGAAGCGTGTTTCCTGTTCTGCTCAATGGGCGAAGCTACGCCTCTTGGTTTGCCACCGTAAAATGCACTGAACTCGCCGTGCTCATTGATGCTGACCCCCTCGGAAAAGTGTTTTGATTCACACAACCATATTTCCAGCATCCGATTAATAACTAGGTGGTCGATTTGGGCAACTCGCCCCTCGTGCTCAATTCGAAGATCGTGAATTACTGCCCAGTTGTTAGATGCCTTGTAAATAAAGTCAATTTCATAGGCTGCGTCTCTTTCCCCGCGTACGCCTGCCTGAATATTGCGGATTTCTTGCTCTATGCGCTGTCGCGTTTCGCTAGAAACATCGGGGCGAGCGGCTAAGCTTGTCAGCGTGTCAATATCTGAAGTCTTGTCATCAGCCGATTTGATAAGCATGGCAATTCCTGTGCAAACATTGAGAGGGCTTGCTTTCGGGTTTCAATTCATCTCATCTCAGCGCAGCAACGCATCCAGATGGTCCACCGCTTCAACCCAGTCGGCATCCGCTTCTATCGTTTCACGGATGAACTGGGCTTGCGCAGTGTTCCAGAATGGCGCGTCGGCGAGGGCGATTTCGTAATTCAGCGGGCAGTGTTGGGCAACAAAAGCATCAATCGAGGCCGCGTCCGAGGGAAGGCCAAGTTGGTCGAACAGTTCGGTGAGGGGGTGAAAGCCATGTTCCATGATGTGCCTCGTATCGGGTTGCTGGGTTGAGGTTGAAGCTTACTGTTGCTTGATGGCGAGTGCCACTGTGTAGTCCTTGCCCTGTTTGACCTTGTCGTAATTGCCAAAGGTTTCGACCAGGGTGCGTTTGAAGAATTCGCGCAAGCCGGAAATGGTGACGAGGACGATGCGGCCACCGGGCTTGAGGTGTTTGTAAGCGTCGTCGAGCATGATGTAGAGCATTTCCTTGCCGACCTTGGCCGGGACGTTGGAAACGATGACATCAAATTTCCTGTCCGCCGGGATATGAGCGAGGCCGTTGCTGAGCAGAGCCTCGGCATTCGGAATGCGGTTGAGTTCGATGTTTTTGCGGGTGTAGTCCACCGCCACAAAATCCTTGTCCACGAGCAAGGTTTTACCTTGGGGGGCGAGGCGGGCGAGAGTGATGCCAATCGGGCCGTAGCCGCAGCCGAGGTCAAGGCAGTCATCCGTGGGGTTGATTTCGATTTCGCCGTCTTCGATTTGCTTGAGTAGCAGCCAGGTGCCGCTGTCGATTTCGCGTGGGGAAAAAAGTCCCCATGTGGTGCCAAAGCGCAGGGTTTGTCCGGCCAGCGTGGTGTCGATCTGGTTGTCTTTGCGCCATTCGGCAATCAGTTGCGGGTCGAGGCTCATGGTATGTGCTCTTTATTAGGACTTACGCCAAACCGCTCCAGCGGCGTTCAAGTAAGTGTACTGTCTTCGTCACTTTGCCTTGCTGGAGCGGTTTTGCGTAAGCCCTGTTTATTTTGATGCTTCTTGACAGTGGGCGCAAAGGCCGTGGATTTCGAGATGGGCTCGGCTGGGCTGAAAGCGGGTGGCACTCAGGGCGAGGGCGAGAGCGGTGTCGAGCGCGGGATCGGTGAGTTCGGTAATTTGGTCGCAATGAGTGCAAATCAGCAGGCGCACGTCGTGCGGTTCGTGCGGGTGGGTGCAGCCGACAAAGGCGTTCAGGCTGTCAATGCGGTGAATCAGGCCTTGCTCGAGCAGGAAATCGAGGCTGCGATAGACGGTGGGCGGCTTGACGCTGTGATCTTCGGTGGAGAGGCGGTCGATGAGTTCGTAAGCCTTGACCGCCTGGTGGTTTGCCCAGATCAGTTCGAGCACGCGCCGACGCAGCGGGGTGAGCTTGGCACCGAGCGCTTGGCAACGATTTTCGGCTTGCTCAAGAGCATGGCTTAGGCAGCTTGCATGGTGGTCGCATGGATTCATGCGAACTAGCTTAGCCGAATTTTTGGGAAGCTCTGAGTAAATCCTGGGTTGTATGGAATGGTCTTTATGTAAAGACCACCCCATAGGCGCGCACATGGGGTGAGGGCGGGCAGGATACTCAACGCTGCAAAGCTCCCCAGGTTATGGGCGCTGAACAACAAATAAATAAAATCATTATGAGGTAATAAAAAAGTTAAGAACCTATCAGGACAACAAGAGCCTAGAATTATCAAACTAAAACATAATGCATTGAGGAGTCGCGTCATGTCAGAGCAACATTCAGCCGATCACGCCCGTCGTTCTTTTTTGCGTACCGTCGCCAGCGCTGCCACCTTGGGGGCGTTGAGCGTGCCTGCACTCGCCCCGTTGCAAGCCTTTGCCAAGGAAATGGAGATGGTGGTGAAAGGTCCGCCCGTACCGGATATTCCGGCCAAAAAGCTAGGTGAGCATACTTATGTGGTGATTGCGCCGGATGGCTTTCCAAATGCCAAAAATCAGGGGTTGATGAGTAATGTCAGCTTCGTGGTGACGCAAAAAGGCGTGGTAATTCTGGACTCGGGCGCGTCCACGCAAATTGGCGAAATGGCGCTGCGCCAGATCAAGAAAATCACCGACAAGCCGATTATCGCCGTGTTCAACACCCATTATCACGGCGACCACTGGCTTGGAAATCATGCCTTTGTCGAGGTGAACAAGGATGTGCCGATTTACGCTCACGCGCTCACCATGTCGGCCATCAAGACCGGGCAGGGTGAATACTGGGTCAAACTGTTGGAGCGCTCGACCGACAACGCCACGATGGGCACGGTGGTGACTGCGCCCAACAAGGAAGTGAAGCATGGCGACGAGTTCAAGTACGGTGACGTGACCATTCGCTGCCTGCATTACGGTACGGCGCATACGCCAGCGGATGTGTGTTTTGAAATTGTCGAAGACCGCATCGTGCACGTGGGTGACGTGGCGATGGATCGTCGCATTGCGTTCATGGAGGATGGCTCGTATCTCGGAACGTTCAAAACCTATGATGAACTGGAAAAGCTTCAGCCCAAGATCAAGGTGTGGCTGCCTGGACACGGCATTCCCGGCCCGGATGTGCTGAAAAACAACCGCGAACTGTTTGACGGGATTTACGGAGCCTGCGTACAGGCGGTCAAGCAGGGCAAGCCGCTGGAGCAGGCCAAGATCATGGTACTGGCGGATCCGCGCGTGAAAAAATGGGCACCTGTCACCAAGGGCTTTGAGGAGAATATCGGTAACTACACCATTCTGGCCTATACCGAGGCGGAGCAGGCGAACTTCTAACTTTTACATGTATGGTCTCAAAATAACGCCGCCATTTGCGGCGTTTTTCTTTCGCGTAACCCGTGCGATCTTCCTGCTAAACTCTTGGCCACTAATTAACTCACCTAAAAACCACTCCCATGACCACTGCCGAGCTTGTGATCCGTTGCCTTGAAGCCGAGGGCGTTGAAACCATTTTTGGTGTGCCGGGCGAGGAAAATCTCGATCTGCTGGATGCGTTGCTCAACAGCACGATACGTTTTATTCCCACGCGTCACGAGCAGGGCGCTGCGTTTATGGCGGATGTGCATGGGCGGCTGACCGGGCGCGCCGGGGTCTGTCTGGCGACACTGGGGCCAGGGGCGACCAATCTGATTACGGGTGTGGCGGATGCAAACATGGATAACGCGCCGCTGGTGGCGATTGCCGGGCAGGCCTCAACCGAGCGCTTGCACAAGGAGTCGCACCAAGTGCTTGATCTGGTCGAGATGTTCCGCCCGATTACCAAGTATTCGACGCGGGTGTTAACGCCGGGCACGGTGCCGGAAACCATCCGCAAGGCTTTCAAACTGGCGCAGGCCTCCAAGCCGGGGGCGGCCTTTATCGAGCTGCCGGAAAATATCGCGGAAATGCCTGCCGAGGGCGTGCCACTGCATTCGGGCGAAGAGCATCGTCCGGGGCCGACTGAGCATACGGTCATCGCCGCAGCCAAACTGATTTCGCAGGCGAAAAACCCGATTATTCTGGCGGGTAATGGCGTGATTCGCGCCGGGGCGCATGAGGCGCTGGCGGCGTTTGCTCAAGCGTTAAATATCCCGGTGGCCAATACGTTTATGGCTAAAGGCGTGATTCCGTTCAAGCACCCAATGGCGCTGGGCAGCGTGGGCTTGCAGGCCAAGGATTATGTCGGCGTAGGCTTCGATCATGCGGATCTGATTATCGCGATTGGTTATGACGTTGTGGAATACCATCCGCATTTGTGGCATCCAACCCGCGACCGCGCCATTCTGCACATCGACGATGCGGCAGCGGAGGTGGACGCGCATTACGGCGTGACGCTCGAGGTTCTGGGCGATATTGGCTTGTCGCTGGAGCGCATTGCCCTGCGAGCCAAACCACATGAAGGTCAGGCCATGCGTCCCTTGCGTGACTTGCTCAAGACCGATATGAGCGAACATGCGCGGGATACCCTATGGCCCATGAAGCCGCAAAAGCTGATTTGGGATTTGCGCACCGCGCTGGATTTGCATGACATCGTGATTTCCGATGTGGGTGCGCACAAAATGTGGCTAGCGCGCATGTTTCGCTGTGAATTTCCGAATACCTGCCTGATTTCCAACGGCTTTGCCAGCATGGGTATCGCCTTGCCGGGGGCGATTGCTGCCAAATTGGCGCGTCCGGAGCGCACAGTGGTCGCGGCCACCGGCGATGGCGGCTTTCTGATGAACGTGCAGGAGCTGGAAACGGCGGTGCGCCTGGGCACGCCGATCATCGTGCTGATCTGGAATGATGGCGGATATGGTTTGATCGAATGGAAACAGATTGCGCAATTTGGTCGTCCGGCCTTCGTCAAGTTCGGCAATCCGGATTTCGTCAAGTTGGCGGAATCTTTCGGCGCACGCGGTTACCGCATTGAACCGGGCATGTCACTGCAAGACGTGCTGCACGAGGCGATTGCCAGCAACGAAGTCTGTGTAATCGATGTGCCGGTAGATTACAGCGAAAACCTCAAGCTCACCGCGCGCCTGGGTGAGATGGTGTCACCGATGTGATGCACGCAGCAAAGCTACACGGGCAGCGCCTGCGGCTGCTGAGTTATAACATTCAGGTCGGCATCTCCAGCCGTGCCTATCATGATTATGTGGGTAATAGCTGGAAGCACTTTTTACCTTCGCCCGGGCGCTCCAGGAACCTGGATAATATTGCCATGGCTTTGGCGGACTACGACATTGTGGGCTTGCAGGAAGTGGATGCGGGCAGTTTGCGTAGCCAATACGTAAATCAAACCGAGTACCTTGCCACCCGCGCCGGCCTGCCGTTTTGGCGGCATCAAACCAACCGTGATTTTGGCCATTTTGCCAAGCACAGCCTGGGGTTGCTGGCGCGCTACACGCCCTATGTGGTCGAGCATCATGCCCTGCCGGGCATTGTGCCGGGGCGCGGTGTGATGCTGGCTTACTTCGGCTGCGGCAAGGCGCGTTTAGCCGTGGCGGTCATGCACCTTGCCCTGGGGCGGGGGGCGCGCATGAAGCAGATGGCGTTTGTGGCCGAGCTGTTGCACAACGAGCCTCATGCCGTGCTGATGGGCGATTTCAACTGTTTGCCGCATTCGCCTGAGTTGCGCATGTTGCAACAGCGTTCGGGATTGCTGCTGCCGGAGCAGGAGCTGCACACCTTTCCCAGTTGGCGCCCCAGTCGCATGATTGATTATATTTTGCTCAGTCCCAGTTTGCGCTTACACAAGGCTGAAGTTTTGCAGTTGCCGCATTCGGATCATCTGCCGCTGGCGGTGGAGATTGAATGCCCAATTGGGCTGAACTTACAAAGTGTGAGTAAGGCGTAAAACCAAGTGCGTAACTTGCAATCGCGCCAAGCACGCCGCAAAATCGTCCCAGTTCATGGTGCATTGAAGTTTCCAAGTATGGGGTTCGGCCCCGTTTTTCCATCCTCCCAAAGGAGATACCGCGTGAGCGAGAATATTGTTTATCTGTCTGATGCCGATTTTGAAAACGATGTTTTAAAGAGCGACATTCCTGTGCTGGTTGATTATTGGGCGGAATGGTGTGGCCCTTGCCGCATGATTGCGCCAATTCTTGAAGAAATTGCCAAGGACTATGCTGGTCGCGTCAAGGTCGCCAAGCTGAATATTGACGAAAACCCCGGCACGCCGCCCAAGTACGGCATTCGCGGCATCCCTACGCTGATGCTGTTCAAGGATGGCGCAGTTGCCGCCACCAAGGTAGGCGCCCTCTCCAAATCGCAGCTCGCCAGTTTCCTCGACGGCCAGCTTTAAGTCATTTTTGGCGATTGCTGTTCAACTATCGCCTCATTGCCGCGTAATAAATCTAGACGTGGCATGGTGTGCGTGCTATTTTCCATCGCCTTCATTCATTTGAAGGCGATTTCTTTTGCGTGAACAACGGCCTCCGTTCGTTTTCCACGCCGCTTCAGCGCACAAATCTGACGTTACTACTTTGCCTCTAACGCGGCCTTTAACTCGGTTGGTGTTTGCAGTTAAGCGTCCCAAACCCTCCTCCTTGCCTTGACCTATTCTGGTCGGCAGCTCCTATCGTTATTGAAAATCCTCCTCGAATGAATCTTACCGAACTCAAGAAAAAACCAGCCGCCGAGCTATTTGCCTTGGCTGAATCATTAGGCATTGAAAACATTGCCCGCGCCCGCAAACAGGATTTGTTGTTTGTCATCCTTAAAGCCCACGCCAAAACTGGCGAACCCATTTACAGCGATGGCGTGCTTGAAATTCTTTCCGACGGCTTTGGTTTCCTGCGTACGCCAGACGATTCATACCTGGCGGGCCCTGACGATATCTACGTTTCACCCAGCCAGATTCGTCGCTTTGGCCTGCAAACCGGTGACACTGTATCGGGCACTATCCGCCCGCCGAAAGAAGGCGAGCGCTATTTCGCCTTGCTCAAGGTTGATTCGATCAACTTCGAGCCGCCCGAAAACACCAAAGGCAAAGTGCCGTTTGAAAACCTCACCCCGCTGCATCCTGAAAAGCGTATGCGCATGGAGCGCGGCAACGGCAGCACCGAAGATTTGACCGCACGCATCATCGACATCGTCGCACCCATGGGCAAAGGCCAACGCGGCCTAATTATCGCGCCGCCCAAGGCCGGCAAGACCATGATGTTGCAGAACATTGCGCAGAGCATTACCGCCAACTACCCCGAGTGCTACCTGATCGTTCTGCTGATCGACGAGCGCCCGGAAGAAGTGACCGAAATGCAGCGCACCGTGCGCGGCGAAGTGATCGCCTCGACCTTCGATGAACCCGCCACCCGTCATGTGCAAGTCGCCGAAATGGTCATCGACAAGGCCAAGCGTCTGGTCGAACACAAGCGCGACGTGGTGATTCTGCTCGACTCCATCACCCGCCTTGCGCGCGCCTACAACATCGTCCAGCCATCAAGTGGCAAGGTATTGACAGGCGGCGTGGATGCCAACGCCCTGCAAAAGCCCAAGCGCTTCTTCGGCGCCGCACGCAACCTTGAAGAAGGTGGCTCACTGACCATTATCGCCACCGCGCTGATCGACACCGGTTCGAAAATGGACGAGGTGATCTACGAAGAATTCAAGGGCACAGGCAACAGCGAAGTGCACCTCAACCGCAAGCTGGCGGAAAAACGCGTCTACCCGGCCATCGACATCAACCGCTCCGGCACCCGCCGCGAAGAGTTGCTCACCGACAATGAAGAAATGCAGAAGATGTGGATTCTGCGCAAATTCCTGCACAGCATGGGCGAGCTGGAGTCGATGGAGTTTTTGCTTGATCGCCTGACCAAGACCAAGGCGAATAACGAATTCTGGGATGCCATGAAACGTTAAGCATTGTTTGCTAAGTGGAGAGGGGCGTTCATCGCCCCTTTTTTGTGCCTGTTATTTGGCTTGAACCCCTTACATTGCACTTGGGTGATTCAGCGCCGCCAGACGTTCCGGCGTGCCGATGTCGTGCCATTCGCCCTGGTAGTGTTCGCCGCTGATGTGGCCGAGGTCGGCGGCCTGGCGCAGCAGTGGGGCGAGGGGGTGTTTGCCTGGTGGGATGTGGTGGAAAAAGTGCGGGTGGAAGCGCGCTATGCCGGCGTAGGTGAGCGTTGGGGCGGGGTGGTGGCCGTGTGCGGCTGCGCTGAGGTTGCGTATCAGGCCGTATTCGAGACGAAAATCGCCCTTGGGGTGTTGCGGCGGATTGCTGACCATGACGAGGTGCGCCGGGGTTTGGCGCGGGGTGAGGAGTTGGCGGTAGTCGTAGTCGGTGTAGATGTCGGCATTGACCAGAATGAAGGGGTTTGAGCCGAGCAGTGGCAGGGCGCGGCGGATGCCGCCTGCGGTCTCCAGTCCCGTTTCTCCTTCATGGGAGTAGCAGATGGTTGCGCCGAGCTTTGCGCCGGTGCCGAGCGCGGCGTGGATTTTGGCACCGAGGTAGGCGGTGTTGATGACGATCTGTGTGATGCCTGCGTCCACCAGTCGGCGGATGTGCTGTTCGATCAGCGGGATACCATGCACGCAGAGCAGGGGTTTGGGGGTGGTGAGGGTGAGTGGCTGCATGCGGCGGCCTTCACCGGCGGCAAGGATCATTGCTTTCATGCGAGTGTTCATGGGCGGGCGCAGCCGTGTTGGTTGAGCCAGTCGATAAAGTCGGCAAATTCGGGGTAGGGGGCGAGCGAGCGGTGCAGGTTGCGCAGGGTAAGCGGCAGGTCGGCGAGGTAGCCGCTTTTGCCGTCGCGGTGGTGCAGGCGGGCGAAGATGCCGAGAACCTTGAGGTGGCGTTGCGCGCTCATCCAGTCGAAGTCGGTTTTGAATTGTTCCCACGCGGGGATGTCGGGCTGGCTTTGTTGCAGCGCGTGGTGGTGCTGGCGCAACCATGCTTCGACTTGTTCTTCCGGCCATTCGATATAACTGTCGCGTAAAAGTGAGGCGAGGTCATAGGTGATCGGGCCGTGCACGGCATCCTGGAAGTCGATAATGCCAGGCGGATGGTCGAGGGTAAGCATGAGGTTGCGGCTGTGGTAGTCGCGGTGCACAAAGCCTTGCGGCTGGGTGAGGGCGCGTGCGGCGAGTTGAGCGTAGGTGCTGTTAATTAGCTTGAGGTCGTCGTCGTTCAGGCAGAGTCCGAGATGCTGGCGCAGGTACCAGTGGTCGAAGAGCTGCATTTCGCTGCTGAGTTTGGGGCGGTCGTAGGCGGGAAGATCGGCGCTGGGGCAGCTTTGCAGGTGCAGCAAGGCGCGCAGTGCGTCGCCGTAAAGAGTATCGACGGTGTTGGGTGATGCCTTTTGTAAAGCGGCAAGATAGGGTGTGTTGCCAAGATCTTCGAGCAGCATCAGGCCGTGCTCGATGCTGTAGTCGTAAATATGCGGGACGTGAACGCCGCAGGCGGCAAGGTGCTGGTCGATGCGCAGGAAGGGGCGGATGTCTTCATGTGCGGGCGGGGCATCCATGACGATGCGGGTGACGGGCTCTCCATGTTCGAGCACGCTGGCGCGAAAATAGCGGCGGAAGCTGGCATCGGCGGAGGCGGGTTCGAGACTTTGGACATCAAGTTGGAGCGTGTTGCGTAACCAGTCGAGGATGAGATTCAGGCGTGGGTCGTTGTGTTGCATGATTGAAGCAGGGTTGGTTTTTAGAGGGTGAGACTGAGGGCCGCGAGCGCGATTGCAGCGAGCACCACGGCACCCGCACGCAGGCCAAGAGCGCGCCCGCCGATGACATAGGCCAGCAGAAGCTTGACCCCGGTGTTGGTGAAGGTGGCAATCAGGATGGTGTTGCGTGCGGTATCAGCGGCAAGATCGCCCAAGCTCATGCGCGCGGTGGACAGGGTTAGTGCATCCACATCGGCCAGGCCGCTGATAAACGCGAGAGCATACAGGCCGGTGTCGCCAAACAGTTCGCGCGCACCGATTGAAAGGATCAGGATGGCGCTCAGCAAGAGGCCGAATTTCAGGGCGCTTCCCAGTTCGAACGGGTTGCTGAGTGAGGAGGCTTCGTTGAGGACGGGGCTATCTGGTTCGACCTTGCTGTGTCGCCATAACCAAAAAGCTCCGCCGAGGTGAACCAGACTCATGATGAGCAAGGGGGGCAGCAGCTTGGGCAGTAGCTCAGTATTGACCACACCAGCCTCAATCGCCACGCGAATGAACATGATACTTGAGGCCGCGAGGATGCCGGCGGCCAACAACGCCGGGGTAAAGCGCAGTGCGCGCGCATGTTGGGCAAGGGTGATCGTGGTGGCGGTGGAGGATACGAGGCCGCCGAGCAGGCTGGCCAGCATGATGCCCTGGCGCTCGCCTACCCATTTGATGGCGATGTAGCCGCTAAACGACAGGCCGGAAACCAGTACCACCATCCACCAGGTCAGGTAGGGGTTGAACGCCTGCCACGGGCCGTAGCCCTGGTTGGGCAAAAGCGGAAGCAAGACCACCGAAATCAGCAGGAATTTGATGCTGGCGTTGATCTCTTCGGCGGATAAATGGCGAACCCAGGCGTGCAATATCGGCTTGAGCCCCAACAATGTGGTGATGACCACTGCGCTGATGGCGGCGATCAGCGCCTGCCCGGCGGTTGCGCTGAGCCCGAGTATAAACGTGGTGATGAGGGCGACTTCCGTGGTGATGCCGCGATCGGGCTCCTGCGCGGGCGCGGCGTTTTCCAGCCAATAACTCACGATCACCAAGGCGGCAAAGCTGATAAGCGCCAACCCCATAAACAGTGGGTCAAGTGCGGAACCCAATACACCGACCAGTCCCCCGGTCAGTGCCGTCAATCCGAATGTACGCACGCCCGCCACGCGCTGGCCATGATGCGCGTTGCGCGAATGCCAGCCGCGCTCGGTACCGATCAGAAGGCCGATGGCAAGGGCAAGACCCAGATGCTGCAATGCAACGATGTTTTCCATGGGGTCATTAAACATGAACTAGTCGCATCTTGCATGTGCCAATTTAAGGCCCCCGACGTATTATGATGCGTCTATCACCTTGGTTTATTGATTAGGAGCTTGCCATGATTCTGTTTCGTCAATTGTTTGATCCGAGTACCTGGACGTATACCTACCTGCTGGCTGATCCAGTGACGCGTGATGCCATTGTGATTGACCCGGTGCTGGAGCAAGCGGAGCGGGATTTAGCGGTAATCGCCGAGATGGGTGTCAATTTGCGTTACATCCTCGAAACACATGTGCATGCTGACCACATTACCGGCGGCGGCAAGCTGCGCCATGCCACCGGGGCGAAATTCGTGGCAGGTGCAGGCACCGAGCTGGATTGTGCCGATATTCTGATGGGCGAGGGCGATGTGCTGGCCTTCGGTAATGAAGTGATTCGTTCGATCTGTACCCCGGGGCATACCGATGGCTGCACCAGTTACGCGTGGCGCAACTGCTTGTTCACCGGTGACACCCTGTTGATTGACGCCTGTGGGCGCACGGACTTTCAGCAAGGCTGCGCCAAGAAAATGTATGCCAGCCTGCAAAAACTGCTGGCCTATCCGGACGAAACCCTGGTCTACCCGGCGCATGATTACAACGGCCGCCATGTAAGTTCGGTGGCGCAGGAAAAGGAAATCAATCCGTATATTGTCGGCCTGGATCAAGCCGCGTTTGAAAAGAAAATGCAGGAATTGAATCTGCCACATCCACGCTTTATTAATGTGGCGGTGCCGGGGAATTTGAAATGCGGTGAAGTGGAGTAGGGGTTATCGCTCACTCTCAACGAAAATCTTGCGGTTCGGCGCATTATTTTCTTCTGTCGCGGTAGGGTGCATTAGCGAATGCGTAATGCACCGGAATGAATGACCGCACTAACGCCATGCGGCGTAAATACGCCGTGCTATTCCGCCCTACGCGGGCTGTCCCCGGTTTCCTCCACTCAGTCCTTCTCTTCGGATACTTCAAGGTCTTTCGGCAACTGCCACCAAGATCCCTTTCGCTTCGCCACGAATCGCTGAATGGACAAGCTATCCGGGTTGTGCAGATCAAAGTCCACCTCAGCTGGGCTAAGAGTTGGAGCTTTCGTGACTTCTTTCAATTTCTTGACGAGTGCGGCCTCTTTCTCCGGGTCTCGGGGCAGCTTAGGTTCGTCCCGAATTCGTCGCCACTTGGGTAAATGGTGATCCCAAATTCGCGTGACGAGGAAGTTTCCATCTTTGGGAGGGCCACTCGCAAAGCTCATGATGCCTTGCTCCTTTGTCGCCTCGGGTAGCGCCGCATAGTGCGCGTTGAGGCTCTTTAGGTCAGCCTTTAGATCGCTCCCCCAGACAAACTCTTGATCCTTTCGCAAAAAGAGAGGAGCACACCGCTCGTGCAACCGGTCGGAAGAAACAAACAGCATGCAGAACGGTAGATAGTAGAGGTACGCGATATCCAAGCGATTCGATGCCCGATCCGCCGAGATCAGATTGGCTGCAATCGCGAGTTGGAAGAAGACCTCCACGGTCAGGACGTGCGCGGTGTATGGGGCATACTCCACGAGGGGCGGATAGCCCGCAACGTTCCAGCGCTCTAGGATTGATCTGTGCCTCTCCGGCGGGATACCCAGGAACAAAATGGCGAGCTTCATTCTGTCGAATGGTTTGTCGCGTCCCGCTGCCACGGCAATAGCAATTGCCCGAGCATCCTCTAAGGTCTTGCAGTTCTTCCCATCAATGCCGATCGCACGAAACCCGGCGGCGATCTGATTGAGATCGAGAGTCCTGAGAGCTTCTCGCCAGTCACGCGCAAACAGCCTCTCAATCTCTCGGAATTCTCCGCGCTGCCATCGTGCAAAGGCATCTGCTTCGGGCGAACGGTCAAAGACTACGCCGGTGCGGTCGTCCGTCTTTACTGGCCGGCCACAGGCAAGCGGAATCCGGCCATCCATGGGTACCGGGTAGCCCATGAGGTTCGCCAAGCTAAGCGCCGCGTGGTGTGCGTTCGGAGAGCCGTGCATCTCCGGAAACTTTGACGCGATGATGCCTACTTCTTGTTCAGGCGTCCTGCCTTCGCGTACGGATTTATCGAGATCGGCTAGCGTCTCCACGTAGAACATCGGGCAGACGTTCGTAAGAAAGTGGTGGTCAAACCACACCGATTCGTCGATGTTCAGAGATTGCAAAAACGACTTATCGAACAGCGTGATTGGTCCCACTACGATGGCTTCTCTTGATGGCTAACGTGTATATAGACACCTAGCAAGGTGTCTATTTATTTGATCGCAGCCAAGCATAGGTCAAAAACGCTGCCGTCTCCAGAATCATGCTCACCGTGATTCATATTCAAGTCTGGTTGCGGGCAGTGTGCTGGCGCAAGGCGACGGACGCTTGGTTGGGCGCTGCATTTTGGACACTAAGCTCATTACAGGCGGCAGTTCGTAGCGCAGCAGGGAGTGGGGCTTTCGCCGCTTGCACCCTCTTTCGTTTCGCTAACGCCCCGCTTTTCGTCATAATCACGCCCTGTTCGAGTTACGCGCAGGGCGTTTTTTGCGCCTTGTGAACATGGGAGTTGGGGATGGGCTTGCTGCGCCAGTTGTTTGAGCTTTGCTTTTTGCGCATTGGGCCGGAGGATTTGCCGGGCGATGCGCGTTTGCCGTGGGTTTTGGTGGCGGGCTATGTGCTTAGCGGCGGTTTGCTGTTTATGGCGGAGGACGGTTTTGCCATCGGTATGGCGCAGGCGGCGGTGGATGCGGCTTTGCTGGCGGGGTTTGTCTGGGGGGCGCTTAAAGTGCGTGAACATCCCGAGCGGTTCAACCAAACCTATGCGGCCTTGATGGGCATCAGTCTGGTGATTTCCTTGCTGTCGTGGCCGGTGTTTAGCGCCGCGCCGGACGAGATGGTGGCGAATGAGCTGCATCCGGCGCAGATCGGGATGTTGGCGTTGTTGTTGTGGAGTTTGATTGCACAGGGGCAGGTGCTGCGCCGGGCTTTGGATGTGAGCGCGGGCACGGGGCTGTTGTTGGTGTTTGTGTATTTCATGCTATCGAGTTTGAGCATTGCAGCTTTATTTCCCGGGAGTGCGCCTGCATGAACCATTTTAATTTAGGCGGGGCGGTTCATATTCTGGGTATTGCCGGAACCTTTATGGGCGGCCTGGCGCAGTTGGCCAAGGCTGCGGGCTATGTGGTGTCGGGCGCGGATCGGCAGGTGTATTCGCCGATGCGCGAGCAGCTGGAGGCCGCCGGGATTCCCTGGGTTGAGGGTTACGAGGCGGCGCAGTTGGATGGCTTCGAGGGCGAAGTCGTGGTCGGCAATGTGATGCGGCGCGGGATGCCGATTGCCGAAACCATGCTGGATCGCGGCATGCGCTACACCTCGGGGCCGGAGTGGCTGGGGCGCACTATCCTGCATGGGCAGTGGGTGTTGGCGGTGGCGGGTACGCATGGCAAGACCACCACCAGTTCGATGCTGGCGTGGATTCTGGAATATGCGGGCTTGAACCCCGGCTTTTTGATCGGCGGTGTGCCGAACAATTTTGGCTGTTCCGCACGTTTGGGCGGCGGGTCGTTTTTTGTGATTGAGGCGGACGAGTACGACACGGCGTTTTTCGACAAGCGTTCGAAGTTTGTGCATTACCGCCCGCGCACGGTGATTCTGAATAATCTTGAGTTCGATCATGCCGATATCTTCCCTGATCTTGTGGCGATTCAGACGCAATTTCATCATCTGGTGCGCATGATTCCGCCAAGCGGGCTGATCGTGAAGCCGCAGGGCGACGCGGCGCTGGATGCCGTGTTGGAGCGCGGTTGCTGGACGCCGGTTGCGAGCTTTGGCGCGGGTGGGGCGTGGTCGGTTGGAGCAGCGGAAGCCGACGGTTCGCGTTTTGAGGTGCTGCTGGATGGCGTGTCGCAAGGCACGGTGCAGTGGTCGCAGTTGGGCGCGCATAACGTGAGCAATGCGCTGGCCGCCCTGGCCGCAGCGCGTCATGCCGGGGTGCCGGTGGCGGTGGGCATTGCGGCGCTGGCGCAGTTTTCCGGCGTAAAGCGGCGCTTGGAGGTGCGTGGCGTGGTCGATGGCGTGACGCTGTATGACGATTTTGCGCATCATCCGACCGCGATTCGTACCACGCTGGAGGGGTTGCGTGCGCGTATTGGCGAGGCACGCCTGCTGGTGGCGCTCGATCCGCGTTCCAATACGATGCGCATGGGCGTTCATGCGGACACCCTGGCGGATTCGCTGGCGGCGGCGGATGCGGTGTGGCTGTTCCAGCCGGAGGATGCAGGCTGGGATGTGCGGCACGTCGCGCAGGGCTTGGCCTGTCCGAGCTGGAGCGGCGTCGAGGTGGCGGCGATGGTGCAGGATGTGTTGGCACAACTGCGCCCCGGCGATCATCTGGTGTTGATGAGCAATGGCAGTTTTGGCGGGGCGCATGAGCGCGTGTTGCAGGGCTTGCGGGAGCGTTCGGTATGAGCAACGTGCAGCATTTGGATGAGGCGGGCTTGACGCAGGCTTTGGCCGCGCATGAGTTGGTGTTGTTGGCGTTCTGGGCACCCTGGTGCGGGCCGTGTCAGGCGTTTGCGCCGGTGTTTGCCGAGGTGGCCGACGATGATGATGAGGTGTTGTTCGGCAAGGTGAATGTGGATGCCGAGCCGGGTCTGGCGGCGCATTTTGGCGTGCGTTCGATTCCCTTTTTAGTTGCGGTGCGCGAGGGCATCGTCTTGTACGCGCAGCCCGGCGGCATTGCGCAAAGTGCCTTGCGTGAGCTGGTGGCGCATGTGCAGGCGGTGGATATGGCGGCGGTGCGGGCGGCCTTGCCGCAGGATGACGCTTCGCTATGACGCTGGTCATTGCACAGATGGCCGCCATGGTGCTGGTCGGTCTGTGGTGGCAGTGGGCAAAACCGGGCGGTTGGGAGGCAGGGCAGGCGCGCGGTGCGCTGACGACGCTGGTGTATTACATCCTGCTGCCCGCGCTGGTGTTGGCGGTGCTGTGGCGTGCGCCGCTGGGGGTGGAGAGTCTGCATATTGCCGGGCTGGCTGCCTTGGGCGTGCTGGCAAGCATGGGTTTGATGGCGGTGGTGGCGCATTTCATGCCGCTGACACGCGGGCAGAAGGGAGCGCTGTTACTGGCGGCTTCGTTTCCGAATGCGACCTATCTGGGCTTGCCGGTGCTGGAGTCGCTGTATGGCGATTATGGGCGTGCGGTGGCGGTGCAGTACGATCTGTTTGCTTGCACGCCCTTGCTGCTGAGCGTGGGCATCGCGCTGGCGGTGTATTACGGCAGGCCGGAAGAGGGCAAGGCACACGCGCCTTGGTGGCATGGTGTGCTCAAGGTGCCGGCGCTGTGGGCGGCCATTCTGGCTATGGTGCTGAATTTTTCCGGCACGCCGTTTCCGGATGTCCTGCGCGGGGTGCTGGATCGGCTGGGGGCGGGCGTGGTGCCGCTGATGCTGATCGCGCTGGGGATGGGCTTGCGGCTGGATGCGCTCAAGCCTGCGGCCTTGCTGCGCGTAAGCCCGGTGTTACTGATTCAGCTTGCTTTTGCGCCTGCGCTGGTTTTGGCGGCGGGGATGGGACTGGGGCTTGAGGCTCCCTTGTTGACAGCGGTGGTGCTGGAGGCCGGAATGCCGGTGATGGTGCTGGGGCTGGTGTTGTGCGACCGTTACGGTCTGGATACCGGTTTGTATGCGGCGGCGGCAACGCTTTCGACCCTTTTGAGTCTGCTGACCCTGCCGTTTTGGCATGGGTTGGTGGGTTAGTTTTGGGTATTTGTAGGGTGGGTAAGCCTAGCGCATCCACCCTGCTTTTAGAGCGCTTTTGCGTAAGTCCTATTGAGTAATAACGAGAGAGGCCATGATGACGACTGAAGCAATGACGGTGAGCAAGGATAAGGTGGTGTTCATTCACTACACCCTGAGTGACGCGGCGGGGCAGGTGATTGATTCGACCGTGGGCGATGAGGCGCTGGCCTATTTGCATGGTCACGCAAACCTGATTCCGGGCCTGGAGCAGGCGCTGGAGGGGCGTGTCGAGGGTGAGGTATTTGAGGTGGTAGTTGCACCCGAAGATGCTTATGGCGCGCGTGATCCCGGGGGGTTGATTGATGTTCCGCGCAGTGCCCTGAGCGAAGAAGTCGAGGTCGAAGTCGGTAATCAGGTGCAGGCCATGGGGCCGGAAGGGCGCATGGAGTTCACCATCGTTTCGTTTGACGACGAGATGGTGACGCTGGATGGCAATCATCCGCTGGCGGGAATAACGTTGCACTTCGCGCTTGAGGTGGGAACGATTCGTGAGGCACATGCCGATGAGATCAAGCATCACCGCGTGCATCCGGCGGGACATCATTTGATGGTGGCGGATTCGTCGCTGGATATGGTCGTTGATGATGCCGATGATGAAATCGTGGATGCCGTGTTTCCCGATAGCTCGGCCGAGTCCGTTTAATTCCGATGCTGCACTACCGCATTAGCCCTGCAAGCCCTGAAGCACGCGAATACGCGCTGGAGCTGACGATTCCTGAGCCGTGTGCGGAAGGGCAGGTCGTGGCTATGGCAGCGTGGACGCCCGGCAGTTACATGGTGCGCGATCATGCGAGGCATGTAACCTGGATTGAAGCCGTGGATGGTAACGGACAGGCCGTTGAGTTGACCTGGCTGGACAAACAGAGCTGGCGTGCAGCGCCTTGCGAGGGGGCGTTGAGCGTGCGCTGGCGCGCGCATGCGCATGAGCTTTCGGTGCGTACCGCGCACCTGGATAGCTTGTGGGGCTTTGCCGATGGCGCGGCCTTGTGGTTGCGTCCGCTGGGTTTTGAACATTTACCTTGTCGGGTTGAGGTGCAGCGCTCAGGCAGCGTCATGGTCAATGCAGGCGCGCTAGAGTGGCGTGCGACCATGATGCTCCCGCCCGAGGCTGTGGATGCGCATGGTTATGGTGTCTATACGGCAGACAATGTCGAAGCCTTGCTGGACGCGCCTGTGGCTTTTGGCGCGCTGCGCGAGTTTAGCTTTTCCGTGCGCGGTGTAGAACATCGATTCGCCTGGCTGGGGCGTGTTGAATTCGATACGGCACGCTTGGCGCTCGATTTGGCACGTGCTTGCGAAACGGCGGTGGCCTTGTTTGGTTCCGAGCCGCCACCATTTGCCCGTTACCTGTTTTTGGCGCTGGTGACACCGGATGGTTACGGCGGGCTGGAGCATCGTGAGGGTACGGCTTTGCTCTGCCGCCCGGAGCATTTTCCTCGTGAGGGTGAAGTGGTTACAACACCCGCCTATCGGGAGTTTTTGGGGCTGTGTGTGCATGAATATTTGCATGCCTGGCTGGTGAAGCGCATTCGCCCGGCGGCGTTTATGTCGCAGCCGGATGGCCGCTTGCCGCTGGATGCCGAAGCCTACACGCGCCTGTTGTGGTTGTTTGAGGGCGTGACCAGCTATTACGACGATTTGCTGTTGCTGCGTGCGGGTTTGATTTCGCTGACGGAATATTTGGAGACGCTGGCCACGACCATGAGTCGGGTGCAGCGTGCGCCGGGGCGTGAGCGCTTGACGCTGGAGCAGGCCAGCCTGACGGCCTGGACGCGGCTCTACAAGGCCGACGAGAACACGCCGAATGCAAGTATCAGCTATTACACCAAGGGCGCGTTGTTTGCCTGGGTGCTGGATGTGGCCTTGCGCTGTCGCAGCGCTGATAGTATCTCGCTGGATGATGTGCTGCGCTCTATGTGGCGTGATTTTGGTCAGCATGGGCACGGCGTGCCGGAGTATGGGGTGGAAGCATGGGTAACAGCGGTTACGGGCGTGGATTTGGATGATGTGTTCACGGCCGGATTGCGTGGTGGCGAGGACTTACCGCTGGCCGAGACAGCGGCGGCGCTGGGCTTGAGTTTGCGGTGGAGTGCGGGGCAGGACGCGCCCTGGTTGGGGGCGGAGGTACGCGCCGGAGCGCAAGGCACGGCCGTGCTGGGTACGGTCTACCGTGACTCGACGGCAGAGTGGGCGGGTCTGGCGCCGCAGGATGAATTGCTGGCGCTGAATGGCTTGCGCGTGAATCGAGCTAATCTTGAGGGGGTTCTGCGGCGATATCACGCAGGGGATGTGGTTGAGTTGCATGTTTTTCGGCGTGATGAATTGCTATCCATGTCCTTGTCTTTGCAGAAGCCGCCGAAGACGCAGGCAGGGTTGCGACAAATGCAAGTCGCTGATGCGCAGCAATTGGCGCGATTGCGTGCCTGGTCGGGCGTGGAGCTGACTTGATTCAGGAAGGAAAACTTGCTCGCGTGTGGTCACAGGTCGTGCGGCATTTGGCGGATGGTCGCTGGTATGCGCTGACGATGGCGGCGCGCAGGCTGCATGTGTCGCCTGACGCGTTGCGCGCGGCATTGTGGCGGTTTGAGGAATGGGGCGCTCCTGTGCAATGTGATTCTTACCGTGGTGTGCGCTTTGTGCAGCCGGTCACTTTGCAAAGTGGGGCGGGGGCGCGCTTTCCGCTGCCTGTGCAAGCGCTTTTTGTGACGGATTCCACCAACACGCGAGCGCTGTTTGCCCTGGGGGCGGGCTTGATGCGACGCAGGGCATGGGTGGCCGAGTTTCAAACCCAGGGACGGGGGCGGGCGCAACGTCGCTGGCATCAAGGCATGGGCTGCGGGGTGAGTGTGTCGCTGGCGTTCCCGGCGAGTGATGGTGTGTCGCTGGAGGCTTTGTCCCTGCAGGTCGGGCTTGCACTGGCCGAGGCGGTGCAGCGCCTTGGGGTGCGAGGTGTGGGGCTGAAGTGGCCGAATGATGTGATCTGCCAAGGCAAGAAACTGGGCGGCATTTTGATCGAGGCGCGGCGTGCAGGTGTGGTGGTCGGTATAGGCCTGAACCACCTGCGCTCGCGCCATCATACGGGCGCGATTACACAGCCGATTACAAGTCTCCATGCCTTGCTGGGAGCGCGTTGCCCTGCAAGGTCACGGGTTTTGCGGGAGATTTTGCATGCCGTGCTTGCTGAGCTTGACGATGTTTCGGCGACATGGGTCACGCGCTTTGCGCGCTTTGATGTGCTTGAAGGGCAAGCGATTCGCGTGATTGAGGCGGAAAACAACACCTGGTTTGGCGTAGCCGAAGGTGTCGATGCGCAGGGGTGTTTGCGGGTGAGTACCGCGCAAGGATTGCGATTGTGTCGTGCCGGTGAGGTCAGTGTGCGTTTGCATGAATCTGTTCAGGAGTAAGGCTCTGTGAAGCTCATTTTGGATATTGGCAATACCCGCATCAAATGGCGCATGGACGGCGCTCTGGGTGATGTGACGCACCTTCAGGACGGCTGGGAGGCGCAGTTGCTCGCAGGGTGGCATGGGGTTGAGCGGCCAACGGCCGTGTTTGCCGGCAGTGTGGCGAGCGAGAGCATCAGCCAGCGTGTCGCAGAATGCGTGAGCCAGTGCTGGCCTGGGCAGACGTTGCTTTGGCTGCGCAGTCAGGCACATTGCTGCGGTGTGCAGATTCAATATGCCGAGCCTCAGCGTTTTGGGATTGACCGCTTTGCAGCGCTGGTGGCTGCGCGGATGGAGTTTATGGATCAAGCGCTGATCGTGGTGGATGCTGGAACGGCAATTACCGTGGATGCGCTGGACGTCGATGGGCTGCACCAGGGCGGCATGATTATGCCGGGCGTACGCCTCCTGGGAGCAAGTTTGTCTGACGCGGCAAGCCAAATACCGAAGATTGCTGTGGCCGTGGATGATGCAGTGTGTACGCCACAGCATGAAACACGCCTTGCGGTAAGTGCGGGCATACGCTGCATGGTGCAAGGCGGGGTGGAGCACGCCATTGAGCAAGCGTTAGCCGTCTTGGGTGGTGCGGCGAGTATTGTGGTCACGGGGGGGGATCAGGCCGTGCAGGGGTTTGCTATGTTTGAGTCGCGGGGGTTAAGTGTGTATCGACGCGAAGCGCTGGTAATGGATGGTCTGGAGCGCATGTCGTACGAAGTGCGTGATGGGAGTTGCCCTTGTCATTGAACTGCTATAAGATGCGCGCCCTGTTGCCGGCATAGCACAGCGGTAGTGCAACCGCCTTGTAAGCGGTAGGTCGTGAGTTCGATTCCCACTGCCGGCACCATTGCTTGACAGTCATTTTGCCTTACAGCAGAATGCGCGACTTGTTGTTTTTGCTGGTGGGATTCCCGAGCGGCCAAAGGGGGCAGACTGTAAATCTGCTGGCACTGCCTTCGAAGGTTCGAATCCTTCTCCCACCACCACTTTATATGCGCACACGAAAGCGTTAAGAATTCAGAAGAGCATATGGGGTTTGCCCCATAATGCGGGTGTAGTTCAATGGTAGAACCTCAGCCTTCCAAGCTGATGGCGTGGGTTCGATTCCCATCACCCGCTCCAAATTTGCTCCTGTAGCTCAGGTGGTAGAGCGCGTCCTTGGTAAGGACGAGGTCACCAGTTCGACTCTGGTCAGGAGCTCCATTTTTCGTAGTCGTTGTTTTAGCGTGAAAGTTTCGTCAACTTTGTATCAATCCAAGGTGTAATTATGGCCAAGAGTAAATTCGAGCGTAATAAAACGCACGTCAACGTCGGAACCATTGGTCACGTTGACCACGGCAAGACCACATTGACCGCAGCCCTGACC
>JAGUXT010000020.1 GCA_020061705.1 Halothiobacillus sp. | reverse complement strand
GAAAGGCTGAACACTGAAGCCTTCGCGGGCAAGCCCGCTCCTACCACCAATTCATGGAAAATTCAGGCCAGATCAATATGAAAATCGTGATTCTCGGTGCAGGACAAGTTGGTGCCACCCTGGCGGGCTTGCTGGCCAGTGAGCCTGGACGCGACATTACCCTGGTGGACACCGATGCCGAAAAACTGCACGACTTGCAGGAAAAACTGGACATCCGCACGGTGGTTGGCCTGGCCTCACATCCTGCTGTACTGGAACGAGCAGGTGTCGAACACGCCGACATGCTGCTCGCCGTCACCAACAGCGACGAAGTCAACATGGTGGCCTGCCAGCTGGCCTGGAAACTGTTCCATACACCCATGAAAATTGCGCGCCTGCGCGCCAAGGAATACAAGGATCGCCCCGACATCTTTACCGAGGGCTACTTCAAAATCGACGTGGTGATTAGCCCGGAAAACCTGATTCAGGAGTACATCAAGCGCCTGATCGCCCTGCCCGGCGCCTTGCAGGTGCTGGATTTTGCTGAAGGTAGAGTGCTTCTGGTAGCGGTACGCGCGTTGATCGGCGGCATGATGGTCGGGCACCCCATTCGCGATATCCGCGAACATATGCCGAGCATTGATGCACGCGTGGCGGCGATTTTCCGCCGTGGTCAGTCCATCGAGCCCACCGGGGACACGGTGATCGAGATTGATGACGAGGTGTTTTTCATCGCCGCACGCGAGCACATTCAGGCCGTCATGGCCGAGCTGGGTCGCGTCGAGCGCCCCTACCGCAACATCATGATTGCTGGTGGCGGCAATATCGGGCGTGGACTGGCTCGCGCGCTGGAAAGCGTAGCCCATGTGAAGGTGATTGAGCACAACCCGGCCAATGCCCAGCGCCTGGCTGAAGAATTGAACGAAGCCGTCGTGCTCGGCGGCGATGCCACCGACGAAGACCTGTTGCGCGAAGAAAATATCGAGGACATGGATCTGTTCCTCGCCGTCACCAACGACGACGAAAACAATATTCTCTCTGCCATGCTGGCCAAACGCCTCGGGGTGCGCAAAGCCATGGCGCTGGTCAATCGCACGGCCTATGTCGATCTGATCGAGTCCATGTCCATTGATGTGGTGATTTCGCCGCAACTGATTACCGTCAGCGCCTTGCTCGCGCACCTGCGGCGCGGCAGTGTCACCGCAGCGCATTCGCTGCGACGCGGTGCGGCCGAGGCCATGGAAATCACGGCGGTCGGCGACAAGCTGACCTCGCGTGTGGTCGGACGGCGCGTGGGCGAACTCAAGCTGCCTGCGGGCGTAAGCGTCGGCGCCATCGTGCGTGGCGAGGAGGATGTCATCATTACTCACCACGACACGCTGATAGAAAGCGACGACCACGTGATCCTTTTTCTGGCCGACAAGCGCCTGGTGCGCGAGGTGGAGCAATTGTTCCAGGTCGGCTTCAGTTTCTTCGGCTAGCGACTGGCGTTCCTTATGCAATTTTCCGTCGTCCAGCGCGTGTTAGGTCTGCTACTGATGATTTTCAGCCTGTCCATGCTGCCGCCCGCCCTGGTCGGCTGGCATTACGGCGACGGCGAGGTCTTGCCTTTCATCCAGGGGTTTTTCTGGCTGTTTTCGCTGGGCGCACTGATTTACTGGCCGGTGCGCAAGCACAAGAATGACCTGAAATTACGCGATGGTTTTTTGATTGTGGTGATGTTCTGGACGGTACTCAGCCTTTCGGGTGCGGTACCGTTTTTCTTTGCCGACAAGCCGGAAATGTCCATCACCGATGCGGTCTTCGAAGCGGTTTCCGGCCTGACCACCACGGGGGCGACCGTTCTGACCGGGCTGGACACCCTGCCGCACAGTATTCTGTATTACCGCCAGCAACTGCAATGGCTGGGCGGCATGGGCATCGTGGTTCTGGCGGTGGCGATCCTTCCGCTGCTGGGTGTAGGTGGCATGCAGCTCTTCAAGGCCGAAACCCCCGGCCCGATGAAAGACAACAAGCTCACTGCACGCATTGCGGATACCGCCAAAACCCTGTGGTTCATTTATGTCGGCCTGACCGTCGTGGCAATACTCGGCTACCGGTTGGGAGGCATGAGCTGGTTCGATGCGGTGGGACACGCCTTTTCCACGGTTTCGATTGGCGGTTTTTCCACCCACGATGCAGGCTTCGGCTTTTACAACTCGCCGTGGCTGGAGGGTATGGCCACGCTGCTCATGCTGTTTGCCGGCGTGAACTTCACCCTGCACTTTGTCGCCTGGAACCAGCGCAGCGTACGCGGCTACCTTTATGACTCCGAATTTCGCACCTACGCCTCGCTCATGCTGACGATGATTCTGCTTTACAGCCTGATTCTCTGGGGCAACCAGACCTATGCCAGTATGCTCGACGCACTGCGCTACGCCTCGTTCAATGTGGTGTCCTATGCCACCACCACCGGTTTTGCCACCGCAGACATCACCCTTTGGCCGGTTTTTTTGCCAATTCTTTTGATGTTTCTGGCCATCATCGGCGGCAGCACCGGCTCAACCGCAGGCGGCATGAAAGTCATGCGCGTGTTGCTGATCGTCAAACAGAGTATGCGCGAACTTAAACAGTTGATTCATCCGCAGGGTGAACTGTTGGTGAAGCTCAACGGGCATGTGGTCTCGACCCGGGTGATTCAGGCTGTATGGGGATTTTTTTCCGCCTATGTGGTGATTCTGATCCTGCTGGTCATGTTCATGCAGGCCGTGGGGCTGGATGAAGTTTCGGCCTTCGGTGCCGCTGTGGCCAGCCTGACCAATCTGGGGCCGGGTCTGGGTACGGTGTCATCCACCTTCGCCTCGGCACCCGATGCGGCCAAATGGGTGGCCTGCCTAGCCATGATTATGGGTCGTCTGGAGGTCTTCACCCTGCTGGTGTTATTTACTCCGGCGTTCTGGCGACGTTGAGCAGCAGGATGACGCAGGTTGGCGTGTGGGATGCCCGCTATGCCGCAGAGCCGGATGTGCCGGGCGAGGCAGCCTGGGTGTTGCGTGAGTTTGCCCACCTTTTGCCATCGCATGGGCAGGCACTGGATCTGGCCTGTGGTCTGGGTGCCAACGCCAGTTTTTTGGCGGTGCGCGGTCTGGATACGACGGCTTGGGATAACTCCGAGGTGGCGATGGAAAAACTTCAGGCCTACGCTTCCGCCCAAAAACTGCGCCTGCTCACCGCAGTACGCGATGTGGTCGCGCACCCTCCAGAGCCTGCGAGTTTTGATGTCATCGTGGTGACGCATTTTCTTGCCCGCGCGTTGTTTCCCGCGCTGATTGCTGCCCTGCGTCCTGGCGGCTTGTTGTTCTACCAGACCTTTACCTGCGAGAAGATCGCCACGCTCAAGACACCCTCCAACCCGGATTTTTTGCTCGCGCCCAACGAGTTGCTGCACTTGTGCGCAGGGCTGCGCATCCTGGCTTACCGTGAGGATGGGCGGGCGGGCGATCTGACTTCGGGCATGCGTGCTCGCGCGGCTTGCGTGGGGCAAAAAACATGAGCCCAAACCACCCGGCACGCCAGCGCGCACTCTGGCACCCGCGTTATTGGGGGCTTTGGTTGGCCGTGCTGCTGTTATGGCTTATCGCCTGGTTGCCACTTCGCTTACGCATGAAGCTTGGTGCATGGCTGGGGCGGCAGATGCTCACGCGCAATGCCAAACGCCGCCGCATCGTGCAGATCAATCTTGAGCTGTGCTTTCCAAGGCTTGAGCAGCACGCGCGCGATGCGCTGGCGTTAAGCTCCGCCGAACGTGCCGGGCAGGCCATGCTGGAGCTTGGTGTGCTCTGGCTGCGCAGTGAGGCCGCGATTCAAAGGCGCTGGCAGGTGCATGGACGGGAGCATCTGGATGCGGTGCTGGCCGCCGGGCGTGCGCCGTTGTTCGTCACCGGGCATGTGGTCGGTCTGGACATGGGCGCGGCCGCCATGACGGTGGCCTGTGGTGGTGGCGTGGGGCCGTATAACCCGACCAACCAGCCCTTTGTGGATGCCTGGCTGATCTGGGGGCGCACGCGCTTTGGCAGCCAGCTCATCACCCGCGAGGATGGCTTGCGCCCCCTGCTCAAGGCGCTAAAAGCGGGACAGGCGGCGTATTACATTCCTGACGAAGATCATGGCGCGGCGCACTCAGTCTTTGCTCCTTTTTTTGGCGTGCAGAAAGCCACGCTCCCCCTGCTGGGGCGTCTGGTGACCCAGGGTCGAGCCAGCGCCTTGCCCTTCTTCACGAGGCTCGACCCCGACACCGGCATCTATCACATGCACATCGAGCCTGCCCTGCCATTGCCTGAGCAAGCCAGCCCGCAGGAGGAAGCCCGCCGCATGAATGCCGCGCTGGAAGCCATGATTCAGCGCGACCCCACCCAATACATGTGGAGCTTCAAACTGTTCAAAACGCGGCCAGCAGGCGAGCCGGATATTTATCCATGAGGTCGCGCCTACGTCTGGTGATCGTTTTTATGTTCGCCTCGCTCCTCCTGCCGGGCTGCACGCCGCAAACGGCGAGCGAGAACAGTATCACCCTTGATTTCTGGGCCATGGGCAGCGAGGGCGAGCGGGTGCAAGGCCTGTTGCCCGCCTTCGAGCGCGAGCATCCCGGCATCACGGTGCGCGTGCAACAGATTCCGTGGAGCTCGGCGCATGAAAAACTATTGACCGCACACGTCGGCGGCACGCTGCCGGATGTGTTCCAGTTAGGCAACACCTGGTTGCCGGAATTTGTCGCCCTGCGTGCGCTCGCGCCACTGGATAATGTATTGAGCGCCGAGGCACAGGCCGATATTTTTCCCGGTGTGCTGGCGGCCAATCGGATGAATGGCCATCTGTACGGCCTGCCGTGGTACGTGGACACGCGTCTGCTTTTTTACCGCGCCGATCTGTTGCAACAGGCAGGTGTGGCACGCGCGCCGCAAACATGGAGCGAATGGACGGATGCGCTGCACCGTCTGAAGGCTCACACAGGACACGCGCCGCTAAGCTTGCCGTTTAGTGAGTGGCAGACTCTGGTCGCTCTCAGTCTGCAACAACGCGCCGAACTATTGCGCGACGACGGGCGCTATGGTGCATTCAGCCAGCCCGCCTTCCGCGAGGCGTTTGCGTTTTATCTTGGTTTGTTCGAACAAGGATTGGCCGAGGTTGGCGGCGAGCTGCGCGTGGGCAATCTTTACCAAGCCTTTGCCGATGGGCGCATTGCCATGCTGGTGAGCGGACCGTGGAATCTGGGCGAGTTCGAGCGCCGGATGCCGCCTGGCCTGCGTGATGCCTGGGGCACTGCGCCTCTGCCCGTGCCCGACGGCGCCGCCTATCAAGGTCGGTCGATTGCAGGTGGCGCAAGCCTGGCTGTCAATGTTAAAAGCCCACATCCGCAGGCCGCGCGTGCCTTGTTACAGTTTTTGTCTGCGCCAGAGCAACAACTGAATTTTTATCGCGCCACCGGCGATTTGCCGGTACGCAAGAGCGCCTGGCAACTCGGCAATCTGCAACAATCAGCGCGTATCGACGCCTTTTGGCAACAACTGCAACAGGTGCAAGGCGTGCCGCCCGTGCCGGAGTGGGAACGCCTCGCCAGCCTGGTCATGCGCCATGCCGAGCGCGTGGCGCGCGGACTGGAAAGCCAGGAGCAGGCGCTGGCAGCCATCGACAAAGAGACGGATGCCATGCTGGAAAAGCGGCGCTGGTTGATGGAGCGCAGCGCACCATGAAAAACTCCGCCGCCTTCTGGTTCCTTGCTCCCGCACTTGGCCTGATCGCCGTTTTTTTCCTGCTGCCGATTGCCGCCGCGCTGTTGTTGTCGCTTACCGATTTCGATATTTACGCCATCGGTGACCCGTCCACCCTGCGCTGGATCGGTCTTGACAACTATCGTCAGGTTTTTGAACACCCGCTGTTTTGGACGGCCTTGGGTAACACCTTTTACTTTGTTTTGTTTGGTGGGCCGCTCTCGGTCGGCCTGAGCCTCGGTGCGGCCATGTTGCTGAATGCGCGCCTGACCTGTTGCCGCACCCTGTTTCGTACCATTTATTTTCTGCCGGTGGTCAGCACGCTGGTCGCGGTGGCCGTGGTCTGGCGCGCGCTATACAACCCGGAAGCGGGGCTGCTCAATCAAGGCTTAAGCCTGTTCGGCATCCACCCCATCGACTGGCTGGGTGATCCGGACTGGGCCATGCCCGCAATCATCCTCATGGCGGCGTGGAAAAACTTCGGCTTCAACATGATTATCTTTATCGCCGGACTGCAAGCCATTCCCGAACGCCTATATGAAGCCGCGCGTCTGGATGGCGCAGGAAGCTGGGCACAATTTCGCTACGTCACCCTGCCACAGCTTGCACCCACCTTCCTGTTCGTCGCCCTCATGACCATGATTGGCTACCTGCAACTGTTCGCCGAACCGTATGTCATGACCCAGGGCGGCCCCGCCAACGCCACCCTCTCGCTGGTGATGCTGATGTATCAGGAAGGCTTCCGCTGGTGGAACATGGGCTTTGCGGCAGCACTGGCCTTTGTGCTGTTTGTGATTATTTTGGCGGGGACGATGCTGCAATTACGGCTGCAAAGGAAGGGTGGGGGTTGAGGCGCTTCGGGGCATTGGCAGAGCGGGCAACACATTGTTTTTCCACGAGGATACTGAGATGCTTCCCGAAACGAGTCCGACCGTGAACGAAGTCATATTAACGTTAGAGTTCACAATCTCCGCATGACTGTACTACTACCAAACTTGGCTCTTTCGGGGTATCGAAGCTTCGGAAAGGAACCGCAATTCTTTGATCAGTTCTCAAAGATCAACATCCTGATCGGCAGAAACAACTCGGGAAAGTCAAACGTGCTTCGCGTATTGCACGAGGTACTTCCCCAAGCGGGCAACCGCGGATCGCTAACACTCCAACCGGTCGCGACGCATCTCCCGACACAACCACCATTTCAACTTGGCATTGGCGAACCCGTCATAAAGGACGAGGCAGGCCGCTTTACACTTCCACCTGAATCGCCACGGCACGAACGCCTGCCCACCGATGGTAGGCCGCCAGCACTTGTTGACCTGATGGCTGAACTGCTCGGACGAAAGACAGAGCTCGACAAAACAACTCTTGCATGGTCGTTTACAACATTTCCTCATCGCAGACCAACTCATGACACTTGGTTAGAGGCCATGTCCGGCATCGAAGGTGGACGGCTACAACAGCTTTGGACGCATTTAACTGGCCAAGGAAGGGGCGATCGCAAAGCACACTGGGAACCTGAGATCGTCAACAGATTTCCGCTGACGATAGAGCCGCGCCCAGTTGAACTCATTCCTGCCATCCGACGCATCGGCGAATCGGGCATCGAACCAACTGGCTACGATGGAACAGGTATCATCAATCGACTCGCACAGCTTCAAAATCCTTCGGCAGAATCTCAAGAAGAAAAACTGAAGTTTGAGGCAATAAACGTGTTTCTGAGGGAGGTCACAGACCGACCAGAGGCTCGAATCGAGATTCCCTATGCGCGAGACACGATTCTCGTTCACATGGACAACAAGGTTCTCCCAATCGAGTGCCTTGGCTCAGGCTTGCATGAGGTCATTATCTTAGCCGCCGCAGCAACAACCCTGACCGGGCAGATCGTATGTATAGAGGAGCCCGAACTGCATCTGAATCCGATTCTTCAAAAGAAGTTCATCCGCCACCTCACGGATCGCACGGACAACCAATACTTCATTACGACGCACTCCCCCGCGATCATGGACACCCCAGGCGCAGAGGCATATCACATCACACTCGTTGACGGAGTTTCGAAGGTAGATCGAGTTACCTCCGACGCTGGAAGAGCAGCAGTGTGTGAAGATCTTGGCTACCACCCTTCTGATCTGCTTCTCGCCAATTGTGTCATATGGGTTGAGGGGCCATCGGATCGCCTGTACATCAACTGGTGGCTTCATACTGTTGATCCATCGCTGCTTGAGGGCATTCACTTCAGCGTGATGTTTTACGGCGGCAAGTTGGCTGCTCATATCTCCAATGCTGAAACCTCAACGCACGTTGCCGAATTTATCCAGTTGAGACGGCTTAACCGTCGTGGGGTAATTGTGATCGACAGCGACAAAGCCTCATCTCATAAGCACTTGAACACAACCAAAAAGAGGCTGCAGAAGGAGTTTGATCAAGGTCCCGGTTTCGCATGGGTTACAGATGGCCGAGAAATTGAGAATTACTTGCGAATTGAAGATGTTGATCAGGCTGTTTCCAACGTAATGCCCTCGGCGAAGCGCATTGGAGGAAACTCCCGCTTCGACAACCTGTTGAAGATTCGACGAAAATCAGGATCAGAAGATCAGGCATCTAAAGTTGAAGTCGCAAGGTGGATCACTGCGCATGGAGAACCAGAGCTGACAGCGCTGGATCTCCGGCGCCAAGTAGAAAAACTAGTCGCCTTCATACGGGAATCAAATCCAGCTTACCCCAGTGAGGCCTAGCCCCTCGCTCAAACGAACGGCTGAGTGCTGTGCCCATCCCTGTGCAAAAGGAATCTGACCAAGAGCAAATACACGTTTGACCACACACGCGCCCAACAAAAAGGCACGGTAGAGACCGTGCCTTTTGTTTTCTAATCACCCGACAATACGCGAACGATTATTTGCCCGCGCGCTTGGTGAGTGCCTGAATCAGCGCGTCTGAATGCGGGTTATTGACATTGCCCAGCACCAGAATATCCACCGGATTCACCGCCGTGCCGTAATAGGCATGGTTCAGGCTGTCACGCACCGCGATCACCGAGCCTTCCAGACTCACGCCGGCAAACAAGCCCTTGCTGCGCGCAAACTGGATAATGTCCACCGTGGCGGCTTGTGCGCCGGTACCCACCGGGCCAGCCGCGACGCTGGCATCTGCGCCAAGCTGAAACTTGTTGCTCAACAGTGCATCACGCCCCTTGTCAGTCATGGCCATCATCACAATTTCAGCCACCGAGCCGCCAGCCTGGAAGCCAAAACTGGCCGAACCGATGGTGGCAAACGACGGGCCGCGCCAGGTGCCGCTCTTGTCATCGCGCACCAGCACCACACCCGTGCCGCCCGCGCCGCCAAAAATAAAGCCCGCCTTGATGAATTCCGGCACAATAAATACCGCCTTGGACTTGACTACATTGTCGCGATACCACGACATATTCGGGTCGGCCGAAAAGTCCTTCAGCGTTTGCACGGATTTATTCACAACCGCATTGGCGTCAGTGAGGGCGCTGGTGGCGGTGTTGTCATTCTCTTCAGCCCACGTGACCGCAGGCATACAGGCAACACTGGATAAGGCCAACAAACCGAAGATTGCCTTGGAAAAAAAACGTTGCATAAAAATCTCCTCAATGAACAGGTTGTCACCCGGTTGAGTGTATATCGCAGGCTCGCAATCGGCATTGTTTTGTTTGGTGTGCGCAGCCTGCACGTTACAATCTTCCTCCACCCCGTCACTCCGAGCATGGCATGAACCCCAACGATTTGATTCAACGTATTCAACAGGCCATTCCCGATGCGCAGGTGCAACCGTCCGGCGAGGGTTGCAGTTTTAATTTGCGCATCATCAGCGCCAGCTTTGCCGATGAAAGTCTGATTAAACGTCATCGCCGCGTGATGGCCACACTGAATGACCTGATTGCCAGCGGCGATTTGCACGCGGTGACCTTACAAACCCATACCCCGGACGAGGCCAAGAGCTGACATGGATAAAACGACCCAAATCGAACTGGAAGCCGCCGCCTTTCGCCGCCTGGTCGCGCATCTGCAAGAACGCACGGATGTGCAGAACATTGATTTGATGAACCTCTCGGGCTTTTGCCGCAACTGCATGTCCAAGTGGCTCAAGGCGGCGGCCGATGAGCAAGGCGTGGAACTAAGCATGGATGAGGCTCGCGAGCAGGTTTACGGTATGCCCTACGAAGACTGGAAGGCACGCTATCAGAAAGAAGCCAGTGACGCTCAACAGTCCGCCTTCACCGAAGCGTATGCCCGCACACACGGTCATGCGCCGGAGTAATCCGGGCATGAAAAAATAGCCACATAGAACACTGAGTGGAATGCCAACACATGCACGTGAATCATTCCATTCACACCCTCTTAAATCTCTGTGCTCTCTGTGGCAGAAAATAAAGTAAGCACCCATGAAAACGAACCCGCTTCCCTCACGTTTTGGCATGGTTATTATCGGCGATGAGGTCCTTTCCGGTCGTCGGCAAGACAAACACATCCCGGCCATGATCGAACGCCTGAATGCGCGCGGCCTGCGTCTGGCGTGGGTGCGCATGATTGGCGATGAGATGGATTTGATCGTGCGCACGTTGCGCCAGGCACGCGACGATGCCGATGTGGTGTTTTGTTTTGGCGGCATTGGTGCCACCCCGGATGATCTGACACGCCAGGCTGCGGCAGATGCGTTTAATCGCCAACTCATCCGCCATCCAGAAGCCGAGGCGCGGATCATTGCGCAATTTGGCAATGAGGCCTTTCCCTACCGCGTGCTGATGGCCGACCTGCCGGAGAACTGCGAACTCATTCCTAACCCGATGAATAATGTTCCCGGCTTTTCGCTGCATGATTGCTACTTTATGCCCGGTTTCCCCGAAATGGCGCATCGAATGCTCGACTGGGTACTGAATACGCATTTCGCCAACGCAGGCAACGCGGATTATGACGAAGCATCCCTGTGGGTGTGGGATGCCTCTGAAAACCAGTTGCTCGAACTCATGCGCGCTTTTGAGCAGCAGTACGGCGCGCTCAAACTATTCAGCCTGCCAATGCTGCCCACTGAGCACCAACCGCGCCGCCGCATCGAGCTTGGCCTGAAGGGATCGCGCGATGATCTTGGGCCCGCAATGCACGCGCTGCAAAGCCAAATTGAAGCGCTCGGCTTTGCCACAAGTCCATCAAGGGAACTTGCGCCGGATGCCCCACCTCCAAGTTTCACGATTCACGGAGCCGTTGATTAAGGAGCTTTTAGTAATGCGTCAACCTGCAAATCAAACCATGTCATTTTTCAAGGCCTCGTTATTGGCCACTGCACTGGCTCTGGGCGGCGCGCCGCTGATGAGCGCACAGGCACAGTTGCCTGATTTTGTACAAACCGTGAAAGATGTTTCCCCGTCCGTGGTCAATATCAGCACCACGCAAAAACGCCCGAAAATGGCACAGGGTATGCCACCCGGCGGCGTTCCGCAGTTCCCCGAAGGCCACCCGTTCAACGAATTGTTCAAGCATTTTTACGAAGGCCAGCCCGGCGGCGGGATGCCCAATCAACGCCCGGCGCAGTCGCTCGGTTCCGGCTTCATTATTGATGCCAGCGGCGTTATTTTGACCAACGCCCACGTCGTCAAAGACGCGGAAAGCATCCTGGTACGCCTGCAAGACAAGCGCGAATTGCCCGCCAAGATTCTCGGTCTGGATGAGCGCAGCGACGTTGCCGTGCTCAAAGTCGAAGCTAGCGGTTTGCCTGTGGCCAAATTGGGCAATTCGGATCAAGTCGAAGTCGGTGAATGGGTTTTGGCCATCGGCTCGCCGTTCGGCCTGGATTTCACCGCCACGCAAGGCATCGTTAGCGCCCTCGCACGCAACCTGCCGGATGACACCTATGTGCCGTTTATCCAAACCGACGCCGCAGTCAACCCCGGCAACTCGGGCGGCCCGCTGTTCAACACCAAAGGCGAAGTGATCGGCATCAACTCGCAGATCTACTCGCGCTCGGGCGGCTACATGGGCTTGTCGTTTGCCATTCCGATCAATACCGCCACCCAGGTCGCCGACCAATTGCGCACCGGCGGCAAAGTGGTGCGCGGCTGGTTGGGTGTGATGATTCAGCCGATTGATGCCGATCTCGCCAAGTCATTTGGCATGGATCGCCCACGCGGCGCACTGGTGGCGCAGGTACAACCCGACAGCCCGGCCGCCAAAGCAGGCATTAAATCCGGCGACGTCATTCTGAAGTTTAATGGTCAGCAAATTGACTCCACCGCCCAACTCCCTGCCAAAGTCGCCGCGACCGCCGTCGGCTCCAAAGCCGAACTCGTGATTCTGCGCGACGGCAAGGAGAAATCGCTGGACGTCACCATAGAAAAACTCAAGGACGATAGCGCCAGCGCTGGCCCCACTGCAACAGAGCCGGGTGAAGGCTCACTTGGCCTAAGCGTACAGCCGCTGGATGCCGCGCAACTTAAAGCGCTGGAAGTGAAGCACGGCCTTGTAGTGCGCAGTGTTGCAGAAGGTGCGGCAGGGCGCGCTGGAGTACGCGTTGGCGATGTGCTCATGGAGCTCGGCGGGGTCAAACTCGAATCGGTAAGCGACCTCAAAAATGCGGCAAGCAAACTCAAACCCGGCCAACCGGTTGCACTACGCTTGATCCGAGACGGGTCGCCGTTGTTTATTGCATTAAAAGTCGAGTAAGCTCACTCCAAGCCCTTGTTTAGCGACCCGCTACGGCGGGTTTAAGGGCTTACGCCAAAACGCTCCAGCAGCGTTCAAGTGCCTCGCCGTACACTGGGTACGGTATCGGCGCTTGAACGCTGCTGGAACGGTTTTGCGTAAGTCCTGTTTTTTTGGAGAAAAAAATGAAAAAAATCGAAGCCATTATCAAACCCTTCCGCCTTGACGACGTGCGTGAAGCACTGATGGAGCTGGGCGTGTCCGGCATGACCGCCACCGAAGTCAAGGGTTTTGGTCGCCAGAAAGGCCACACCGAACTCTATCGCGGCGCGGAATATGTGGTCGATTTCCTGCCCAAGGTCAAAATCGAGGTTGTGGTGGTCGATGCCCAGGTGGATGCCATTGTCGATGCGATTCTGCGCACCGCAAAAACCGGCAAGATCGGCGACGGCAAGATTTTCGTCAGCGACATCGAGCGCGCGATTCGCATCCGCACGGGCGAAGAGGATGATTCGGCCGTTTAAAGGACTGTTGAATCACGCACAACCGTTGCGGCGATACTGAGCGCTTCAGGCATCGAAAACTTTCCTATGCGCTCACTCGCAACCCTGCTTGATGATGTCAAAAACTGCCAGCGTTGCGCCGAAAGTCTTCCTTTCGCCCCCCGGCCGGTTTTGCAGTGCCGTGCTTCCGCGCGCATCCTGATTGCGGGACAAGCCCCTGGTCGCAAGGCTCATGACTCAGGGCTTCCTTTCAATGACGTTAGCGGCGACCGCTTACGCTCCTGGTTGGGGCTTTCGCGCGAAACCTTTTACGACAGCCACCAAGTCGCCATCTTGCCCATGGGCTTTTGCTTTCCGGGAAAAGGGCGCTCTGGCGATCTTCCACCGCGCCCTGAATGCGCGCCGATGTGGCGTGCCGAGCTGCTTGCTCACTTGAAACATCTGGAGCTGACCCTCGCCATTGGTCGTTATGCCATGGCCTATCATCTTCCCGGAGCGGGCTCGTCCGTCACGGAGGTTGTCCGCGCATGGCGCGAGCATTGGCCCAGAGTCGTGCCGCTGCCTCACCCAAGCCCCAGAAACAACCGTTGGCTTGCGCAGAACCCCTGGTTCGAAACGGAGCTACTTCCTGAGCTGAAAACCCGCGTGGCGGATGTCCTACGCTGATGCGCCGATGCCTACAGGGACAGTCGCGCCAATAACCGCTGCAATGTACCGCGATGCTCGGCCAGAAAGGCTGCGCCACGATCGGCGGCATCCTCCTGTTCTTGCGCACTCATCAATACGGCCTCGGCCAAGCTGGGAGCATCGTTCACCATTTTCACCAAACCCTTGGACTGCATGGCGGCGTAGATTTCCGCGAAGTTGAATACCGCCTCACCGCTGATGACAGGAAGTCCAAGCGCCAGTGGTTCCAGCGGGTTATGTCCGCCGTGCGGCACGAGGCTACCGCCGACAAAGGCGACATCGCTGGCGGCGTAGAAATCCATGAGTTCGCCCAAGGTGTCGATCAGCACGACCGACACGTCTTGCTGTAGGTGCGACAAATTCGCACCCACATTGAGATTTGAACGCCGCGCAAGCACAAACCCTTGCGTCTGAAGCAAACGCACAACGTCATCCGCCCGCTCGGGGTGACGCGGGGCGAGCAGGAGCAGCGCGTCGCGGTTTTGCGCCATGACCTGCTGATGCGCCGCCAAAACCTGTTCTTCTTCGCCGGGGTGGGTGCTGGCGGCAATCCATACCAGACGCTCTTTTCCAAACAGTTCACGCCATTTCGCCCCGCATTCGCGTGTTTCTAATGCAATCTCCAAATCAAATTTAAGATTGCCCAAGGCTTCAACCTTGTCCTGCGACGCGCCAAGAGTGATAAAGCGCGCCACGTCTTGCGCATCACGGGCAGCGATCAGGCTTACACAGGCCAGCGTTTCGGCCACCAGCCCGCGCACCTTGGCATAGCCGCGCAGCGAGCGCTCGGACAGGCGCGCATTGGCCAATATTAGCGGGATACCGCGTTGCCTGGCTTCGGCAAACAGATTCGGCCACAGCTCGGTTTCCATAATCACCCCGCGCGTAGGCTGGGTGCGCTTGAAAAAGCGCCGCACCGCGCCGGGCAGGTCGTAGGGCAGATACACATGCTCGATGGTTTCACCAAACGCGCGCCGCAATTGCCGTGATCCGGTCGGGGTGGTGGTGGTGACCAATACCGCCCAGTCAGGACGCTGCACCTTCCAGGCACGAATCAGCGGGGTGGCGGCAATGACTTCGCCCACGGACACCGCGTGAATCCACAAGCGCGGTTTCACGGGAAATAATTTAACGTGAGTGGTTGCTACAAAACCAAGGCGCTCGCCCCAGCGTACGCGGTAATCGGGATTGCTGCGACCTTTCCACGCCAACCGAGTAAACGCCAGCGGAGTGAGCAGGGTCAATGCTGCGCTGTAAAGCGCCCGCCGCCAACTCATGCCAACACAGCCTGCAAGCGCTCCACCACCGCTTCGGCACTCAAATCATCCTGCGGGGTCAGGCTGGCGATTTGCGGCGCATCCGGCTCGGAACGCACACCCGTCAAGGCGGGCAAGGTGGCGGGAAACAGCGCCAGACCGGGTTTGCGCAGGGCAGCGGCAACGTGCATCAAGCCGGTATCCACCCCCAACACCGCATCGGCGCGGGCGATAATGACGGCCAACTCATCCAGCCCCAAGCGCGGAAGAACCTGCGCTGTGGGCACGGCGGCGGCAATCCGTTCGGCGCGTTCCTTTTCGCGGACATTGCCCCAGGGCAGCAGCAGGCTGCGTCCGTGCTGCGCCAAAGCGTGGCCGACGGTGATCCAGTTGGACTCCGACCATTCCTTGTCCACACGACTGGTGCCGTGCAGCGCGAGCACAAATGAGAGCGGCATTTCAATCGGCGGGATGGAAATACGCTCAGTCAATCCAGCCAGACCATAATCCAGAGGCAAATCCTCCATGCCATAACCTAGCGCCGCTGCCAGCAAGCGTCGGTTGCGCTCAATGGCGTGCAGGTCACGCGGCACACCGGCGCGCCAGTTGTAGGTCAGTGCGGCCAGCGGCTCGCGGATCGAATGGCGGTCATAACCCCAATGTTCACCCCGCGCCAAGCGTGCCAGCACAGCACTTTTCAGCAAACCCTGCGAGTCGATCACGGCAGCGTAGTTTGTTTCACGCAGTACCGTTCGCGCCGCGCCCAGCTCACGCCATGTCGCCTTGGAAAGCAGCGATTTACGCCAGCGCCGTATGGCCACCGGGATCACGCGCCCAACCGCAGGATGCCACGCAGGCACGGCGGCGAAGCTTTCTTCAGCCACCCAATCCACCTGCAAGCCCGGGATGACTTTGGCGGCATCACTTAACGCAGGCAGCATGTGTACCAGATCGCCAAGTGAAGATGTTTTAACGACAAGAATGTGCATCAGGCGCGTGCTTCGAGGAGTTCAACATAAAGGCGTTCATAGGCTTGCGCCACCTGCGCCCAATCATAGCGCGCCGCCACTTTGCGCCCAGCCTGGGCAAGCGCGGCGCGGCGCGTTTCATCATTCAGCAGAGCATGCAAAGCTGCGCCAAGCTCGTCCTTTGATGCAGGATCATGCAGCAGCACCGCCTCGTGTTCATCCAGGTCGGCGCTCAAGCCACAATACGGCGCACGACTCACCACCACGGGCAAGCCCTGTGCCATGGCTTCAAGCACCACCATGCCGAAGGTGTCCTCCCGCGTGGGGTGCACCAACACATCCGCCGCCGCATAAACCGGCTGCATGTCTTGTTGCTGACCGAGAAAATGCACGCGGTCATCCAGCCCCATGGCTCGGCTACGAGCTTGATACTCTGCGAGGTGGGCGGAATGACCAACGACTATGAGGTGGGGGGGCATTGGATGTAGGTGTTCCAGCGCCTCCAGCAGAGTATCCAACCCCTTGCGCCGAAAATCATTGGCCACAAACAGCAGCAAAAACGCATCCTGCGGCAAGCCAAGTGCCTGAAGTGCTTCTTCCTTAGACGGCGGATGCTCCGGCACGATCACCCCCGGTGGAATGATATGCAAACAATCTTGACTTGCGGGATAACTTGCCGCCATTTCATCGCGCAAGGTCTGCGATACCACGCCAATGGCTCGCCCCGGACAGCGAAAGCGCGCCGCCTCCAGACGCAAATAAGTCATCAAACGCAGGCTGGTGGCAATTTTCAGCCATTGCACGGCTCGGCGAGCACGCGGGCTTGCGGGTGGCAAAAGATTGTGCCGCATCGGACGCACATGCACGGTTTGCACCTGACCTGCCCAGCCATTTTCATGCGAATGCACAATATCAAAACCCGTGCGCGTCAGGCGTGCGACGTTCCGCGCAAACAACAACTGGTTCAGCCAGCGCGGTTTGCGCATGGACGACAGGCGGTGATAGCTCATGCGCGCATCGTCATGCTCGATGGCTTGCGCAAACACATGCACCTCATGGCGTGCTGCAAGCTGTTCGGCCACCGCCACGGCATAGCGCTCCGCTCCGCCACCATGCGTGGCGAAGTTGCGCGTAATGATTGCGATACGCAGGCGTTTCAACGCCAAGCTCATTTCATGCCCCGCTGGTCTTCATAGCGCGTCCACAGTTTGAGCGCGAATTGCGGAAGCCAGGTCGCCTGAGCCACCAGCACGCGCGGCAGGCTGAACATATCACCATGAATCGCCGCCCGACCGCGTCGCGTGGTCGTTGCGGAGAAATACCCCGCCTCGCGCACAAAATGCAGATGGCTGGGCGTAAAGCGTCCGTAGGGATAACAAAAATGCTGCACCGGTACGCCGCACGCCTCTTCCAGCTCCGCCTTGCAGCGCGTGATTTCCTCGCGTGCCGTGTCGTCGTCAAGCGTGGTCAGATCAAGATGATTGCGCGTATGCGCCCCCACCTCCATACCCGCCGCCACCCAGGCGCGCAGTTGCGCCGCATTCATCAACGGCTTTTGCGGCACGCCCATGGCTGCGTCCCAGTCGTTGAAGCCGCCCAGGCGTTTACTCACGGCATAGCAGGTCGCTGAAAATCGTAAGCTTTGCAGCACCGGTGCAGCATTCTCCAGCGTATTCACATAGCCATCATCCAGGGTAATGCCCACCACCTTGCCCACCTTTTCACCGCGCAGATAGGGCATCAATTCGCTCATCGACAGGCCGCGATAACCCAGAAGCTTCAATAGCCTCATCTGCGCCGCAAAGCGTTTGGGCGCAACCACCATACCGCGCATCGGCGTACCGCGTGCGGGCGGCGTGTCGATCTGGTGATACATCAGAATGGGGATGGGCATGGGTACAACCTCAAAGATATTGATCTACACCGCGCAGGGCACGCATCGGGCGTTGTTCCTCCAGCACAGCCTGCAAGCGCTCTCGGTTCAGAGCCTCATTATCGCGCGGGTTTTCCGCGTGCCAGAGATGCAGCACCGGCACCGCATGGCGTCCATCCTTGCGCAACACGCCTGCACGCATCAGGCGCACGGCCAGATCAGCATCTTCATGCCCCCAGCCTGCATAATCTTCATCGAAACCGTTGATACGCACAAAATCATCACGCCACAGCGCCAGATTGCAAGTGCGTGCTCCGCGCCATTCATGCTGCACGCGGTCGCGCCAACGGCCATCTGGCAGACGCAGCAGAGGCAAAAGACGGTTCACCCGCCCGCGCAGGCGAGCGCCCAACCAGCGCCAGCACGACCACTGTATCGGCTGTTCTGACCCCGCCAACACCTGTCGGGTTAATGTTTCAGAGAGCAACAGGCGATTGCCGCTGACAAAACGCTGCGCCTCGGCCAATGCGGCGTGACGGGCAACAAAATCCGCAAAAGGTACGCTGTCGCCATCCAGAAAAACCAGATAGTCGCCTTGCGCCTGCGCCGCTGCCCGGTTGCGGATGGCTGCCGCACGGAAACCGTTATCCTCGTGCCAGACATGGCGCAAGGCAAACGGGGCTTGCGCCTGCCATGCCCGCACGCACGCACGCGTGGCCTCGCCCGAGCCGTCATCCGCCACCAGAACCTCCAGCGGAAGATCGCTCTGGCGAATCAGTGCCGCCAGTACCGCGTCCAAGGCATCCGGGCGGTTGTAGGTGGTGACAACGACACTGACCCGGTTGGCGCTGACTTGATTGGCGCTGATTTTCAGCACGCTGGTATTCATGACCGCGAGCGCTCGTTAAGCAGCATCAACTTGAGATAGCGGTAATACACACCTTCGGCATTCGACACCGCCAGCATGAATCCCTCGCGCCCGTCCAAAAAACCGGCCTTGAGAATGTAGGTACGAAAAAAAGCCCACACGCCGCGTCCAATGGCCGTACCCAGGCTTGCCCTGCGTCCTTGCGCCTGCAAGCGCTCCGCCCCGGCGCTGGAGTAGCGATTGACCTTGTCCAGCACCTGCTCCAGCGAGCTGAAGCTGGCATGCTGCAAGGCGTGCTGCAAACGCCCCACCTTCCCCTCAACCAGCAGGCGCTCATGCACCACATCAGCGGAGAACTGCGCCGTGCCGCGCCGAAACAAGCGCAGCACCTCGTCCGGCCACCAGCCGCTATGCCGCATCTTCCGCCCCAAAAAGCTGGACAGGCGCGGAATGGCATAGGCATCCGCATCGGGATTTTGCAGGATCGCCTGAATTTCCGCGGCAAGCTCGGGTGTCACCACTTCATCGGCATCCAGCGACAACACCCACTCGCCGCTCGCCAGCGCCAAGGCACGGTTTTTCTGCACACCAAAGCCCTGCCAATCGGCATCGACAAACACCTTGTCGGTAAATTCGCGTGCAATCTCAAGCGTGGCATCCGTGCTGCCCGCATCCAGCACAATCATTTCGTCCGCCCACGCCACCGCCGCAAGCGTGGTGCGCAGACGCTCGGCCTCATTCAGCGTAATCAGCACCACGCTCAGTTTCATGTGGAACTAGGCTCAGGACTAGGCTTCCCGGCCAGTCGCGCGGGTCGCCAGGCCAACAACAGACCGACCAGCATGGCGAACATCATGCCCTCACGGTGATCGAGCAGCAGCGAATTGAACAGCCCGCCCAGAGCATAGGCCGTGAGCACGCCCCACATGATCGCCCCGGCCTCCGGCGCCAGCCGCCCGCTGGCCTGCGCCATGGCGATGAACAGCCCCAACAGCAAGGCCAGCGCCAGAAAGCCCCACTGAATGGTCACCATCAAAAATTCATTGTGCGGGTTGTCGGTCAACCAGCCATTCGCCGAGGCATACGCCGGGTAAACGGCCTTCAGGCTGGCCGTACCATGCCCGGTCAGCGGCTTGTCCTGAATAATTTTCAGGCTATTGCTCCAGAAATCGAGCCGCGCCCCTAGCGAATTGCGCGAATCACCCTGCTCGTATTGCTGCAAATCATGCACACCGACCAGCAGACGTTGCTGGAATTGCGCGCTGCCAAACCATGCCCCGGCGATTAGCAGCACCGCCGCAAGTCCGCCAATCAACACTCCTTTCCAGCGCAAAAGCTGGAACATCAGCACCGCCAGCATGGCCAGCGCCAAGACCTGCCCAGTCCGCCCGGTGTTCAGGATGAACAAATGCGAGAGGAAAAACAGTCCCAAGATGATCCAAAGCGTGCGCCGTTGCGGCTCAAAACGCGCCAGCGTAAAGGCGATAAACGCGCCCAGCGCCTCGAACAGACTCAGGGTGATATGTCCGGCAAAAGCCGTGCTGTCGCCCTTGGCCGTCCAGTCGGGGGTGAGGCCATAGCCCTCAAGGTAGGAGGCGAACACCGCCAGCGCCAGCGCGCCAAGAAAGGCATACAGCGCGCGTTTCACCCAGCGCATATCGTCAAGCAGGAACACGGCCAGCGGCAGCAGCGCCAGCTTGGCATACTTGCCCGCACCCTCCAGCGCCTCGTTCAGCGGCGCCGGAGTGTACGCCATGCCAATCAGGCTCAAGCCCAGCAACCCAAGCACCATCCACACCACCGGCTCGGTTTTGACCCGCTGCCAGGTCGCCGCAAAGCGCCCGGACAGCAGCCAGAACACGATCACCAGCGCCGTCGCCACGCTCAGCAACGCCGTAGACAACACCGCCGCCGCAAACGCCAGCACCAGCATACGCTTGGCTTGCAGGTCAAAAAATTCGGCTCGTTTTTCAAGGGCAAACATGCGTGTGAGTCTCAACGAACCAGAGTGAAGTGTTGCTGCGTCAGATCAACGCCAAACCAGCGCTCGATGCGCGCTTTCCAGCGGTAGCGCTGCTCGCGCCGGGTGAGCTTGTAATCAGGATCAGGCACAAAGCCCTGTTCGGCCTCATGTTCCAGCCAATGCGCCATCACCGCCGGATGTTCGCCGCTAAACGGCACCAATCCCTGCGGATCCATGTTATAGCCATTAAACAGCGGGTGCTCATGCCCCCAGTAGCGTCCGACGCGCGCATTTTTCTCACGCATGGCATCAATACTGCGCGCAAAGCCGTAGTGATAGATCGGTACGCCGGTGAGTGCGGCACGCGGATAGCGGCCACGCTTGTTTTTATGCATCACCACCCAGAACAGTCCATCCGGCGCATAGCTACGGATCGTGTTGCGGATAATGCGCGGCGCACGGCGATACCAGCCGGGGCAGATCGAACGCCACTGCGCACCACCATAAAAATGCACATAATCGAACACCAGCGCCTCGACCTCGGCGTCATGCAGATGCTTTTGCATCACCTCGCGCAAGGCGGGCAGATCGTGTTCATGCACCACCTCGTCGCCTTCAAGATAAAACGCCCAGTCACCGCTGCATTGGTACTGGGCAATCATTTTCTGTTGCCCATACACAAAGCCGCGATCCTGCATGGCCTCGTTCCAGACGGTATCCACAATGCGGATTTTGTCATCGCCGATGGCTTCGATGCGCTCGCGCGTGTTGTCTTCGCACGGCCCCAGCGCGACGATGAACTCATCCACCAGCGGCAGCACCGAACGGATGCTTTCCTCAAACGGATAACCGAGCAACGCGCCATTGCGCAGAAAGGTGAAGGCGCTTATTTTCATGGGCTGACTCTCATATCGTCTCCTGCACATGCCCAAAAACCTGTTCGGGCGTAATCTCGTGCAAACAACGCGTATGCCCCAAAGGGCAAACCCGCTTGAAACATGGCGAGCAATCCAGACCGAGATAGACGATCCGCGCCTTGGCTGACAAGGGCGGAGTATGCGCAGGGCTCGATGAGCCATAAAGCGCAATGGTCGGCACATCCAGCGCCGCCGCAATGTGCATCAAACCCGAGTCGTTGCTCACCGCCGCGCTGCACAGGGCGATCAGATCCACCGCATCAGCAAGCTGGGTACGCCCGCAAAGATTCACCACGCCTTGAGCCTGCTGCGCAATCGCCTCACCCGCCGCAGCATCCTTCTGCGAGCCGAATATCCAAACCTGCCTGCCCTGCACCAACAAATCACGCGCCAGGGCGGCAAAATGTGCCAGCGGCCATTGCTTGGCCGGGCCGAATTCCGCGCCCGGCATCAAGGCCACGGCGGGCTTGTCCAGACTTAAACCCAGCGCTTGCAGGAGGTGTTGCTGATTATCCGTATCCACCTGCAAATGCGGTTCAAGGATGCGAGGCGGTTGCGCGTCCATCGCAGCCTGACCCAAGGCCACAAAGCGCTGCACGGTCATGGGTAAAACATCCTTGTCCAACGCACGAATATCGTTAATCAGGCCATAACGCTGCTCGCCCAAAAATGCCGTGCGCTGGCGGATGCCGGCAAAAAAAGGTACCAGCGCCGATTTGAGCGAACCGGGCAGCACAATCGCCTGATCGTATTGCCCACGCAGGCTGCGCCCCAAACGCCAGCGCCGCCCCAGACCCAGCTCACCATGCTTGAGCGGCATTTCAACACCTGCGCGAACCTCCGGCATCCGCGCCAACAAGGGCAAGGACCAGCCCGGCGCAAGAACATCAATCTGCACCTCTGGCCGATCGTGCTTAAGGGCACGGAACAGGCTTTGCGCCATGACCATATCTCCCACCCACGACGGACCAACCACCAGCACACGCAGATCGGGAGCGCTCATCAATTCGCCGTCAGCCACGCCAGATAGCGCGCCACGCCATCCTGCACATTCAGGAACGGTGCGTCATATCCGGCTTCACGCAAGGCGCGCATATCGGCTTCGGTAAAGCTCTGATACGCGCCCTGCAAATGCGCGGGGAAGGGAATGTATTCAATCGCACCGCGCCCGTGGAAGTCGATCACCGCCTGCGCCACTTCATTGAAACTCTGCGCCCGCCCCGTGCCGAGGTTAAAGATTCCGCGCACTTTCGGATGCTCCAGCAACCACAGATTCACCGCCACCACATCATCCACATGAATGAAATCGCGGCGCTGCTCGCCGGGGCCATAACCATCGCTACCCTCAAACAGACGTAACGTATCCTGCTTTAAAAGCTGATGGTGAAAATGAAAGGCCACGCTGGCCATACTGCCTTTATGCTGCTCACGCGGGCCATAGACATTGAAATAACGCAAGCCCACCACCTGGCTATTATGCTGTGGCAGGCTGCGCACATACTGGTCAAACTGGAACTTGGAATAGGCATACATATTGAGCGGATGCTCATATTCCCGAGCCTCGCTAAAAACCGAACCTGCGCCATACACCGATGCCGAAGACGCATACAAAAACGGAATGCGGCGCTTGAGACACCAATGCAGCAAGGCTTTGGAGTAATCATAATTCTCGCGCATCATCATGCGCCCGTCCCACTCGGTCGTGGTGGAACACGCGCCTTGATGCAATACCGCCTCCACCGCGCCAAAATCATATCCGGCCTCGATTTTGGCGAGAAACACATCCTTGTCCAGATAATCACGAATATTGGCATCCGCCAGATTGGCGCATTTATGCCCATCACTCAAATCATCCACCACAAGGATATTCGTGATTCCCCTGGCATTGAGCCCCTGCACCAGGTTGCTGCCAATAAAACCCGCCCCGCCCGTGACGATATATGTACGACTATTCATGCTTTCATATCCATGATACGGGCAATCGTTCCCGTGGTTGAATGCCCATCAACAAAACTCAAAACCCTGACTTCGCCACCCGCCGCCACAACACAGACGCCACCGGCAATATCCTCAATGCGATAATCCCCGCCCTTGACCAGAATATCGGGCTTCAACGCACAAATTAAACGCTCTGGCGTATCCTCATCAAACGGCAACACCCAATCCACCGAAGAAAGGGCGGCCAGCATCAACATGCGCGTATCAAGAGTGTTCACCGGGCGGGTTTCGCCTTTCAAACGACGCACCGAGTCATCAGTATTCACCGCCACAATCAGGCGATCGCCCAAGGCGCGCGCCTGTTGCAAATAGGCAATATGTCCGGGGTGCAGAATATCGAAACAGCCATTGGTCATGACTACGCGCTCACCTACCGCCTTGGCTTGCTCAATCCGCCGGAGCAGCGTCGCTTCATCGGTCACACCCGTGGGCAAGGGCGCGTGTGCATGCATGGCGGTGCGCAGCTCGTCCAGACTGACGGTCGCCGTGCCCAGTTTGCCTACCACCACGCCTGCCGCCAGATTGGCAAGCTGTGTGGCCTGCGGCAAAGCCAAACCCGCCGCCAATCCCGCCGCCAACACGGCCACCACGGTATCGCCCGCGCCGGTGACATCAAACACCTCGCGCGCCTGCGTCGGCAAATGCAGCGGCGGCTGGCCGCGCTCCAGCAGCGTCATGCCGCGCTCGCTGCGGGTAATCAGCAGCGCATCCAGTGCCAGCTCATCACGCAGCGCCTCACCGCGTTGCACCAGCACGGCCTCGCTCTCGCACGCACCCACCACGGCCTCAAACTCGGCCAGATTCGGTGTCAGTACACTCGCGCCGCGATAACGCGCAAAATCCGTGCCTTTGGGATCGACCACCACCGGCACGCCGGCCTGGCGCGCCGCCGCAATCATCTGCGCAGCCAGGGTCAGGGCACCCTTGGCGTAATCCGACAGCACCAAAGCGCCTGCGCTGGGTAACGCTGAGCTCACCGCGCCGGGCATTGCCGCAGCGGCCGTGGCTGGAAACGCATCTTCAAAGTCGAGACGGATCAATTGTTGGTGCCGACTCAAAACCCGCAACTTGGTAATGGTGCGGCTTTCTGCCGTTGCCAACAGCGTGCACACCACACGACCGCTGGCCAATTGACTGCGCAAGGTCTCCGCAGCCTCGTCCTCGCCCACCAGGGCCGCCAAGGTCGCACCCGCGCCCAAGGCCGTGATATTCAAGGCCACATTGCCCGCGCCGCCCACGCGTAGTTCATCGGTTTGCACCCGCACCACCGGCACCGGCGCTTCCGGCGAAATACGCGAAGTCGCGCCGTGCCAGTAGCGGTCGAGCATGACATCGCCAGCCACCAAAACATGGGCGTGAGTAAAGTCGGGAAGATCAAAAAGCATGAAATAGGGTCATCGAGGGCTGAAACATAGGATGGTTCTGCATTAAGCTTGCACGCATTCTAATAGATAAGGAAAGCGCTGTGTCCTTTGTCAGCCAGCATATTCAACAGCACCAAGACGCCATCAACGCACTGAGCGCGCTGGAGAGCACGATTCAAGCCCACGGCGAGATGCTGATTGCCGCCCTGCGCGCGGGTGGAAAAATCCTCGTCTGCGGCAATGGCGGCAGCGCGGCCGATGCACAACACATCGCCGCCGAATTGGTCGGACGCTTTGGCCATATGCGGCGTGGTCTGCCCGCAATTGCCTTGACCACGGACAGCTCGGCACTCACCTCCATCGGCAATGATTTCGGTTTCGACGCGGTCTTTGCCCGCCAAGTCGAAGCGCTCGCCCGCCCCGGCGACGTACTGATCGGCATATCCACCTCGGGCAATAGCCGTAATGTGATTGCCGCAATCAACACCGCTACTCCACTCGGCGTGACGACGCTGGGCTTGCTTGGCGGCACGGGTGGCGCGCTCAAAACCCTGCTCGATCACGCGCTGATTGCGCCATCCTCCGACACCCCGCGCATTCAGGAATGCCATATCCTGATTGCGCATATCTGGTGCGCCATGATCGACGACGCGTTCAAGGAGATCGCATGAAGCCTTGCAGCAAGCTGGTCATCCTCGACCGCGACGGCGTGATTAACCACGACTCGGACGACTTCATCAAATCCGTGGATGAATGGGTGCCCTTGCCCGGAAGTTTGGAGGCGATGGCGCGCTTGACCCAGGCCGGATGGACTGTCGCGGTCGCCACAAACCAATCGGGACTGGCACGCGGTTTATACACAGAAGACACCCTGCACGCCATGCACCAGAAAATGCACACGCTACTCGCCACACTCGGCGGTCGCGTGGATTACCTGGTGTATTGCCCGCATGGCCCCGACGAACCCAGCGACTGCCGCAAACCCCAGCCGGGCATGTATGAAGCCATCGCCGCACACTTTGGCTGCTCACTCAATGGTACTCCCGTGATCGGCGACAGCCTGCGCGACCTGGAAGCCGCCATCGCCGTCAACGCCCGCCCCATGCTGGTGCGCACGGGCAAGGGGGAGCGCACGCTATCCAAAGGCGGCCTGCCTGACAACGCACCGGTGTTCGATGATCTGGCGGCGGCGGTTGACAGTCTTTTGCAAAGCTAGATTGATGTACATACAATAATCGTATGGGCATCCTTTACGACCCCGCCAAAGATGCTGCCAACCTTGCCAAACATGGCGTGTCGTTGGCGCTGGCCATTGAACTTGAATGGGACACCGCCGTCGTCTGGCCGGATGCACGACGCGATTATGGCGAACCTCGCCAGTGCGCGATTGCTTACATCGGTTTACGTCTATTTTTTGTGGCCTTCGTAGATCGCGCTGATGGGCGACGTATTATCAGCCTGCGCAAGGCCAATCCCCGAGAGGTTAAATTCTATGCCGCGTCTTAAACCAGGAACCATTATTCCCACCCCCGAAGAGGATGCCATCATCACCCAAGCGGCCATGTCCGACCCGGATGCCATGCCGCTCACGGATGAGGAGTGGGAAAAGGTCAAACCCTTGCTGCGCGTGGGTCGCCCGCCTGCTGCCGTGACCAAGGAACGCATCACCATCCGCCTCTCGCCCGATGTCGTTGACCGCTTTCGTGCGAGCGGCCCTGGCTGGCAAACCCGTATGGATGCCGCGCTCAAGGACTGGCTGAAGGATCACAGCCCCGAACAGGCCGCCTGATTAACCTCATGACCCAAGTCAACAACCCCCTGCACGGTCTGACACTGGAAACGATCGTCACTGAGCTTGCAGCTCACTATGGCTGGGTCGAGTTGGGAGAGCGCATTCCCGTGCGCTGCTTTACTCATGAGCCAAGCATCAAATCCAGCCTGAAATTTTTACGCAAAACGCCTTGGGCGCGAGAAAAAGTCGAGGGGCTTTACCTTTTCATGCAGCGCGAGGCCCGCCGCAACAACGCCGCCACCAAGACAGCGACCTAAAGCGGAAGCTCCATCCGCACCAGCGTTCTTGCCCGCAACTGCCCGCAACCGCCGTCAATCTCCTGACCGGCAGAGTTGCGCGTCTTGGCCAGAATGCCGCGCTGATGCAGTCTGCGCACCATCGCGGCGGTGCGCTCCCATGCGGGGCGGCGGAAGGGCAGCGCCTCCACCGTGTTGTAGGGGATCAGATTCATCATCGCGTACTTGCCGGAGAGCAGGCGCACAATACCGTCCAGCTCTTCGTCGCTGTCATTGATGCCCTCAAGCAACGTCCATTGATACTGAATGGGATAGCCGGTGGCACGAGCATAGGCCTCGCCCAACGCCACCAGCTCCTCGGGGTCAATGCGCGGCGCCTTGGGCAGCAATTGTGCGCGCAACTCGGCACGGGTGGTGTGCAGTGACAAGGCCAAAGCCGGTTTGACATCGCCTTGCGGCAAGCGCTCAAACACACGCCGATCACCCACGGTGGAAAACACCAGATTCTTGTGAGCGATGCCGCCCTCCTTGCCCAGCACGTCGATCGCCTCCAGAACATTGTCCAGATTGTGTGCAGGCTCACCCATACCCATGAACACCACCTTCTTCACCGCACGCAGACGCCGCGCCAGCACCACTTGGGCAATGATCTCGGCGCTGCCCAGTTGACGCAAAAGACCATCGCGCCCAGTCATGCAAAATGTACAGCCCACCGCGCAGCCGACCTGAGTCGAAACACACAACCCATCGCGCGGCAAAAGCACGCTTTCCACCGTCTGTCCGTCAGCCAGCTCGACCAGCAAACGAGACGAGCCTTCATCGTCATCATGCCGCGACCGCACGCGCGCCAATCCCTCCATTTCTGCCAGCAACGCGGGCAATCCGGCGCGCACAGCCTTGGGCAGAAAGTCTTCCGCCTTGCTGTAACGGTTATCCAGCGACCTGAGTTGCACCCAAGATTGCAGCACCCGATGTTCGTGGCAGGGGAGTGCGCCGTGGGCGCGCAGGCGTTGTCGGATGTGTTCGATGCGCATGGGGCGGTTGGTATGCATTGCCAAGAGGAGAACAAAAAATAAACACGCAGCTTGGGGTTTACAGCCCAAGCTATGCGTACTATTACGTAAAGTTAGGATTCATGCAGCTCCGTTCAGTCTGCGTGTAACACGTTAGCTCTGAGGTATCTAGTCATGTGTTTTCCGTGCGGCGTTTACTACGTGTCCAATTTTGAGCTATCTAACTCCGATCTTAAGGTTCGCTTTGTTACTCCCTTTAGATTGCGTTCTGAGTCGTTTGCAATTGATTTCAGCGCATCTGAAATCAGGAATACAAGCGAAGTTATCGAGTTTTTATACCAGGCAAAGATATCCGAGGAAGAGTTGTATATCTATTCACAAGATGGTGAGGTGTTTTTGTCTTGCGATGAAGAGAACGACGGACCGGAGCAAGTACAAATTTACTCAATGACGACCTCATATGAGAAGACGGATCTAGTGGCTGTGGAACACCGCGCTGAACTGGCTAGGCTTCAAGCCATGTACGATCGTAATCGTCAGATTACCCTTGAGTTAAAGGATAAACTCCAAAACGTTCAAGAACTAGCAACTGACCGGCTGGCATGGCTTACAACAAGTCATTCAAATTGCGAGGTAGGTTCAGAACTCGAACAGGCTTACGCAAAAGCAATTCGATTCTTTCATGACATCAAAAAGGAAACTCTGGTGTGACCTCGTCGTTTTGCGGTATTCCTAAACTACCGTTGTTGTTAGCTAGAACAGCCCTAATTGACATTTGCACAGGTTATGAATGCAACAAAAAAGCCGCTACTTTAACGTAGCGGCTTTTTTGCCAACTCGGAGTCGTCGTTCAACGAACCCTAAATTTACGCTTCTAGCTTGACATATATCCCCGCTTACGAGCTGCAAACATGGTCAACACCATCAACAAAGACAGCAACATAAGCATCCACTCAGAAAGCGTTGGAATCGGAACAACCCCACCGATTGGAATGCTCTTGACGGCAGTATCATTGGGCGGGTCATTATCTCCACAGCTATGTGTAACCGTCGCGCTTACAGTCAAAGGATTGGATCCATTGTAAGGATTGTTGACTCGAGCAGTCATTGTCACGGTATTGCTCGCACCAACTGCAATATCCCCAATAGCGCAGCGAACCGTACCTGAATCCAAGGTACAACCAGGCGCGGAAACGAAGGTTACACCCGCAGGTAAGGTGCTGGTCACCACGTTATCATATGCCACGGCCGGACCGTTATTGATGCTGTACAAGAAATACGCAATTGAATCACCGGGCATAACAGACTGTGCCTTTGTATTGACACTTATCCGCATGTCGGTTGGATCACACACAGGTGGTGGGGGGGGCGGTGCGACAACCGGCAGGCTGACGCTGCCTGTGTTGTTGCCCGCCACAGGGTCTCCACAGACGCCCGCCACGCTGGCGCTCATGACCAGGGGGTTGGCACCTGTGT
>JAGUXT010000003.1 GCA_020061705.1 Halothiobacillus sp. | reverse complement strand
GTATGCCAGCGAGCGTCAGCGCGTATTGGGCAAGGAAATCCCACCAGCCACCCTGCGCAGTATCAGTGACAGTGTGACTGCCGATCCCGCCACGATAGCTCCTGCCAAGGCGGCGATTGATGCAGCTTTACAGCTTTAAAGTCTTGTAAATAATCTAAGAAATCCAAAAAAGATGGGTCATGACTAGCCCCCTGTTCTAGTCATGACCCAAAAGAAAAGATGGTAAATCATGAAAAAAGGTGCTGCATCCATAGTGTTTTTATTGGTCGCCATGGCCAATGGCTACGCATTTGAAAATAGATCAAAAGATAATCCGGTTAATCGCTGTGAAAATATTGAAACGAGTGACTTAGATGAAGTGGCGGAAGCAGCTGGGATTACGAAAGAATTACTGACCAAGGTCATGGCGGCGCGTGTGCTCAAAGTCGAGGACATTTGCACCATGCCCGATGACAAATTAAAGCGCGCCATTCATAAAACCGAAAGTCCCAAGCCAGCAACAGGCGCAGCCGAGTGGGCTGCTCAACGCGCCATGCAAGAGGCAAGTGAAAATGGCAAGGTTCGTCCCAACGGAATGCTGCAGGCGATGGAGCAGCGCCGAGCCATTCTAGATGTCAAACAACCTGCGGCAGGCATCTCGCCGGCAACCTGGACATTCATTGGTCCAGGCAATATTGGCGGCAGGGTGCGCGCCATTGCCATACACCCCACAAACCCTAACAAAATGTGGGCAGGAAGTGTCAGTGGCGGAATATGGGCAACTCAAGATGGCGGCGCATCCTGGGCGCCAGTCAATGACTTCATGGGGAACCTGTCAATAAGCTCAATTGTAATTGACAAACAAAATACAAACGTTATGTATGCAGGGACAGGAGAGGGTTTTTTTAATGCTGATGCTGTTCGAGGTCTTGGTCTATTTAAGTCGACAGACGGCGGAGTGACCTGGAGTCAACTACCAAGTACCACTCCGAATCCTGATCCGGATGCAGATGCCTATAATTGGTATTATGTCAATAGAATTACCCAGTCAGGGGCATCACTATTAAGTGCAAATGGTGGTTATTATGGTAATAGTGGTGGGATTTACAGATCAACAAACGGCGGCTCCACATGGTCAAAAACCTATTCCGGGCGCGTTTTGGATATTAAGACCAATCCCGAAAATTCAAATAACATTATTGCCACTGCCATCAAATACGATTTTAATGTCGATAAATGGGTTTCCAATATCATCACAAGTAATGATAACGGCCAGACCTGGTCGGTTTCTTATTCCATTATTGACTCAGGTGCAAGAATTGAAATTGGCTTTGCGGCATCTTCTGGTATTGCCTACGCTGCTATCGATAGAAACGGTGGAGAGTTATTGAAAACCACCAATGCAGGAGCATCATGGAGTCTAATATCAACGCCTGGGCACCTTGGGGGGCAGGGTTGGTACGATAACACCTTGTGGGTCGATCCGAGCAATTCAAATAACATTATCATCGGGGGCATCGACCTTTATCGATCAACAAACGGTGGTTCTGGTTTTTCCAAGATCAGTGAATGGTATTCATGGCCTACATCTGCACACGCCGATCACCATATTATTGTCAATCACCCACAATACAATGGAACTTCAAACCGCACGGTGTACTTTGGCAACGACGGCGGGATTTACAAGGCAACAGATGCCCTTGGTGTTCAGCCATTAAGCGGATGGATAAATCTTAACAATGGGCTGGGGGTTACCCAGTTTTATGGCGGTGCGGCCACGCCAAGCCTTGACAAGATTATCGGAGGAACGCAAGACAACGGTCATTTAATGAGCACTTCCATAGCAAGTACTGCCTGGGCTCAAACCCAAGGGGGTGATGGTGGTTTCGTTGCTATTGATCCCGTTGATTCTAATTATACTTACGGTGAATATGTTCGCTTGAATTTATATCGTTCCTCTGATGGTGGCTATAATTATTCTGAGATTTGTGGAGGTATTCTTGAGGCAAATAGTAATTATTGTGGTGGCACTGGAGAAACTTTATTCATTGCACCTTTCGAGCTTGACAAGAACAACCCATCGACCATGCTTGCAGGAGCGGCATCACTTTGGCGAAGCACCAATGTTAAATCCAGTTCGCCAACGTGGTCGCTCATTAAGTCTCGAATCGGAAGTGATTCCTCCCAGTACATTTCAGCCATTGAGATTGCCAGCGGTAACTCTTCAATCATCTGGGTTGGCCATGTTGATGGAAGTGTGTTCTCAACAAACAATGGCACCTCAACCAACCCCACGTGGACACAACGAGATAACGGCGCGTCACCCTTACCCAATCGCTATGTAACCCGCATCCTTGTCGATAAGGATAATCATCAGATTGCCTATGTTGCATTTGGTGGCTATGAAAGCGACAACCTATATAAAACGACGAACGGGGGTATATCCTGGGTTGACGTTTCTGGAAACCTTCCTTCTGCGCCCATTCGCGCGATTGAACGCCATCCATTCAGTCCCAACTGGCTGTATGTGGGTACCGAAGTTGGTGTATTTACCAGCCAGGATGGCGGATCATCGTGGTCGACCACCAATGACGGCCCAGCCAATGTGAGTGTTGACGAATTGTCCTGGGCAGGCAATCGATTGCTTGCGGCAACGCACGGTCGTGGCATGTTTATTACTGATGTGTCTTCTGCGGTCAGTGCTAGTTGCGGCACAGCAAATAATGTTGCCAGCATTGCAACACCCACCAGTCTGTGTTCCAGCGGCACGCCCAGTAGCGTCACAAGCTCTAACACGCTTTACAGCTGGAGCTGCGTAGGCGGCACGACCGTGCAATGCAGCGCCCCGCGCCATTACAGCCTGTCCGGCACGCTCAGCGCAGGAGGCAGCGTGCAAATCACCCCGAACCAGGCCAGCTACGCCTACAACAGCAATGTGACCCTGGCCGCCACGCCGGAGGCAGGCAAGGTGTTTGGCGCATGGGGCGGCGACTGCACGGGCACACGTACCAACTGCACGCTCGTCATGAGCGCTAACCGCAGCTATAACGCCAGCTTCAGTGTGCCGACCGAGAACCACTTCTCGCGCATGTACCTGGCTGCCTTCCTGCGCGCCGCCGACCAAGGCGGCATGAACTACTGGAGCAACCAGATCAACAACGAAGGCCAGTCTTACCAGCGGGTGGGCGGCACGATCTTCAGTCTGTCAGTGGTCACCGCCATCTACCCGGCGGGCATGACCGATCAGGCTTTTGTCGAAGCGATCTACAACAACGTGTTTGGCCGCGCCAGCGATGCCGAAGGACTGAACTACTGGACCAATGAGCTGATCACCTTACGCAACACCTACGCGGCGCAAGGCTCGGGCAACGCGGCCTTCGAGGCGCGCGGCCAGTTGGTGGTGAACATGATGAACGCCGGTCTGGGCACGGCGGAAGGCACGCCGGGCAAGGCCTACATTGACCACCGTTTCCAGGTGGCCTTGTATGCCAGCGAACGCCAGCGCGTCTTGGCCAAGGAAATTCCGCCAGCCACTCTGCGCAGCATCAGTGACAGCGTGACCGCCGATCCCGCCACGATTGCCCCTGCCAAGGCGGCGATTGATGCGGCGCTTATTTAAACCATCTACTAATCGGCAACAGTAGGGAGCGCTCGGTGATTGGACTGCTAAAAATGAAAGCTCAGACTAAAAAGGTATTTTGGAGATATCTTGGGCTTTTCCTCTGTTTGGTCTTGCCGCTTAGCGTTTATGCCGACATGACCGGCGTGTACAGCCTCACGGATGAGAAAAGTAAAGATGCGGGCACAATGACGATTCAATACCGCGACGCGCAGCATATTCGCTACGACATTAAGGGCAAGAAGCCAGATGAAGTGGGGACGTTGCTGCTCGTCAAAGACAAGCTGTACGCCATTACGCCACAGGGTGAGGTGGTTGATATGGCCATGGTGGCGGGCATTGCTGGAGCCTTGGGCAAAGTGGATGCCTCGCCGAAAAAGCTAGCCAAATTCAGCTTGGATGCAACAGGAAAAGTAGCCAGCATGGCGGGCATTCAGGGCGAGGTGTATCGCTGGAGCGATGGCACACATTCGGGTGAGGCTGTATTGTCAAAAGACCCGCGTGCCAGGCAATTAAGCGAGGCAATGGAACGTATTGGCGATCATATGGAGCAGGCGTTGGGGAGCGCACAGACCTCAGCTACATTCCGAGAGATGCGTGACCACCCGGCATTGCGCGACAAGGGCTTTGTGAGTTCAAAGGATGATGCGGGCAGCAGTATGCGTTTGGAGAGTATTCAGAACGCCCCGTTGTCCGATGCGCTTTTCGTGTTGCCCAAAAAGGCGAACGCAGGAGCCCTGCCGGGGATGCCCAACGGCATCCCGAACATGAATGACCCGCAGATTCAGTTGCTAATGAAGGAAATGATGAGGCAGCAAAGGCACTAGTTTTTTGTGCAATCGCTCCAAGACCTCAGCGGTCAAAGCATGAAAATTGGCGTATGGTGTCGGGGAATGGGGCGTCTCATTGTAATCGCCAAAACCCCCACTTCCCTTATCAGGCCGCGCGTGGTGCGGTTTATAGGCGATACGTAAGAAAAGTGTTTCAAAAAATTCATATTGTCCAGTCTGACGCTGTCTACAATAGTTACGAGAGTAACCTCGCGGCTGATGCCCCGCTCGCCCTCTAGGAGAAAATACACCATGATCGCTTCTGCAACGAGCAGCACAGCTCCATTATCGTCTTCATTCGCCACGGCGGAAGACATAACACAAATTTATGTAGCCGCTTTTTTACGCCCGCCCGAGCTTGGTGGTTTCAGTTATTGGATGGGCGAAGCGCAAAGTGGAAAAAGCGCGGAGCAGGTTGCCGCCATTATTTTTAGCCTTGATGTCGTTAAGGCCATCTACCCAACAAGTATGAGCAATGCGGCCTTCGTGACCGCAATTTATCAGAATGTGTTTTCGAGAGCCCCCGACACCGAAGGTCTGAACTACTGGAGTGCTCAGCTTGAAGGTGGCCTGGATCGCGGAGCCTTGACCCTCAGTATGATTCGTTCAGGTCTGAACACCCCCGATGGCACGCCCGGCAAAGCCATGATTGTCAACCGCATGGATGTCGCTCGCTACGCAGTGGCTCGACAGCAAGCCACGGGTATCGAGGTCGCTCCCGACAACCTTAAGCTCAATTTTGCGATGGTGAGCGGGGTCGTTTCTTCCGTTGAGCTGGCCAGAGCCAATATTGATGTCCTGGTGAGCATTTCGCCACAACATGCGGCTCGCTTCCTCCTCCAGGCAGGGTTCGCGGCCAGTGATAGTGATATCGCCGCGATTCAGGCCACGAACTACAGCGCATGGCTGGATCAAGAACTCAATCGCCCTATCGGGGAGACCAGCTGGGATTGGACGATGGGGCAATACACGGCGCTTGGCAATGTAGAGCCAAGTTTTGTGAGTACGGTTGGCTGGCGATTAATTAGTGCGCCCGACGCGGTGCGTCAACGCGTGGCGTTGGCTCTATCCGAGTTTTTTGTGGTCAGCGCTCAAGGTCTTGATATCAGCTTCCAAGGCTTCGCTTTAGCCGCGTGGTGGGATCTGTTGTGTGAACACGCTTTTGGCAATTACCGTGCCATGCTTGGAGCTATCACCCTCAGTCTTCCGATGGGTTATTACCTCAATATGTTGGGGAATAAAAAGGAAGACCCCGCAACGGGGCGCATGCCTGATGAAAACTATGCCCGTGAGATCCTGCAGCTCTTTTCCATTGGCCTGTATAAGCTCAACCTTGATGGCACGCCTCTGCTCGATGGCAGCGGACAACCAATTGAAACCTACACCCAGAGTGACGTGAGCAATTTGGCGCGAGTATTCACGGGATGGACGCGTTCATCATCCATCCCTACATCTGACCCCAATTTCGCGCGTCAGCCCATGGTTTTCAGAAGCGCGGATCACTCCACGCTCAGTGCGACATTTTTGGGCGTCACTGTTTCCAATACCGACGGATTGGTTGCGTTGGAAAGGACGTTGGATGTCATTTTCATGCACCCCAATGTTGGGCCGTTTTTTGGCAAAAGCTTGATACAACGCCTCGTCACCAGCAATCCCAGTCCCGCCTACATTTCCCGTGTCGCAGCGGCATTCAACAACAACGGCAGCGGTGTGCGTGGCGATATGAAGGCTGTGATTCGCGCCGTGTTGCTTGACGTGGAGGCGCGTACAGACGCAAACCTGCAATCGCCAAGCTTTGGCAAGCTGCGTGAGCCATTCCTGCGTTTTGTGCAATGGGCACGCACCTTCCGTGCCTCCTCGCTTGATGGCCATTGGCGGCTCTACAACCTTGGGTATGCGGGGAGCAATCTTAACCAGCAAGCCTTGTACTCGCCCAGTGTGTTCAATTTTTTCCGCCCCGGATACATTCCGCCAAACTCGGTCATTGCTCAGCAGAGCTTGGTGGCACCGGAGTTTCAGATCGTCGATGAGGTTTCAACCGCCAACTATCTGAACACCATGCAATATATTATCCAAAGCGGCACGGGTTACCCTGACGGTTATCCCAATCAGCTTCCTGGTGCAAAACCCAACCTTCAGCCTGACTACAGTGTCGAGCTTACCCTTGCTTCAAATGCCAGTGCGTTGCTCAAGCATCTCAACCTCAAGCTCTGTGCTGGTCAAATGTCGCCTGAAACCGAGCTGACGATCCGCGATGCAATCAATACCATCGCTGTGCGCACGGACACCCCAGCCAACAATGAAGCCGACCTGAAGAAACGCATCCACGCCGCCATTTTTCTGACAATGGCCTGCCCAGATTACTTGATACAAACGTGAGCCAATAATGAACATCAATCACACCCCCAACATGGCGCGACGTGCCTTTCTCAAGCGCAGTGCTGCGCTGGGTATTTCTAGCAGTCTGACGCCTTGGGCACTTCAACTCGCCATGATGGGTGAAGCGGCAGCAGCCCCGGCAGACGACTACAAAGCTCTCGTTTGCGTTTTCTTCAGCGGCGGCAATGACTACGCCAACACCTTCGTTCCAGTCGATAATACCCACTACAGCCAGTACGCCAGCCTGCGAGGCACTCTTGCCACTGCACAAAACAACCTGCTGGCGACGGCGCTTACGCCGACAACAGCTCTTGCTGACGGCCTGCAATACGCGCTTGCTCCCCAACTAGCACCACTTAAACAGCTTTGGGACGAGCAGCACCTTGCTATCCAGCTTAATGTTGGCCCGCTTGTGGTGCCAACTACTAAAGCCCAATACACCGCGAAAACCGTGCCACTTCCACCCAAGCTGTTCTCGCACAACGACCAAACCTCGCTGTGGCAATCCGGCCTCACCGAGGGCGCAACCAGTGGATGGGGCGGACGCATGGGCGACCTGTTGATGTCTTTGAACAGCAACAGCGTGTTCACCTGTATCTCATCCAGCGGTAATGCCACCCTGCTTTCAGGTGAGACTGTTGTTCAATATCAAGTGGGAACATCGGGGGCGACGGCGATCAGTGGCATCAAGAATGCACCCTACGGCTCGACGGCCTGTATGCACGCGTTAAACGCACTGATTACTCGCCCCACGCCACATCTTTTCGCCGAGGAGTACACGCGCGTGACTCGCCGCTCCATTGACACCCAGGCTCTCGTGGCGGCGGGAGTCAACAGCGTCACTCTCAACACGGTGTTTGACTCGACTAACAACCTTGCCATGCAGCTCAAAATTGTCGCTCGACTGATTGGCGCACGCGCAACCTTCGGTGCCAAACGCCAGGTTTTTCTCGTCTCCATCGGTGGCTTTGACTTGCACGACAACCTGGTTGCCAACCACCCCGTATTGTTGACGCGCGTCGCGAATGCCATGCGCTCGTTCTACGATGCCACCGTCGAGCTCGGCGTGGCACAAAACGTCACCACCTTCACGGCCTCCGACTTTGGCCGTACCTTTACCACCAATGGCGACGGTTCTGACCATGGTTGGGGTAGCCACCACCTCGTCATGGGCGGCGCGGTCAATGGCAAGCAGTTTTACGGAACTGCGCCGACCATGGTTGTCAGAGGCCCTGATGATATCGGTAATGGTCAATTGCTACCGACTACATCCGTCGATCAATACGCCGCCACATTCGCAAGCTGGATGGGAGTAGCGGCAAGCGACATGGAGTGGGTTATGCCAAATATCGGTAATTTTTCCAGCCCAAATCTTGGTTTTGTGTGATGCGCTACCAGGGGTAAAACGCGTCTGCAAAGCGATTTTTTGGCGGCGTATACCTGTCCTTATGTTGGTGCTCTACGTTGCCCCCACCCAGTAAGCTAAGTCATATACACCCAACACCTTCCCCGAGGATATTTCATGTCACTGACCAGCACCCAGCAATACTTTGCTAAGTTTTACCTTGCCGCATTCCTTCGTGCTCCCGATCTGGGCGGGTTGAACTACTGGACAAATGAAGTACTGGTTCAAGGCAAGTCATTTCAGGAAGTGGGTGGCATTATTTTCAGCCTGCCTGTG
>JAGUXT010000007.1 GCA_020061705.1 Halothiobacillus sp. | reverse complement strand
GCCGCCGCGCCCAAGCGCGCCACCTTCGGAGGAGGCCATGCCCGCCAAGGCAGGGTCGCTGGCACGCACTTCGGATAGCAGGCGTGCTTCGGGGTGCTTGCGCGGGTCGGCGGTGTACAGTCCCTGCTGATCGGTGAGAATCACCAGCACATCGGCTTCGACCAGATTGGCGACCAGTGCGGCAAGGGTGTCGTTGTCGCCGAAACGGATTTCTTCCGTGGCCACTGTGTCGTTTTCATTGACCACGGGAATAACGTCATGTGCCAGCAAGGTGCGCAGGGTGCTGCGCGCATTCAGGTAGCGCACGCGGTGTGACAGATCATCATGGGTGAGCAAAATCTGCGCGGTGCGCATGGTGTGGCGTTGAAACACGCTTTCATAGGCCTGCGCCAAGCCCATTTGCCCCACTGCGGCAGCGGCCTGCAATTCGTGCAAGGCGGTCGGGCGCATGCTCCAGCCGAGGCGCAGCATGCCTTCGGCCACTGCGCCGGAGGTCACAATCACGACTTCTTTACCCGTAACCCGCAAGGCATGCACCTGGGCCGCCCAGCGATCAATCGCCTTCAAATCAACACCTTGGCCACCACGCGTCACCATGGCGCTACCGATTTTGACCACCCAGCGCTTGGTATGGCTGATTGAAGTACGCACGTTACTGGTCATACGCAGGACTTACTCGGCAGATGAAATCGGGTCTTCGCTCGCCATCACAATGGGTGCAGCAACCGGCGGCTGTGCCAAGGCTGCAGCACGCCGCGCCGCCTCACGACTTTCTTCCAGGAAGCCCATGATACTGAAGATCAGTTCACGTGTGCCCTCGCCGGAAATCGCACTGATGCTGAATACCGGCCCATCCCAGGACAGACCCTCGATGACTGCCTGACAACGCGCCGCGCGTTCATCTTCCGGCAACAAGTCGAGCTTGTTGAGCACCAGCCAGCGCGGGCGATCCAGCAGCTCCTCACTGAATTTCTCCACCTCGGCAATGATAACTTTTGCGTTATGCACGGGGTCTTCATCGGGATTGAGCGGGGCGACATCCAACACATGCAGCAACAAACCCGTGCGCGAAAGATGTTTCAAAAATTGAATGCCCAGCCCCGCGCCTTCCGCCGCGCCTTCAATCAGCCCCGGAATATCAGCCACCACAAAGCTCCGGTGCGCTTCTACGCTGACTACGCCCAAATTCGGGTGCAAGGTGGTGAACGGGTAATCCGCCACTTTGGGACGTGCGGCAGAAATCGCACGAATCAGCGTGGACTTGCCCGCATTCGGCAGCCCCAAAAGACCGACATCCGCCAGCACTTTCAACTCCATGTGCAGCTCACGCGCATCACCTTCCGAACCATGCGTGGTTTGACGCGGTGCGCGGTTGGTCGAGCTTTTGAAACGGGTATTGCCGAGACCATGAAAACCACCGCGCGCCACCAGCACGCGCTGCCCGGCTTCGACCACGTCACCGATCAGCTCCTCGGTGTCTGCATCGTAAATCATGGTACCAACCGGCACAGGTATATCCAGATTCTCGCCCTTGTACCCGGTCATGTTGCGCCCGGCACCATTTTTACCGCGCTGCGCTTCAAAGCGGCGTTGAAAACGAAAATCCGCCAAGGTGTTGAGATCAGGATGCCCGACCACATATACACTACCGCCATCGCCACCATCACCGCCATCCGGGCCGCCCATGGGGATAAATTTTTCGCGGCGAAAACTGGCCACGCCGTTACCGCCATCGCCGGCCTTGACGTAAATACGTGCTTCGTCAACGAATTTCATTTTTCACCCCGCCCAAAACAAACAAAGCCCCGACCAAGCGGGGCTAAAGAGTGCGCTACGCATCAACCCATCATCAGGCTGAAACAACACTCACATAACGACGGCTTTTCGGCCCTTTGACATCAAACTGAATGGTGCCATCCACCAGCGCAAACAGGGTGTAGTCCTTGCCACAACCCACGTTACGACCCGGGTGGAACTGGGTGCCACGCTGACGCACGATAATGTTGCCTGCGGTAGCAGCCTGGCCGCCGTACAACTTCACGCCAAGGCGCTTGGATTCTGAATCGCGTCCGTTGCGGGTACTACCCGCCGCTTTCTTGTGTGCCATGTCTTGTTAGCCTCTATATTGATTAAGCAGAGATGCTTGTAATCTTGATTTCGGTGTAATTCTGACGGTGTCCCATGTGCTTCATATGATGCTTGCGACGACGGAACTTCAGAATCTCGACTTTCTTGTGACGACCGTGGCTCAGCACCTCAGCAGACACTTTTGCGCCCTCAACCAACGGCGAGCCGACCTTGAATTCGCTACCATCAGCCACCATCAGCACCTGATCGATATCAAAGGTCGAGCCCACATCGACGGCAAGGCTCTCGACGCGCAGGTATTCACCTTGCTCAACGCGGTATTGCTTACCGCCTGTCACGATCACTGCATACATGATGGTGTGCTCCAAAATATTCAAACGTATTAAAGGGCGCGGATTGTATGTGCCGTTCAAGCACAAGTCAAACACAATCAAGCATCAAGCCTTAGAAAGGCGGAATATGTTCCTTGCTCTGCACGTTGTAGCTTGACACCTTATCCCTGCTTTCCCTAGCATCAACCCACTTCACCGCCAACTCACCCAACACAACGTCAAGCCCATGAACTTTGAACAAGTGCGCCAAGTCGCCGCGCACGACATGCACCTCGTCAATCAATTGATTGAGCATAGCTTACACTCCGAGGTCGTTCTCGTTCGCCAGCTTTCAACCTACATCATTCATGGGGGCGGCAAGCGTTTACGCCCGATGCTGCACCTGCTCGCTGCGCGCGCAGCGGGTTACACGGGCGAACACCACTACACTCTCGCTGCGGTGATCGAGTTCATCCACACCTCCACACTGCTGCATGACGATGTCGTGGATGAATCCGACATGCGCCGAGGCCGCCAAACTGCGAATGCTCTGTTTGGCAACGCGGCCAGCGTGCTGGTCGGTGACTTCCTCTACTCACGCGCCTTCCAGATGATGGTCAGTGCGGGCAGTATGCGCGTGATGGAGATTTTGGCCGACACCACCAATGTTATCGCCGAGGGTGAGGTCATGCAGCTGCTCAACTGCAATGACCCGGACACCACCGAGGCGCGTTATATGGAGGTTATTCGCTGCAAGACGGCGCAGCTGTTCTCGGCCGCGGGGAGACTGGGTGGCGCGCTTGCTGAGGCCTCCCCCGCCATCGAAGAAGCCCTCGCAGCCTATGGCATGCACTTGGGCAACGCCTTTCAACTGATGGACGACGTGCTGGACTATGATGCCGACCCATCCATTCTCGGCAAAAATGTCGGCGATGACCTTGCGGAAGGTAAGCCCACGCTGCCACTGATTCACGCCATGCGCCACGCCGCACCCGAGCAAAGTGCCTTGATTCGCCACGCCATTGAGCATGGCGGAGCAGAGCACCTGGAAGCCGTTCTCGAAGTTATTGCCAGCACCGATTCACTTACTTATACTTCGCGCCTTGCGATGAACGAGGTGGAACACGCGATAAGCGCCCTCGCCATCCTACCCGCCTCTCCGTACCGCGCCGCCCTTGAGAGCATTGCTCGCTTCGCGGTCGAGAGGGATCATTAAGCCCTAGCCTGATGCATTGCTTGGTGATTGCTTATTCGTCGGAGTGTGGCTCAGTCTGGTAGAGCACTACGTTCGGGACGTAGGGGTCGTAGGTTCGAATCCTATCACTCCGACCATATAATTCAGCAACTTAGGCCGCTTTTCACTTCGTTTCATGTTGTGAATTGCCTCCTTTTTTGTGCCTTTTTTGTGGTCAAGTGTATAGGAATTTGTATAGGAAACTGTTGCCATTGCGCGGCGCAGGAATGCGGGTTTCAGGCCATGCGCAGAATCCGTTTTGTATAGGCCAGTCGCGGCAACAAAAAACCCGGCGCATGGCCGGGCTGGGCAAAGGAGTGAGGTGCCAGATTCAGTGTGTTACCCGTGCGCCGCCACCAGTTCGCGTAACACCTCCGGGTGCTGTTCAGCCACACGCAGCAAGGTTTTAGCCGCTCCGGCGGGTTCGCGTCGCCCCTGTTCCCACTGTTGGAGTGTGCGCGGCGATACACCCAGCAACTCGGCAAAGCGCTTCTGTGACAGCCCGGCATTTGCCCGTACCTCAGCCACACGCGACAGTGTCACCCGCGTTTCACGGGCGGCTTGTCCGGCGTTCATTTCACGCACGGATGCCATTAAGTCGTTCTGGAACTGTTCCATTTCAGGGTCGTGTTTAACAGCCACGCTCCACCTCCTCTTTCAAGCCCGCAAGAAACCCAGCGGGCAAGTTATCAAACTTGGTCTTGGTGTAGGCAATCAGCAGCCACACCCGGCCATCATTGCCGTTGAAGTAAATAATCCGTGCGCCACCACGTTTGCCCATGCCTGCACGCGACCAGCGCACTTTTCGGCAGCCACCGGAACCCGGAATCACATCGCCCGCTTGGGGGTTTGCCGCAATCCACTCCACGAATGCCATGCGTTCGGAATCTGCCCATATGTCGGACGCATAACGAATGAAAATTGATGTTTCTGCGACCGTATTCATTGGGGCAATGTACGCCAATGGCGCATATCAAGCAAGGGGGGCGCATCACTCGTGCAGCAAAAAACCCGGCATCATGGCCGGGCTGGGTTGTTTGACTTACACGCTCGCCAGCCTGTCCACGGTGTCGGGGGTTATGTCGTGCGGGGTCACATCGCCCACGGGGGCGGCTTCCGCTTCCACGATGCGCAAGGTGCGCTTGCCTTGGCGGGCTTCTGCCAGAGCATCAAAGCCTTCGCTAAGTTCGGCAAACAGATTGCGTTTCATGTTCTGGCCTCCAGTTCTCGTTTCAGCATGGTTTTCAGTGCGGCGCGTTCGGGGGGTGCTTAATTCGTGCCTTGCGACTTGCACGAATCCAGCATTGCCGTTGGTGTTGACGAAGCCGGCATCGCTTCCTGGCACGCTGAATCCGTTGAAGGCATCGCGGTTTCCTGACTTGGCGGCAACGATGACAACTCGCTTTCCGAAGGCTCCTCGAACCGCTTCATGGTCAGCGCGTGAAAAGCCGGTGTTCCGTCCTGATTGTAGAACCATCCCATAATCGTTACTCCCAAAGTATTTGCCAGCATGTCATTCAAAGGTATTTGACCCATTCGTAATACCGGCCAAAATCCTCACAAAAGTTCATCAACGGAATGAGTCCAAGCAAAACACCGACACACGCCCATTCTTGGAATCACCCGTGCGTCAATGCCGCAATTTCCAGCCCCACGGCGGCTAACTGCGTGTCCAATCGCGCAATTTCCTCGCCCAGCGCCCTTTGATACTCCTCAGCCAGCTCCGGGATGAACTGCGGATTACCGCGACTGAGTTGATACAACTCGTATTCCGCACTGGCACGCAAATCATCCAGCGCCTCCAGCATTTCCATCACATTGTGCTGCAAGGCATCAAACAGGCGGTGCGTCTGCACCAGCTCGGCGGCATCGGAAAAGTCCAGACTGCGCCCGTATTGCCGCAACATAAACGCATCCGGGTCTTGGGCGATTTCGCGCAAGCGCTCGATGTTGCCCTCGTCCTTCGCTTGGTTGATGGCTTGCGTGAGTTGTTGATACACCGCTTGCCGCGCCGGGTCTTGCACATGGCGGTCGGGGTGAAACAGCCTGACCAACTTGCGGTACAGCGTCGTCAACTCACGGGCTTCGTCCTCACTCAGCTCGCGCCGTGTCTTGGCTTCGGCGGCGGCCTGCTCATATTCGGCATCCGCTTGCGCCTGCGCCTGCTGATACTCCTGCGCCACGGCACGCGCTTCGTCGCGGCCTGCCTTCAATAGCGTTTCCAGATACTTTTCGCGGTAACTCAGCATCAGCTTTTTGCGGTCGCGTTCCTGATAGTGCGCACGCAACAGGCCAAACAATGTGGCCTGCATCGCCTGCACCGCCATGTGCTCCTCGGTGTATTCCGCCTCAATCCCGGCCAAACGCTCACGCGCCGCCGTCACCCATTGCCGCACCGCCTGCAATTCGGGATGCGCAAACAGCACCACCCCGGTTTCATCCGACAACACCAGCGGCGGCAGATCGAAGGCCGTCGTCACCACCGCCTCAGACGCGGCCAGCTCAACCTCCTCATTCAGATGAGCCAAATACCAGCGCCCCATGGCCGCACTGCGCGCATTCGACGACTCGGCCAGCCATATCAGCCATTGATGCAAATCGACATCCGTGCGTGCATCGCGGAAATCCCGCCCCTTGAATTTGCCAAAGGCAAGGCGTTGCGGAAACCACGGCGTTTCGGTAAACGCCAACAGCGCCGCCCAATCATCCAGACCACGCTTGAGCAAACGCGGGCGCAACACCTGCGCCAGCAAATCCACCACCGTCATCACATCGCCCAGCCCGGTATGCGCCCCACGCTCAGGCAGGCGGTAAAACTGGCGCAAGGTCTGCAATTTGCAATTACCGGCAGGCACCGGATCGAGCAAACGCCGCGCCAGCTCCAGCGCACAAAACCCGCGCGTGCCTATCGGCGTGATGCCCAAACGCGCCCACTCTGGCAGCAACACTTTGTCCAGGTCATAGGCCAGGTTGTAAGACACCAGCGGCAGGCCATCCACATAGCGCGCAAAATCGGCATACACCGCCAGCGCAGGCTCACCGTCACGCTCCAGAATCTCGCGGGTATAGCCATTCACCCGCGAAGCCTCGGGCGGAATGTCCACATTCTGATTCAACAAACGCCGAAACGGCTCACCCACCGCCTCCCAGCCAAGCATCCGCTGCGCCGCCAGCTCCACCACGTAAATTGGCGCGACCAAACCATTGGTCTCGGTATCGAGCAAAATCCAGGAGGTGTTATTCATGGTCGGGTGCCGAGGATGCGGACATGGTCATCGACCTCAAGTATTTCCAAATTTAATCAGCATATCTCTTGATTGGGCATGCCCCTGTTCAGCCGCTTTGCGAAACCACGCTACTGCTTGTTTGTTGTCCTGCGACACACTTCGGCCTGTGTAGTACATCAAGCCAAGGTTGAATTGAGCATAGCAATCACCCTGTTCAGCCGCTTTGCGGTACCACGCTACCGCCTGCATATTGTCCTGCGGCACACCTCGGCCTGTGTCGTACATGAAGCCAAGGCTGCGTTGCGCACCGGCATTTTGCTGTTCAGCCGCCTTGCGGTACCAAGCTATCGCTTGCACGTCGTCCTGTGACACACCTCTGCCATCGGCGTACATCATGCCAAGGTTGTGTTGCGCACCGGCATGTTCCTGTTCAGCCGCTTTACGAAACCACGCTACCGCTTGCTCGTCGTCCTGCGGCACACCTTGGCCATACGCGTACATCACGCCAAGGTTGAATAACGAACCGGTTTCATTTTGTTCTGCCGCTTTGCGAAACCACGCTAACGCCTGTGTGTAATCCTGCGGCACACTTCGGCCTGTATAGTACATGCGACCAAGGTTGAATTGAGCACAGCCATCACCCTGTTCAGCCGCCTTGCGATACCACGCTATCGCTTGCATGTCATCCTGAAGCACACCTCGGCCTGTGTCGTACATGAAGCCAAGGCTGCGTTGCGCACCGGCATTTTGCTGTTCAGCCGCCTTGCGATACCAAGCTACCGCTTGTACATCGTCCTGCGGTACACCTTGGCCATGCGCGTACATCCTGCCAAGGTTGTGTTGCGCACCGGCATGTTCCTGTTCAGCCGCCTTGCGGTACCAAGCTACCGCTTGTAAGTCGTCCTGTGACACACCTCTACCCTCGGCATACATCTTGCCAAGGTTGTGTTGCGCACCGGCATATCCCTCTTCAGCAAGAGGCTGCCATTGTCTCAGTGCCGCCGAATAATCACGATTCTCATAGGCTTCCAAACCACGCAGGAAATCTCTTTCAGCGTTATCGTCTCGAAACGGCTTGGTTTTTTTGTCCAAGGCTTTGCGCTGCGCCAGCTCCAAAGCTCCGGCGGTCATGCGTGCCCGTATGCCGCCTGCGTTCGACGTGGTGTGTACCAACTCGCCCGCTGCACGCGGCACCAAGGTCTTGGAAGAATTGGGATCGTTCATGGCGCACTCGCTGAGGGGCGGGCGCTCATTGTGCGCGACAAGCGGATAACAGCTCAAGGCGTGTTTTCAGCAACATGGCACAAACCCATGCTCAATGACGGCCTTGTTATGATTCTTCATCGTCCTGAATACGATCACCATTGGCGTGGAAGCGAAATGTCTGAACCCTGTACATGACACGCATTTCCGACCCTTCGGCGATAACCTCTCCGCCACAACCGGGGTGGATGAAGCCGGTGCGTTGCTTGCCCGTGAAGAAACCCTCTTTCTCGTCGAAAGGCAGGAAATACATCCCGGCGAAGCTGCTGACGTTAGGGCTGCCGCAGCGGATGCAGCGCTCGCTGCCCTTGCGTTCGGTCATAAGCTTTTGGCGCATCTCCAGTGCCTTCTGCTGCACCTCCAGCTCGCGGAAATGCTCCTCAAGTTTTTGAATATGCGACTTGGAAAACCAGCGATACCAGATTTTGGAAGCATCCGCCTGATAGGTGGCGCGTGCGGCTTGAAGCTCTTCATCAACCGGGCTGCCGTTTCTATCAAAGCTCTCCATGATGCGCCCCAGGCTATCGCAGTCCGGGCAATAACCCAGGTCAACGTGCATGGGCACCTCGAGTCCATCAATGATGTAGGCAACCCTCAAAGGAGCGCCCGTGACAAAACCGGCAAGGTCGCAACGCTCGCATCGCAGGAAAATATCCGCTACGGACATAATTTGGGTGCTCTTGGATAGGTGTAGCAGCCAGCATAGGCTGCGTGGGTTGAACTGCCAATTTATAAATTCGTTGACCCGTTGATGGCATCGGATTTTTCGGCTGAAACTTCGGTGTAAAAAGTGATTCCGTGGGAAAAAGCGTGGAATCAATCGCCAGGTCATCGGGCAGGGTGTGTTACTCAATCATGTCGCACAATTCCTTCATCGCGGCCTTGTGTTCTCGCAATAGTTTGCGCGATTCTTTAACCAGTTTGGGCAGTGTCATCCCCTTGCAAGCATTCTGGCTTGATATGGCCTTGCCTGCCTCGGTTCTAGCGCCTGTCGAGCGTTCCCACGGCCTCCATTGATGAATCATTGCAGCTTGCTTGGCTCGCCGCTCGTGTGTCCAGCCGTTCATGGTTTGTAGCCTCCAATAGTTCGTTTGGCTTGTTTTCAATTTTTCCTGCGTGCGCGGGTGCGTTATTGATTTGCTGATGCCCGGCTGAAATGTTCGCTTGCTTGGCGTAGATGATCGGCGGATTTTTCACAGCGGCCAATGTCTCAAGTGTCTGCCTGCTTTGGTTCTGTGCTCGCAGCGCCATGCGCAAAAGTGGCTCCATCGTTGAAAGCTGGGTTTGCCCCATAGCTCGGCTCGTCAGGGTCACGAACAGGTCTTCCAAAACAATGGCTTGGCAAAGCAACATGCCTTCTGCGTGGGACAGATCGCCATTCCGCACAGCCTCAATCTGCACTTTGAGTTCATCGACCAAGCCCGGCACGTCAAGGAGTTCCGCCCCCAAGCTTGTGGTCTGCATGGCAAGTACAGCGCGGGTTTCTGGCGCGATTAGAAGTTTCTGCATGGAGCTGCGTTTTTCTTCGGGTGTTGCATCTTTTCCAGCGTCGGCGACATGCGCCTTGCGTGGTTTGGCGGGTTCTTTGGACTTGGGTGTTTTTGGTTTAGTCATGGTGTGTATTCCTCAAAATGGCAGTGCATCGTCAAAATTGCCGTCGGTTGTCGGCGTTTTTTCTGTCATGACTTTGCTCTCCAGTGAATGCGGATCATGTGCCAAGTCCAGATCAGCAGTTGCTCAAACATGGCGCACCTCCAGCATTGCAGTCAGCACGACCTCATCGGTCACGCCATCGGCTATGGCGGCTGCTACGGCCTCGGCTCCTGCACCGTGCCATCCACACGCGGCTAGTGCCTGCAAGGCATCCTCAAAGGCGCAAGCACGGTGAAAGCTTCCTGATTTCTCCCCAATTTCGGGGAATATTCCAACGGCATCATCGGTGCGGAATACGCAGGACGTTCCACCAATAGCGACGTGCTCACAATCGCCCTCTAGTGGTTGCTCTCGAATAGCCGGAATAGCAGGAATAGCAGCTTTAGCAGTAGCAAGCGGTTGTTGTTCACCATCCAAGATTGGAAGTGGTAGCGCCATAAAATCAACATCGTTAGCGCTTTCAACTTTCTGAATTATTTCTGTGGCTACTGCTATTTGTGCTATTCGTGCTATTCCTCCCCCTGTTTCTACAGTCCGAATAGCCGGAATAGCCGGAATAGCAATAGCACGCGCCTGTTTTTTATTTCTCAGCTCAGCTAACAGGCTCATGACCGCACCTCCAGAATTGCTGGATTCAGTTCAATCATCTTGGTATTGCCGTTCAAAAACTCGCGGGCGCGGCCATGTTCTTCCAGCAATTCAATGGCGGCGTTGCGGCTTTCCTTCTTGCGCAGCTTGCGGCTAGGGTGGTGCTGCAAAATTTCGTTTACCGAAGTCGGTACACCAACAGTGGCACGGATCACAAGCCAATCCTCCAGCGCTTTGGCGTGCTGCACTGGCTCCGGCACTGCTACGCCATCAAATAATCGTTGCACCTCACGCAAGTGATACAGTACAACCTCGGCAGAGGCTTCCACGCTGTCAGCCTGAATTTTGCCCATCCTGCCCTCAAGCGAATGAAAAACGGCTGCTATGCGTGCCACGTTGTCGGCTGCTTTGCTTGCCGAATCTCGGATGTCGGAAAATTCACCGTCGCTGGCTAAGTGTGATTCGATGGCGTTGTAAACCTCCTCCCATACCTCAAACCCTTGGGCGCTCAATTCCAGCGTGAACACGTCCACCTGATTCATGGCGTTAAGAGGCGGCGCAGTGTCCAGAAGATCACGCATAATGTGCTGTAATCGTGTCAGTGCAGGCATTGCTCCCGGTGGTTTGTACTGTCGGCTGCCCTGGGTACTTTCCGGCCACGTCACCAAGAATCTGGCAAGGAATCCACTGCCGCGTGCCACTGTGCCATTGCTGCGCATGAAGTTATCCAGTACATGCGGCTGCACCATCACGCACGCGCTCAAACGAACGCCATTGACTTCTAGCGGTTCGGCCTTGCTGCGCTGTATCTTGGAGCGTGACCCGTCCCAGCGGCTGTTAAACATCGCCAGATTGCGCATGATTGCTTCGTCCTTCATGCCGTGACCGCCGAAGAATGAACCACCTTCACTGGTGGCTAGATAACCGATAGGCCACGACTGCACCAGCGACTGCATAACGGCTTCGGGCGTTGCGTCATCAATCAATAGGCTGGGGATGCGTACCTTCTTCGGCTGCTTGGAGGCGCTCGCCTCCATCGCTTTCTGTGTGGCTTCAATCGCCTTGGCATCGCCATCCTTGGCGGCCTTGGCCAGCTTCGCGGCCAGTGCCTTGTGCTGGGTCTCCCATGCCTCAAACGCGGCCTCATGCGCTTGCTTGTTAGCAAACCCGATCTCAGCATGATGTCGGTCGTGGTCGTGAATCGGCCTCATGAACAGGCCATCTACAGCGGTTTTCCGTTCGCCAGATTCAGCGAGAATCAAGCTAAACAAGCTCGTTGGCGCTTTCAGAACTGCATCACGCGCAACATCACAGTGAGCCTGCACACAGGCGCTACAGGCGGTCAGGGCGCTCGTTGCAATCAATGCCAAAGGTGCTTGCATGTAGTCGTGAACTTCGGTCACGGCATCGCGCAAAATAGGCGGGAGTGATTCGAGCGGATAGGGTACAGATTCGCGTGGATTCGCCAGCAGCGTGCATTCCGGCCATGCGATTGGTGGAACATCTACGGGATCAGGTAACAGGGTTTGAATGCTCATTGCTCGCCTCCCTGCACCAAGGCGGCGTAGTCGTTCCAGTCCGTCACCCATTCCGGTACATTTACAGGTGGCGGTAGAGCCTTTGCACCAATGGCGCGGGCGGCCTGTTCACCCTTGGCGCGGCCTACCTCGTCAAAATCCATCGCAATCACAATGTCAGCGGTTGGGTGCTCCCCACGAATAGCCAGCGCCACGGGCTCCAAGTTGCCAGCATCAAGCGCAGCAATGACGGTTGCAGTCGTGTCGTGTTCGGCAAGGGTTGCGCCAGTTGCGAAGCCTTCGCAGATCATAATCCGCCTAGCGTTGTCTGGATCGTTCACCACAATGAAGCAAGCCTTCTTTTGTCCGCCGGTTAAAAATCGCTTTGAGCCTTCTTCACCAATGAATTGCAGACTTCGCATGTTGCCTTCCACATCGGTAACGGGCAGAACCAGCACATCGCCTTTAATCCGCGCAATGCCCGGCTGAATGCCTTTGTTCACCAGATAGGGGAAGTCAGCGGGGGCGGGCTTGGCTCTATCCCAGATGTAGGCGGCGCGGTCGGCGGCTGATCTGTTTTGTTGTGCGCGTAAATCAGCAGCGGCTTTGCGTGATGCCTCCATTCGGCGGCGATTGTCTTCTCGCTGCTCAGGCGTGAGGCTGTCGCGGTTAATGGCGCACCACGATTGTGAAACGCCATGTTTCCATGAACCAAAATGCCCGGCTGGAATGCCGTCCATGTGCAGAATGAAATAACCGTTTCTGCTGCCGCGCTTGTCGCCTTCAATGCGAAAACGATGAAGCTCACCATCGGCAATAATCGCGCCAGGATCAGCAGGTGCAATACCACCGGCGGCCATCGCATCAATAAAATCTGATTGCGCTTGGTGGTAGGTAACGCTATGATTGCCTTGAAGTTTTTGTGAATGGCTGGGGGCGAAATCCCGGCCTTTTTGTTGGGCGTTTGGTTGATTCATTACACTGCACCCCGGCCTGCAATGACGGCGGTGTGACCCGCCTTGATTCCCTCAATAAATGCCGCCGGGTCTAGCAGAATCTTGCGCCCAAAACGATGAACGCCGGGCAGGTCGTGGCCTTTGGTGAAGAATAGGTGACGGATACCCCCAGCGGTGAAGGCTGGTTCACGTTGGCAGAATTGTTCGATTGAACAGAGTGAAGGCGCGGGCTGGGTTTGTGGGTTTAGTGCCGCCTGAAAGATTTCAGGACTTGCGGCTGTGGTTTGCTTTTGCATATTGCGGTCTCCATCGTTGAGTGATGGTTACGCATGGTAAGCAGAATACGGATTGAAAATAGATTAAACGGGTTGAGCCCCAGCGTTGAAAAAGGGTTTAACCCATGCTTGAAACCCGCATTAGGACGGGCTTTGTGGGGTTGAACCCCTTCGTTTTTTTGGGTCGTGGTTTGACGGCTTGATAATGGTAAACATGGCAGTAGCCACATTATCCGACTCGAGTAATCCGGCTTCACTTAACTTTACCTTAATCCATTCGACAACCTCATCTTTCCTCGCATCAACACTTCGGCGCGGCTCAAAAAACTCGTTAATCGCTGCGTGCATGATGTCGATATAGGTCGTGGTGTAGGTGGGTTGCGTGTCCGGCTTGCTCAGGTCGGGCATTGTGCCAGCGTATGCGCCTATGCGGTATTCACGCTCGAAGCGGTCTCGTTCTTCCTTTGGAACAAGAATATCCGGCAGTGAAATACTTAACTCAGGTGCGGGGCTATCCTTATTACTCCCAAATCTTGCTCTAACCGTGTAGGCATGGCTGCTTTCCGGTACATGGAATGCCTCCCTTCTTCTTAGAATCAAATTATTAAATTCTGGCTTAAAACTATGGTCAAATATGCAATCAATTCTTTTTATCTCACCTTTCCATTCGCCATATTTTGAAATATGAAACAAATGTGGTGCCGGAATACAGACTAAAGACCAATTTGAGAGAAAGCGGTTTATTCCATTCCACTTTTCGGAATTATCAATAAATACGTCTTTGCCATCTATGGCCTCTTCAGGCCATCCATCATCGAGAATGGTGCATGGCGATAAAATATAATGAATTGGGCGGCAGCCGGGGCGAAAGCAAAGAGTTAATTTTTTGTTTGTTCCGTAGTGCAAAAGGTCATGAACCGCACACCCCCAGCGGTCTGCTACTTCTTCCAGCGTGAACCACTCCTTTTCAGGTAGTCCGGCGGTGTGTGATTGGTTATTCTTCATGTCAGCCATGTGCAAACCCTCTTTTGCCATTGGTCAGAAGCCCTGTTGATGCTCGAACATCGCCGGGCTTTGTTCTGTGCGCTAGGCGGCCTGCTGCGCGGGGGTGTGGTAAAGCTGCAAAAGCTGATTGTCACGCAAGGCAAGCAGGGCATAGGCGCGTCCGTCAGTGTCGGCAAACTCCACTTCAAACACGCCTTGTTCCAGTTCTTCAACCAAAACGCCTACCTGCCCCTTGCGCAGTCCGTGGGCGGGCAGGTCTTCGCTCAGTGCAACGCTATCGAGTAATTGCATGGTGTTGGCTCCTATAAAACGTAGCAGGTGACAAGGCTGGGGGCGGGGTTGTGGGTGCGGGCAATCCATACCGAACGAATGCGGGCGCGTTTCCCGGCATGGGTCATGTCGAAGTCGATTTGATAGCGTATGCCGTATTCATCTTGGCGCAGGGTGTGGGCTTCGTTGGTCAAGCACGCGGCTAACAAGGCACTGCGCAACGTGTGCGCATCTCGCACGCCAAGCCCAAGGGCGGATAGAAACACACGGGCTTTGTGGCGGCCTTCGGGGTGCGTGCTGGATAAGCAATACTCTTCCAGCTTACGCATGTCTACACTCGCCCTGTCTGCGTGGGGTATTCGGTGGGTCATTGCTTCACCTTCACCCCTACGGTGTCCTGCATCTTGGCGACAAGGCCGCTGGAATGCTCAGGGCTTATGTGGGTGTAGCGCATCAAGCTCTTGAGGTCTCGGTGTCCAGTCAGCTTCGCCAGTTCGATATGTGACACGCCAGTTTTCAACATCATGCTTGCGAATGAATGACGCAGATCATGCCAGCGGAATCCCTCGATACCTGCACGCTTTAACGCGGTCTTCCACGGTGTGCGCAGATCAAGCGGCTGGTAACTGTTATGCCTGCCCGGAAAGACCAGGCGGCTACCGTCGAAGGTTCGGTGTTTGATGCCCCACGCTTTGAGCGCGTCGAAGGCCATCCCCTCGATTGGAGCAAGATGCGGGTGTCCGTTTTTGGTGACGGTGACAAGGGCGTGACGCGGCGGAATGGTGAACATGCGGCCTGTATCATCGGTGTGCGTTGTGGGCAGGTCGCCAAGGTTTACGCGCCCCCACTGCAAACCCATCACATCGGCCTGCCTCATACCGGTGAACACTGCCAAACGCACCGCTAAGCCAAGCTCCGGGCTTTCTGATTGGTCGCAAGCGTCTAGCAGGCGGTGGAGTTCTTCATCGGTCAAATAGCGTTCACGCGCATCGTGAATTTCAGGCTTTACGACTTTGCGCATAGGGGATTCTTCGATGATGCGCTTGTTCGTTGCCCACTTGAAAACACCGCCTAGCGCGGATATGTCACGCTTCAAAGTTGAGGGGCTAATTTGCCCCAGGTCATTGCCTGCCGTGCTGATTCTGCGACGAGTGGCGACTTTCTCCATCGCAATCTCGATTGCTTCGGCATCAATATCCAGCAGGCGCAAATGCCCAAGATGCTTGACCCACTGCACCAGGTTGTAGGGCATGACCTCCTGCGTCGTTTTTGACATGGACGGCAAGCCATCGGGGGCGGTGCTGAATTTCTCCACCAACTCTTTAAAGCTGATGCGTGCCGTCGGTCGTTCCGGTGAATACTCGCCTCGGTCTATAGCGCCCTCGATCTGTTGCGCCCACTTGGTCGCGTCGGTCTTGCGCGTAAAGGTCTTGGTGACGGGCTTGTAACCCTTGCGGCGGATGACGGCCTGCCATGTACCGTTCGGTGTCTGTACAATACTTGCCATGTGTAACCCTCGATTGGTTGCGCATCATGGGGGCGGATGTTGCGAGCATCGCGCCCCTTTCTTTTGGTCAACTTTCCACTAACGCGGTGTCGTTTTGTGGTGTGTTGTTAAAAGCAAGTGTAGAGTTTTTTGTATAGTTTGCAACCTTTTGGGCGCTCAAATAAAGCCATGAAGCAATGGAGCACTACGTTCGGGACGTAGGGGTCGTAGGTTCGAATCCTATCACTCCGACCACTTCATTCTTCAGCGCTGGCTCGAACCAGCCTCTCATTTAGCTAGCAGGTCGCGCAACGCCTCGCTATCCAGCACCGGCAAGCCCAAGGCCTGCGCCTTGGTAAGCTTACTGCCTGCCGCCTCACCCGCAATCACTGCGGTGGTTTTCTTCGACACGCTTTCGCTAACTTTTGCACCCAAAGCCTCCAGTGCGGCCTTGGCCTCTTCGCGGGTCATGCCGTCCAGGGTGCCCGTAATCGCATAGGCCTTGCCCGCCAGCGGTTGTGCCCCGATGTCTTGCTCTGACCCATGTTTTGGTGCATCCCAATGCACGCCTGCCGACAACAAGCCTGCAATCACTTCGCGGTTGTGCGCCTCGGCGAAAAATCCTGCGACATGCGCGGCAACGATCGGCCCGACATCGGCCACTTGCATCAGGTTATCCACATCTGCTGCCATCACGCCGTCAAGAGTACCAAAATGACGCGCCAAAGCCTGTGCGGTGGACTCACCAACCTCGCGGATACCAAGGGCGTATAAAAAGCGCGCAAGGGTAGTGTGTTTTGATGCCTCCAGCGCGGCCAGCAGATTGTGTGCGGATTTTTCACCCATGCGCTCCAGGGCGGCGACATCGGCAAGCTGTAAGCGATACAGGTCATCCAGCCGCTTCACCAACCCCGCCTCATCCAACTGCGCGATGATCTTCTCGCCCAAGCCATCAATATCCATGGCACGCCGCGCGGCAAAATGGCGAAGCGCCTCGCGGCGCTGGGCGGGGCAATACAGGCCGCCCGTGCAGCGCGCAACCGCCTCGCCCTCAAGCTGCTCGACATGCGAACCGCACACTGGGCAGGTTGTAGGCGCAACAATTTCAAGCGCATCCGGCGGGCGGCGGGCGGCCACGCTACCGACAATTTCCGGAATCACATCCCCGGCACGGCGCACGATGACCATGTCACCCACGCGCACGTCCTTCTGCCGAATCATGTCCATATTGTGCAAGCTGGCATTGCTCACAATCACGCCGCCGACATGCACCGGTCTAAGGCGCGCCACCGGCGTAAGTGCCCCCGTACGTCCAACCTGCCAGTCCACACCAAGCAGCTCGGTTAACTCTTCTTCAGGCGGAAACTTGAACGCCACCGCCCAACGCGGGGCGCGCGAGACAAAGCCCAGCACCTGTTGATCGGCCAGCCGATTAACCTTGAATACCGCGCCGTCAATGTCGTAATCCAAACTGTCGCGCAGACTGAGAGCCTTGGCGGCATAGTTCTGCGCACCCATTGCACCTTGCACCACGGCGTTGAGTGGATTGGCCGGCAAGCCCAGCTCACGCAAACAGGCCAGCATTTCGCTGTGCGTCTGCGGCAGCTCCCAACCTTCAAGCGCCCCCCAACCGTAGGCAAAAAAACTCAAAGGGCGGGTAGCGGTGATGCGGGAATCAAGCTGGCGCAAACTGCCCGCAGCGGCATTGCGTGGATTGGCAAAGGTTTTTTCGCCGAGCCTTTCCAAGCGCGCATTCAGTGCTGCAAGCCCGCTGCGTGGCATAAAAACTTCGCCTCGCACCTCAATCACCGGCGGCACGGCTTCTCCCAACAATCTCAGCGGAATCGCCCGCACTGTGCGCACATTGGCGGTCACGTCCTCGCCGCGCTCGCCATCACCGCGCGTGGCAGCGCGCAGCAAAACGCCATGTTCATAGCGCAAACTAATTGCCAGGCCGTCGATTTTAGCTTCGGCATTGTACTCAATGGTGTCCTCGCCAAGACGCTCACGCACGCGGCGATCAAACTCGTACAACGCCCCTGCATCCATGGCATTATCCAGCGAGAGCATGGGAATAGTGTGTTGTATGCTGGCGAAGGCAGCCAAGGGAGTGCCCCCGACACGCTGCGTGGGTGAGTCGGGAGATTGCCATTCGGGGTGCGCCGCTTCAATCTCGCGCAGTTCTCGCAGCAAACGGTCATATTCCGCATCGGGAATGCTAGGTGCATCCAGCACATAGTAGGCGTAGTCATGCGCCGTGATTTCACGGCGCAGCTGTTGCAAACGGGCTTGAGTCATGCCGGCGCTAGCCCGAATGTTTCATGAATTCGCACGATGATCGCGCAGGATATTGTTCGTACAAGGAGTTTTCCGAAGAAGCGCCGTATCGGGCTATACGGTCGACTGAGAAAAATTCCTTGTACGGACTAGAGACTAGCGAGGGCGGGTGTAATTTATGAAACATGCGGGCTAAAGTGATGGCAAATCCGAGAGTACCGTTTCTTCTGGTGCATCCTGCTCCGCGCGCGTGCCGGGCAGGATCAGGTCGCCACCAAAGTTCATGCGCCACTCCATATCGCGACGTGAGTCGCACTGACGCAGGGCTTCTTCACGACTAATCAACCCTTGTTGGAATAGATCAAACAAAGCCTGATCAAAGGTCTGCATGCCTGCCACGCCTCCTTTTTTCATGACTTCAGGAATTTCATCCACTCGCCCACGCCGAACCAAATCACTGATATAACCGGAATTGAGCAGGATTTCATTCGCTGGTAAACGTCGGCCGTCAACGCCCATAACCAATCGCTGTGAAACAATCGCCACCAGCGTCAGGGACAGATCCATGAGCACTTGATCACGCGCTTCGGGCGGAAAGAATCGCAAAATACGATCCAGCGCCTGACTGCTGTTGGTCGAGTGAAGGGTGGTGACGCACAGATGCCCGGTATCGGCGAAGGCAATGGCGTGGTTCATGGTTTCCTTATCGCGCACTTCACCGATCATGATGACGTCAGGTGCTTCGCGCATCGCCTCTTTAAGCGCAGCCGCGTAAGAATGAGTGTCCACACCGACTTCGCGCTGATTGACAATGGATTTGTCGTGTCTGAAGGCGAACTCCATCGGGTCTTCAATGGTAAGCACATGACCCGACATATTCTTGATGCGGTAATCCAGCATGGCCGCCAGGGTCGAAGACTTACCCGAACCGGTCGCCCCTACCACCAAAATCAGACCGTGCTTTTCCATCACCAAGTCACGCAGGGCGAGTGGTAGACGTAAATCTTCAAACGATGGGATTTTTTCTTTAATGTGACGAATCACCAAAGACACCTCACCGCGCTGAATAAACACATTCACCCGATAGCGCCCACGCCCCTCCAGGGACATGGCAAGGTTCAGCTCCAGATCGCGCTCAAAACGGGCAATCTGATCGGCGTTTAGCAGCGGATAAATCATGCTCTTAACCGTGCCAGGCGTGAGTTTTTCCTGGCCAATCGGGCGCAATTCACCCTCGATTTTCACCTGTGGCGGTGCACCAACAGTGAAAAACAAGTCCGAACCACCGCGCTCAGAAAGCAAGCGCAGATACGGATCCAGGGTTTGATTCGTACTCATCGTTGTTACCTCAACATCATCCCGCTGCCGTGTGCTGTGTCTTCCTCACGTATCGCCATGCTATCGGTTTCACCTAGCAAATCGCGCGTGCGTCCGCGTTTACTGTTCAGCTTGATTGCAATGCGCAGATCGTTTACCGAGTCGGCGTTGCGCAAGCCTTCTTCAAAGCTGATTTGACCGCTTTCGTACAAATCAAACAAATGCTGGTCAAAGGTTTGCATGCCGTGTTCTCGCGAGCGCTTGATGAGATCTTTCATCTCATGCACCTTGCCCTCGAAAATCAAATCTGCCATCAACGGCGTGTTAATCAGAATTTCCACCGCAGGCACGCGGCCATTGCCGTCTTCGCGGCGCACCAAACGCTGCGAAATCACCGCTTTAAGATTGAGTGACAAATCCATCAGCAACTGATGACGGCGCTCGTCAGGGAAAAAGTTGATGATGCGGTCGAGCGCCTGGTTGGTGTTGTTGGCGTGCAAAGTCGTGAGACACAAATGCCCCGTTTCAGCAAAGGCAATGGCGTGATTCATGGTCTCACGGTCGCGCACTTCGCCGATCAAAATGACGTCAGGTGCCTGACGCAGGGTGTTTTTCAGCGCGACTTCATAGCTTTCGGTATCCACGCCCACTTCGCGCTGGGTGACGATGCATTTCTGATGTTGATGTACAAACTCAATCGGATCTTCGATGGTCACGATATGCCCCTGCGAGTTGGCATTGCGGTACCCCATCATTGCAGCCAGGGAGCTGGACTTACCCGAGCTGGTCGCGCCGACAAAAATAATCAAACCACGCTTGGTCATCGACAATTCGCGTAAATTCGGCGGCAGGCGCAGCTCTTCAAAGCTTGGAATATCGTGGCGAATCAGGCGCAAAACCATGCCCACCGAACCGCGCTGGTTAAACGCATTGACACGAAAGCGCGCAATGCCCGGCAAGGAAATGGCGAAGTTAATCTCGCGATGCTGCTCGAACTCCGAGAGCTGTTTATCGTTCATGATTGCGCGGGTCAGAATTTCGCTGTGCGTCTGCGACAAGGATTGCGTAGTCAACGGACTGATCAAGCCGTTCAGCTTGATGCTTGGCGGCGCGCCCACGGTGACGAACAGATCCGACGCATTCAGCTCAATCACCCGCCTCAGCAGATCCTGGACATAGCTAATCGCTTGATTGTTATCCATACACTTACTCTCAAACTCTCAAATACCGCCCTAAACCAATAAACCCAACGACCTAGCCTTAACCAAAGTCGGCTTTATTCATGGCCGCAGTACGCGCCGCATCACGCGTGATCACATTGCGCGCAAGCAACTCTTTCAGGTTCTGGTCAAGGGTTTGCATGCCCATCGACTGTCCGGTCTGAATGGCGGAATACATCTGGGCAATCTTGTTCTCACGAATAAGGTTACGAATCGCCGGTGTACCGATCATGATTTCGTGCGCTGCAATACGCCCGCCGCCAACTTTCTTTAGCAGCGTCTGCGAAATCACTGCACGCAGGGACTCGGACAACATGGAGCGCACCATGTCTTTTTCCGCCGCCGGAAACACATCCACGATACGGTCAATGGTTTTGGCTGCGCTACTGGTGTGCAATGTGCCGAACACCAAGTGGCCTGTTTCCGCACCGGTCAGAGCCAGGCGAATGGTTTCGAGGTCTCGCATTTCACCCACCAGAATCACATCCGGGTCTTCACGCAGCGCCGAACGCAGCGCATTGTTGAAACTGTGGGTATCACGATGCACTTCACGCTGGTTAATCAGCGCTTTCTTGCTCTGGTGTACGAATTCAATCGGGTCTTCGATGGTCAGAATGTGCGAGTAATCCTTCTCGTTGATGTAGTTGATCATTGCCGCCAGGGTAGTGGACTTACCCGAACCGGTCGGCCCGGTCACCAGTACGATACCGCGTGGCTGTTCGGAGATTTCCTTGAAAATTTTCGGCGCACCCAATTCTTCGAGCGTCAATACCTTGCTTGGAATGGTACGCATCACCACGCCCGCACCACGGTTCTGTACATAAGCATTCACACGAAAACGCGCCAGACCGGGGATTTCAAATGAAAAATCCGTCTCCAGATTATCCTCGTAGTCCTTACGTTGTTTGTCGTTCATGATGTCGTACACCATCGCATGCACGTCCTGATGGGACAAGGCGGGGGCATTGATACGGCGAATATCACCATCCACACGAATCATCGGCGGCTCGCCCGAAGATAAGTGCAAGTCCGAAGCGCCATTTTTTACCGAAAAAGCCAATAAGGTTTCAATATCCACGTAACACCCCGACAATGTGTAGCTATGAACGATCCAAAGACATGCGGTGAAGGTACTGCCCCAAACAGCTTTACGCAAGCCGAAAGCGCGCATAATTCGACACAAACAACGTCTTTGTGCGCGCGTATCGAGCATATCGCTCAGCGCATCGCCACAGCGCGCAGCGGCAGCGATGCCACACAAGAGACGCACATTCTCGCAGTAAGCAAAACCGTTGGTGCCGAGCGTTTGCGCGCCGCTTTCGCCTGCGGCCAGCGCGCCTTTGGTGAAAGCTACTTGCAAGAGGCGCTCCCCAAACAAGAGGCCCTGAGCGATCTCGCCATTGAATGGCACTTTATCGGCCCGGTACAAGCCAACAAAACGCGCCCACTGGCAGAACATTTTGCCTGGGTACACAGCGTCGATCGCCTGCGCATTGCCGAACGCTTGAGCCAACAACGCCCTGCCGAGCTGCCACCGCTGAATATCTGCATCCAGGTGAATATTGACCGCGAAGCGAGCAAATCCGGCGTGCTGCCCGAAGACCTGCCTGCACTCGCCCACAGCATTGCCAGCCTGCCACGCTTACGTTTGCGCGGCCTGATGGCCATCCCGCGCCCCACACATGACCCTGCGGCACAGGCCGATGCCTTCCGCCGGGTACGCCTGTTGCAGGAAAGTCTCTGCAAAGAGGGTCTCGCACTCGACACCCTATCCATGGGTATGTCGGATGACCTTGAGTCCGCCGTGGCTGAGGGTGCAACATGGCTGCGCATTGGTACGGCAATTTTTGGCGCACGCCCCACATCCATCTAAAATCAAATCACTTCACACCATAGCGAGGGCTTCAAAGATGAATCCTTTCATTAGTTTTATCGGCGGCGGCAACATGGCTCGCGCCCTGACCAGCGGCCTGTTGCGCAACAACCATCCAAGCGAGCGCCTCTGCGTCTCCGACCCGAATCTCGAAGCACGCGAGCTTTTCGCCGCGCAGGATGTCTG
>JAGUXT010000057.1 GCA_020061705.1 Halothiobacillus sp. | reverse complement strand
CACAGGCAGGCTGAAAATAATGCCACCCACTTCCTGAAATGACTTGCCTTGAACCAGTACTTCATTTGTCCAGTAGTTCAACCCGCCCAGATCGGGAGCGCGGAGGAAGGCGGCAAGGTAAAACTTGGTAAAGTATTGCTGAGTGCTGGTCAGTGACATGCAGATATCCTCGGAGGGTGATTAGCCTGGTTAATTCGGCATAAGCTATGCGCGAAATTGAGACGCTTAGGCTAATGGGCGGATATGACTTCTCTATGTCAGTTTTGGGCTGTGAGTAGTGAAGTTATAGGGGGTGTTGCGCTCATTTACTCTACAAAACCGCGCCCTTAGTGTTATTGCGCCGTTTAACAGGGTATTGCGCAGAACCTCCGCGCCGCTTTAAGTTCTTGCCATGCACAGAATCACGCGTATGCACTCTGCTTGTTTGCTCTATGGCAAAGAAGCAAAAAGCCCGCGTGGATAGCGGGCATTAGTGAAGGGGCGCGTTATTTGAGGGGACGCCGCCCGCCTATGGTTTACAAGAATCCAAGGTTGGTGCCGGAAAAGTTTCCGATATTCGGCATCACCCACGCCATGTCGCTGGCTGGAATGCCCATCCAGTTGGCGAAGGTCGCTGCGTATTGATCGACGGATGTGGTCGGTAGCAAGCGGCCTTGGCCGACATCATCAGAGCCATTCACTGCAATCTGCGGGGCGAGTCCGTAGTAGTTTTGGCCTTTGACTGCGCCGCCCATGACAAAGTGGTGGTTGCCCCAGCCATGATCCGAGCCGTCACCATTGCTGGTGAGGGTGCGTCCGAAATCGGAGGCGGTGAAGGTGGTGACGTTTTGCGCCACACCAAGTTCGGCCGTGGCATCGTAGAACGAGCGCATGGCATTGGCGATGGTGGTGAGCAGGCCGGGGTGGTTGGCGACGAGGCTGTCATGCAAGTCGAATCCTCCCAGCGATACAAGGAAGACCTGGCGCTTTGCACCAAGTGCGGCGCGTGCACCGATCAGTTGGGCCACGATTTTGAGTTGCATGGCGAGGCTGTTGGCCGTATCGAAAGGGGTGACCAAGGCCGGAACCCCGGCGATACCTGCGGTGACCTGAGCCTGGGCATCGACGGAGCGGCGCACCACGCGGGTATATTCATCTTCAAAAACGGTGGGGTCGCTTTGGGTTATCAAGGTGCGCAGGGCGTTCTGGCAGGCAGCAGAGCCGTAGAGCGTATTGGTTATGCCGTTCACGGGAATGGCTCCCGTGCTACTGATTTGGTACTGGGTGGCCGTTTGGCCTGACAGGAAAGTGGCATTGCCGCTGGCGGAGATGCAGGTGAATACGCTGCTACTGTTCGAAGCAAGTAGCAAGTCGCCCATGCGCCCACCCCAACCGTTGGTTGCGCCTTCAGTGAGGCCGGATTGCCACAGGCTGGTTTGGTCGTTGTGTGAGAACAGTTTGGGCGGCAAAGGCACGCTTGCGGCGTTGTACTGCGCGACCGTGGTGGGTACGACCAGTGGGCCAACGTTGAGCTGGATAGCTAGGTGTTGTGCGTCCCAAATGGGTTTGAGGGGGGCAAGCTCCGGTGCGAGGGCAAATTGCAGGCTGTCGGCGAGTGGGTTGAGTGCGTTTAGAGCCGTGGCGGTGAGCCGGTCACGCGCGGTGGCGAGGGTGGGGCGGATGCCTGCGTAGGCGTTGTAATGCGCTGTGTCGTAGGGTACGAGGGTATTGGCGTAGTCGTTGCCACCACTGAAAAAGACGCAGACGAGTGCCTTGTAGTCGTCACTTGTTGCTTGCGCAGCGGCGGCTTCGCCGAGCATCGAGAGCTGCATGGCCCAGGGCGCCAAGGCTCCGCTGATGCCCAAGGCAGCACTACGCTGGAGGAAGGCGCGGCGCGCCATGTCGGGGAGATGATTGATCTTCATGGCTTTTTACCTTTGGATTAAGTAGTCGCTGCTGCCCATGGTCATGAGAATAGTGGCGTACACGCGGTTTCTGCGCCCGATATCGGTGCTGGCGTTGATAGTGCTGATCGCGTCGCGGATTGTGGTGGCGGTGCTGCTGGACATTTGCCCGGCACAGAGCACGAGGTTGCAGTGTTCAACGAGCGCAGCGGCGTCCGGGGCAAGGGCGATCTCGGTGGTGTAATCCGCGCGTACTCCGCCCCGACCTGCAGCGATGGTGGTTTGCATGAAGTTCATGTAACCCGCCACACTGGTTTCATGTACCAGTTGGAATTCGGGGGCGACAAGGCCTTGGGTGGCGATGGCGGTGTTGGGTGGAACGTAACCGGGGCGGAAGAAGTTGAATACGCTGGGCGAGTTCAGCGGTTGTTGCCCCAATTGCGTACCTGCATTGCTTAAATCGCCGATGTTCCACAAGCCGTCCTGGGATGTGGCGTTGAAACTGCGCGCCCATTGCAGGAAGCGCAACATGGGCTCCCTTAGTTTGCCAAAACTGGCCTCACTCAGCGTGCGATCATTACGAGCTTCATCATCCAGCAGTACCGCACGAATGACGGCCTGCATGTCGCCGCGCACGCCTTGGCCGTTGTTGTTGAACGCAGCCGCCACGCGGGACACGTAGGCGGGACTGGGGTTGCTGGTGACGAGGCGTTGAATGAGTTGCTTGCCTAGAAATGGACCCACATTGGGGTGCATGAACAAGGTGTCGAGTGCGATGCGTAGCGCGCTCACACCGTCGGTATTGGCCGGGATTACGGTGCCTAAAAAGCGTGCTTCGAGGGTGGAGTGGGTCACTGCGTTGAACTGCATGGGCAGGCGGGCGAAGTCGGGCGTGGTTGTGGCTCGGGTGACGGGGATAGTCCAACCCGTAAATACGCGTGCCAGTTGACTGACTTCATCCTGGGTATAGCTTTCAAGCGGACGACCGTGGGCATCGGTCTGCGCACTGCCATCTTGATTAAGCACATACAGACCAATCGTGAAGAGTTGCAACACTTCGCGGGCGTAGTTTTCATCCGGTTGGCGACCGGTGGCGGGATCTTCCTTTTGGTTGCCGGAGGTATTGAGATAGCGCCCCATGGCTGCGCTTAGAGTGACGGCTTCGAGCAAATTCCGGTAATTGCCGAAGGCGTGGGTGCATAGCATGTCCCACCAGGCTGCCATGACGAATTGCTTGAATGGCAAGAGGCTGACACCTTGAGCACCGACCACGAAGAACTCTGACAAGGCGAGTGCCATGCGTTGGCGCAGAGCGTCGGGGGCGCTGATGAGTCGTTGCCAGATGGCAGAAGTTGAACCCGCAAAGTTACTGATGAACTCGTCAGTGGCATAACCATGGTCGAGCAGCCAGTCATAATTGCTGCTTGAAATTGGGCGGTCAAACTCGGCACTCAGCCACGCGGCGTAGCCTTGTGCCTGTACGCTGGAAATTTGGCTTTGAGTAGAGGAAAAGCTGGCCTGTTGTAAAAAGCGGGCGGCTTGCTGCGGACTCAAAATGAATGCGCCAGCGAGAGAGGCTATGGCTTGATCAACGGAGGCTGTATTTTCGCTGACAAGGCCGAAGCTGCTTTTAAGCTGATCCGGCGATATTTCAATACCCGTGTTTTGTTGTTGTGTCACGGCGTAGCGGGCAAAGTCCATACGATTGACGATCATGGCTTTGCCGGGCGTGCCATCGGGGGTGCCAAGGCCTGCGCGGATCATATTGAGAGTCAGCACGCCACGATCAAGCCCGCCATCAAGTTGGCCTGTCCAGTAGTTCAGTCCCTCGGTGTCCGGGGCTCTGGAAAAAACGTTCTGGTAAATCGCGGTGACAAAGGCCGTATTGCTCATGCTTACCGGGTAGATCGCTTTGACAACATCAAGGCTGAAAATGATGGCGGCGATTTGATCGGCACTCTTTCCGCTTTGTGCTTCATTCATCCAGTAGTTGAAACCGCCGAGTTCAGGCGGACGCAGGAAGCCCGCGACATAGATTTGGATAATGTCTTCGGCGCTGGCATTCGGTATTGCGGCAGGTGTTGTGCCGACTTTGAGATCGCTCATGGTGCACTCCTCGTTGATTTGCACATTCGTACAGGGCTTGACCAGTTATGATTCTAGACACAAGGAGGAGGCGTGGGTGTGAAGAAATTATGGAGAATATGCTTCGGATTTATTCAACCCCGGCAGATGGATGCGTAGGCATGTGCGCTGTCCTTGAGGGTGCGCTTTTGCGTGGCCGGATCAACATGCACCAGGCCGAAACGCTTCGAATAGCCGAACTGCCATTCGAAGTTGTCCAGCAATGACCAGGCAAAATAACCGCGCAGGTTCACGCCCTGTTCAATGGCTTGGGCGGCGGCGTGCAGGTGTTCGTGCAAATAATCGACGCGCTCCGCATCGGCCACGCGACCGCCGATCACGGGCGGGTCGTCGAAAGCGGCACCGTTTTCGGTCACGTAGAGCGGCAAGCCCTGGGTGCGTTCACTTAGCCAAAGCAGGGTGTCGGTCAGGCCTTGCGGGAAAACTTCCCAGTTCATTTCGGTGTGCGTGCCGGGTTGGCGCACGCTGGTCGTGTTGAGAAAACCACCTGGTTTGTGGCCGACTACGTTGCGGCTGTAATAATTCACGCCGAGCCAGTCAATAGGTTCGCGCAGCGGGGTGGTGGATTCCTTCAGCACCTCACGCCAGGCATCTTCACCCATAAATTCAACCAAAGGCTGAGGCCATTCGCCGGTGATAATCGGGTCGATAAACAGGCGATTCATGTAGCTTTCAGCGCGCGCCTGTGCCTCCAGATCATCCAAGGAATCACTGGCAGCATATTTCGGCTCGATATTGACGACGATGCCAATGCGATGCGAGCCATTGGCGCGGTAGGCGCGCACGGCTTCGGCATGAGCGCGCAGCAGGTTGTGGGCGACGGTAGGTGCGTGAGCCAGATCGCGCAAGCCGGGCGGGTGCGCGCCGTTGACATAGCCTTCGTGCATGATGACCCAGGGCTCGTTGAAGGTGCACCAGTCCTGAATCTGGCCATCCAGCGCACGGGTCATGATTTCGGTGAAATCAGCAAAACGGTAGGCGGTGTCGCGGTTGAGCCAGCCGCCGTGATCATCCAGTATGGCTGGCAAGTCCCAGTGGTGGAGGGTGGCGAAGGGCCGGATGCCATGTTCGAGCAGGCTATCGACCAGACGGCGGTAGAAATCCAGCCCTGTTTCATTCACCGCACCCTTGCCGTGCGGCTGGATGCGTGCCCAGTTGAAGCTGAAGCGGTAGGCATCCACACCCAGTTCCTTAATCAACGCAACATCATCGTGCGAACGACGATAGTGGTCGCAGGCGGTTTCGCCGTGATCGTCGTTGAGGATGCGTCCGCTTTCCAGCGCAAAGCGGTGCCAGTTGCTCAGACCCGCGCCGTCAGCCAGCGGCGAGCCTTCGATCTGGTAGGACGAGGTGGCGACACCCCAGGTGAAGTCAGGAGGAAAAATCATGGTGCGTGGTCTTAGAGGGATGGTTGTAAAGGATGACGGGGTAATCGGGCGGATTCTATGCTGAATTCGTGCGCGGTTAATGCCTCAGTGGGTAGGTCGACGACACAGGGCATCATTGTTTGCACATACAGGCTGCTGGGGTGGATTTATTTACGATATCGTTTTCCTGATGCCCAATAAAAAATCCTAGCTTTCTAAATGAAGGATGCACCGAGTAGTTTGGCGGAAATTTTCGCAATCACCATGCGCATGCGCGTGACAAAAACGAACGGGGCTCCCCAATGAAAAGAAAAAACAAGCTCGCCCTAAGCGACAAGCGGATGCCCTCACGCGTCCCCTTCAATTATTCCGCGCTGGCGCTCGGCATCATCGCCGCCAGCGCCCCTCTTCTCTCCCTTGCCGGGCCTGATGCATGCCAACAAGACCCAAACAACCCGAATGCCTACCAGTGCAGCGGGAACCAGACCTATGGCATCGACATTTCCTCCAGTTCATCGAATCCGCCGTCTACCGCCCAACAGATTACGGTCAATAACCTCTCAGGAAACATCTACGGAACCTGGACAACTAGCAACACCAACGGATACAACGTGTATGACGCGTACGATATCCGCTGGACGATGACCGACAGCGGGCCGACACCGGCGGTGTTGATCGTGAATACGGGTACTCACTTGATCGACGGCAATATTCTTGCCGACGGGGCTGCCGCGGTACAGGTCACCAGTCAGGGAGCCAATGGCCAAGACAAGGCAGATCAACACAGCACCGAGATCATTGGCCACGCAGGCCGATCGATCCAACTCACCTTCGACGGCACGATCAACCCATCGGCGGCCTTGGGCATCATGGCCACCTCCACGGGGGGCATGGGGGGGCTAGGGCAGAAAAACGAAACCGGCGGCGCTGGCGGCTTGGGCGGCGCAGTCACTGTAAACCTCTCGGGAGCGATCACGGCGGGTACAACCCCCTCGCACAGTCAGACATCCTACGCAGTCTATGCCGCCAGCGTCGGCGGCGCGGGGAACATAGGCGGAGACCATGAAGGGGATTATGGTGGAGCCGGCGGCCATGGCGGGCAGGCATCGGATGTCCGCACCACATCCAGCGGCACGAGCATCACCTCCAACCTTGCGCCCGGGGTTTACCTCCTCTCTCAGGGCGGCGCAGGCAGTCGGGGGGGGTATGGCAGCACCCGTGGCGGGGATGGTGGGGATGGCGGCGCGGCTGGCAACATCTTTATCGACGCCCCGGCGGATTTCACGGCGGCCAAGCGTCAGGCCGGAACCTGGGGCATCACCACGTCGTCCGCGAATGCCCCGGCACTCCTGCTGCAAAGCATCGGCGGCATCGGCGGGGGGGGTGAAAGAAATGTTCCCGGAGGCGACGGCGGCAATAGCGGCAACATTACGATCTTCGACAGCGGGCAGAGCCGCACGCTCAACACTACGGGCGCCCAGTCCGCGGGGATTTTCGCCTTGAGCCAGGCTGGAGCCGGCGGCGATGGCGACGCGGCGCAGAACAGCGCCGGCGGCAATGGCGGTTCCAGTGGAACGGTTTCGATCAATGGAGCCTGGAATATCACTACCAACGGTGATGGATCCCCTGGCCTGCTCGCCTCCAGCCAGGGCGGCGCCGGCGGCGTGGGTAGCCATAAGCCGGGGGGAAGCGCCGGTAATGGCGGCGAGGTGGATATCGACATTACCCATGTCAGTGGGAATACGTATATCAAGACACAGGGGCAGGACTCGGCGGGAATTCTGGGACAAAGCATCGGCGGACACGCCGGCTCAGCGACGGGTGGCAGCGGCTTCCTGCATCTGGTCAACTTTGGCGCCAGTGCCGGCAGCGCGGGAGACGGCGGCAAGGTCAGTATCATCAACTGGAGCCAGATCAGCACGCAGGGCTCAGGCTCCGATGCCATCGTGGGGCAGAGCATCGGCGGCGGCGGCGGCAGCGGCGGCGCGGGCTTCGGCGTCTTCTTCGCCAAGGGCGGCACGTCTACGCTCGGCGGCAATGGCGGGGCGGTTTCGGTCACCAACCACACAGGCAAATCCCTGACGCTTTCCGGCGCTGATTCCATCGGCATTCTGGCGCAAAGCATCGGCGGAACCGGCGGTGACGGCGAAATGAGCTCAGGCCTGGCCGCGCTGGGCGGCAAGGCCGGCGGCGGCGGCACAGGCGGCAATGTCAGCGTGTGGAACGGCGGAACCATCAAGACCGCTGAGAGCGCGGCCAATGGCGACTCCGGT
>JAGUXT010000036.1 GCA_020061705.1 Halothiobacillus sp. | reverse complement strand
GCCACCCCGCTATCCCTGGCCGCCTGCAACAGCACCGGCTCCATGCGCGCCGAATCCAGCACCTGCCCCAGCGAGTCCACGCCTTCCTCGCGGGCAGAAAATCGCGCCGCGCCCAGTGCGCCGCGCAGGTTCACATGAATCGTGCGGATCGGTTCAGCCTGCGCCGCAAGCTGACTCCACAGCCCCCAACCGGCCAGCAAGCGCCGTCCCCCTTCGGCCAGCGCAATCGCCCGGCCATCAAATCCCGACACGCCCACGGCAGCTTGAGCGGGCGGGGTTTCGCGTTCCAGCACCACCACTGAAAAGCCTTCCTGTGCCAGCACATGCGCCAGAATCGCCCCCACCGGCCCACCGCCAACAATGGCTACATCAAAAAGACCGGCTTGATGTGACTCATTCATTGGGTACGCACTCCTCCAAGGCCTCGATGGTCTTCGGCGCGGCGGCGGTCAACACCTCGCTGCCTTCGCGGGTAACCAGCACATCGTCTTCAATGCGAATACCCATGTTGCGCAACTCTTTGGGCACATCGCGCCCCGCGTCGATATACAGCCCCGGCTCCACCGTCAGCACCATGCCCGGCTCCAGTGGTCGCCATGCGCCATCCACCTTGTAATTGCCAACATCGTGCGTATCCATACCCAGCCAATGCCCCGTGCGGTGCATGTAAAAACGCTTGTAGGCTTCTTTCTCGATCAGCTTGCTCACCTTGCCCTTGAGCAGCTTCAAATCCACCAAGCCCTCGGTCAACACCTGCACGGCGGCCTGATGCGGCTGATCGTAGCTCGCGCCCGGACGCACCGCGTCAATCGCCGCCTGCTGCGCGGCCAGCACCACGCTATAAACATCGCGCTGCGCAGATGAAAAACGCCCGCTGACCGGATAAGTCCGGCTGATATCGCCGCAATAGCCGCCCCACTCGCACCCGGCATCCACCAGCACCAGCTCGCCTTTTTTCAAGCGATCACGGTTCTCGGTGTAATGCAGGATGCAGGCATTTTGCCCACCCGCCACTATCGACGGGAACGCCGTCTCGCCACCATGCTGACGGAAGGTATGCAGCAACTCCGCCTCCAGGGCATATTCTGCCGCTCCGGGGCGGCAGGCTCGCATGGCCGCGACATGCCCAAGTTCACTGATGCGGCACGCCTCGCGCAGAACCTGTAACTCATCCTCATCCTTGAACAGGCGCATTTCATGCAGCAACTGCGAGCTATCCTGCCATGTACCCGGTGCCTTCACGCCGGTACGTTGCAAACGTCGCACCGCCACCAGCCAGCCGAACAGACGCTGGGCAAAGCCCATATCCTCGCCCAGTGGCGCAAACACCTGCTCCCGCCCGGCCAGCAACTCCGGCAGCTTGGCATCCATCTCGTCCAGGGTGAACGCCTGATCGACGCCGTACAGCTTGAGCGCGCCCGCAACACCGGCGCGCCGCCCCTCCCACTGCTCGCGCGCAGCATCACGCGGGCGCACGAAAAGGATGCAGGAACCCAGCTCGTGTTTCGGCACCAGCACCAGAAACGCATCCGGCTCATCAAAGCCGGTCAGGTAGCGAAAATCGCTCGCCTGTCGGAAGGGGAAATGCGTATCCCGATTGCGCAACTGCTCACTGGCCGCCGGAATGATCGCCACAGCCTGCTCACCCAAGGCCGCCAGTACACGCTTACGCCGCTTGGCAAAATGCTTTTTATTCAACACGGGATGAATCGACACGTTTTACTCCACTTTCCAAAACCATTTTTGCCACAGAGAACACAGAAGTTCATCCGCAAGATAAACGCCTCACCACCTACCCTATCAGCTTTGGAAACAGCGAAGAACTGAACGTGCTGACTTGGCTTTGCACAGGTCATGTATGCAGAAAAGGGACAGATACCAACCAGAAGCCGTGCAGTTTGCGTTGCGGGTGTCGAAAACGAATCCCACCCACTCCGTATCTCTAGCAGCCTGTCGGACTTTTTCGCTTCAGCCGCTCAAGTCCGACAGGCTGCTAGTAGCTTTTATTGCTCCGTCAATGCAGGGTCTGCGCCTTGGCCTTGGCCTTGGCGATCTGCGCCCACAAATCCTCAATATCCAAGGGCTCATCATCATCCAGGGGCATGGCCGGCCTGGCAACGTGTTCACGTGGATACAGCGTCTCAAAAAGCAACATCACGCCCACCCGCAGATACTCTACCAACTCGCTGTATGACAGCTCATCTTCTTCTGCGTCCTCGCCCAACTCAAAACGCGCCTGCGCAAATTGCCCCATATCGCGCATCACTTCGGCAGCCTCCTCGGGCAAAAGCGACACATCACGCCCACTCGCGATCCCGTAGCCATAGAGGAAACCATGACACCATTCATGCAGCGCATCAGTACGCAACTCAAGCGCCTCATCATCGTCGGGCAACATCAAATCAAACGATCCCGCTCCTTCCAGCAGGCTATTCACCGTCTCGGAATACATCGTGTCGATCAGCTCCGATCGCAAGGGCACGCCTTGGTCTTCAGCAGGTTCAAACACTTGCGCCCACCAATCCTGCACAGGAGTCTGCCCTGCGGCACACATCATCCCAACCAACGTCCCGTGCGCTTCCGCCGCCTGCATATCCGCATCACGTAACGCCGTATCAACCTGATCAAAACTCACCATAAATGACTCCTTGCTCAGACTACGAAACCCATTGAATCAGGACTTACGCAAAAGTGTTCCAGCAAGGCAAAGCACCGAAGACCGTACACACTAGTACAGCGGGGTGCTTGAGCGCCGCTGGGGCGATTTCGTGCAAGTCCGACGAATCCTAACACGCCACTCACGCATGTAACGCTAAGCCTATAAAAACACCAACATTCTTGTTGATTGGGCTATGATCCAATACAGTTTCAACTTATTTCAGCCGTGAACCCCTCATGCAACGCATACTCAGCGAAGACACTTGGCTGCTGCTGCAAGCCGACATTCAGCAACTCATTGAGCTGAACGCCAAACTCAAGCAACACAACCAACTATTGCTCGAAGATAAGGAATTTTTACTCAACCTCCTCATCAGTACCGAAGTGCGCTTAGGCCCCATTTTGGAAAAACTTCTTAGCCAACAGGATGATCCCGCATGAATCAAGAAGCCGCCACACCCGTCAGCGTCACGGTACTCGACAAAGAATTTCGCATTGCCTGCCCCCCGCAAGAGCGCGATTCTCTGGTGCGAGCAGCCCGCCACCTCGATAGCAAAATGCGCGAAATTCGCCACAGCGGCAAAGTCATCGGTAATGATCGAGTTGCTGTCATGGCAGCGATTAACCTGACTCATGAATTGCTCCAATTGCAGGACGATTACAATCGCCTCATTGCGAAGGCATCTCACAGCCCTGCCACACAGGAAAACACACTTCCCGATGGTCAAAGTCTCATTACTCATTCCGTACAACACGAGGCCGAAGCTCTGCACCAACGCATGCAGGATGCTCTGAAAAGCTAGACCCACACACCAACATGCCTATCGCCCCGATTCATTACTAAGGGATTGCAAAGCCCGTCAGAGAGATTAAACTGCAATCAAGTCTTCTAGGGCGTGCGCTCACTGGTTCAATCCCCTTGAGCCTTAATGCATCCCTCAGGGGCTGGCGTATTCAAGTCCGTGTGCATGTCCGTCCTGAACGGAAAGCCTAACGATTTAATTCACCTTCCCCGACTTGAACCGCTCGGTTCAAGGTAAGTAGCCAGCAACGCCGCATCTGGAAGACCCCTGAATTCGTAGCACAAGGCCGGCGTAAAGCTCGGCCTTTTGTATTTGGAGCCCGACGGTGATTTTGTAGGAGGAGTTTTATCCCCGACACCAGTTTCGCAACCCGGATGAAGCGGACTTCGTCAGCTTCGCGTTCAGCGGAATCCAGAAGAAATCGCGCCTGTTGTGGAGCCTGCCCCGGATGACAATCCTGGCTACATGAGCATTTTTCGGACTCATCGTTTTTTCGTGATTTAACCACACATCATGCAATCGCTCTCCCGCAAGGTACTTCGCCAAACCCTACGCCAAGCCCGCCGCGAGCTGCAGGGCTCGGCGCGTACTGAAAAAGAGGCGACGATTCTGCGCTCAATCACCCAACACCCGCGCCTTAAGCGTCTGCGCCACCTTGCCCTGTACTGGCCCAACGATGGCGAAGTTGATCTGCGCCCGCTATTAAACATGGGTGCTGCACAACAACGCTACCTGCCCATACTTGTGCGCGGTTCACGCTTACGCTTTGCACCGTGGACAGCTTCATCCAGCTTGCATTTCAACCATTTCGGCATTCCCGAGCCCCGCGTCAATCCACGCAAGTTACTGCGCCCCACTCAACTTGATGCCGTCCTCATGCCTCTCGTCGGCTTTGACGAGCATGGCAACCGCCTCGGCATGGGGGGTGGCTTTTATGATCGCAGCTTTGCCTTCCGTCATGCCCGCCGCAGCTGGCGCAAACCGCTGCTGATTGGCGTGGCGTTTGAACTGCAACGCTGCCCCCCCCTCCCCGCCGCCGCATGGGACATCCCGTTAGATGGCATCGTGACCGAACACGGGTTACGCTTGTTCCAACGTATTTAAGGTTGTATTGAAGGAAACGCTGATATGGCCTATTGGCTCATGAAATCCGAACCCGATGTTTTTGGCATCGACCACCTTGCCAGCCGCCCAACGCAAACCGAAGGCTGGGATGGAGTACGCAACTACCAAGCACGCAACTTCATGCGCAGCATGAAAATTGGCGACCTGGTGTTTTTCTATCACTCCAACACCAAAGAGCCGGGTATTGTCGGTATCGCCGAAATCGTGCGCGAAGCTTACCCCGACCACACCGCCTGGGATAACCCCGAAGGCAAGTATTACGACCCCAAAAGCACCCCTGACAAACCGCGCTGGGACATGGTCGACTTGCGTTTTGTGCGACATCTCAAACGCAACATCACGCTGCAGGAAATGAAAGCCCTGCCCCAGCTCGAACACATGCCGCTGGTACGCAAAGGCAACCGCCTCTCCGTCATGCCCGTGACCGAATCCGATTGGCACACCATCCTCGAACTAGAACACCACGCATGAGCATCACCCGCGACTACCTCGACCGCATCCTTATCGCCCGTGTCTACGACGTGGCGATTGAAAGTCCGCTCGATGCCATGCCCCTGCTCTCCACCCGCATGAACGCCAACGTACTGCTCAAGCGCGAAGACCTGCAACCGGTGTTCTCCTTCAAGCTGCGTGGTGCCTACAACAAAATTCACCACATGCGCTTGCGTGGCGAAATCCAAAACGGCGTGATTGCCGCCAGTGCGGGCAATCATGCCCAAGGTGTCGCTCTCGCCGCGCAACGTCTCGGCCTGCGTGCCGTCATCGTCATGCCCACCACCACCCCGGCCATCAAAGTCAACGCGGTGCGCCGCCGTGGCGGCGAGGTTGTGCTGCACGGTGATGCCTATGACGAAGCCTACGCCCACGCCTGCCAACTGTCTGAACACGAAGGCCTGAGCTTTATTCACCCCTTTGACGACCCCGACATCATTGCCGGACAAGGCACCATCGGCATGGAAATCCTGCGCCAACACCCCGACCCGATTGAAGCCGTCTTCGTCCCTGTCGGTGGTGGCGGACTGATTGCCGGTGTCGCCGCCTACATCAAACACCTGCGCCCCAACACCCGCGTGATCGGTGTCGAACCTGAAGATGCCGCCTGTATGCACGCCGCACTTGCCGCCGATGAGCGCGTCATCCTGCCGCAAGTCGGCCTGTTTGCGGACGGCGTGGCGGTCAAACAAGCCGGGGCAGAGACCTTCCGCATTGCACGCGCCTGTGTGGATGAAATCATCCTCGTCAGCACCGACGAAATGAGCGCTGCCATCAAAGACATTTTCGATGACACCCGCGCCATTGCCGAACCTGCCGGAGCCTTGGCGATTGCCGGCTTAAAGCGCTATGCCGCGCGCACCAACAACGCAACCGGAACCCTGATCGCCATCAACTCCGGCGCCAACATGAACTTCGACCGCCTGCGTCATATTGCCGAGCGCGCAGACCTGGGTGAGCAACGCGAAGCCCTGTTTGCCGTCACCATTCCCGAACGCCCCGGCAGCTTCCTGAGCTTTTGCAACACACTGGGCCGCCGCTCCATTACCGAATTCAACTACCGTTACAACGACCGCCGTGATGCCCACATTTTTGTCGGCGTCCAGCTCAACGCTGGCGCCAGCGAAAAGGAAACGCTGATTCACGAACTTCAAGCCCAGCACTACCCTGTGCTAGACATGAGCGGCAACGAAATGGCCAAGCTGCACATGCGTCACATGGTCGGCGGCCACGCCCAGCGCGTCGAACACGAAATCATCTACCGCTTTGAATTTCCTGAACGCCCTGGCGCACTGTTGCAATTTCTCACCCGCATGGGCGCGGAATGGAACATCAGCCTGTTTCACTACCGCAACCACGGCGCCGACTATGGCCGCGTCCTCGTCGGCATCCAGGTTCCATCTGCCGAACGCCAGGGTTTCGAAGGCTTCCTCAAAGACCTCGGCTTCCCCTACTGGGACGAAACCGACAACCCGGCTTACAGCCTGTTTCTGGCATGAATGCATAAACCCTTGGCACAACTACCAAGCTGCGCCACAATCCCGGCAATACCCCGATACGAGTTCATTGCCATGAATCGCGTCCAAAAACGCATCACACCTGAAGCGCGCTACACCTACGCCGACTACCTCACCTGGCCTGATACGCCGCGCTATGAACTGATCGACGGCAAAGCCTACGCCATGGCCGCCGCGCCCAGCGTGCGCCATCAAGACATTGCCGGACGGACGTATGCACAAATTTTGAGCCAACTCGCCAACACGGCCTGCCATCCCTTCGTCGCCCCACTGGATGTGCGCTTACCCAAACATCCCAACGACCGCGATGGAGAAACCGACCGCGTGGTGCAACCCGATATCCTCGTCGTCTGCGACCCAAGCAAAATTGACGAACGCGGCGTGGTTGGCGCACCCGACTGGATTATCGAAATCCTCTCACCGGGCCGCGCCAGCTACGACCAAATCACCAAGCGCGCACTCTACGAACGTGTTGGCGTACGCGAATACTGGGTTATCCACCCCATTGACGGCATGGTGTTTATCTACCGCCACAATGGCGAGCGTTATGACACCGACATCCAGTCCCTGCGCGGGCAAAGCTGCGCCAGCGTTATTCCGGTCTGCATCGAATGGGATCAATTCATACCCTCCATCCTGCCCGACCTGCCGCCCGTCCCTTCTGAAGACGAACTCATTTAATCCATCTTTGACCCACACGAGAAACACACCATGAGCACAGCCATCAACCCAGACGACCTCAAACGCCAAGCCGCCCTTGCCGCCCTTGAATACATCAAACCCGGCATGATTGTCGGCGTGGGCACCGGCTCCACCGTCAACCACTTTATTGACGGCCTCGCCACCATCAAACACACCATCGAAGGTGCGGTTTCCAGCTCCAACGCCTCCACCGAACGCTTACGCAAATACGGCATCACGGTCTTCAACCTCAACGAAGTCAGCGAAATCCCGGTGTATGTTGATGGCGCAGACGAAACCAACCAATATCTGCAACTCATCAAAGGCGGCGGCGGCGCACTCACCCGCGAAAAAATCATCGCCCACCTGGCCAAAACCTTTGTCTGCATTGCCGATGAAAGCAAGCTTGTGCCGATGCTCGGCAAATTCCCCCTGCCGATTGAAGTCATCCCCATGGCACGCAGCATGATTGCACGCGAACTGGTCAAACTCGGCGGCAACCCGGTCTACCGTGACGACTTTGTCACCGACAACGGCAATCAGATTCTCGACGTTCACAACCTCGAAATCATGGAACCCGCAAAACTCGAAGCGCAGCTCAACAATCTGCCGGGCATCGTTACGGTCGGCATATTCGCCATTCGCCCAGCGGATGTCTTGATTCTGGCGGGCAAGGATGGCGTGCGCAAAATCGGCGAGTGATTCTCCGTTTCATGTAAATCCCCTTAGTCCTCCCTTTTCAAAGGGGGAAAACAAGTCCAAATCCATGAAAACTGCCCGTTCTGTTCCCCCCCCTTTGAAAAAGGGGGGCTAGGGGGGATTTGGATTTAGCTTCAAAATTCGCTCCTCAACCACCCGACCGATCATCTCCAACACCGAATCCGTTTCCAACAAAACCTGTCGATTATCAAATCGCAGTACACGCAAACCCAACTCCATCAGTGAAAAATCCCGCGCATCATCCTTGGCTTGATGTTTATCTTCAAAATGCTGGCCACCATCAAGCTCAACGACCAATTTTGCAGATGGACAATAAAAGTCCACGATGAAGTTGAGCAACGGTTTCTGCCTGTAAAACTGCACACCGTGTATTTGCTTGCGTCGAAGGCGATACCACAACAACTGCTCAGCGTCGGTCATGTTGGCTCTAAGCTTGCGGGAGTTATCTTTGAGTTTTGGGCTGTAGAGTTCCATCAAATCCCCCTCAGTCCCCCTTTTACAAAGGGGGAGGGTTAATCCAAATCATTGAAAAATCGCCAGTTGCGTACCCCTTTGAAAAGACTGTCAAGCTCTGTTCCCCCCCTTTGAAAAAGGGGGGCTAGGGGGGATTTAACCGCATAAAAAAAGCGACCCGAGGGTCGCTTTTTATTGAATCACAGGTTTTAACCAGAGTAAGCCTTCACCAAGAAGGCTTACGTCATGATTAGAACTTGTACTTCATGCCTACAGAGAAGACGTTGGAGTCTTGATCGCTCATAGTAGAGATCGGGGTCTTGCCTTCGTGGCCGTCGCCCCAGGTAGTTTGACCGTTGTCACCGTAAGCATAAGCAGCGAACAGAGTGGTTTGCTTGCTCATAGCGAAGTCGTAACCCAAGGCAAACATGTTCTTGCCATCAGCGTAGCCGTCGAACTCAGCATTGTAGTACTGACCCTTGACAGTGTGCTTCTTGCCGAAGGTGTAAGCCGCGCCCAAGCCCCAGATATCAGCCTTAACATCGTCAAAGTTCTCGATTCCCATGTACTGAGCATTAACTGTGAAGCCAGCCATGGTCAAACCACCGCCGATCATCCACGCATCTTCAGAGGTGCTCTTGGTGCTGACAGCAGGAGCCTTTTGCTGGTGGTTCTCGTAAGCAGCAACAACGCTGAACAACTTCTTGAAGGTGTAACCTACAGACCCAGAGAACGCCTGGTTGTTGTTGTTATCGTAGCCAGCTGTGGCATCAACCGCATCGTGGTCGGCAACATAAGCCAAGGTCGCTTCGAAGCCAGCCAGGTTCGGGGTCAGGTAAGCCACGGTGTTCGGGGTACGCAGGTTGAAACCGGCGCTGGTGCCATACTTGTGACCTGACATGTTACCGTTATCGCCAATCTGATCGCCGAACAGGTCATACTTGGACCAAGCCAGCTTCATTGGGGTGTCGTGACGACCAGCAATGAAAGTACCGAAGCTCTTGCTACTCAGACCAACATACTGGTTACGGTTGGTCAGTGCGGTGGTGCCGTCAGACATCTGTACACCGAACTCAGCCTGATACACAGCTGACAGATCGTTGCTGATTTTCTCGCTGCCCTTCACGCCCAAGCGTGAAGAACCAGACTGGACGTTGATGTTGCTGCTACCTGCAACAATCTTGTCATTTGTGAAAGTGCCGTTTGCATTTTGCTTGTAGGTCTGGCCATCACCTACATCGATATAATCGAGTGACATGTTGGCCAAGCCGTAAAGGGTGGTATCGGCCATAGCGACCGGGGCTGCAAAGGCGGCGGCCACTGCAACAGCAATAATGTGCTTCTTCATTGAGGTATCTCCTGGAGGTTTGGAAGGACTTCCCGAACAGTATCGGGGTCACGGGAGTCTTTATACACAAGCGCTTTATCACGGTGCAACTTATGCGTTGCTATAGTGCAACAAGCACATGATTTTGTAGGAGGGGATTTATCCCCGACACAGCCTCCCACCTACGGCGCAAACCTGCCTCGCTTGGTGGGGTTATGCCAACGGCATGGGTTGGTGCATTAGGGTTGCGTGGTGGTCGGGGATAAATCCCCTCCTACAGAAAGCGTCACCCACAAAAAACCCCTTGTGTTACCAAGGGGTTTTAACGTTGTCTTCGTAGTCTGGATGACAATCCAGAGCCGACATCACCACAGGCACGACCATCCCCGGATTGCGCTTCGCTTCATCCGGGCTACTGGTTTAGTCGTAGAACTTGCGGCGGGGTACGCCTGCGCCGTCACGGACGGGCGGGCGCGCCGCTGGGCGTGGTGTATCGCCGTAGGCGCGACGCGGAGCATCACTGTAGCTGTTGCCACCGCCATTGCTGCGCGCGCCGGCTGCGTTGCCATTACCGTTGCCCGCATAACCGCCACCTGCGCCGCCGCGTCCATATGAACGACCTTCGCCATTGCCTGCGCCGGCTTCGCGATAACCACCACCGTTGCCACTGCCTTCATTGCGGTTGCCACCACGGTAGCCGCCGCCATTGCCGCTGCCTTCGCTACGATGTGCACCACGGTAACCGCCGCCGGTGCTGCCCGGACGCGCGTGATGACCACGCGGCGCATGACCACGATCGCCTTCTTGCGGCTTGAAGCGCGCTTCGAGGCCTTCGACTTCGGTGACGCGCACCTTGTCGCCAACATAATGTTCGATGTTGCGCAGAATGCCGATATCGCGACGACTGACGAAGGAGATGGCGGTTCCGGTTGCGCCGGCACGGCCGGTACGACCGATGCGGTGCACATAATCTTCGGCCTGACGTGGCAGATCGAAGTTGAAGACGTGAGTAATGCCTGCGACGTCGATACCACGCGCGGCCACATCGGTGGCAACCAGTACGCGGCAACGGCCACTGCGCAGTTGGTCGAGCATACGGGTACGCTGACGCTGATTCAGATCGCCGTGCAGGGCAGCAGCAGCTTGACCGGCATCTTCCAGTTCCAGCGCAAGCTGATCGGCATCACGCTTGGTCGCGGTGAAGACAATGGCCTGATTAACGGTGACATCGTTCAGCAGATGGTTGAGCAGTTCACGCTTGTGATCGACGTGATCGACGAAGATGACTTGTTGATCAATCGAGTCACGGTTGGACTCTTGTTGAGCAACTTCGAGTTTTTCCGGGTTGTTCAACAAATCGCTGGCCAAACGCACGACACTGGAGGACAAGGTGGCGGTGAAGCACACGCTTTGACGCTCTTGCGGCATGGCATCGGCAATGGCGCGCATGTCGTCGGCAAAGCCGAGGTCAAGCATACGGTCGGCTTCGTCAAGAACCAGCATTTCGATACGCTCAAAATGCACGCGACCGTTGTTCATTTGGTCAAGCAGGCGACCTGGGGTAGCCACCAGAATGTCGTAAGGCTTGGAAAGCTCACGGTTCTGGATTGGATAGGGTTCGCCGCCGGTGATGCAGACCACGCGTGCACCGCGCAGACCACGACCAAAGCTGATGGCCGCCTTGGTGACTTGCTGGGCAAGCTCACGCGTCGGCGCAAGCACAAGAACGCGCGGACCACGTCCTTCTTTCTGCTCTGCAATGATGCGATTCATGCCGGGCAACAGAAAGGCGGCGGTTTTGCCGGTTCCTGTGGGGGCCTTGGCAATGAGGTCGCGGCCTTGCAGCAGCACCGGAATAGCTTCTGCCTGGACAGGGGTGGGCTTGGTTAAACCAAGAGCAGCCAGGTTGGCTACAATTTGCTCGTTAATGCCTAGTTCGGCAAAAGTTTTGTCGGTGATTGTTTGGGTTGTCATGGAGTTTTTCCTGCTGGACAAAAGACAATAAGGGACTCTCGGCGATAGCTTTCAGAGTACGGAATTGCTTTTGGAGCAGGCCGCGTTCGTTGGCGATAACTTCAGCATCGAAGCCGAACCAACGATCGTCACACCAAGTCTGTTGAAGCATCACATGATTGTGTGCGGAGAGACTCATCGTCTAAATTTTAGACGGGACAGGAGGGCTAGATTTCGATGACGCCCGGACTTCTTATCCGGACCGAGAGAATAGTGGCGTCCCCATGGGGATTCGAACCCCAGTTACTGCCGTGAAAGGGCAATGTCCTAGGCCTCTAGACGATGGGGACGCAGGTCATCAACGTGTGTTGACGGGGGCGCATTCTATACAGGTTTTACGGGGTGTCAACAGTTTTGTGACGATTTTGTGATTTAATCCCAGCACAGCTGATTTGAGCGTAGTGTATTGGCTACAGAATTAGGTAGCCCGAATGCCAGTTCGGGACAAACCACACGATTGGCGCACCAGTTCTCGGATTCCGCTACGCTTCATCTAGCAGCCTGTCGGACTTGTGACGATCTGGCTGCAAAAGCCGCTCAAGTCCGACAGGCTGCTAGGCTACATACCTAATCTAAACAAGGCGACCACGAGGATTTCCCATGACTGATTACGTTTTTGATGCGAATGAACTCACCTTTGCAGAACAAGTCATCCAAGCTTCAATGAAACACCCTGTGCTGGTGGATTTTTGGGCATCATGGTGCCAACCCTGCCAAGTGCTGAAACCGCTACTCAAGCGCGTGGTGGAAAGCTACAACGGCGAGGTGCATTTGGCCTACGTGGACACCGACGCCGAGCAGAACCTTGCAGCACAATTCGGCATTCGCAGCCTGCCGACGGTGATGTTGTTCAAGGATGGCGCAGTGGTCGATCAATTTATGGGCGCGCAGCCGGAGTCGGCCATACGTGCATTGATTGATAAGCACGTTGTGCGCGAGTCGGATTTGATGTTGCACCAGGCCATGTCGCTGCTTGAGCAAAATCACGAGGCCGAGGCATTGGAACTGCTGCGACTGGCGCATGAGCTTGACCCAAAAAATTCGGCGGTGCTGTTTGTTCTGGCGCGCTTTGCGGCGCATAGCGGAAAAACTGAACAAGCGCTCAGCATGTTGGCCTCCATTCCCGATAACGCTGCTGAAGCGGGCATGGCGCGTGAACTCAAGGCTCAGATTTACTTCAACCAGAAAGCGCAAAACTTGGGCGATGCGGATGCACTGCTTGCACGGATTGAGGCGAATCCGGCGGATTGCGAGGCGCGGGAAAAGCTCGCCATACTCCTTATCACCCAAGGACAACATGAAGCCGCCTTGCAGCAGTTTTTACAGATCATGCAGACGGATCGCAGTTACAACGACGGCGCGGGGCGCAAGGGCATGATGCAGATTTTTGAAATGCTGGGCGACAGCCACCCGCTGACCTTACCGTATCGCCGCAAGATGTTTGGCATGTTGCATTGAATCGGTAGTGTTTTAACTTGTGTCCCGGCCTTAACTGCCCCTTTCTGAAGATTCCCGCGCCGGAGCGTAGTAACGAGAAGCCAAATAAATCAAGGGCGGGTATTACGCAATTAAATGCGCAATACCCGCCCTTTCAATGACGGCTCAAACATGATTCAAAACAGCCTTTTCGGCCTGTTCAACTAAATCATTTTTTGCTATCCAGCACTTTCAGAATATCCGCCGCTGGGCGGTAGCCGGAAATCACCACGCCGCCATCGGTCACGATGTATGGTGTACCTTCCAGCCCCAACGCGCCGCCTAGCTCAAGCTGTTTAGCCAGGGGGTGGCTATCACAAACTGGCAAACTCAAGGTCTGACCGGCGAGGGATTTATCCATCTCTGCCTTGCGATCCTTCGCGCACATAATGCCGATGCTGGTTTTTCCAATGGGAGAATCCAATCCCGCGCGCGGGTAGAGTACATAACGCACCTTCACCCCGTTTTTAACCAACTCAGGCACTTCGGCGTGGAGTTTGCGGCAATACGGGCAACTGGGGTCGGTGAAAATTGTGATTGTGTGCTTGGGTGTGCCCATCGGCGCGTAAATGATGGTGTCTTCGTCCTTAAGTTGTTTCAAAAGTTCGGCACGAATCCCTCCCCTGCGCGCTTCGGTCAGGTTCTTGCGCGCATCGAAATCCACCAGCACGCCCTGGAACATGTATTTGCCATCGGCGCTCATGTAGATCACGTCCGACCCGGCCACCACTTCATAAATCCCAGCCACCGGTGTGGGCGTGACCGAGGTTAGCGGAATGCCCGGCATCGCCGCCTTGAGCTTGGCCGCCAAAGCGTCGCCCGCTGCATCCGCCCAAGCAAGCGGCATTGCCGCTAAACCCATTGTCAAAACCAAACTCGAAATCGCCACAACACGCTTCATGCGTTTTTTCCTCAAGGTTTCAAAATAAAAGGTTTCAAATACAAATTACCCACGTGGGTGATGCTCGTGATGCAAGGCTTTGAGCCTTGCCCGCGCCACATGGGTATAAATCTGCGTACTTGATAAATCGGAGTGTCCCAACAGCATTTGTACCACACGCAGGTCGGCACCATGATTTAACAAATGCGTGGCGAAGGCATGACGCAGGGTGTGCGGCGACAGCTCCGTCGTCAAGCCCGCCTGCGCCGCGTATCGTTTAATCAAAATCCAGAACATCTGCCGGGTCATGCCCGCGCCGCGCCGGGTGACGAACAGCGCGGCACACTCACCCAACCCATCCAGCAAGATGGGGCGCGCATCGGCAAGATAACGCTCAATCCAATGCACCGCCTCGTCGCCCAAGGGCACAAGACGCTCCTTGCGCCCCTTGCCCAACACACGTACCACGCCGGACGTGAGACTCATCTGACCGAGACTCAGGTTAATCAGTTCACTCACCCGCAACCCGGTGGCATACAAGGTTTCCAGCATCGCCCGGTCGCGCAGACCCAGCGAGGTGTCGAGCGATGGCGCCGTAATCAAGGCCACCACATCACTCTCGCTCAGGGATTTGGGCAAGGGTCGCCCCATGCCGGGCGGTGGAATATCCAGGGTCGGATCAAACATCAACTCGCCGTGCGCCACCAACCAGCCATAAAAACGCCGCGCCGCCGACAACATGCGCGCCAAACTGCGCGCCTGCTTTCCTTCGCTCATTTTCTCCGCAAGATAGGCCAGAATATCGGCTCGTTGAGCACGCAATAACGCTTTTTCATGCAAAGCCAACCACGCCGCAAACACACGTAAATCGGTTTCATAGGCGTTCAGCGTGTGCCGTGACAAGCCCTGCTCCAGCCAAAACTGCTGCACCACGCGATCAAGCAGGGCTTGCTCGTCGTCGGCAATATCAATATGTATCGGTCGCACGCCACGGCTCATAACAAAACCACCTCACCGAATGGCGGCCTGCGCACATCCCCACCCTCGCCCGCAAGTACCCACATCACCGGCACGCTCGGTGCGTAGGCCGGATAGTCACCCTTGCCGTCGGTAAAATAAATCACAGCATCCACGCCCTCACCGTACTGTTCCAGCCACGCAAACACCGGACGGAAATCCGTGCCGCCCTGCCCATGCGGATGCGGCCATTGCGGCACTTCGCCCGGCGCAAACACCCACGGCGCGCCCTCGGCTAATTTCGTATCCGCCGCCAACAAGGTGAGCTGCATTGTCACCTGTCCGGCAAAGCTTTGAATTTCAACCCAAAATTGCTGCAATTGCACCTCTTTGATCGACGCACTGGTATCGACCGCCACCAACACATGCGCCGCTGCCGGACGTAGCGCAGGCATTAAAAACGGTGCCAGCGCCCGCCGCGAAACCCGCCCATAATGCGCTTCGGCACGATGCCAACGCTGCAAAAATGCCGCAAGCCGAGCCCGCCAATCCTGCCCGGACGCTTGCGGCGCATGACCGAGTAACTCGCGCAGCAGCACGCCATCCGCTTCACCAGCACCCAGCGCCTCGCCCACCGCCTGACGCACCCGCAGCCGCCATTGCTGCGTTATTGATTGGTGTAAAGCCGCACTCGGCTCAACATCGGCAAGCGCCCCGCCCATCCGTTGCTGAGCAGCCGCACCTGTCTCTTCACTCAAATCGTCCCACCAGACATGCCGCTCAAGCCCCTCGGACTGCGCCACAAACAAGCCAAGTTGGCGCAACAGGGCATTCACCTTGGCATCACATGCCTGCGACCAAACCTCCGGCTTGCCGGGTGGCGGCGCAAAATGCAGCAAGGCCGCGTGCAGAGCTGCATGTGCCAGCCAGAAGCGCAAAGCTTCATCCGTCGCCGTGCGGCAGTAATCCGTATCAAAACGTAGCGCCTGTGCCCCGCTTGCCACCGCGCAACCCAAGCCTTCTTCAACCGACAACTCAAGAAAACTTGCCAGTCGCCCAAGCACAGGGTGCGCGCGGCTCAAAGTGCGCTGAATATGCGCAAGACGCATTACAAGTTCATTCATCGTGCAAATCCCCCCTGCCCCCCTTTTCAAAGAGGGGATGAACACACGGTGTCAAGCGCTGCCACCTCCCCCTTTGAAAAAGGGGGATCGAGGGGGATTTGCAGCCGATTATTCCAAAGTCCGACAGGCTGCTAGACATGGGAACCCCGTGCCACTGCCCAGTCATCAAACGCATCCAGCGCGTACAAGCCTTCGCCCAAACGCTCGTGCAAGGCACGTACCAGACGCTCGCCCATGACCGGCTCAAACGCGGCAGCCAGACGCAGCAAGGCACTGGCTGTCGCCTCATCTTGCGCATTCAGCCCCAGTACCCGCACCAAGGCCGCATCCAGCACCGCCCAGCGTGCATCGACATCATCCGGCAACATCGGCTTATCCATCGCCAGTAGCGCATCCAGATCGAGTGTAGGGCGTTGCAGATAGGCGAGCAGCAACATGCCCGCCACTTCACCGACGCAGGCGATCAATGCAGGCTCCAGCAGATCGGCATCCGAGGCGAACTTGCGCAAGGCGCGGTCGGCAAATGCCCAGCTACGCGGACTGGGAAAGGCATACACATTGGCGCGCTCGGGAAACACCATCAACAAATCAGGCCGTTGACGCAGAAAGCCACACAAACGCGCATCCACCCCGGCCTCCGCTGCCCAGGCCAACCAGTCATCAATCGAAGGCTCCAATTCAACATGCGTAAAGCGATTCGCTAACGGCGAGGGCATAGCATACGTCACCCCCCGATCCCCCAGCCGGTTGCCCGCCGCCAGAATCGCCCAGCCCTCGGGCAAACGGTAATCGCCCAAACGCCGGTCAAGAATCAGTTGATACGCCGCCGCCGCGACTTGTGGCAAGGCTGCATTGATCTCATCCAGAAACAGCACCCCGCGCGCGCCGTGGCGCATTGCATCCGGCAACATGGACGGAATCGCCCATTCCACCCGCTCATCCTTTTGATATGGCATCCCGCGTAAATCCGAAGGTTCAAGCTGCGAGAGGCGCAGATCAATCATCGGTACGCCGCACGCCCGTGCCGCCTTCGCCACCAGTGCCGATTTGCCCACACCCGGCGCGCCCCACAGCATCACTGGCGTGTGTGCGCCCTGCATGGCGGCTTCAATTTCACGGGTCAATAAACGGCCTAGCTGTCCTGCGCGCATACCTGTAATGACCTCAAAAATGCCCCAACGTTGGCGAACATGCCAAAGCTTACCAACAATCCGCGCCGGCCTCACAAACCCATAGCCAGCAGGCGGTCAGGAAAACCACTAACTTGAAGGGCTCGCCTTAGCATAGACGATCGCTTATCCCCCATAAAAACAAGCTGCATTGCTGTAACTTCATGCGTCGTCTACATTCATGCTCGCTTGCGTGAGCGAATTTTTCCGGTGACGTGCGGGAACCTATCGCACACCACAGGTCTTGGTTACCCGCTTGAATAACCGAATCAACCCACACACGAAGCACGGCCTCAATACAAGCTGAATGCAATTAAGAGAGAACGTATGGCAACCACAGAGTCAAAAACCGCTCAACAAGCACTGGACATGATGTTATCGGCCATTGGACTGAAAGAAGACCACTACAACGGCAAGATAACTATCTCGGGCAAGGATCCGGTCATCGCCTCAAGGCATCGTCCCGGAGAAGTGATGGCGGCGGCACAAGCGGCCTTTGGCATGGCGCTGGGCAACCTGTGGGAGCTCAAGGGAGGAAAACCCCAGGATATTCATACCGACGTAATCAAGGGTGTGCACCAACACCACGGTGTACATTATCTACGTCAAAATGACCGGGCACTAGGCTTTACCGACTACAGTGCGGCGGGCGGGGTGGATTCACCGATCAGCGGTGAGTTTTATCCGACCCGTGACGGCAAGTTCGTCAAGATGGAGTTCTACTATCCCCGACTTCGCGACGCGGTATATAAAGTGTTGAAATGTGCCCCGACCCAGCGGGCAATTGAAGCCGCCATTATGCAATGGGATGCCGAAGCCCTCGAACTCGCCGTTCGCGAAGAATCCGGTGCCATCGGTGTCGTGCGCACTTCCGAAGAATGGCTTGCGCACCCGGTGGGTCGCCGACTTGCTGCCAAGCCGGTGGTCGAACTTATCAAGATTGGCGAAAGCGAGCCCATTCCTCTACCCGAAGGGCTTGACAAGGTGTTGTCGGGCATCAAGGTTTTGGACTGCACGCATGTGATTGGCGGCCCAATCACCGGCAGAACCCTGGCGGAATTCGGTGCCGATGTGCTGCACCTTTCCAAGCCTGATTACCCGGATCACATGAACTGGCGCATGGAAACCGACATCGGAAAGCGCGCAGCCTATTGCGATTTCAACGATGAAGCGGATACCAAAAAGTTCTTCGAACTGCTGCAATCTGCTGACGTTTTCACCTGCTCTTACCTGAATCTGGATCAGAAGGGCATTTCGCCCAAGCGCCTCGCCGATGCCAAGCCGGGCATCATTGCTCACGAGCTCAGGTGTTTTGATTTTGAAGGTGAATGGGCCAATTTCAGGGGCTTTGACATGATGGCCGTGACCGTGTCCGGCTACGTGGTGGATGAAGGTGCGGCCGATGCACCCTTGATGCCGCTTCAGGTCATTTATGCGGACTACTTGGCCGCTTATGTTGGCTCGGCTGCCATTGCAGCCGCATTGAAGCTACGAGCGACTGAGGGTGGAAGCTACCAGGTAAGGGTTTCACTCACTCGCATGGCCATGTGGGCAAAGGAACTGGGATTACTCGATCACAGCGCGCTGAATGGCACCCTGCCCTTTGCCGATGTCGCCAAATTGGCCGAAGATTCCCTGAAAACCATCGACAGTCCCTTTGGCGAGATCACCTACCTGCCCACGCTGTTGGAAATGACTGACATCAAACCCGGCTTTGTGCGTGGCCCGCAACCACTTGGTTCCTCCAAGCTGGAGTGGTAGGGATTGATCCTCTGATTTTTCCTTAGAGGCTGCACAAAGGATCGATCAACTGACACAGTGCAAAAAAGCCCCCCACATCCTGGGGGCTTTTTTTATGCAGGCCTGTCAAAACACTAAACAATCAATGTGCCTCCGCCTCGGCTACACTCGCTTCAAAGAATCTCGCTTCGGAGGTTTCATGGACACCATTATTCGCACTCTGCTTGAAAACATCACCCTGACATTACTTATACTCGGCCTCATGGCTTCTGGAATGTCATTGTTATTCAAATCACGGCCACTGACAGCCCACGACATGATCGAAGCGATCCTCGCCTACTTCATCCTGTTCTCCATTGGTCTTGGCTATTTTTACAACTTCGTCATGCACGTCTTTTTCGGCGAGATGGTGGCGCATTTCATTGGTTGGGCAGATAGCCCGTTTCAGCGTGAAGTCGGTTTTGCCAGCCTGGGCTTTGCCATGGTCGGCTTTTTGGCCTTTCGTGGCAGCTTTGATCTGCGTCTTGCCGCAATCGTCGGCCCGGCCTTCTTTCTGCTTGGTGCAGCGGGTGGGCATATCTACGAAATCATCAAAACCGGCAATCTCGCACCGGGAAATGCGGGCATGATCCTCTACACCGACATTGCATTACCCGTGCTTGGTTTCGTCCTGCTTTGGCTGCACTACCGTAGCAATCGCACCGCCCCGCCCCGCCCAAGCCATGAGCCCCCCCATGCCGACACGCATTGAACAGGCAACCCTCGCCGACATCCCCGCCCTGAGCGCCTTGTTATCGGTGTTGTTTGCGCAGGAAGCCGAGTTCACGCCCAACCCCGAGGCACACGCCAAGGGCTTGGCGCGCATCATCGGCGACCCTGAACTTGGCACCATTCTGGTGGCGAGCGATGCGGAAAGTATCCTGGGCATGGTCAATCTGTTGTTCACCGTATCCACCGCTCTCGGCGAACGGGTTGCACTGCTGGAGGACATGGTGGTCACGCCGCAGGCGCGTGGAACAGGCATTGGCTCGCAACTTTTGACCCAAGCCATTGCCTTCGCCCGCACTCAAGGCTGCCAGAGGATTACATTACTCACCGACGTGGATAATGAGGCGGCGCAAGGATTTTATGAAAAGCACGGATTCGCCCTATCAAGCATGCTGCCCATGCGTCTGTCCCTGCCATGACGCATAACGTTCACCCATTCGCCCACCTCCACGCCTGGCAACGCCTGAGCCTCGCGGGCATTGCAGCCGTCATCACCGCACTGTTGCTACAAGGCCAGCATCTGGTCAGTGACTGGGGCAGCCATGTGCTCATCATCTGGCTGGCGGCGGGCATCAGCTATCTTGCCCTCTTGATCCTGGGATTGGGCAAGCTGGATGCCCATCTTTCGCGCTGGCGAGCGCAACGCGACGATCCCGGTGCCACCGCCGTCTACCTGATTTTGATCGTGACCGTATTTGTCAGCCTGGCCGGCATCCTGGTCATCAGCGAGGCGGCACGCAGCAGCGTAGGACTCACACGCGGACTGCACATTGCCCTCGCACTTGCTGCGTTGGCGATGAACTGGCTGTTGATTCAAACCATCTTCACCCTGCATTACGCCCGCCTGTACTACGCGCCCGACGACACCACGCCAGAAATCAGCGACACCGTTGAGGGCTTGATTTTTCCCGGCGGAGCCCAGCCTGGCTACACCGATTTCGCCTACTTCGCGCTCGTCATCGGCATGACTTCGCAAACTGCCGACATCAACATTGCCAACACCCGGATGCGCCGCCTCGCCATGCTGCACGGCCTGACCTCGTTCACTTACAACATCCTCGTGCTGGCCATGACGCTGAATTTATTGGCGGGGGCGCTGGGCTAATATCCACGCAAGAGCAACGCACGCACCATAGGCAAGATCATGAGCGACCGAGAACCGAATTACTTCCCCCTGCTTATCGTTATTATCCTAGGAGTCACAATTGGTAATCTGTTATCAACGTTGATAACCGCTAAAGTGATCGAGCATCAAGCGCAAGCGGCCATTGCAGAGGCAACCAGAGCCATTCAGGCACAAAATTCTCAAGCCAAAGCCGAAGCGACTGCCGCAGCGCAAAGAAAAGCTCTGCTCAATGCCCAGCAGCAAGAATCAATGCAAAAGCAGCGCGCATTAGACCCCCACGGAGTCCGTCTTCATCAAGCCTGTCAGGAATGGAAGAACACGGACGCAAGTCTGCACTCCGAAACAACGCGGTATGAAACCACAACGCATTGTTCTCGGTACGAAACTTATGTTCAAACTGGCGTATTGCCATCAGGAAAATAAATTTCCCGCCGCGTGACCCGAGCACCCAACCCCAGCTAGACTATGTGACAAATTTATTGATGCACCAACCCGAAGGAGCCACCCATGTCCGACGCACTCGAATCCAGCCTGCATGAAACCCGCGTATTTCCACCGTCTGCCGAATTTTCGGCGCGTGCGCGGCTGAATGAAGAGCGCTTGAATGCGCTTTACGCGCGTTTCGATGCGGATTTTGAAGGCACATGGGCCGATCTGGCGCGGGTTGAAATCGACTGGCAGACCCCGTTTTCCACCACCCTGAATGCCGACAACGCCCCGCATTTCAAGTGGTTTGAAGACGGCACGCTGAATGTTTCCTACAACTGCCTCGACCGTCACCTTGCAAAACGCGGCGACAAAATCGCCATTCGTTTTGAAGGCGACAAGGGCGATGTGCGCGAAATCACCTACACACAACTGCACACTGAAGTTTGCCAGCTTGCCAACGGCCTGCAATCGCTTGGCCTGAACCAAGGCGACCGCGTCATCATCTACATGCCGATGATTGCCGAAGCCGTGGTTGCCATGCAGGCCTGCGCCCGCCTTGGGCTGGTGCATTCCATCGTATTTGGTGGCTTTTCCGCCGAAGCGCTGCGCGACCGTATCAACGATGCCGGTGCGCGCGCGGTGATTACCGCCGATGGCGGTTTCCGTGGCGGACGCACCATCGCCCTCAAGGATGCGGTGGACAAAGCCATGGATCACGGCTGCCCAAGCATTGAAAAAGTCATTGTTTATCAACGCACCAACCACGGTGTGAGCATGGTCGAAGGACGCGACATCTGGTGGCATGAGCTGATTGCCGACCTGCCCGCCACCTGCGAGCCGGTCTTCGTCTCCGCCGAACACCCGCTGTTCCTGCTCTACACCTCCGGCTCCACCGGCAAGCCGAAAGGCATTCAGCACTCCAGCGGCGGCTATCTGCTCAACGCCATCCTGACCAATAAATGGGTGTTCGACACCCAGGATGACGACGTGTTCTGGTGTACTGCCGATGTCGGCTGGATCACCGGCCACAGCTACGTTGCCTACGGCCCCTTGGCCATCGGCGCGACCCAGGTGATTTTTGAAGGCATCCCCACTTTCCCCGATGCCGGGCGATTCTGGAGCGTGGCGCAAAATCATGGCGTGACCATTTTCTACACCGCACCCACCGCCATTCGCGCCCTAATGAAAATGGGCGAAGAGATTCCGGCGCAATACGACCTGTCCAAGCTGCGCCTGCTCGGCTCGGTCGGCGAGCCGATCAACCCGGAAGCCTGGATGTGGTATCACCGTGTGATTGGCCGCGAGCGCTGCCCGATTGTCGATACCTGGTGGCAGACCGAAACCGGCGCGCACATGATTGCGCCGATTCCCGGTGCGGTGGCGACCAAGCCCGGCTCCTGCACCCGCCCGCTGCCTGGCATTATGGCCGATGTGGTCGATGACCACGGCAACCCGGTCGATGCCGAACACGGCGGCTATCTGGTGATTAAAAAGCCTTGGCCGTCAATGGTACGCACCATCTGGGGCGACGATGCGCGCTTCAAGAAAACCTACTTCCCGGATTATTTCCCCGGCTATTACCTGGCCGGCGACTCCGCGCGCAAGGATGCCGACGGCTATTTCTGGATCATGGGGCGCATCGACGACGTACTGAACGTCTCCGGTCACCGTCTTGGCACCATGGAAATCGAATCCGCCCTGGTGGCTCACCCGCGCGTGGCCGAAGCCGCCGTGGTCGGTCGTCCGCACGACATCAAGGGTGAGGCCATTGCCGCCTATGTCGTACTCAAGGGCGAGCGCCCCGTGGGTGATGACGCCGCAAAAATGGTGGACGAACTGCGCAACTGGGTGGCCGAACAGATCGGCCCGATTGCCAAGCCAGACGACATCCGCTTTGGCGACAACCTGCCCAAGACCCGTTCCGGCAAGATTATGCGCCGCCTGCTGCGCTCACTGGCCAAGGGCGAAGACATCACCGGCGATATTTCCACCCTGGAAAATCCGGCGATTCTGGAGCAGCTTCAGGGCAAGGCATAAACCCTCCGCGCGGTGCAACCATCTTCAAATACCATAAAAACAAAATGGACTTGCCACAATTCACCTACAGGATTAATGTCTGCATACGTTAGGGTTATTACCCGGGCGTTGACGCAAACCCGTTGATGAGAGGTGCTCCATGGATCTTATTTTGAATAGCCCCGCGGCCTGGGGAAGCATTGTTGTCATGACTATTCTGATGGTCGGCGGTGTGTATGCCATTTATCGCTTCCTGAAATAAGCTACAAGCTGAGACTGTGCGCAAACTTTCTCTACCCGGCGGTGCCGGGTTTTTTTATGCCCAACGAAAAATCCGCTTGACACCAAACAACTAATTAACTAGATTTATAGTCATGAAGATTCATCCCAACGACCCGCTCCCAACCGACTGGGAAGCCTATGCCAAAGTATTCACCGCGCTTGGCGATACGCAGCGTCAGCGCATTTTGCTGATGTTTTCGCCGGAAGAAACATTGAGCATCAGCGAAATTGTTGCCGCCCTGCCGCTGTCGCGCTCAGCCGTGGTGCATCACCTCAACGTCCTTGCCACGGCTCAAGTCCTGAGCTTTGAGCGCAGCGGCAAGGAAGTGCGCTACCGCGTCAACAGTCCGACCATTCGTGAAGCACTAAACCGCGTGCTCGGTTTTCTTGATCTACACCACTATCCCTAATCCACCGGCCCCCCCATCAAATCCACTGGAGCGCCCACCATGATCCGTCGAATGCTCGCCTCGTTTCTGCGCATCCTGCTGCGCCCGATCATGCGCCTGCTGTTTAGCGTCAAGGTCGAAGGCAACTTCGACACCCAGGGAAGCTCTCGCGTGGTGATTATCGCCAACCACGAGTCCTTTATTGATGGCTTGCTGATCGGTCTGTTTCTGCCGGTCAACCCGGTGTTCGTGGTGCATACCGCCATTGCCCGCCAGCCGATGTTCAAGCTGGCGCTGTCGCTGATTGATTACGTCACCGTCGACCCTTCCAACCCGATGGCGATCAAAAGCATCCTCAAGCTGGTGCAGCAAGGCCGCCCGATTGTAATCTTCCCCGAAGGCCGCCTTACCGTCACCGGCGGTTTGATGAAGGTGTACGACGGCCCGGCCTTCGTCGCCGCACGCACTGGCGCCACCCTGATTCCGGTGCGTCTGGACGGCCCGGCGCGCAGCACCTTTGCCCGCCTGCGCGGTGAAGCGCGTCGCCAGTGGTTTCCGCGTGTACGCATCAGCATCTTGCCGCCCACCCGCATCAGCCTGCCCGAGGGGGGAACCTCACGCGCACGCCGCCAACATGCGGGCGAGGCCATGCGCCGCATCATGCAGCACATGATGTTTGCCAGCGCGCCCATTCGCCCGCTGTTTCAGGCCTTGGCCGACGCAGGCCGCACGCATGGCTGGAGCACGCCGATCATTGAAGACGTGCGTCAAACCCCGTTCAACTACCGCCAGATGTTGCGCCTCAGCCTTGGCGCCGGGCGCTACCTGGCCGCACACAGCGCACCCGGCGAGCGCATCGGCATGTTGCTGCCCAATCTGGCCATCACTGCCGCCAGTCTGATCGGCGCGACCGCTTTCGGACGGCATATCGCCATTCTCAACCCCACCGCAGGCGCAGAGAATTTGCGCCACGCCATCGCCGCTGCACAGATTCAGCACATTATCACTGCACGCGCCTTTGTCGAAAAAGCCGGGCTGCAAGCCACGCTGGATGCCCTGCCCGAAGTCGAATTCCTCTACCTCGAAGACCTGCGCCCCGGCCTGAGCCTCAAGGACAAACTCTGGGTGTTGATCGCCAGTTACTTGCCTGATCGCTTCATCACGGAAGCCTCAGTGGACGATGAAGCCGTCACCCTGTTCACCTCCGGCTCCGAAGGCGCGCCCAAAGGCGTGGTGTTGTCGCACCGCGCCCTGCTCTCCAACGTGGCGCAGATCCGCGCAGTGATCGACCTCAACCGTCTGGATCGCATCTTCAATGCCCTGCCCATGTTCCACAGCTTCGGCCTGACCGCAGGCACGCTCTACCCGCTGCTCTCCGGCATCCCGGTATTCCTCTACGTCAGCCCGCTGCACTACCGCGTGATCCCCGAAATCATCTACGATCGCAGTTGCACCGCGCTGTTCGGCACCAACACCTTCCTGAGTTATTACGCGCGCTTCGCTCATCCCTACGACTTCTTCCGCCTGCGTTACGTGGTCGCCGGAGCAGAAAAACTCAGTAACAGCGTGCGCACCACCTGGTTCGACAAGTTCGGCATCCGCATTTACGAAGGCTATGGCGCGACCGAAACCGCCCCCGTGCTGGCCGTCAACACGCCGATGGCCTACCGCCCCAGCACGGTCGGCCAGTTCCTGCCCGGCATCGAACATCAACTTGTGCCCGTTCCCGGCATTCAACAAGGCGGGCAACTGCATGTGCGCGGCGCCAACCTGATGTCCGGTTATTTGCGCAGCAGCGCGCCCGGCGTACTCGAACCGCCCGTCTCCAGCGTGGGCACCGGCTGGTACGACACCGGCGACATCGTAAGCCTGGACGAAGATGGCTTTGTACGCATCGAAGGCCGCGTCAAACGCTTTGCCAAAATCGGCGGCGAAATGATCTCGCTGGAAAGCGTGGAACGCATCGCCACCACCGCCTCCCCCGAGTTTGCGCACGCCGCCAGCAGCCGGGTCGATGAAATACGCGGCGAAGCCTTGGTGCTATTCACCACCGACGCCACGCTTGCCCGCGAACGCCTGCTCGCCGCCGCCCAGCAACTCGGCCAACCCGAACTTGCCATCCCGCGCCAGATCATTCCGCTGGCTGAACTGCCCCTGCTGCCCACTGGCAAAGTGGATTATGTGCGGCTGAAAACGATGGCTATCAATGCTTAAGGACTGTTTATCGTTCCCACGCTGGAGCGTGGGAACAATTCCAACACGGCGCTGATAGTGTGCAAATGTGTCGCACCGACAACCCTCCCCAACCCAAGGCCACCCATGAACACCATCCACCTTCCCATGCTGCACAACCGCGCCATGCTCGCCCTGCTGGTGGCGCAATTCCTCTCCGCGCTGGCCGACAACGCCCTGCTGATCGTCGCTATCGCCACCCTCAAGGCGCAACTCGAAGCGGGCAATGTGCCCTGGCTGCAAATCGCCTTCGTGCTGCCCTTTATCCTGCTCGCGCCCTTCGTCGGCGTACTGGCCGATGCCCTGCCGAAAAACCGCGTGCTGCTGGCGGGCAACGCCATCAAACTGCTCGGCGCGCTCAGCCTGCTGATCGGCGCGCACCCCATCGTCGCCTACGGCATCGCCGGTATCGGCGCCGCGCTCTACTCCCCCGCCAAATTCGGCATGTTGACCCAGCTCTTCCCACCCGAAAAGCTGGTGCGTGCCAACAGCCTGCTCGAAGGCTCGACCATCGTCGCCATCCTGCTCGGCGTATTTATCGGCGGCCTGCTCACCGACTACAACCCCGATCTGGCTCTGGGCAGCGTCATCGCCCTGTTCGCCCTCGCCGCCCTGGTCAACCTGCTCATCCCGCGCCTGCCGATTGAGTCCCCGCTCAAGGATCACCACCTCGGCGCCACCCTGCGCAGCTTCGGGCGCGACCTCGTCACGCTCTTCAACATCACCGACGCACGCGCCTCCCTGCTCGCCACCACCACCTTTTGGGGACTGGGCTCGACCATGCGCCTGATGCTGTTCGCCTGGGTGCCGGTCGCCCTCGGCACGCTCGACAACAGCACCCCGTCCAATCTGATGGGTGCCGTCTCCATCGGCATCGTGTTCGGCGCGGCGATTGCCGGCTTCCTCATCCCGCTGCACAAGGTCAACCGCGCACTGATCGGCGGCTTGCTGCTCGGCCCACTGGTCATGTTGCTGGCGCTCACCCAAAGCCTGCCCGTCGCCGTCGCACTGCTCATCGCCCTCGGCGCAGCGGGCGGCATGTTCGTGGTTCCCATGAACGCCATGCTACAAGACGCCGGCCACCGCACCATCGGCGCAGGCCGCGCCCTCGCCGTACAAAACCTGTGGGAAAACATGGCCATGCTGTTGTTTGTCGGCTTGTATTTGCTGCTAAGCCAAATGAGCGTGTCGATTACCGCCAATTTGTTTATCTTCGGTGCGCTGTTGTTGGTGTTGACCGGGGGGATTAGCTGGCTGCGGTTGAAGCGGACGGTGAGGGCTTGACTGGCTTGCTTTCGGAGTGTGCAACGGGGTTGCGGAACATGGAAATGACTGTATCTTTGGCTTGGCCACAAGACTTTAACTGGCAACCCACGGTGTGATTGCTCAATCAATCCGCCCCTTTGATTTAGTATCAGGAGATGAAATGATGAAACCGATGACCTCAGTATTGACGTTGCTAACCTTGACGCTTGCCATCGTGCACCCCATACAGGCTCAAGGAACTGAGGCACCTGCTTATCATGACAAACGTGCCATCGCCAAGATGAGCACGGGCAAAGCTGTTTTTCTTGTCGATATGGGCGATGCAAAGAAGCAAGCCTTCTACATGGAGATTATTGCCGGTACGCACCGGAACCTCACTCGCCAGGGTGTTAAGCCTGAAATGGTGGTTGTTTACATTGGTCCTTCGGTTAAATTCCTCACCACCAGACCCAGCATTGAAGTTGAAATGGAAGCGGGAGAGACGATTAAGCAAATGCAAGCCACATCCAAAAAGCTGAAAGAACTTGGTGTGCACCAGGAAGTGTGCAGTATTGCCACCAAGGTGTTTGGTATTGATAACTCCACTCTGTTCCCTGAAATGACCGTGATTGGCGATGGCTTTGTATCGCTGATTGGTTATCAAGCACAAGGCTATGCCATGGTGCCAGTGTTCTAATCACAGAAACTCGGGGTCAGGTCTTTGAAAACCTGCGTAGGGCGTAATAGCACCGCGTATTGCGCCGAATGGCATTACGGCGGTGTTGTCTCCGGCAGGTTAAGTTGCGCTAACCTGCCCTACACTCGCTAATCCGTCCATTTAAGCCGCCCGCTGTTTCAGCCATTCTTTCAGTGCATCATTCATGCGTGCCTGCCAGCCCGCTCCCGTGGCGCGGAAGGCTTCCACCACCTCGACATCGTAGCGTACGGTCAGTTGCACCTTGCGCGACTCCGCACGCGGCCTGCCGCGTTTCACAAGACGCTCGCCCACAAATTCATCGGCCTGTTCAAAAAAGGCATCGGTCAGTTCTGGCGCATCGTCCGGGTCAACCCAGGTGCTTGGCGTAGCGTGCATATTCGCGTTCATTGGCTTTCCTCATGCTGATTATGCGACGCACTTCGCCGCGTTGTGTCCAAACGATCACCACCATGCGCCCCTCCAGCGTGCCAACCGTGATAAGGCGCACCTCGCTGTAATCTTCGCGGACATCTTCGGAGGTAAAGTGCCGCCCGGCGAACACTTCACCCGCACGGGCAAAATCCAAGCCTCGTTCAGCCATTGTCTTGTCACGTTTCACGGGGTCAAATTCGACGTTCATTTAATTTATCGTAGCTACAAAATAAACGGCGTCAAGTCTTTCTTTGACTCGAACTGTTAATCGGAGTCAGCTCGCGTAGGACGCAATAGCGGAGCGTATTGCGCCGAATGGCGAGGGAGGGAATCGGGGTCAGACCACGCCACCCGCCCCAATCAGGATTGAATCGCTTCGGCGTGCAACTTCAACCCAAGCGCGCCTATAACTTTAAGAATGGTGTCGAAACTAGGGCTGCGCTCACCGGAAAGCGCCTTGTACAGACTTTCACGGGATAAGCCCGCATCGCGCGCGACTTGGGACATGCCCTTGGCGCGCGCAATATCACCGAGCGCTTTGGCAATGAATGCCGCATCCCCGTTGGCTTCTTCAAGGCTGGCTTCAAAATAGGCGGCCATTTCCTCAGGCGTTCTGAGGTGTTCGGCAACGTCATAGCGAGTGGTCAAGGTTTTGTCCATGCTGCTTACTCCAAAAGATGATGTGCAAGGCGCAAAGCAGCCTTGATGTCCTTGGCTTGAGTCGATTTGTCGCCACCGGCCAGCAGAATAATCAGTTCCTGCCCCTGCTGCTTAAAATACACCCGGTAACCGGGGCCGTAGTTGATGCGCAACTCGGAAACACCTTCACCGACGGGTTCAACATCTCCGGGGTTTCCCGCCGCGAGTCGTTCAATCCTTATTTGAACACGTGCTCTTGCCTTGATGTCGCGCAGTTCATCAAGCCACTGCGCAAAAACAGCCGTTTTGCGAATTTCAATCATGGGATAAACGTATCCCTTTGGCTACATACTGTCAAGACACTCTTTGTCGCCCCCACTCACGCCGCCCCCAGCACACGCCTGTCGGATTTACGACATCCACACACACCCGCAATAGGCAATGCTAAAAATTCAATTCCCATCCTATTGTTTTATATGATCTTTTTTTTAAGTAAAAACGGCATGGCTTTTGCTTTGTTTATTGGGTTCCGGCACATGACCTGCGCGTCGGCTGGGGCAGATGTTTGTGTCAACCACTATGAGAGGAAACCATGTCGATCAAACAAATTGCCGCATTCTCGGCCAAGGCACGCAGCGATGCCGCGCTGGCCGAACAACTCAAGGCTTGCGAAAAAATGAAGGAGTTGCTGGCTCTGGCCAAGGCGAATGGCTTTGAATTCATCGAAGACACCCTGTATCCGCCGAATGAGCCGCAGTTCACTGAAGATCAGCTTTCAACACGTATGGCCAAGGCGCTTTTACGCCAGTAATGTGCGAAAAATACGGCACAAAAAAACGCCCCGAATCCGGGGCGTTTTTCATTCAGCGCATGACGCGTATAAAAGTCAGGCTCTTTTCTTCTGCATCAGCACCAGCATTGGGTAAACGATGACAAAAGCCACGCCACCAAAGCCTGCCGCCATCAACACCAACATGACCCAGTCAGTGATGTAGGTGACTTGCGCCATGGATGATCCAGTCAGCGCGGGCAGGCTTAGTGCCATTACGGCGGTCACCAGTACAGCAGCGACAAAACCGCCGCCCAAGGCCTTGGCGCTCCACCAGTTGCGCCTGGAGATTGCGAGTGCGCCATAGGCCAATACGGCCAACACGACCAGCGCAATAACCAGCATCATGTTTTGCTGCATCCAGCCGATCATCATCCAGAACATAAAATTCAGATTGCCCATACAAATATCTCCGTGAACTTAAACGTGGCCTTGCAGCATTTCGAGGTAGGTGGGCTTGAGCATTTGCTCTTTCATCACCCAGGCAAACCAGGATTCCTGCTTCGGATCGATAAAGGAGAAGGTCGGGATGAGTTCCTTCTTGTAATCGAATTCGATCAGCATGGCCGAGCCGAAACGGGTAATCAGCGGGCAGGAGGTGTAGCCGTTGAATTTGACTTGCGGATCTTTGCCGTCGATGACCGACAGCAGGTTGGCAACCACAACCGGTACGCTTAGTTTGACGGTGGCGGCAGTCTTGCCCAGTGGGGTGCCATTGACATCACCGCAACCAAAGACGTTCGGGTGATCCATGTGGCGCAGGGTTTCCTTGTCCACGGCCAGCCAGCCCTTGAAGCTGCCATCCTGCCAGGCAAGAACGGATTCACGCACCGGCTGGGGCGCACGCATCGGCGGTACAACGTGCAGCAGCTCGTATTGTGCTTCGATATCGCCGTTTTCAGTAGCAAAGGTGGCTTTGCGGGCACCAATGTCCACGGCCTTGAGCTGGGTCTTGAACTTGACGTCCATGCCGTTTTCGCCAAAGCGCTTGATCACGAAATCGTTAAACCAGGGCAGGCCGAAGACACCGCCTGTGGATGAATAGAAATTCATCTTGGCCTTTTCAAAACCGCCGTTTTGCTTGAGACGGTCCAGCGTCAGGAAGGTCATTTTCAACGGTGCGCCTGCGCAGCGGATGGCGGTGGGTGGCAGGGTGAAGATGCCGTTGCCGCCTTCGACAGAGTATTTCTGGATGGCAACCCAGCTTTGTGCGGCCTTGTCCGGGCTGTGATACACGCTGGCCAGGCCGTTGGTGCCGATAGCCTCAACATCCATGCCCTGAATCGCGCCGTAGTTGTACTCAATACCCATGGCGACCACCATGAAGTCGTATTTCACCTTTTGGCCGCTGTCGGTTATCACGGTGTTGTTCTCTGGATCAAAACCGGTGACCATTTCCTTGATCCAGGTGATATTCGAGGGCAGGAAGTCGGCATTGGCCAGCACCACCTTGTCCTTCGGCCACAGCCCGGTCGCCACCAGAGTCAGGCCCGGCCAGTAGGTGTGCGGCTCCTTGCGGTCGATGACTGTGACCTTGCCGTTGGGCAGGGCACGCGACAGGCGATTGGCCAGGCTGATGCCCGCCGAACCGCTGCCCACGATGACGACGTGTACGTTTTTATCGCTGCTCATGCTGGCGGCAGCAGTCTCCAGTCCCGCCAGGGTTGCTGCCATGGCAGCACTGCCCAGCAGAAAATTGCGTCGCCCGTGATCGGGCTTGTTTTCAGATGACGACATAGACTCCCCTCTGCTTTTTATGATTTATGTTGCAAGCGCATTCAATCATAAACCAAGCGCCGCTTATGCTTCAGGGTTTTTATACCCATAAAAATTTAAGTGTTACGCATCAGGGGTCACCTGCAACCAGAACGTCACCGGCCCATCGTTGGTCAGACTGACCTGCATGTTGGCGCCGAAAATCCCGCTGGCGACATGCGGGTACTGGCTGTTGGCGCGCACGCCCATGTACTCAAACAGCCAGCGCGCCACCTCCGGCTTGGCGGCGGGCGCAAAATCAGGCCGACTGCCATTGCGCGTATCGGCCAGCAGGGTGAATTGCGGAACCAGCAACAGGCCGCCTTGAATATCGCGCAAGGAGCGGTTCATCTTGCCTGCTTCGTCAGGAAACACGCGGTAGTCCAGCAAACGATCCAGCAGGCGCTCCGCCTCGACTTCGGCATCGCCCTTTTCCACCCCGACCAGCACCAACAGGCCACGCCCGATTTCGCCCACCACCTTGCCATCGACCTCGACGCGGGCATTTGAAACTCGTTGCAACAATCCGATCACGCCTTGGCCTCCAAAAAGTCGGCAAATTGCTCGGTGGCGCGCACCAGCGCATCGACAATGCCCGGCTCGGTGGCAGCATGAGCTGCATCCGGGATGATATTCAGCTTGGCCTGCGGCCAGGCTTGTGCAAGGGCAAACGCCTGCTCCAGCGGGCAGACCACATCGTAACGCCCGTGCACGATGATGCCCGGTATGTCCGCCAGCCGCCCCGCGTCGCGGCAAAGCTGGTCGGGTTCGAGAAAGGCGTGATTGACGAAATAATGGTTCTCGATGCGCGCCAGACTCAAGGCCACATGCGGGTCGCCGAAATAATCGGTGGTGGCGTGATCGGGTAGCAACGTCACCGTGCGCCCTTCCCACACCGCCCAGGCCTTGGCCGCCGCCATGCGCCGCAACTCGTCCGCGCCGGTCAGTAGGCGATGGAAGGCATGCAGCAAGTCACCACGTTCGTCCTCAGGAATCGGCGCAAGATAGTCCTGCCAATAATCCGGAAAAATCGCGTTCGCGCCGTCCTGATAAAACCAGTGAATATCACGCGGGCGGCAGAGGAAAATGCCGCGCAGAATCAAGCCGCTTACCCGCTCGGGATGCGTTTCGGCATACGCCAGCGCCAGCGTGCTGCCCCAGGAACCGCCGAACACCAGCCATTTTTCAATGCCCAGATGTTCGCGGATGCGCTCGATGTCAGCCACCAGATCCCAAGTGGTGTTGTCTTCCAGCGAAGCATGTGGCGTTGAGCGCCCGCAACCACGTTGATCGAACAACACGATGCGATAACGCTCGGCATCAAAATAACGCCGGTGATTCACCGTACACCCCGCCCCCGGCCCGCCATGCAAAAACACCACGGGGATGCCGCTCGGATTGCCGCATTCCTCGACATACAGCGTATGCAGCGCGCTCACCGGGAACATGAAATGGTTATAGGGCGAAATGGGTGGATAAAGCGTGCGCATGATGGGAACTCCTTGATACATTTAGGACTTACGCAAAAGTGTTCCAGCAAGGCAAAGCGCCGAAGACAATACACCTAGTGCTTCAACAGCGCTGGGGCAGTTTTGCGTAAGTCCTAACATTAAATACGTTGCTGTGCTGAGACATACACCTGATTGCGCTCACGCTTGCCCACAGCAAGCACGAACACCGTAACCACCGCATCATCCACGCGATAAATCAAACGCAGCCCGGCGCTACGCAACTTGATTTTGTAGCAATCCGGCATTCCATGCAGCACAGCGGACGGGACTCGCGGCATCTGCAAGCGCTCGCTCAACTTTCTCTTGAACTGCTCCCGTATACTGCCATCCAGTCGCCGCCACTCATCCAGTGCGGCAATCTGAAATTGCAGCTTATAGCTCATCCAAAGCCACCTCGACAAACGGGCCATCCTGGCGCTCACGCACCAGACGCGCATCCTCAAGGTCTTCAAGATAAGCCATCAGGCGCTCGTAATGCGCCGCCGAAAGCAGATAGGCTTCCGGACGATTGTGATTGAGTACCGCAATCGGCTGATCGTCGGCGGCACGCAGGATGCTGCTGAAATTACGCTTCAGCTCCGTCACGCTGACCGTCGCATTCGCAAGAATCGTATCCACAAATCAGCACTCCAATATCAATTTGGTGCTTAATTTAGCATCAATTCAGCCTATTCATACAGGCTCCAAACAACGCGCTACAATGCGCAACCTGATTGAATACCCCAGACATGACCGCTGTACTCTCAAGCCCAGTGCTTAAATTACCCAAAAAGCTCATCAAAACCGCCATCCGTACCATGGCGCGCTACCGCATGATTAACGAAGGCGACCGCGTGCTGCTCGGCGTGTCCGGCGGCAAGGACTCGCTCACCTTGTTGCACATTCTGCGTCATGTGCAAAAACATGCGCCGTTTCGCTTTGAACTGGCGGCGATCACCATTGATCCGCAAGTGGATACCTTCTCGCCCGCCGCGCTCAAGGAGTACATGGACAAGCTCGGCGTGACTTATCACTACGTCGAAGCGCCGATTGTCGAACTGGCGAATGAGCACATGCGCGGTGATTCGTATTGCGCCTTTTGCGCACGCATGAAGCGTGGACTGATGTACAAAACCGCGCGCGAACTGGGTTACAACGTGCTCGCGCTGGGGCAGCATCTGGATGATATTGCGGAAAGTTTTCTCATGTCCGCCTTCCACGGCGGCAAGCTCAACACCATGAAACTGCATTATCTGAACGATGCCGACGATGTGCGCATCATCCGCCCGCTGGGTTTTGTGCGCGAACGCCAGTTGCGTGATTTTGCCGCCGAAGCGCGCCTGCCAGTGATTATCGAAAACTGCCCGGCCTGCTTTTCCAAACCCACCGAGCGCCAGCGGCTTAAAATGTTGCTGGCCGATGAAGAAAGCCAGCACGCCATGTTATTCAAAAGTCTCAGCCAAGCCTTGCGTCCGATTATGGAAGATGGCCTGGAGCGCGCCATCGCCGCCATCCCGCCCGCCAGCGGCGCAGGGCGCAGAACCTGGAATGAGGAGGGCGAGGCAGCATGACCGAGCAGGGTGTGCGTCGAGTTTTCGGTTTGGCGGGTCGCCTGCCCCTATCCGTGGCTCACACGCTTGGCGTCATGCTTGGCCTGGTTGCCGCCGCCTTTCCCAACCGTATGCGTGAAGTGACCCGGCGCAATCTGGCGCTGTGCTTTCCGCACATAAGCCTGCCTGAGCGCCGCCGCCTGGAAAGGCAAAGCCTGATCGAAACTGGCAAGACGCTGTGCGAAGCGCCGATCTTCTGGCGCAAGCCGCGCAAAACGGTGCTCGACCTGGTACGTGAAACGCCCGGGATTGAAGCCGTCCGTCAGGCACACGCCGAAGGACGCGGCATTGTCCTGCTCACACCACATTTCGGCGCATGGGAACTGGGCGGCCTGTACTGCTCCAGCCAGTGGCCGATGACCATCCTCTACAAACCGCCCAAAAAGGCTGCCTTGGACGCGCCCATCCGCGAAGGTCGTGCGCGCTTTGGCGCAGCGGTCGTCCCCACCGATGCCAGCGG
>JAGUXT010000028.1 GCA_020061705.1 Halothiobacillus sp. | reverse complement strand
CAATAACGCCCTGCTCATGCAAGTCATCGTCCATGGGTTACAGCAAAGTTATACCTTGGGCTTTCTCGCTGGCCTGTTCACCACCCCCATCCTGAGTTACCTTGGCAGCCGATACCTCATTTTTCGTCCCCCAGCGAAGCCTGAGTGAGCGGCGCCGCACGCCCCCAAGACGAACACCGGTCCATCATCGGGTGTTGGCACTCGTAGTAGCGATAGAGCGACAGCGAACGGGACAAGCCAAAGACTCGGCACTCCACCCCCTCGAAAAAATAGCGCAACACATCTTCGATTTCCTGCGCGGTGTTGACATGCTCATGGCGCATCATTACCCCGTAATCCAAACGATGCCTCAACCAAAACTCCAACCCGGTCGAAACACGCCAAGCCAGCGTCCACAGCAAGGTTCCCTCGCTGGGGATCGCCACGCGCAAAACACCCTCCTCATCCAGCAACAACCCGCATCGTGCGACAAGTTGCGGCAAATCGCACACATGTTCAAACGTCGCTATGGATGTGATCCGCGTATAGCGACGCTCCATGGGCACATCCCAAATTTGTGGGAAAACCTGACTTACCCGTCTGAAATATGCCGAATCTGCATACAACGAGGAAAAAGGCTCCACGATGTCATACACCGCGCCCGCAGGCTCATACGCCAACTGATTCAATGTACCCGCACCAATTTCCAGCGTTGAAGCGGCGCAGCCACCCCCAGCCGATGTCCCGATCACATCCATGGCTACCTGTCGGTGCATCCACGCCTCTAACCTTTGCGCCAAGGACGCCGCCGCCGTCGCCCCATCTCGATTCGAGCGGTAATGCGCTTCATAAATCGCCTGATAGGCATCTGGAAGCTTCGTGTGCGACTTTGGAAAACGCTCAAACATGACAATCCACCCGGTATAACTTCGAAGAATTGCCATGTTAGCTTCTGCCGTCGCTCAATGGGTGGGGCGAATAACCATCTCCCAACGCGTCGATAGATGAGCGCTTCCTTAGAGCCTGCTCACGACCTTGATTAACGGATACAGTGCACGCGGAAATCAGCCAAAAAATCAAAGCACTGAGTACCACTTTAGCACTTTTAGATCGATTTACGCGTCGTTCAACATAATCGCAAACCGGCGCTCAGTCACGGCAGGATAAAACAATGACGCACAAATTTTACCCTATGCATACAAACTGCTAACGCTCGACGCTCAGCCGTGCTGTTAACATTGGACGACGTTTTTCCACTGACAGATTCCGTCATCATTTTAATCTTCCGCCCCATTGACCCTAGGACTAGCATTCATGAATCTGCCCCGTCTGGCGCTCGCCATCGCCGTTGCCACCAGCCTTGCTTCCGCCCCGAGTTTCGCCGCCACGACCCAAACGGAGTGGGTGCAAGCTCAAAACGCACCGCAAAGCATTCACAGCATTCTGAGCAATGCCCCAACGCCAATCCGCCAGCAACTTGCTGAGCGCGTCCAATCCCTGCAAAACATCGCATCCACGCAAGGCCGTGTGCGCGTCATCATTCAGCTCAACACCAGCTACACCGCCGAAGGCAAGCTTGCCTCCCCAACTGCGGTGCAAACCCAGCGTAGCGCCATTCAAGCTGCGCAAAGTCAAGTGCTCGCCAACCTGCCTGTCTTGAATGCAAGCCAGATCAAGCGCTTTGACACTATCCCCTTCATGGCCTTAAGCCTGGATGCCAGCACCCTCGCCGGCCTGCTCAACACCTCAGGCATTGTCGACATCCAGCAAGACCGCCAGCGCCGCCCCAGCCTTTCACACAGCGTCCCGCTGATCGGTGGCAATACCGCCACGACGCTCAACATCACCGGCCAGGGCCAGACCGTGGCCGTACTTGACACCGGCGTCGACAAAACCCACCCCTTCCTCGCGGGCAAGGTCGTCTCCGAAGCCTGCTATTCCACCCACGCCCCCGCTGAGGGCGCGACCAGCTTATGCCCCGGTCAGGTCGCCGAGTCCACCGCAAGCGGCTCCGGCCTCGACTGCAACAGCAGCATCGAAGGCTGCGGTCACGGCACCCATGTCGCAGGAATCGTCGCAGGTGAAAACGCAGGACAGCATGGTGTTGCGCCCAAAGCTAGCCTCATTGCCATGCAGGTATTCACTAAAGTCAGTTTCGACGGCCAAAACTGCACCAACCAAGGCGGTTGCGCCTCATCGCTGGACTCCGACCAGATCAAGGCGCTTGAGCGCGTCTACGCTCTCCGCCAGACCTACAGCATCGCCGCCGTCAACATGAGCCTGGGTGGCGGCAACTACGACAACCAAAGCCGCTGCGACGAAGACAACCTAGCCGTCAAAGCCGCCATCGACCAACTTCGCGCAGCGGGTATCGCCACCGTCATTGCCTCCGGCAACGAAGGCATCATCAAGGGCATGGGCGCACCGGGCTGCATCTCCAGCGCGATCAGCATCGGCTCCAGCGTGTCCAACGCCCCAGGCAAAACCGTCGACACTGTGTCCGACTTCTCCAACAGCGCCAACTATCTCGACCTGCTGGTTCCTGGCGAGTCCATCAACTCATCCACCCAGGGCGGCGGCTATGCCAGCTGGAACGGTACCAGCATGGCCACCCCTCATGCAGCGGGCGTATTTGCCCTGCTCAAGCAAGCTTACCCCGCCATGGGCATTGACAACCTCGAACTCATGCTCAAGGCGCGCGGCAAACCGATTCTTGACGGGCGTAACGGCTTCAGCACGCCGCGCATCGACCTCAATGAGGTCTTTGCCCATGACCCTATCGCCACCCGCGACGACATCGCGCAGATCTACATTGCCGGCTTTTTGCGTGGCCCCGAGCTTGCCGGACTCAACTACTGGTACGGAGAGCGCCGCAGTGCGCAAGAAGTGGCCGATGTCATCTTCTCCCTTCCCATTGTCAAAGCCATTTACCCTGACACCCTCAGCAATACCGACTTCGTCACCGCCATCTACCGCAATGTGTTTGGCCGCGAACCCGATAGTGGCGGCCTCAACTACTGGCGCACCGAACTGGCCAACAGCACACGCGGCAGACTCGTACTGAACATGATCCGTGCCGGTCTGGGCACCCCCGACGGAACGGCAGGCAAATCCTACGTCGTCAACCGTACCGAAATGGCGCTGTACGCCATCACGCAACAACGTGGCACCAACCGCAGCCTTGAGCCCGAAGACCTGAAAAATGCCATGGATCTCGTCAACGGCGACCAGCCCAACCTTGAACTCGGCAAAGATGTCATTGACCGGCTGATCGTTATGGCGCGCTAAGTACAGCTTTGTTGGCGAGCCGCCTCCTACGCACAATTCAACCCCGTAGGAGCGGCCTTGGTCGCCAATGTTACGGGTCACTCCACATCCGGCTACAAACCGCCCTCGTACTTATGGGCGGTTTTTTTTTCGATTTCACAAGAATTCGCGTGAACTCAACGCGGACAGACTCAAATCAACGGGCTAAACTTTGCACGGGATATTCCCGCCCCCCCATCTCAAGGAGACCAGCATGTCACCGAAACGCTCACACCTAGTTCTCGCCCTTTCCACTGCACTGCTTTTTAGCGGCCAGGTTTCCGCCATACAACAAACGTATGCCAGCGCAACCGACTGGGCGCAGCAGCAAGGCACTGCCACAATCAGTCTCAACAGCGTCATGCAAAGCGCTCCCGCAAGCGTGGCACAACCCCTGGCGACTCGCCTGCAAGCCATCAAAGACAGCGCAAGCGGCAAAGGTGAAGCGCGTGTCATCATTCGCTTGCAAAGCGGCTTTACGCCCGAAGGACAGCTTGCCAGTGCTCAAGCCCAAACCCAGCGCAACACCATCCTTGGCGCTCAGAACAATGTAATCGACTCCCTTCGCCAGAAGATCACCTTGCCTGAGAGCAAAATCAAGCGCTTTGACACCATTCCCTTCCTTGCACTTTCCCTCAGTCCACAGGCACTGGATATTTTGTCCACCACCCCAGGTGTGATCGACATCCAACCCGACCGCTTGGCTCGTCCTAGCTTGGCGCACAGCGTCCCCTTGATTGGCGGTGCAACCGCGACCAGCCTCAACATCACAGGTCAAGGGCAAGCCGTGGCCGTACTCGACACCGGTGTGGAAAAAACGCACACCTTCCTTAGCGGAAAAGTCGTTTCCGAAGCCTGCTATTCAAGCAACGATACCTACTATGGCTCTACCACCGTCTGCCCAGGGGGTGCCCAGCAATCCACCGCCGTTGGGTCAGGGGTCAACTGCCCGTCCAATATCGCAGGTTGTGACCATGGTACACACGTGGCCGGAATTGTTGCCGGACAGAATGCCAGCTTTCATGGTGTTGCACCCTCAGCCAACATCATTGCCGTGCAGGTCTTTTCACGTTTTCCCTCCTCCAGCGGTTTTTGCAGTGCCGGAGAAAGTTATTGCGCTCTGACCTACGACTCGGATCAGATCAGGGGACTGGAGCGGGTTTATGCCCTGCGTGGCTCCTACAGCATTGCTTCGGTCAACATGAGCCTGGGGGGCGGCTACTACAGCTCTCAAGCGACCTGCGATTCTGATAACAGTGCTCAAAAACTGGCCATTGACAATCTGCGCTCCGTCGGCATTGCCACCATCATTGCTTCAGGTAACGATGGTTACTCTACCGGCATGGGCTCACCCGGTTGTATCTCCAGTGCCATCAGCGTCGGCTCCACCACCTCCAATGCTTCCGGTCTAAGCGACAATCGGGTATCGACCTTCTCCAACAGCGTCAACTTCCTAGACCTGTTGGCTCCCGGCCAGACCATCAACTCATCGGTTCCCGGTGGAGGTTATGAAGGCTTTAATGGCACCAGCATGGCCACCCCGCATGTTGCCGGAACCTTTGCCCTACTCAAACAGCGCTTTCCCGGTGAAGGTGTAGACAGCCTCGAAGCCCGTTTGAAAAGCTCTGGCTTGCCGATTGTTGACACCCGCAATGGTCTGACCTTCCCGCGTATCGACCTCACTACGGCGCTTGCCATTGCCAACACCGCCACGCAGGAAGACATCACCCAGATCTATGTCGCAGGCTTCCTGCGTGCGCCTGAACTGGATGGCTACAACTACTGGTTCGGCCAGAGCAAGACGGCCTCACAACTTGCTACCGATATTTTCACCCTAAGCGTAGTTAAGGCGATCTATCCAGACAGCATGAGCAACACCGACTTTGTCACCGCCATCTACAATAACGTCTTTGGACGTGCTCCTGACGCGGGTGGACTTGCTTATTGGTTGAGTGAACTCGCCAGCACGACGCGAGGCAACTTGGTGCTGACCATGATCCGCGCAGGTCTAGGCACCCCCGATGGCACCCCGGGCAAGGCCTATCTGGTCAACCGTGTCGATCTGGCACTTTACGCCCTGACCCAACAACAGGGATTCCTGATCAGCCTCGATCCTGAAGACCTCAAGTTCACCGAGCGTCTGGTGAATGAAGACCCCTATTCCGTCGCGCTCGCCCGCGATGTGATTGACTGGTTGATTTTCCTGGCTCAATGACCTGATTTAATCCCTGCCTGAACGCACCCAACCGCCTATGGACGCAATCCATAGGCGGTTTTTTTTTGTAGCGAATGCCCCCACCCACAATCACACCCCGTAGGAGCGGACTTGGCCGCGAAGGATTGACATGCCCGCCAAATACTTAACCCACATCAATGCCCATAAAAAACCCCGCTCATTTGAGCGGGGTTTGGGTTCCATCAGGTGGAGGCGCTTAGCGCGTATCCACCCAATTTACATCACTGGAGGGCGAGTCCCTCAGCGGGATTAGCCTGCCGCGATGTCGGCAAAGCCGATACCGGTCAGCGGGATGTCTTCGAGAATCACTGAAGAGTCCGCGTTGCCTGCGCCGCCGTTGTAGAACAGCACCAGATCGTTGGCACCGCCACCGGTGAAGCTGGTCACTTCTACCACCACGTAGTTCAGTGCAGGTACGTTGGTGAAGTCCAGGTTGGCGGCGGCCAGTGCTGCGGCGTAGTCCGCAGCCACCACACCGTTTTCGAAGTAGTTGGTGCCGCTACCCGCTGCACCACCTTCGAATTGCAGGGTGTCTTCAAGGCCATCGAAGCCAGCCACGCTATCCGCTGTGGGATCAGTGGTTCCTGTCTCACCAATACCGAAGAAGAAGGTGTCCTGCGCATCGCCACCAGCCAAGAAGTCCGCACCGGCACCACCGTCAAGGAAGTTGTTGCCATCACCAACCAGGCCGAAGCCTGCGTTAAGAAAGTCATTACCGGCTCCACCTTCCAGCGAATCGGCACCCAGCCCGGTGACAACGAAGTCATTACCATTACCAGCCTTGACGGTGTCGCCCATATCGCCGGTAAAGATGCTGTCAGCCTGCGAGCTACCCAGCACGCTGAACATACCGTCGGTTTCGAATGTGCTATTCCAGAACAAGTTATTTGCGCCAGTCAATGCTGTGGCATCCACTTCAAGGGTTGCACCCGCCGCCACCAGAGCATCCTGTGTCAAAACAAATGTTGCCGCATTACCCAGGATCAGGTGCTCGATATTGGTGGTGTTGTCCAGATCGGTACCAGCACCGTTGGCATCAGTCATGCTCAGGGTGTCGTCGCCCACGCCACCGTCAATGGTGTCGGCTGTTGTGACATTGCTGCCACCAATGATGGAGTCATTGCCGTCACTGCCTAATACCGCATCATTACCTGCGCCGAAGCTGATGCGATCGTTGCCTGAGCCACCGTCGATGGAATCATCACCGCTACCTGCGTTGATGCTGTCATCCCCACCCTGACCATAAACGAGATTGTTACCATCACCGGCAGAGATGCTGTCGTTGCCATCCAGCACGCTATCTGGAGCAAAATCTTCATCACCGAAGATAAAGTCATTGCCCGTACCCGCAATAATGGTGTCTGTACCCGTGTGTCCAGCAACCGAGTTATTACCATCCCCTGCCTGGATAAAATCATTGCCCCTACCGGTAACAATGATGTCATTACCTGCCACAGACAGGATGGAGAAGTTGCCGTCAAGTTCAGGCTCACCATTCCAAAACAGCGCATTGCCCCCCGTCAAAGCCGTAGCATTGACTTCCAGGGTCGCGCCCGCCGCCACTAAGGTGTCCACGGTGGTGATAAAAGTGATTGCATCGCCAAGGTTGATACGTTCGATATTGGTGACGTTGTCGAGATCGTTATCCACGCCATTGCTGTCAGTGAAGTTAAGCACGTCGTAATCGTCACCGCCATTGACGGTGTCCGCTACGGTCATGGCGAACATGTTGACAGTGTCGTCACCCGCGCCGCCCAACATGGCCATGGTGGCGTTCATCATGGTTTCGTTGAGTTGGTCGTTTCCTTCGCCGCCGTCCAGAGTGACGGTGCCGCCGGTCGCGTTGGTCAGGATGTCGTTGCCTTCCATGCCCATGATGTTTTCGTAGTTCAGAACCACGATGCCATCCTGAACAATGGTGTCAGCCGCCGAGGTGCCTTCCAGGGTGTCAGTCTCAGTTCCGCCGTCAGTCAATACATCGGCTGCATCGTACTGAACGGAGTCGTTGCCGGCTTCGGCTTGAATGCTGTCAGCACCATTGCCGCCGTCGATGGTGTCGTCACCGTTCCAGCCGTAGATGGTGTCGTCACCACCGCCGCCTTCCAAGGAGTCGTTACCTTCCCAGCCGTCGACGTAATCTGCACCACCTTGAGCAAATACAGTGTCGTTGCCGTTGCCGCCGAAGACATTGTCCTGACCCGCACCGGTGGTGATGGAATCATCGCCGTCACCACCATCTACTTGATCTGCGCCTTCGTTGGAGGTGATGGTGTCATTCTCGCTGCCGCCGTTAATGGTGTCGTTGTCAGCACCGGTGGTGATGAGGTCTGCACCCGCTTCGCCGTCAACAAGGTTGTCGCCATCGCCTGCTTCAATGGTGTCAGCATCGGCACCCGCAGAGATGGTGTCGTCGCCTGTTCCGGTGGTGATGGTGTCCATGCCGATGCCGCCGGTGACAGAGTTCGCGCCGTCACCAGCCTCGATGGAGTCGTCGCCATCGTCACCGTTGAGGGTGTCGTTGCCGCCGTTGGCCATGACGGTGTCATTGCCCGAGCCTGCGTTGACGGTGTTGTCACCTGCGTCAACATCGATCAGATCCGCATTGCCGGAACCCACGACAGTGTCTGCATCCGCCATGCCCATGAAGCTTTGACCGACGTCGTTCATCACGACGTTGGCACCCGCTTCAGCGATGATGTCCAGATCAGCGCCGGCAACGGTGGTAGCAAAGCCGCCCATGCCGGAACCAGCCTGCAGCACGAGGTTTTCGATGCTGTTGAGCTGGCTGGCGGCAATGTTCAGTGCCACGGTGGTATTGTCGGTGATGTACACGGTGTCGTCGCCTTCGCCGCCCACAGCAGTGGAGCCGACAAAGTTGGCTTCGGTGCTGAAGAAGGCATCATCAAACAGGGTTCCAACGATGGTGGTGCCCGGTGCTTCGAACACGAAGCCGTAGACGAAGTCTTCAGGTGCCAAGCCAGTCACGCCGACCATTTCGATACGCAGGTCGTTGGCGTCCAGGGTGCCGTTGCCGTCAACGTCAACCCACAGGCGGTGAGCGTCCATCTGGAATACAGCGGAGACGTTGCCACCACCCAACAAGGCACCTTGTGCCAGGGCGAAGTCGGCACGGTTGCCTGCGAAGGCTTCCAGCAACAGGAAGCTCATGTCGAGTTGGTCATGCACCATTGGGTCAACGCTGTAGCTTGTGAAGTCAACGATACGGTCGCCTTGACCGGCGTTAACGCCATCGCCTGACTCAGCCACGCTGCGGTAGACGAAGCGGTCGGCACCTGCGCCGCCGGTCAGGCTGTCCCAGCCCAGGGCACCCCACAGGATGTCGTCGCCT
>JAGUXT010000017.1 GCA_020061705.1 Halothiobacillus sp. | reverse complement strand
GTCGCAACATGGATGTTGCGTCGGGACGGCCTTGCCGTAGGCGCTGCGTTCACGGCTTGCCCGTAGGGCGACCCCTTGGGGCGTGTTCTTTTGGTTACTTTGCTTGCACGAGCAAGAAAAGTAACTCGCCCGTTGCCACGTTCATTTGCAACGGAGTGGCTACGTTAAGACGGGCGAAAAAGCCCACCAGCCGTTCAAGGGCGGTGGCATTATTTCGCCCGCCTCTACGGTGCGACTTCGCACAAAGCATGATTGATACGGGCGAGTAACTTTCTTTGCTTGCACAAAGAAAGTCACCAAAGAAATGCACCCCGTTGATGCCGCCCTGCGGGCAAGCCGTGACGTAAGCCGCAAAAACCGGGTCGCCCCTACGCGACATCCTGTCGCAAAGGGGCTAAATGCGCCATCCATGGCGCTTTTACCCAGCTTTTGCAGCTTACGCCACGGCGGCATCAAAAGGGGGGAAGGGAAATCAAAATCCTTCGCCTCGGCAAAGACAACCAACTCTCAGCCAAAATTCAACTGAATCTCCGCCCCTGCGGCAAAAGCCAACCAACTCGCCATACCGGACAGCTCCACGCCGGGCAACACATCATCCTGCGTCAAACCCTGCGCCGCCAATGAAGCCGAGCAGGCCACCAAGGTTACACCCTGCTCGATACACATGGAGCGCAAGACCAACGGTTCAGGCATCGTACCCGGTAGCGCCATGAATTCACCATGAATTCGCGGCGACGCGCGCAACAAATCCAGGCCGGAAAACGCATAAAACAGCTTGCACTCAAAACCCATCGCTGCTGCCGTCGCCGCCATCATCCACGGCGCATACGCTGCCTGCGGTGTTGCCGCAGTAATCAACAAGGCCATGCGTTTGCTCATGTCGCGTCCTCCCTCTTTCGCAGATACAACACACACAAACCATCCGCACTTTCGGTCTGTAATAAAACATGCCCCGTGGCCTCGGCATAGGCTGCGAAATCACGCGGCGCGGCTGCGTCCGTCGCCAGCACGCGCAACACCTGCCCTGCCGCCAGCCCTGACAAGGCCTGCTTGGTTCTCAGCAATGGCAAGGGACACGGCACACCGCGTGCGTCCAGTTCTGCATCAAAATTCTGCATCAAATCAACTGACTATTTTCATCAGGGCGCACCATCGGCAAACGCTCCGCTGCCCACGCCATAATGCCATTCGACAGGTTCACGCTAGACTCAATGCCATTACGCGCCAAAAACATACACGCCTGCGCCGAACGTGCCCCGCTTTGGCAATACACCACCACCTTGTCATGCCCCTTGAGCTTATCAAGCTGTAGCGGCAACAAGTGCAAAGGCAGCAGTTTCGCCCCAGGAATAATCCCGTAAGCGGTTTCGCCTGGGGTGCGCACATCCAGCAAAAGGAATTTTTCATTCTCCAACCAAGTCGAAAGCTCACGCGCTTCGACATGCTTTATTGCAACCATCGGCTTACCATCCTCGAATTAACTCAATTAAATATAACCACGATACAACCATGAACGCAGCAAAATACCCAACTTATCTTCTCGTGCTTCTGTCTGTGCTCATCAGCCCAGTCGCGTGGAGCGACCCCTACTCAAAGCTTCCCGACATGGGCGAGGCCATCGACCGCGACATCACCACGCAGGAAGAACTCATTATGGGGCAGGGCTTTTACAAGGCACTGCGTCAACAAGCCACCCTGATCGAAAACCCCATGCTGAACTTCTACATCCAATCACTAGGCCAGCGACTCGCCTCGGCCAGCGGCTGGCAAGCCTACCCGTTTCACTTCAGCATCATCAAGGACGATGAAATCAACGCCTTTGCCGCCCCAGGAGGCTATATCAGCCTGTTTAGCGGTCTTATTCTACGCACTGAAAACGAAAATGAGCTCACCGGGGTTATGGCACACGAAATGGCGCATGTCACCCAGCGCCATATCGCCCGCATGATCGTCGGGCGCGGCAGCATTGACCTCACCACCCTGGCCGCCGTCGCTGCGGCTCTGGTCATTGGTGCAGCCTCCGGCTCGCCCGATGCCGGCATGGCCGCCGCCAGCCTCGGCATGGCCGGTGTCATGCAGCAACAGATCAACTTCACCCGTGAAAATGAATACGAAGCCGACCGCATTGGCATCAAAATTCTCGCGGATGCCAACTTCGACCCCAGGGGCATGGTCAGCTTCTTCGACAAACTTGGCCGCCAGGAAGGCGACGGATTCTATGCCCACAACGAACTGCTGCGCACCCACCCCGTCACCACCAACCGCATTGCCGAAGCCAGCAACCGTGCCAATTTGGAGCGCCCCGGAAAAATCCTCAACACACCCGACTACGCTTACGCCAAAGCCACCCTCGCGGCTGAGTTAGCCGCCCAACCGATCATAAGCGCCTCAGTCCTCGCCAAAACCGACAACAAAAACACCCCGGCGGTCAATCGTTACGCTTACGCCCTGCTACTGGCGCGTGCCGGACAAGGCCAACAGGCTCTCGACATTCTTCGCACGCTGTATGACAAAAATCCGGAAAACCTCTGGATTGGCATTGCCCTTGCCGACACTCAGCGCCAGGTAAGGCAAGACCAGGCGGCGGGTCAAACCCTGCAAAAACAACTGACTTACTATCCAGACCATCCGGTTCTCAGTCTCAAACTCGCACAACTGTGGATGGAAGACGACCCCGAACGTGCGTACCAGTTCCTGCGCCAAGCCTTGCGCAACGCCCCACACAGCGATGCCTTGCTCGGCGCTCTTGCCGAAGCCGCCGCCCGCTCCAACCGCCCCGTCGAGCACCACGAGGCCCTGGGCATGTACTTTTTGGCGCAACAACGCCTGCCCGAAGCGCTATCCGAGTTTGAAACTGCGCGCGCAATGACCCAACAAAGCTCCCAAGGCGGCGAAGCAATCGCCCGCCAACGCCTTGATGCACAAATCAAACTCGTTGAGACGCAAATCCTCGCCGCACGCGAGCGAAAAAAGGAACAAAGGCACTGAAATTAACCCGAATGTTTCATAAATTCGCGCGATGATCGCGCAGGATATTGTTCGTACAAGGGATTTTCCGAAGAAGCGCCGTATCGGGCTATACGGTCGACTGAGGAAAATTCCTTGTACGGACAAGAGACTAGCGAGGGCGGGGGTAATTTATGAAACATCCGGGTCAAATATCAGTATTTCCTAATAAAACCTGCAGCAATAACCGAATAAAAAAAACTTCATTGCCTCACAAGCCGAAGTGACTATGCTGACAATTGGAGTATAAACCGCCAAGACACGACCAAGAGCACAATGACCTCAGAGCCCGAGCTCCAAATGCCACAAAACGTGCAAAGCGGCCACCAATTAACCCGAGGACACACCATGCAAAAAATCACTCTAGGCACCCCACGCCACCTGGCATTTGCCCTGCTTGTAGGCAGCATTGCCCTAAGCGGCCATGCCCTCGCCGCCGATGAAAAGGCGCCTGCCAAGGAACTGACCGGCCAAGAACTGTCTTTTGATGCCTCCAAGGGCAACTGCCTGGCCTGCCATATGATTGCCGGCGGCGACCAGCCCGGCACCATGGGGCCACCGCTGATTGCCATGAAGGCGCGTTACCCAGATCGTCAGGCTCTGTTCGAAGTGGTGTGGGATCCTCGCCACAAATTCCCCAACACCGCCATGCCACCCATTGGCGCCTACGGCATCCTGAGCAAGGACGAAGTCAATAAAGTTGTGGATTTTGTCCACGGCCTGTAAGCCGGCATGGATACCAACAAAGGCCAAATAGAGGATTAATGACGATGAACAAAATGCTTACCACCACCCTGCTTGCACTTGCCTTGGCTGTCCCGGCAGTTCAGGCCGCCGATGCTTCCGCCACCGCCGAAGCCCAAGCCAAAGAATTTCGCGACTTCACTTACAAACGTTTCCCGGATGTCAAGCCCGCCGACTTCATTTATGGTGTATATGCTTTGAATGAGGATTATCGCTCACAGTTTGATGCCATGAATGAATTCCCACCCTATGATGGCGCCATTGCCGAGGGCAAGGTTCTGTGGAGCAAGCCACTGGCCAACGGCAAATCCCTGCAGGATTGCCTGGGACAAGCCAAGGGCTTGCGCGCCATGTACCCGTTCTTTGACACCACTGCCAACAAGGTTCGCGTGCTTGAAGCCGATGTCATTCAATGTGCCCAAGCCTATGGTGATGACAAGATCAAGCCAAAAAGCAAAGAAATCAAAGCTATTTCCGCCTACCTTTCCAGCGAATCACGCGGTATGAAGGTTGATGTCAGCGTACCCAACGACAAAGCACTTGCAGCCTTCGAGGAAGGTAAAACACGCTGGTATCAAAAAACGGGGCAACTCAACTTGTCATGCGCAGATTGCCACCAATACCACGCGGGTCAGCGTGCGCGCTCCGAAACCATGCATCCCGCTATCGGTAATACCGCCCACTTCCCATCGTGGCGTTTGAAGGCAGATGGTCTTGTCACCTTCCACGAACGCCTCGCTGGCTGTGTCAATGATACTCGCGCCAAGACCTACCCACTTTACGGCACCGAGTTCAGTAATCTGGAGTATTTCTTGGCCTACATTGACAACGGTTTAGTCATGACCGGTCCAGCTGTGCGCAAGTAAAACTCTGATACCCCTGTCCAAAAACCGGCACAGCTTGCCGGTTTTTTTTCGCATTCAACTCAAGCCCTCATTACTGCGCTTTATCGTTAAGGATAATTTTTTAGGGGCGCAAGTGTGAGGGCTTGTATATTATGCCCGGCTAATGCCCTACCCAAAACACGGTTTGGCTTACCATTACAGTTTCAACAGCAGTGTTTAATTACGGAGTACCCCACGATGAGTCTTTCACGTCGCGAATTCATGCAAATGTTGGCCGTAGCCAGCGCCAGCGGCATCAGCCTAGGTACGGCTCAAGCTGAAACCGGTACCCAGAAAGTTGCCTCCACCGTGAAGCCCAACATGGCATCTGCGGATATGTACGAAGTACCAAAATTCGGCAACGTCCACATCCTGCACATGACCGACTGCCATGCGCAGTTGCGCCCGGTTTATTTCCGCGAGCCATCGGTCAACCTTGGCGTTGCCAGCATGAAAGGCAACGTGCCGCACCTCGTGGGCGAAAAATTCCTCAAGCACTTTGGCGTGAAAGCCAATACACCGGAAGCCCATGCGTTCACCTACCTGAACTTCACCGAAGCTGCGCAAAAGTACGGCATGGTCGGCGGCTTTGCCCACCTCTCCACCCTGGTCAAGAAAATGAAGGCCTCACGCCCAGGCGCCATCCTGCTGGACGGCGGCGACACTTGGCAGGGTACCGGCCTCGCGCTGTGGAGCAACGCTCAAGTTATGATCGACGCTTCCAAAAAACTCGGCGTGGACGTGATGACCGCCCACTGGGAGTGCACTTACGGTGCAGATCGCATGGTGCAAGGCATCAAGGAACTCGAATCCAGCGGCATGGACTTTGTCGCCCAGAACATTTTCGACAAGGAAATGGACGAGCGCGTATTCAAGCCCTACACCATGCGTGAAATGAATGGCGTCAAAGTCGCGATCATCGGTCAAGCCTTCCCTTACTCACCTATCGCCAACCCGGCCTGGATGATTCCCAACTGGTCCTACGGCATCCGTGACGACGACATGCAAAAGATGGTTGACGAAGTACGCAGCAAAGGCGCGCAAGCCGTTATCGTGCTCTCGCACAACGGCATGGACGTTGACCTGAAGATGGCCAGCAAGGTACGCGGCATTGACGCCATCATGGGCGGCCACACCCACGATGCCGTCCCCTACCCCACCACCGTCAAAAACTCCGGCGGCCAGACGCTGGTGTGCAACGCAGGCTCTAACAGCAAGTTCCTCGGCGTGCTTGATCTGGATGTCAAAGGCGGAAAAGTTGCTGGCTTCCAGTACAAGCTGCTGCCCGTGTTCTCCAACTTCCTCGAAGCCGACAAGGACATGCAGGACTTCCTGGACAAGGCTCACGCGCAAACCGTCAAATTCCAGGGCAAGGAATTTGTCGCCAATGACAGGCTCAACAAAGTCCTCGCCAAGAACGACACCATGCTCTTCCGCCGTGGCAACTTCTCCGGCACCTGGGATCAGCTCATCTGCGATGGCCTGATCGAAACCCAGAACTGCGAAATCTCCTTCTCTCCCGGCGTGCGTTGGGGTACCTCCCTGGTTCCCGGCCAGGACATCACCTATGAAGACCTGATGACCGAAGTTGGCCTGACCTATCCGAACGTCACCGTGAACGAATTCACGGGCGAACGCATCAAGGAAATCCTCGAAGATGTGTGCGACAACATCTTTAACCCTGATCCGTTCTACCAGCAAGGTGGCGACATGGTGCGTGTTGGCGGCCTGAAGTACGCCATTGCCCCGGGCGGTGAGTCTGGCAAGCGCATCAGCCAGATGACCCTCAACGGCAAGCCACTGGATCCGAAGAAGAACTACAAAGTGGCTGGTTGGGCTTCTGTAGCCAAGCCCGGCGAGATCGCGGGCGACACCGGCAAGATGATCTGGGACGTCATGGAAGAATACCTCGTTGCCAAGAAGCACATCACCAAGGTCGAGCTGAACTCGCCGAAACTGATCGGCATGGAAGGCAACCCCGGCATCACCCCTGCCTATCCCAAGTGGTAATCGGCTCCTGACCTGTTTCTAGCAGGTCAAGCTATTAACTGCCCCGCCAATGTGCGGGGCTTTTTTGTTTTTCGAGAACCTGTTCACGAACTTGCTTTAAGCTCCAGGACTTACGCAAAAGCGTTCCCGCAAGGCAAAGCGCCGAAGACAGTGCATGTGTACTGTAAGGCGCTTGAATGTCGCTGGGGCGGCTTTGCGTACGTCCTATGCGCGAACTCCCCCCTTTGAAAAGGGAAAGAAGCGCTACAATCCCCCACGAAAATCGCGCATACCAAATCCTGCCAAATCCCCCCCCACATCACGCCCTAGAGCCAAAACCTTAAAGCGCTCGCCCATTTCACCGGGCATCATCAAGGTCTTAAAGCCTTGCGCCAACTGCAAACGATCCACCTCACGCTCCGCCATTGCGAACGCATCCTCATACACCTCAGCCAAGCCGCAACCCAACAAAAAATGCGCCTGCATGGTGTATCCCAATACATCCAGCCCGCTGGCCTGTGCGCAACGCGCCACCCGACTAAAATCCACCCAGGCCGTTATATCCTGCAACCCCGGATGCAACAGCGGGTCATTGTGCGCGTGATGGCGCAAATGGCAACGCAGCGTCCCCATCCAGCGCTCCGGCGCATACAACTCACGCGCCGCCGCACCGTAATCGAACAGCAGAACCACACCCTGCTTGAGAGACTGAGCAACCCCGCGCATCCAACCGGGCAAATCAGGATGAAACTCCACACGGTAACCTTCTGCAAAGCTCTCACCCCGCGCTGTCGTAAGCTCCGCCAGCACACGCAGATCATCCTCAGATGCGGGTAACTTCGCCCACGCAAGCCCCTGTGCGGAATCGCTCACCGCCACACGCAGCGGCTCGCCAGCCGTCACCTCCAATATACGCACCGGCATGGCATCCAGCACTTCATTGCCCAGCATCACACCGACGAAATCCTGCGGCCAAGCCTCCAACCACACCACGCGCTCCAGCAAATGCGGCACCGCCTGCAACAAACGCTCACGCTGCACCGCGCGCAAACTCGCCGACACCTCAAGAATCAGATAGCGGATCGGCAAACAATGCAAACGCTCCAAGGCCAGCAACAACTCGACCGCCATAACCCCCGAACCCGCGCCGAATTCCAGCACCTCGCCCTGATCCAATTCCATCAGAATCTCAGCCACCTGCCGCGCCAGCGTGCGCGCAAACAACGGCGAAACCTCCGGCGCAGTGACAAAATCTCCCGCCGCGCCAAACTTCGTCATGCCCGCCGCGTAATAACCCAAATTCGGCGCATACAACGCCAAGCGCATAAACTCGGCAAAATCCAACGCCCCACCCGCAAGCTCAATCTGCTCACGCAAAAAAGCCAGTACCCGCTCGCCATACTCTAAAACCTCTGGCTCAAGTGCAGGCAAACCATCCTTGTGCAATGACTTGGCACGCGAAGCCTGCGGCCTTACATACGACGACACACACGACGACATCAAACCACCCCCCGCTCGATTTGCACACCCACCTCAGCCGCGCCCTCCACCGCCCCTGGCTTGGCCACGCGCACGCGCACCCACGGACAGGCAAACTCCTGCATAAGAATCTGTGCGACCTGCTCTGCCATCGTTTCGACCAACAAAAACTGCCCCTCCAGCACACACTGCTTCACCCGCTGCGCCACAGCGGCATAATCCAAAGCTAACGCAATATCCTCATTTGCCGCCGCCGGACGATTGTTCCAAGCCATCTCCAAATCCAGTCGCACCACCTGCGGAGTCACACGCTCCCAGTCGAAAATGCCAATAATGGTCTCAATACGCAAATCGCTGATAAAAACCCTATCCATCTGACCAACCTCCCGCTTTTGCCACCTGGCTGCCTGTCGCACAGCAATAGTGCGCGATTCAACCACACCGCTGAGGCCACTTCTATAAAAATTGGACTTACGCAAAAGCGCCCCAACAAGGCAAAGCACCGAAGACAGTACACCTAGTACGGCGAGGCGATTGAACGCCGCTGGGGCGGTTTTGCGCAAGTCCTAAAAAAACCGCAAAATACTCTTGACACACCAAGCCAAATCCTTAAGATACGCGCACTTAAAGCCTAGGTGGCGGAATTGGTAGACGCACTAGTTTCAGGTATTAGCGAGTAACATCGTGGAGGTTCGAGTCCTCTCCTAGGCACCACTTCGACTTTTTTTCAAGGAAGAAAAAACATCAGAACCCGCACCAGAATAAGGTTTGCGGGTTTTTTTGTGTCCATAGCATCCCATTTGACCCCATAGCGCCCCACACTTTTTTACGGTATCGAGTACGGTATTCTGCCGATACCGTAATCAGAGTGAGGGGCGCAAGATGCTCAATGAATTGCAAATCAAGGCGGCAAAGCCAGCACAAAAAATGTACAAGATGACTGACGCAGGCGGGCTTTATTTAGCCATCCTGCCCAGCGGTGTGAAGTCATTCCGCTTTGACTACAAGTTCGGCGACAAGCGTAAGACGCTGGCGCTAGGCACCCATCCCAACATGAGCCTTGCAAATGCGCGTAAGGCAAGAGATGCCGCCAAGGTGAAGCTCAACGATCTGGTTGATCCAGGCGCTATCAAGCAAGACAGAAAGAGCGAGATCAAAAATAGGCAGGCAGAGATTGATGCTTCGCGTGAACGCCAACGCATGATTGAGAAAGGAATTGCCTTGCCCAACAGTTTCAAGGCGATTGCAGAAGAATGGATGGCAACTCGACTGGCAAGATGCACACGCAAACATCAAGTCAAGGTTGAGCAGCAACTGACCGACTACGCCTTTCCCAAGCTGGGCAACCTTCCCGTTGATGAAGTAACTGCCCCCGTCGTACTTGAAACCCTTCGTGAACTTGAAGCCAAAGGCATTTTTGAAGTTGCCAAGAAAACAAAGCAGCACATCAGCAATGTGATCAAGTTTGCAATCGCAACAGGCAGGGCAATGTATGACCCTGTGCCAGCATTGCAAACAGTGCTGATGCCGCCACCACGAACCCGCCACATGGCTGCACCGATTGAGCCGCAAGACTTCGCACCAATCTTGCGCAAGATGTACAACTACGGCAATGAAGAAAACAGCAGGTGCAGCCCTCAAGTTTCAATGATTCTGAAGATTGCACCTCATACGTTCACCCGCCCCGGCGAGCTAAGACAAATGAAATGGAAGGACGTGGATTTTGAGGCAAGGGAGTGGCGTTACCTCGCCACGAAGAAAAATCAAGACCACATCGTACCGTTATCCAGCCAAGTCATCGCAATGCTACGCGAACTCAAGGAAATAACAGGACAGCGAGAGTATGCATTCAGTGGAGCAAGGTCAGAACAATCAAATAGGCCGCTTAGTGAAAACACAATCAATCAAGCTTTAAAAAGATTGGGAATAGATACAAGAAACGAATTAACCGGGCATGGTTTGAGGGCAGTTGCAAGAACGATACTTAATGAAGTTCATGGATTTGATTCTGAAATCCTTGAATTGCAATTAAACCATATAATTAAAGACCCGAATAATGGGGCATATAATCGAACGAGGCACTTACAAAAAAGAAAACAAATGATGCAATTCTGGAGTGATTATCTGGATGAATTGAGATTAAGCAAAAATGTAATAAACGTGAATTTCCATAAAGCTGCCTGATTTTTTTTAAAAAAATCAAAACAAGCCCGCCATGTGCGGTTTTTTTTGTTTTCCGACCACCCCATAGTCAAAAACTACCATGGACACGCCAGCAATAAAATAATATTTTTTAGAGCGCATTTAGATAAAATAAACACATAAATTATAAAATGTAACGGGGGCGTTTACGATAAAACCAAAAGACCATAATGAAATAATGGTCTATTTAGGCGGTTTGATGGGAGTTGACAGAGGGCTTTTAAAGGTTATCTTGGGTATTAGATTTTTAGGCAAATTAAACCCCGCGAGCTTCCAAAGCTGGGTGAATCAAGTTACTTATAATACCTACCCTTGAGAGGATGATCAGAGAATGCAAAACCCACCCAACAAACGAATCATGCGCCAGGCGGAAATCTTGGCATTAACTTCCGCGTCAAAAAATACGATTTTCAGGTGGGTTGCAAATGGCAGTTTCCCACCACCCGTAAAAATCGGAAGTCGAGCCATAGGTTGGCGCAGCTCAGACGTTGAAGCTTGGTTAGAAAGCCTGCCTGTTGCAGACACCGCCGACACTCGTGCCGCCCGCCAAGCCGCTGCAACATGGCCAAATGTGTCAGCTCGACATGGATAACTCTCAGGACAGCGGCGCGACTTCTGCTGGTTTGCCGCACCATTGGAATCCAATGGAAGTGCCTCACGCATGGCAAGTATCAGAGTGTGGCGTATTCAAACTGCCGGATGCGACCGATAAGAATACCGATCCGGAACCTGTCAAAATCACAAATGCACCAGTTTGGGTAACGGCTCAGTCAGATGCGGATGAAGAATGGGGAATGCATATTGAGTTTGTTGATAAAAACAAAAATGTCAAAAGACATTTCATAAAGGCAGGGGACTTAATTGATAAGCCACGACGAGTTGCAGCCTCACTTGCCAATCTTGGTCTTTCGCTAATTCCAAAAAAATATCCTTTATTGATTGATTTTTTGAGTGAATTTAATCCTCAGGGCAGAGTTCATTCGTATACAGAAGATGACTTATTGATTATTCAATCAATTCGAGAGTTCTACATTAAAAAATCAACTCAATTTGAAGATATAGCTGGTGATGAAAAATTCCGTGGAGATCGATTGGGGTTCTTTTCTAAAAAATCAGATCTAATAAGCTTCACAAAAGAATCATTGCAGCAATCTGCCCCGGATTGGACACTTCGTAAAATCTCAAAAGCACTCCGAAAATCAGAAATTTTGTTCACCCATGACTCACAGAATGCCGCCAAGATAACCACACCCATGGGTAGGGTGCGTCTTCACACGTTATATAGGGATCGCCTATTTTCATACGGAGAGCCTGTTGAGCCTGCTGTTGAGCCTGCTGTTGAGCCTGCTGTTGAGCCTGCTGTTGAGCCTGCTGTTGAGCCTGCTGTTGAGCCTGCTGTTGAGCCTGCTGTTGAGGGTGCGCCTGCGCATGTGCCTGTGCGGCCTCGATCTGTCGATAATTCAAGTGCTTACGCGCGCGCATCTAGGGGGGGGTAATCATGCCCAAGACAATACGTACCGGACGCCCCAACGCCAACTCTGACACGATCTTGAATGCCTACCTAGGTGCTCGATTCACCCATTCAGAACGTGACCGAGTCAAGAAAAATGCCGAAAAAATGGGGGTCACACTTAGCGAATATTTCAGATCAGTCGCTCTGCAAACCCCAGTGCGCCCACCGCCTCCCCCTCCTATCAATCTTGAGGCCTACGGAAACCTTGGCAGGTTGGCGAGCAACATCAACCAGCTTCTAAAAATCGCAAACTCGGGCGGTCAGCCCGTGGGCGTAATGAATGAAATCCGTGAGTTACATGGTCTCCTCCAGTCTGTGCGGCTTGACCTGATGAATACTGGAAGGGGTGAGTCATGATCGGAAAAATAAAGAGAGGCACGAGCTTCCGGGGGGTGCTTGCGTACAACTTCGACCCTAAAAAGAAAAGTCAAATCATCGGCGGAAATATGGCTGGTTCCACTCCCCGCGAGCTTTCAAGCGAGTTCGGGGCTGTCCGCCGCCTCCGCCCTAGCCTAGGGGTTGCTGTCGAGCACTTCAGTATCAGTCTAGCCCTAGGCGAGCATTTATCAGATGACGAATGGCGGCACATTGTTGATGTGTCGATGAGATCACTAGGCTTTACGGATAATCAATTCGTGATTTTTAAGCACCACGACACCGAGCATGAGCATATCCATGTGGTCACAAACAGGATTCGCATGAATGGAAGCGCGGTTGATTCAAGTCATGACTTTCAAAAACTGGAAAACGCACTGCGAAAACTTGAAAAGGAACTTGGATTACAACAGGTTATTCCCTCAAGGGAATCTCAAAAACGCGCCCCAACCAAAGGGGAAATTGAGGGTGCAATCCGCACTGGCCTGCCATCCACAAAAATGCAGATGCAGCATCTTCTTGACTCGATTCTGCCAACTGCAAAAACCATGCGTGAACTGGTCGATACCTGCGAGCTGGCAGGTTTGGAGGTCATTCCGCGCCTACGGAAAAACGACACTGAATTGTCGGGACTTAGTTACCGGATTGATGGTGTCACCATGAAAGCCAGCGACCTTGGAAAAAAATACAGCCCCTTAGGGCTAGCGAAGACGGATATACATTATGAAAAAGACAGAGACCTTGAAAGACTTAGCCAGTGCATCAAACGCGAACAGGATCGAATCACTGACTGCCCAGATCGAGACATTGCGAACAACGAATGCCAGGTCAGCGGAGGAATTAGCGTTCTTGATCGAGCCTCTGGCGTTGAGCCTGACAAATCTCACGGACGAAGCGAGATCAACACTGGAATCCATCCAGAACAAGGCCGAAGCCCAATCCAAGGTATTGGCGGATCAAGTCAAGTTGGCTCGCCAAGCGGCCAACCAGATTCAAAAAGCGACTCAAGCCCAGAACCTCAAGGTCTGGGGGATCGCCCTGGTGATCGGGGTGACTTCGAGTCTGCTCGTCAGCGGATTGCTGCGCTGGGCGTTCCCGCCACCCCTTACCAACAACTCAGTGAACCTCGACCCAGCACAAGTGGCAGAAATCCTGCTTCCGTACCTCGTCCAACAACCACCCCAGCCTCCAAACCAGACCGCACCCTTGCCGCCGTCGAAAAACAGATAATGGCAATGGATTGCGATTTCTATGAAATTGGAATGAGGAATGCAAAATCGGGCAAGTTCATGAATCGACGGTGGTCAAAACTTCAAATACTTGATGCGCTAAGCTGGCTGAAAAGGCAAAACGCCAAAGGCGAAGACATCTACATTAAGCCAGGCCATGAATCTGGATTAATTATTGTTGATGACTTGAATGCGGATTCAATCCATAGGATGCGGCACGATAGATTTAACCCAGCCGCCCTGATTGAAACCAGCCCCAATAATTATCAGGCATGGGTAAAAATCAGTGACACGCCACTGCCCAAGGATGTTAGAAAAGCCATTGCGCTGCACTTTGCCAAGGAATATGAGGGCGACAAAAACAGCGTCGATGCGAGTCATTTTGGCAGGCTGGCAGGCTTCACCAACCGTAAACCGAAGCATGAGCGGGATGGTCGTTCACCTTATGTCCTTGCACATGAGTGTCCCGGTAAAATAGCCAGTGCTGCCCCTGCATTGTTGGCCGAAGTGGTGCAGGGATTGAGTAACGAAGCCCAGCAAGCTGAATCAGTGGAGCGGCTGGATGCAATACAACGCGAGCCCGATCAAGCACGCTACGGGCGGGATGCTGGGCAGGAGTACAAGCATCAAGCTCGGCAAATACTGGATAAATACCCCGTCCCAGACTTATCCCGGCTTGACTTCATGGTTGCCAAATCACTTTTGAAACAAGGCTATTCGGTTGAGATTGTGCAACGGGCGATTCTGGAGAACTCTCCAAGTATCGAAGCCCGTAAACCCGGCCATGAAGCGGACTATGCCAACAGGACTGTCCATGCGGCGCTCATGCAGCCTGATGTTCAGGCGCACATCAAGGCGGATGCTCTGGCTTCACGCCATTATCATGGCATAAGCCGATAGTCTGCCTAGGTGCCCTACTGTCCTATCTTGACAATCAAAACTAGGGCAGTGCAAACCCGCATTCTGTCAGGGCTTGCCCTGGTTGCCCCACTTTTTTGCAACTTTGGACTTTCAGGAAAAGTAGGGCAGCCGTTCGTCCATGTACTAAAATGCGTATAACGCACAACGCACACAGAGAAACTCAAATGCACAAGCGCATGACCATTACGCTGGATGAAGCTGTTTATGAAGGCTTGTACCGACGCGTAGGCAAGCGCCGTATGAGCCAATTCATTGAAGACTTGCTGCGCCCGCATGTTGTAGACACCTCACTCGATGAGGGCTACCGCGCAATGGCCGCCGATCAAGAGCGCGAAGCCGAAGCCCTGGAATGGTGTAACGCCCTTGCCGGAGACATGGCCGATGCAGCGCGGTGATGTCTGGTGGGTTGAGTTTGATCCGGCAGTAGGAAGCGAAGTCCGTAAGACGCGCCCTGCCGTCATTGTGAGCAACGATGCCGCCAATCGAAACCTGTCACGTGTTGTCGTTGTACCCCTCACCAGCAACACCGGAAAACTGTATCCCGGTGAAGCGGTTGTAACCGTAGGCGACCGAAGCAGCAAGGCTATGAGCGATCAGATCATGGCGGCGGACAAATCACGGCTCAAGAGTCAACTTGGCACGCTGACAAAGGCCGACATGCTAGCCGTCGAGGATGCAATCAAACTTCATCTAGCACTACCAAGATAACGCTCAGATTAACTGGCCTAACCCAATTCAACATAAAACCAGGGAGACTCTGCCCCTCCCCTCGCCCTGATGGTTGAGGATGAGGGGAGGATGACACACCCCCCCACCCGCAGGCGGAGGAGGGAAAGAACAGGCGCATACTCATGCAGGCTGTTCGGCTGTTGGATTTGATTTTCGACCGAGGGAGAAAATCGGGGTGCAGGGGTTCACCCCTGCCAAGCAAAGCCACTCAACCGACCGCAAGGGAGGGCAGAGGGGCGATGTTTCGTCTAACAAGAATCTACGCGAGTGGATTTTGTTAGACGAAAACATTGCTTGCTCTTCACCGGATTTCGGGATAACCCACACCAAAACCGCCTACCACACAGGGTGAGCAAGAAGCAAGCATCAGGACACCCCTAGCGCAAGGGGTACACTTTAAAAAGTCTGTAAACGCTTCTGCTTTGGTGTCCAAAAAAAACCAAGCTCACCAATAAATCAGCCAACAAAGTAGGCTGCCTTGATTTGGATTTTCTTTCCCTCTTTCACCCCCTGCGGATGGGATGGGGGGGGTGTAGGCGGGCTCACCCCCTCGTTTAATCCATGGCGACTGACTATCCTGCGGGCTGGTGCTTGGCTTTGGGGGCTAATTGGGCGGCAATCAATTTTTGCAACATCCTATGGGGATTTTCTAACCAAGACCACTAAAAACCATAAATGACAAATTGATTTCACCATTAAACAGTGAATCTAATACCCACCAAAGAAAGCATGGAATGAAACCCGTTCAACATCAACAACCTCAAACTCCATTAAATGATGTGAATCATGAATATAATTTTTTTGCTCACTTATTAAGTCTTCAATGGTCGGCGCTAGCCAGTAACTTTCTTTCATCGTTTTGGAAGTCAAACTGACGCAATCAGTCTCCCTCCATTGAGGGGTTTTCTTGTTTGCCATGTGGGCGAAAAATTCTTCAACAACGATCTTATCAGTCTTGGATTTTGAAAATCTAAAACGTCTACGCTCGCTATTATTCCTTAACGGATAAAGCTCATAATGACACTGCGTCGTCCACGTCAGCGGCCTGTTACTTTCACCTAATACAGTCCCCATGGGTTGATTCATGCGTTGCTGAATACTTTTATCATCCAGCACGGCAAAGATACATTTGCCATGGGTATCACCAAAGCGCAAGGACGCATCAATTTGCTTTAATTCATCACCAAGTAATTTAATGGCATCGTGAGAATTATAAAGCGCATCGCCAACCTCATTGCCCGGACGATGAAAGGCGCGCTCTTCACCTTGTAGCGCTCTACGATTCAATTGCAAAATACTGACATTGGGTTTTGAAACATGAACAAGCCGATGTCGATTCACGCGACCAGCAAGCTGAACAATAGATTGAACACTGGATGGCTCAATGATGGCCCAGTCGAAATCATGATCACGTCCCACCTCTTCAACCGGTGTGGCAACGACAATGAACATGACATCATTACCTAGCGTACGTGCGACGCGATCTTGAATGTCGGTATCGTTGAGTAAAGCGCTATTGCCGTCAGAACCGTCATCAGGATTCCGATAGAGCAAGCGATCAAGTGACTCTTCCTTGCGCCAACGACGCAAACGAAGGTCAACCGCGTGATATGCAGTCACATGCGCGTTAGGCATCGTTTGAATAAGGCTGGATGCCAATTCAACGCAGGTTTTTACAGATGCCACTCGAATCAATCCAATGGATACATGCTTGCCTGTTGTGCCATACGCCCATGACTGATTTGCATGAAGCTCCATCGAGGCCGTTTGTACGGACTCTGCAAGCACATTAAATGCGTCTTCACGATTGGTCGGGACATTCATACGTTGGTAATTGCATGCACGATAAGCGGGCAACTGCTGTGTGTGCATCACTAATTCATTCAATCTCTCGCCGTATTTCTCAATAAATTCGCCAGAAGAATGGGTGATAAAGCTTGAGGGATATAACTGATGATCAATAAAACTCAGTCGGGGCGATATATCGGCGAGTCTGAGAGCTGCGTACATGGCAACGCCCGATTGATAGGCCTTGAAAATCGCTTCAGCTACGGGTTCACTAAGAGTTGCGCTTGATGCGACGACGTGCCTTCCGAATAAACCGGCCATCTGTACGATGCGAACAACAGCAACCAGAGCTATAGGGTCGTAACTATCTACCTCGTCCAGAATGAGGTCGCTACTTGCAATACGCAGAAGTGCGTGGGCGTGATGACCTTGTTTGGTGGGGTCGCCGGCATTGACCAGGTAATCCATGGTTGAAACGAGAACAGGCGCACCGATCAGGTTCAAAAGCCCGGGATCCCCCTTTGCCATGGTTTGCAACCATTGCGGATAATCCACAGGCTGCCCAACGGAGTCATATTCAAGTATGTTTATGTTGTTTTCATCGGTGTTGCTGTTGTCCTCATACATGGCGCGAGCAAAGCGATCACCAATGACACAGGCAACTTCGTCATCACTCATACCGAGTTGCGTTTTAAATGCCCGATGTGTTTGCAGGGTGAGTGTGCGCAAATTGAAACCGGCGGCAATGCGTAAGGGTTCATCCTCCCCGCGCAGAGCGGCTAATGCGCGTACATTCATACGCGTTTTCCCTGCGCCTGTTCCGGCAAGATTGAATATCAATGTGGGGTGTTGATTTTGTTCCTGTAAACCACGCAGATGGGAAGCGGCTTTGTCTTGCCACTGGTATCTTCCTTGCCCAGAGTCGGCATCGATGTTTGCACGTGTTTGAGGACAAAGTGTAGGTAGCTCATGGTTATCGAAGTAATGAATAATCTCCTGAGCACGCTGAGAAACATTCTCAAGATGCCAATCGAGCTTTTGATTCAGTTGCGATTTTTCATTAATTCGGCATGTATTGGCATATAAATCGCTGTTGTTCTTTTGGTTTTTGCAAGATGTTGTCAATGCCGAAACCTCATGATCAGCTAAAATCAAAGCCGCACGAGCGATTAGGGTTATTCCGCGAAAAAACAAGGGGTCACTTGGCCGATCCAAGTGAATTTGCGCGATGCGCTCCGTGGTTTTCGCCAATATATCTAAAATTTTGGCAGTCAGAGGAGCTGCTTCGGTGAATATGTCCAATTCATCACCTGCGCCCCCTTCGCGGTGTGTATGTTCTATTTCTTCAGGCCTGTCGCCGCAGGCACTTTTCTTGTTTGCGGATGGCGCAAGTAATCTATGGTGGGTAAGTACGCTGAAGTCAATGGCATCAAATGCGGAGTGTATAGGATAAAATTCTTTCCCATTCATGAATGGCATGGCATGTCGATCAGGACTTTCTCGGACATATGTCCACGCCGCATCCCATGAAAATTGATTCAACGATCTCATCGCTTGATACAGCTTCATGGAAATCCATTCGTGACGGGTTTTGTCTTTAATAATCGATGTCGATTTGAGTTTTTCCTGAAAATGAATGGAGCCCTTACCAAAGTCATGAACTAACCCAGCGGCCTTGGCCACGAGTGCAGCAACACGAAGCCATAAAGGCGGCTCAGTTCTGTGGCGTTGTCGTGTACCCACAGCCAATGCACCGTGTTCACCAAAAAAGTCAGATCGCCCGACTGTCCAAGCCAATTTCATTGAGTTTTTGCCTTGGTTGATGTAACAGGCTACGGCGGTTTGGCGAGTTGCCGTTTGGCGCAAAGCCATGCGCAGATCGTCTAATGCCTCAGTCGTGATGGGTGTTATCCAGCTTCGATCTGAAATACGTACCGCGTAACGGTCGATAAGCGCTCGGCTGCGCTTAAGAGCTTTTTTTTCACATTGTGAGACGAGTGTGATGTGCATGACCTACCCCGCTCTTTGCAGTTCGACAACCAATGGCCAGACAATGTTTGCATCCGCCTTGATCTCGTTTTCCATATAAGTTTTTCTGAAATCAAACAATACATTATCTGCAAGCGTGATTTCGTCGTTCTGATTGATTCCAAGCTCACGTCGAATGGCGATTTGTTGGTCAACGGTCATTCGGCTATTAAGCCTTATTTTATAAACCCGTTGAGCTATATCGCCTGTTTGCAGCCTCAGGCCGCGAGGTCGTTTCTGTGTCGTAAGCTGTGCGTCCAGAATGCGCGGAATAACGAAAGACTTCAGAGGAAAATCAGTGGTTTCGAGATCGTGCGCCATGAGTCGCCATTGGTTTTGTAGATAATTCAGGGCAACGGGAACAACCGAACGCCAACGCGCGGACTCACCAAGGCGCAGACCGACATATCGAATATCAATCCGTGTACTGTTGATGGTGGCACGTAAAAGAAGTGTCAACACAGCATTGTCTACACTCAGAGCGACATCGTGTTTTAGCCGCGTGATGACAACATTTAACTCGCTCGGTTTAAGCCCGGTGACAGCAAACTGATAAGGGTTTTCGCCTAGCAGCCTGAGCAAGACACCTGCCGAGGCGGGTGTGGGGATGGCTGCGTGGGGAATGCTTTCTACCCACTTGGGTTTTTGCCCGAGCGTGAGAGGAAAGTGACTCACTGCATAACTGAGGGCGCGTGTCGCTGTGGCAGAGGGGATGCCAAAAGCCTGCATCAGATCTGCGCGCGTGGTTCGCCCCGCCCATACACAGCGCCTTAGAACAAATAAACTTGATTCATGATAGTTCATATGAAAATAAACAAATCAATTTGATTCCTTCTTTTGGAGATATTTTTGCATTCTGACAGGTGTCGGTTTACTGTTCAATCCACATCAACACCTGAGTCGGAGCCGCGCATGGAATCAGCAGAACATCAGATCTTGTTGCAGTGGATGGATGAAAACCTGTTTCATTTTTCATGCAAAACCATCAACAGCAACGTCAGACCCGGCGGCGTTCGACTGGGTGCCGAGCAGGTACTCGACCTGCCTTATGTAAGCGTCCGCACACTCATGGCAGAGGGTAAGCAGGTTGGCCTCGATTACCTGGTGAATGCGGGCAAAGACGCTACTTATTTCAAACGAGTGCGTCAGTTGATTGGTGAAATTGATGCACTGGAGAGTGATACGCCTGATGCAAAAAATTCGGTTGCAGACAAGTACCTTGCAATCATTACACAGCATGCTGAACAAGGCTTGCATACGGTCAGCCCTCGTTTACGACAGCTTCTAATCCCTCAGGGAGCGGCAGGTTATGTTGCCATTACACCCTTGGCATCAGCGGGCTTGAGTGAGCATATCAGCGCGGTATCACGCAAACGGCAAGATGCTAGAAAAATCAAAGATAATCAGTCACCTACAATAGGCTTTGATCGCCATGTCAACAGTTTTTCTGTGGGCGGCAGTAATCCGCAAAACGTAGGAGGTCGTGTCCGTTCGATGAGCAGGCCGTTGGTGTTCGTCAACGTACCCAAGCTGAATCCCAAGCTGCGTGCCGCCTTTAGTCTCCATTACAACGGCTTCCGTCCAAGCCTTCCCTACGACATGGTGCGTCGATATGGCATCTGGCAAAAAGACGTGCAGGATAAAAACATGACCTTGGCGCTCAGGGCGCAAGAGTCTTCTCTGATCTCCCCCATGCTGGATGCCGTGCGGAATCAGGCGCAAAAGGCTGAGCGTTCTATACATGACTACGCTGATGAATTTCTTGAGCCAAGGCAGGACGCTTTGCTGGAAGCCTTTCTGTCACCCACAAGAAACCATGCAGACCGACGTGCGCAATGGTTATTGAATGCGCTTGATAGTTTTCGTTTTGGCGCAAATCCAGATGGCACAACGATTCGGCTCAGTTTTTCGCCGGAAGAGCGTCGGCGCTTGCATCAACTTATCACGGAGCTTTGAGTCATGCGCTACCTGCTCATTCCACATATTGAAGTGCAACGCGCTAATGCTTTGGCCACAGCTTGGGCGATCACCATGACCCCTGTATTTGCCTGCACTCTGTTCGCACATGCCTTCGGTCGAGATATTGGTATTCAACCCGCTGGCGTGGCAATCATTCACCACGATGCGCAGTTTTTGGCCGAAAGCGACCTACCCAGCGACCTACTCAAGGACTACGGTGATTATCCGCATCAATTCAGGGCAGCCACCTATATTGACAAAAATGATTACAGCAAACACAACAAACACGCACTCTCGCTGCAACCGACTGCCTCCATGCATCTTGAGATTAGCCTGCTTCTGTTGTTTGCTGACACCTGTCCTTCCCTGCACCAAGTGAAAACGGCCTTGTCACAGCGCCGGATTGCTGGCGGCCTGATAACGCATCATGGCAAGCCAAGCATTCACGAGTCGTTTGAGGCGAGCCTCAAGGCCATTCACCATGGTTTTTTCATCACCGATCAAAGCCATGAGCTGGTTTCGACCGATCAGGGACGACTGGAAACCTTGTTATCTCGGGTGAATGATTCAGCTCCCGAAGGCGAGTCGCGCCGCTGGCTGAGTCCAGCGGTTCTGGGTTACGCCACACTGACCCCTTTTGAAGCACGCAATAATGCACGCGAAAACGCGCCCCATGCGTTTGCCGAGCCGCTGGTAGGACTGGTTGCCTATCAAAGCATTCGACACATTACTGCGCAAGGCCTAGCCGCTACGGCGCAATTCCCTTGTTTTTGGCGCGGTCATTGGCCGCGCGACGACGTATTTATCACCCACACAGCCACCTTATCGACCATCCAACAGGAGCCATCAGCATGAGCGACGTTACTTTCAAAAAGCTACCCGGAGTATTGAGTTTTCAACGCGGTTTTGTCATCAGTGATGGCCTGTTTTTCAGTGTCGATAATGACGGCCTGGAAAGACCGGTCGATGTTGTGCGTCACGGCATTCATGGAACACAAAACATCAATAACGATTCTAAAACCGAAATTTCCAATATCCAGGTCACCGAATCAGCAAAATCGGACAGCAAAGCCTGTGGCGTAAAGGTCAGATTCAGCCTCCGAACATTATCTTTGAACGACACCCTATTTGCCTGTGCTGGCGCAGAGCAACAAACCTTGCGCCAATCCCTGCAAGCCTTCATTGAAAAAGCGCAAACCAGTGCAGGTCTTGAAGAAGTTGCACTTCGTTATGCGCGCAATATCCTCAATGGTCGTTGGCTGTGGCGTAACCGGATTTTGGGTGAACGCATCATGATTCATGTGTATGCGCATCAAGAACCGCTGGCGCAAAGCGACAATGCTCTTTCTATCTCATTGCAGCATTTTGATGCCTACAGCCAAGATGAAATCACCTTGGGGAAAGCCATTGCTGAAAACATGCGTGGTGTGACGACGACCGCATTAGATGTTGAGGCGCATATCCTGTTCGGCTTCACGGGCGCTGTTGAATTATTCCCGTCCCAAAACTACGTTGAAAAAAAACCCAGCGGATTTGCCCGCCCGTTATACAAAGTCGGCCACCCATCCGAAGCTAATCGCGAAGGTGGTGCCTTACTGAATTTTTCCGATATTCGTGTCATGGGGCAGGCGGCATTACGTGATCAGAAAATAGGTAATGCACTGCGCACCATCGACACCTGGTATCCCGCCTTTGGTGAACACACCAAACCGATACCGGTTGAACCCAATGGCGCAAGCCTTGATGCACAGATGTTTTTCCGTCGAGAAGGAAATGACAAAAAGTTTTCTGCATTTGATCTGATGCGTCGTATCAATCATATCAACCCGGATACCGCCGACGGTATGTTCCTGATCGCAAGCCTTATGCGCGGTGGTGTTTTTAGCGAGAGCGAAAAAGCGGAAAAAACCGCCAAAAACAAGGAGGGCGCGACAGATGCAGCCTGATTACTACGCCGACCTCACCCTGCGTAGCGCGGCGGGGGTCACCGTGCCAGTGATTGCATCGGCGGTCATGCAAATCCTGCATTCGGTGTTCACTGAAAACCCCAATCGTTACGCACTCGCATTCCCTGCAATGAAAATGGGAGATGCGCCAACACCCGGACACATCTTGCGCCTGTTTTCGGAGAGTCGGGATGAAATTGAAACCGCCAGTGATCGAATTGAACAAAACACGCGTTTGAGTCCCTTTGTTATCACGGGTCGTATTCGTCGCACCCCGGAGCAATACGAAGGCGAGTGGGTTGAATACCAGCGTTATCGTGTTCCCGCACGTCGTGGAAAAAGCGAGGAGCATCAAGAAAAACGCCTACGTTTACGCGCAAAACGTCTGGAGGAGGCCCGCAACTTGCCTTATTTTTTGCTGAGCAGCGCGTCAACGCAGCAATCCTTCTCGATCATGATCCAGCAGCACATATATCCATCTCGTATAGAACCCACAGGATCGACGGATAGCTACGGCCTGTCCCGCAAAGAAGCACCACTTTTATTACCGAGACTCGGATGAACCTCGCGGCAAACGGTGTGCATATCAAAGCACCACGTCCACGCGCCGTGATGCTATCAAAACGAGCCAATGTGTTTTATCTGGAGCGCGCCCGTGTCATTCAAGTGGATGATCGACTGGTCTACCTCACTGACACCGGCGCGAACATTGAGAAAATGTTCAATATCCCCGACAAAAACACAGCCTTTCTCCTGCTTGGAAAAGGCACCTCCATCACCGACGCAGCCATGCGCAAGTTAGCCGAATCCAATGTTATGGTCGGTTTCTGCGGCAGCGGGGGGTCACCCTTGTTCGCGGGAATGGACATCACGTTTTTGCCGCCCCAAGACGAGTATCGCCCCACCGAGTACATGCAGGCATGGATGCAAAAATGGCTGGACGAAACACAGCGTTTGGCACTTGCCAAAGCATTCCTTCATGCACGCATGGAATGGACACTTGAACGTTGGGATGCCCAGGGGCTAGTCATTCCCGACAGCCAGCTCCAGTCGTTTGAGAGCGCTATACATAGTGGATCAACCACGAACGACCTTCTGGCTGCTGAGGCGGTATGGGCGAAAAGGCTGTACGCCATTTTGGCAAAACATCATGGCATGGACTTTACGCGAGAAGAGGGCAAGCGTTCAAAATCGACCACCGAAGATCAAGCCAATGCATTTCTCGATCATGGGAACTACATTGCTTACGGTTACGCAGCAACAGCCTTACATGGACTGGGTATTCCCTTTGCACTACCTGTACTGCACGGAAAAACACGACGCGGCGCACTGGTTTTTGACGTTGCAGATCTCATCAAAGACGGGCTTGTGATGCCGCTTGCATTTAAGCACGGCAAGAAGGCCAGTAAGGACAATGCATTTCGAGCCGAACTGATTGAGTTAGCACAAAGCTTGAAAGTTTTGGACTTCCTTATGAGCTTCCTTGTAGAGTCTGCAAGAAAAAGCGTTTAGTTTCAATGGGTTGAGGCATGGCAGATCAAACGAAGATCGCGTTCTGCTATTGGCTCTAATTCGTTGTTTTCTTTAAAAAAATGGATAGAATCCAACAGTTGACCGCCGCACGGGCGGTTTAGAAGATGACCGAGGCCGTCGCCATCGCCGCCGTGCAGTTGACCGCCGCACGGGCGGTTTAGAAGTAATCGCAGGATTACTGGGTATCCGTTGGCTTGTTGACCGCCGCACGGGCGGTTTAGAAGAAGATGTAGGCGTGGTGTACTCCTGTGAACATGTTGACCGCCGCACGGGCGGTTTAGAAGACAAACGAGGGTGATGCGGCGGGGTTGGCACTGTTGACCGCCGCACGGGCGGTTTAGAAGTTCCTACGATGGCGACGCTGCCGCTGCCAAGCGTTGACCGCCGCACGGGCGGTTTAGAAGTGTGTTTGCTGTGGCGCGGTGAGCGTCTGTGCGTTGACCGCCGCACGGGCGGTTTAGAAGACCATGACGCTTGCGGCTTGCTTCATCAAGTCGTTGACCGCCGCACGGGCGGTTTAGAAGTACCCGGAGACGGGGCGTGGTCGCCTGACGCAGTTGACCGCCGCACGGGCGGTTTAGAAGACAAGTTGCCTTGCGGAACTCTGTCCTTTTCCGTTGACCGCCGCACGGGCGGTTTAGAAGACGGTGCGCAAGTATTCGGGGCATTTGGAGATGTTGACCGCCGCACGGGCGGTTTAGAAGATCACGGCATTGATGATTTGAGTGGGGCTCATGTTGACCGCCGCACGGGCGGTTTAGAAGTTCAAAGGTGGCGGTGCCGTTCCAGACAAAGCGTTGACCGCCGCACGGGCGGTTTAGAAGCTGCTGCGCGACCCCCGCGTGAATCAGCTCGAGTTGACCGCCGCACGGGCGGTTTAGAAGCGATGTTTCGAGCGCGAAGTCGGGCTTAGCGCGTTGACCGCCGCACGGGCGGTTTAGAAGATCGGGGGCAGGCTTGCTGCAACCGTGGCAGGGTTGACCGCCGCACGGGCGGTTTAGAAGCGTCACGTCCTGTTTGGCGCGTTTCTTGCCCGGTTGACCGCCGCACGGGCGGTTTAGAAGAAATGCGGACACACGCTGGACTTTGGTTTTTCGTTGACCGCCGCACGGGCGGTTTAGAAGAACGAACCGACAGCAGAACCAGGAATCATCATGTTGACCGCCGCACGGGCGGTTTAGAAGCTACATGGTTGCCCGCATCGGCGAAAAAATACGTTGACCGCCGCACGGGCGGTTTAGAAGGAGATCCGCGCCATGGAGCGCGACAAGATTGCGTTGACCGCCGCACGGGCGGTTTAGAAGTAGAGCGTCTGGCGCGCATGTTCCGCCTGTACGTTGACCGCCGCACGGGCGGTTTAGAAGAAGCACAAGCTCATTCAGGGCGCAGCAACTTAGTTGACCGCCGCACGGGCGGTTTAGAAGGAGTTCGACGCTTACGCCAGCCAAGTCAATGCGTTGACCGCCGCACGGGCGGTTTAGAAGGATGGCTACAGCCCGCGCGCCATTGCCGACACGTTGCCGCCGCACGGGCGGTTTAGAAGCACAGAGGAGGAGATAAGCCTTCTTGATCGTCGTTGACCGCCGCACGGGCGGTTTAGAAGATGCGTGATGTGATGGATGAATCGGATATGGCGTTGACCGCCGCACGGGCGGTTTAGAAGAGCCACGCATCTGCCGCAATCAGCCCGGCCATGTTGACCGCCGCACGGGCGGTTTAGAAGTCAAAAAATGTAAGGTTGAATGTCGCATGCAAGTTGACCGCCGCACGGGCGGTTTAGAAGTTGCGTGTGGTTTTGTATTTCATGGTCTTGCCGTTGACCGCCGCACGGGCGGTTTAGAAGACATGGGGCAGGCGCACAAAACCGTAGCCGTTGTTGACCGCCGCACGGGCGGTTTAGAAGACACGCGCCCCTGTCCGCAGGCTTCGGGGTAAGTTGACCGCCGCACGGGCGGTTTAGAAGTTCTAGCCTCGTACCTGGGGGGCATGGGGCACGTTGACCGCCGCACGGGCGGTTTAGAAGAGTTCACCGTATCGATTGCGGCTATATTCGCCCGTGATTCGATTCCCCAAATGGAAACCTTACCGAGAACCTGTTGCACCAATGCAACAAAATACCGTATCTTTACGGTATCGACTGCGGTATCGGCAAAACACATGCTTCAAGACCGCATTAAATCTAGGTTTTCGGGTTTTCTCCTACACACAGTTTCTAAATGACTCATAGCGCAGCAAGAAACACACTAAGCCCGCATACCTTCAAGGTTTGCGGGTTTTTTTATTCCTGCAACGAACATCCAAAACGCTCGATGGCGTGTATGGCCTTCCTGTTCGAGCGCTACCAGCAACTCGCCTCTTGTCGATATTGCCAAAAAGCCCGCCAAAAAGCGCACGAAACTGCCCTGTGATGATTTCTGATCGCCCCCCCTCTCTTGGGGACTGCGGCCTTAGAACCTGCTTACGATCTTTTTTCGGTGGGCAAATGTTGGCAGAAATATCCGTTGGCAAAATGAATAAGTGAAAAACATTGGTGGCTTGGTTTCCTTCCCCCTTTAGTAAAAGGGGGAGAGCGAAGCGGGGGGCAGAGGGGGATTTAATACCCTAGAATCAGTCGCGGACTGCCATCCCCCTACCCCTTTTTCAAAGGGGGGGTGGAGAAATCTGTTTTTATCGTTCCCACGCTCCAGCGGCAAGAAATTACGTTCCACGCTGGAGCGTGGCAACGATCTATAGATAGTGCTCCAGCTCAACGGCACGCTCTGGCGAGTGCGTGGGGCTTTCTGCTAGGCTATTCAATATCTTATTCACACCCCCCGTAGAGAACTTCTGCATGACATATCGTCTTCTGGCAGCCTGCGTGTCATTATTCCTCGTCGCGGGTTGTTCCACGTTGCCGCGTATCGATGCCGTGCCGGAAAACAAGACGGCCAAGGCAATCATTCCGGGTATTGGTGATGTGCGTTACGCTGTGGATAGCCAAGACGACATGCAGCGCATGGCACAAGACATTGCAGCCGCCGCGCGTAAAGAGGCGGCATGGCGACAATCCCGAGGTTTGACCACGATACCGAGCAGTAGCTTTCTCGCCCTCTCTGGCGGTGGCGACAAAGGCGCCTTTGGCGCAGGTTTGCTCAATGGCTGGACGGCGAGCGGCACGCGCCCCGAATTTCTCTTGGTCACGGGGGTAAGCACGGGCGCGCTTATCGCGCCTTTCGCCTTTCTTGGTTCGGCTTACGATGCCCAGCTCAAAGACCTTTATACCAACACGCCACGCCAGCACCTTATCGAACGCCGCTCGATATTTTCCATGCTCAACAGCGATGCCTTGCTTGATACCACGCCACTGCGCACGCTGATTGAACATTATATTGATCGAGCATTTCTGGACGCGATTGCCGCCGAACACGCCAAAGGCCGGCAACTCTGGATTGCCACCACCAATCTTGATACGCGGCAAAAAATAGTCTGGAATATGACTAAATTGGCCACCTATCAAGACCCGCGCGCCTTAATGTTATTCCACGACGTCATGATGGCATCAGCGGCGATTCCCATTGCCTTTCCGCCGATAATGATTGAGGTCGAAGTGCATGGCGAAACCTTTAGCGAAATGCACGTGGATGGGGGTGCCATGGCGCAAGTGTTCATTTATCCGCCCAAACTGGATATTCATCTTCCGCTGCAAACGAGTGAAAACACGCGCCAACGTGCGGGTTACATCATCATGAACGAATACCTCAGCCCGCGCTGGGAGAATACGCCGCGCGGTATTCTCAATATCGCCGGACGCTCGATTGACTCACTCATTCAAACCCAGGGCATTGGCGACTTATTTCGCATCTACTTAACCTCGCAACGTGACAATATCGACTTCAACCTGACGTTTATTCCAAGCGACTTCAATCACCCCAATCCAGGGGTATTTGATAACGATTATATGCGCGCCCTTTTTGATCGCGGTTATCAGTTAGCGACTCATGGGGAAGCGTGGAGCCAAACACCTCCCGGATTCAGTGAAACCCATACACCCCGTGCCCTTGCGCCCTTACCCTAAATTCGCCCTAGCTTCAGAGTCCATCATGTATAGAAAATTTGCCATCGCAGGCCTAAGTATCCTGGTGTTAGTCGGTTGTTCGAGCTTACCCAGACAACATGCGGTGCCCAAGCAACTGACGACGCAAGCCGTGGTTCCCCTTGATATCAACGAAGTACGCTATCTCGTGGATGCACCCGATGATATGCGGCGCATGTCGCGTGATGCCGCCGCGTTGTGGCCAAAGGAGCTGGCGTGGCAAGTTGCCCAAGGCAAATCAGGCAAGGCCCTGGCACCCAGCAATATGCTGGCTATTTCTGGGGGTGGCGACAATGGTGCGTATACGGCGGGTTTGCTCAATGGCTGGAGTGCCGCTGGAACCCGCCCGGAATTTTCGCTTGTCACCGGGGTAAGCACCGGCGCGTTGATTGCACCCTATGCCTTTCTCGGATCAAAGCATGATGCGCAGCTCAAAGCGCTGTACACCGAAACACCGCGCGAGCAACTCATTGAAATCAGGAATGTCTTTGCCGTTCTGACCGAAGACTCGGTGATCGACACCGCACCGCTTTTTAACCTTATCAGCACGCAGATCGACCGCGCCTTTCTGGACAAAATTGCGATCGAATACGAAAAAGGTCGCACCTTGCTGATTTCGACCACCAACCTTGATACACGTCAAAAAGTCATCTGGAACATGACCAAAATCGCTGCCAGCCAGGATCCGCGCGCGCTGAGTTTATTCCACCGCATCATGCTGGCCTCGGCTGCCATTCCGGGAGCCTTCCCACCGGTGATGATCGATGTTGAAGTCAAAGGTCAGATGTTTAGTGAAATGCACGTCGATGGCGGTACCACCGGACAAGTCTTTGTCTATCCACCGTCGTTAAACCTTGGCGCACTGGCCAAGGAAAACGGTGGCGAGCGCAAGCGCTCATTGTTTGTCATCATGAACGAGCGCATGGACCCCGAGTGGGCAGAAACCGAGCGCCGCGTGCTGACCATTGCCGGGCGCTCCATCGCAACCCTGATTCACCACCAAGGCATGAGCGACCTGTTTCGTGTTTTTCTAACCACGCAGCGCGATAAGGTTGCCTTTAATCTAAGTTACATCCCCAGTGATTTTGACCACCCGGATGCAGGCACCTTTAACAACGATTTCATGCGCGCCCTTTATGCACGCGGCTACAAGGAAGCCACTCAGGGTGGCAACTTCTGGCAGCATTTCCCACCCGGTTACACGATTGAATAAGCCGGGCTTTGAATTTCACGGTTAGCCGCCAATAAAAAAACCCGCCACCTAGGTGACGGGTTTTTGTTTGCACAACGCAAAAATCTAAGAGCCTTCTAGCGCATACCCAGAAGAGTACGAGCTAGGCTTATAACGATTAGTGGTTTGCAGGCTTGGCAACGTTCCTGGAGGTATCACCAGAAACACCCTGCACAGCCATTTGTGTGACGACAGGATCACCTTTTGCGCAATCCTTCATGCAGCGTGCGTTCTTAACATCGGGACGCGGGTCGGTGTAGAAATTGTCTTGCGAAGGCATTTTAGTGGCCTTCAATACGGACGCATCACACACCAGCTTGTCGTCCTTGACGATTTCTGCGATATACAACACATAGCATGTGGTTGCATAAGCTTCATCGTTGCTCAGGGACTGCGGTGCGAAGAACGGCATGGCACGACGGATATAATCATACAGTGTCGGGGCATGGCCCCACAGGCTGTTGATACCGCGCACACCAACCGTGTCTTCACCCTTCTTGGCAAGCTCGGTCATATGCTCAACGGTTTCGCCCAGCATCTTGGGATAACCCTTGGCACCTTCACCAAACTCGCCGTGGCACATGGCGCACTTGGCCTGGTAAATCGGCTCGCCCTGCGCAACGCTGCCCTTACCAGCAGGCAGGCCATCGCCATCAAAATGCACGCTGATATTCCAGGGAGCAATCGCTTGTTCGGTAATGGTTTTGCCAATGCCATTGGCATCCGCTGCAAATGCGAACGACGATACTGCAAACAGAGCTGCCGCGAGGACAGACTTACCGAATGCTGACTTAGAGACTTCTGAGTTGAACATTATGTACCTCCCCGTTCGCGGAAACCTTCCAGGTCTGGATTGAGTTCTTGTGATAGATGCCGCTGGTGCCGCGCTCATCAATAAGTTGCTTGAGGGTGGGTTGAACGTAGCCGGTCTCGTCCATGGCGCGGCTCATGACCAGAGCCTCCTTGCCATCCCATTCCCAAGGCAGGGTGAAGCGTGTAAAGCACTTGCTGAACACGGGATCAACCAACTTGGCTTCAGTCCAAGTCTTACCACCGTCAACAGAGACGTCCACGGCCTTGATCTTGCCGCGACCTGACCATGCCAAACCACGGATCTCGTAGCTGCCCTTGCCTGACATTTTCTTGTCCGGGCAGGGGAAAGTAACCACAGAGTTGGTTTCGTTGACCAGGGTGTACTGACGGAAACGGCCATCTTTCATACCATCGGTATAGTGGCGGGTTTCCTGATAAGTCACCAAGGGCTTATCGACAAACTTGAGGCGACGCAGCCACTTGACCGACATGTTGGCTTCGCAGCCGGGCACGATCAAACGGATTGGGTAGCCGTTTTCCGGACGCAGCGCTTCGCCGTTTTGGGCATAGGCTACGATGATGTCTTTGTAGATGGTATTGGCATCAAAGTCGGAAATTGGCTTGCCGAACTGGTCTTTTGCGCCAGGCAGTGGAACCGAACGCTGCAATGCCGCGCCGTCCGCACCTTCGCCAAAGAACCAGGTGGCTTCCTTCTTCACGCCGACAGCTTTCATGATGTCGAGCAGGCTTACACCGACCCATTCGGTGCATGACACCATGCCGTGGGTGAACTGGACAGAATCCATCTGTACGCCGTTCCACTCCATCGCGCCGTTGGCGGGGCACTCGAGGAACCAGAAACCGGATTTCTGCGGGAAGCGCTTCAAATCTTCAATGGTGAAGATCATTGGCTTTTCCACAAGACCATGCACGACCAAACGATGTGTTTTTGGATCAATATCCACCGCACCACCGTGGTGACGCTCAAAATGCAGACCACTTGGTGTAATGATGCCTTCGAGGTCTTGCATCGGGGTAAAGCTGATCGACGCGATGGTGTCGGGGGTCAACCACTCAACGTTACGACGCACCACATGGGCTTCGAACTTTGAAGGCAAACCGTAAGGAATACTGACGACACCACGACCCAAAATTTTATTGGTCGGGGGGATAGCCAGGGGCTCAGTAACCTGCGCAGCGGCGGACGCTTGATTCGCAGCAACAGCCGCAACAACGGCTCCACCTGCAACAGCCACGCTCTTGCGGAGGAACGAACGGCGAGTTTGATTGGCCACAGCCTGCTCGTCGATGTTCACCGGCACGGTGATATTTTTATCGGACATTGCTCACTCCTGCACGTTAGCAATTCTATGAATTGCGGAGAAATCCCGCGCCTACCTGAGTCCTTAGTTTGCACACTATCAGGATCACAGGCTTGACATTAGGCATCAAAAATAATGCCTTCGCCCTCAAGTCTCTACCTGCGCCTAGGGCACAAGCAAATTGACTTGGCTTATTTGGCATAAAAAATCGCCACACAAAGCCTTGTTCAATGGTCGCTCAGAATACCGTTTCTTTTGAATATCAGCAATTGCTAATCTTTTGATGCTACTTAAGCTTGAATTTATGCCCGTTTCTTTGACATATTTCCTTGGCAAGCCCCATGCGGCATGATGCATAACTCATATTGAATAATACGGTGCATGACGATGGTGCGGGTGCAAATTGAAGACTTCGACCTCGGTGTGGAAATTCATCAGCTTCGCGCTGGGCAAAGCGATATTGGCGCGGTCGCGGCCTTTTTGGGCACGGTGCGCGATATTCATCACGACAGCCAGATCAGTACGATGGAGCTTGAACACTATCCGGGCATGACCGAGCACGCACTGGAAGCCATCGAAGCCAAGGCTCGCGCGCGCTGGCCGCTCAACGGCGTGAGCATCATCCACCGTGTCGGCGTTTTGCAGCCTTGCGATCAAATCGTCATGGTGGCGGTCGCCAGTCGCCATCGTCATGCCGCGTTTGAGGCCTGCGAATACATCATGGACTATCTTAAAACGCGTGCACCTTTTTGGAAGAAGGAGGCCACGCCCGAAGGTGCGCATTGGGTGGATGCACGTGAGAGTGATTTTGATGCCGCCGCACGCTGGGACAAGGATTGAGCATGCTGGATTTCGCAGCCGCACGTCGCCAACTGATTGACGCAGCTATACCGATTCATCGCCTTACCCAATGCCCCCTGGATGAAGGCTTAAACCATGTGCTGGCTGAGGATGTGCACGCGCTCTGCGACTCGCCGCCGAGCGATGTGAGCATACTCGACGGTTATGCCATTGCTACGGTTGACCTTGCGCCCAACGGCGAAACGCGTCTTCACGTCACGCAACGCATTGCCGCTGGCTCGGTAGGGCTGCCACTAGGCCAAGGTGAGGCCGCACGCATTTTCACCGGAGCCGCCCTGCCCAGCGGAGCCGATGCCATCGTGGCGCAAGAAGCCGCCACACACACAGGCGAACGGGTTCACTTCAGTGTGCACCCCACCCCTTTCGATGATGTGCGCCGCCGAGGCGCCGACTTCCATGCCGGTCAAATCCTGGTCACACGCGGTACGCGCCTTAGCCCAGCCAACCTTGGGCTTATCGCCTCATCAGGCGTAAGTCATCTTAAAGTCTTCGAGCCCTTGCGCGTTGCTCTACTCACGTCAGGCGATGAAGTCACCGTTCCAGGCCTACCACTGCGCCCCGGTTGCATTTACAACGCCAACGCCACGTTATTACATGGATTACTCCGTCAACTGGGTTGCCAGATTAGCCATCAAATTCATTTACCGGATAATTTTGTAGCCACGCGCGATGCTCTGGCGCAGATCGCGGGCGAATGTGATGTCATTCTCACCTCGGGCGGCGTATCCGTCGGCGACGAAGACCATATCAAGGCCGCCGTCGAGTCGCTCGGACGCATTGATCTCTGGAAAGTACGCATGAAGCCGGGCAAACCGCTGGCCTTCGGGTATGTGGAGGACACGCCATTTATCGGTCTGCCGGGCAACCCGGTGTCAGGCTTTGCCGTCTTCACGCTGTTTGCCCGCCCCTTTCTGCTCAAGCGCATGGGTGCGCAGGTTGGAGACTTGCGCCCATTGCGCCTGCCTGCCGCATTCAGCACCACGCGGACGAGTGACCGATGCGAGTTTGCACGCGGGCGCATCACACCTGAGCAAAGCATTGAACTGTATGTCAACCAGGGTTCCGGCATTTTAAGCTCCCTGAGTTGGGCAGAAGCCTTGGTTGAACTGCCGGAAAACACCCTTATCCACCCGGGCGACTTGGTGAGCGTCCATTTATTAAGCGAGCTTTTGGCATGATCGAACCGACTTCCCCAAAATTGACCCACATTGACGAAAGCGGCGCGGCACGCATGGTCGATGTCGGTGACAAAGCAGAAACCCACCGCGAGGCCACCGCGCAAGCCATTGTGCGCATGCAGCCGGAAACTCTGGCGTTAATAACCGAAGGCAAGCACAAAAAGGGCGACGTGCTCGCCGTGGCACGCGTGGCAGGCATTATGGCGGCCAAGCGCACGCCGGATCTGATTCCGCTGTGCCATCCGCTGCTGCTAACCAAGGTGGAGGTGGCTTTGCACCCCATGCCTGAAGAAAACTGCATCCACATCATCGCCACCTGTGCCCTCAAGGGACAAACCGGTGTCGAAATGGAAGCGCTCATGGCCGCCAGCACCGCCGCGCTAACGATTTACGACATGTGCAAAGCGGTCGATCGCGGCATGGTGATTGATCGCATTGGTGTTGTGGAAAAGAAGGGCGGCAAGAGCGGGCATTGGCAGATGCAGCCCTAGCAGCCTGTCGGACTTGAGCGGCTGTAGCGAAAAAGTCGCCGACCGAGGATAGCAATGCCGATTTTTTTTCGGCAATTGCAGGGACTATGGGCTAAAAAATCGGTGAGATATGAACCGGCCAGAAAAGCGCCGCCTGGAGCGGCGTTGGGATGCGAAGCATCACCCGAAGGGCGGAATGCAGGGAAGGATTCAGCAAGCTTTTGCAGCCAGATCGGCTTAAGTCCGACAGGCTGCAATGGCAACCTGAACCGCAGCGATTAAGCTGCACCCGCCTGAGGGTTAGCGGGAGGCTGGGCGGGTTCGGCATACCATTGATCCCTGGGCACAATTTTGACTGTATCCGGGTCGCTTTCATAACTCGGCGTCATGATTTGCACCCCATACTCGTTAAATACATCCAGGATTTGCCGATTCAACTCCGTCAATAACACGGGCATCTGCTGCGCCTTGTCGCAAAACACATACACTTCATACGTCACATCAAAGCTGTTCAGCGACTTCTGCCGTACAAACGACGTGGAGCCCGGCTTTTTACCCAGGGTACGCGAAGCCGCGAGCAACAACATCGACTCCACTTGCCGCCAAGGAGTGTCGTAGCCAATCCCCACTGTGGAACTGACAATGACCCCGTCCTGTTTAGCCATCGTGCTGTAATTCACGATCTCGCTACTCAAGATAATTGAGTTTGGAATCACCACTTCCTCATTTTTAGGTGTCATGACATGTGTCACCAGCAAGCGACGCTCCGTCACATCGCCCAGCGTCTCGCCGACACGAATGCGGTCGCCAATCGAGAAGGCGCGCCGATAGGTCATGCTGTACCCAGCAACAATATTGGAAATGATCGACGATGAGCCAATCGAAATCAGCACACCGAGCAGGATCGTCATCCCCTTGAACGCTTCCGACTGCGAGCCGGGGATGAACGGGTAGGCCATCACCACCGCAAAGGCCAGCACGCCAAAACGCATCAGCCTGTACGTCGGCCATGTCCACTCGGGGTCAAAGCCCTTGAGCTGCAAACGCCCCTGCTCAATGGCCTCGAAGGTGGTGCGCATCATCTTCAACAGGAAACTGAACAGCAAGACGATCAACAACAACGTGACCAGCTTGGGCAAATAACTCATGAATGCCTGCCCAGCACCAAACAGCGGCATCACTAGCGCATCATGCAGCGCTATTCCAATACCGCGCGTCCACGGAAACAGTGACAGCACCTCGCTTACCCCCAGCGCAACCACAATCACCATCAGCAAGCCAACCGTGAACATCAATAGCGCCTCGGCGACTCTCCAGACCTGCTGCGCCCGCACGATGCTGCGTGAAGCGTTTTCCAAAGCCGCCATCCGCTGTTGCAGACGGGACTCGATGAAACGGATGGACCACGACCTGAAACGTAGCAGCAAATAAACCACAAGCACCAGTCCAAGCGCGTACCCAATCGCCCAGGCCAGCTTGATAAGCAGGGCGCGAGGGTGACGTTCATCGCGGTAGCGCGTGATGGCCTCGCCGATCACGGCAGTGGTTGCATAAGCCAGGGTATGCAACTTGACCCCTTCAACCTTGGCATCGGCTTCGACCAGGGTGACCACAAGACGATCACCCGCATAAATCGAGTCAAATTCATCCTTGGACTCCACACGCAACATGTCTGGAGAAATCAAGTGATCCGTTGCAATGCCCTCGATACGCTTGGCGATGTTGGCCGCTCGCTTTTCCGCAGGCAGGGAAGATAGTCCCCTCACCACGAACAGGTCTACGCCATCCAGTCTGACCGGCGCTGTCTGTACCACCGACCCGGTCTCGTCGGCTGCAAACGCCGACGAAGACAAGCCTAGAAGTGCAAACAGCACGGCGCACAGCGCATAGAAAGCAAACAAGCCAGACGAGATTACGCGGGAGATAGCCATGACGATCCGTACCTTTGAGCTAGTGACACACTTCCCCAATCATACAAGCAGAAAAAACTTGCAATGCCATTTTTTTCATCTATCGTTATACCCGAAGAAATACAACGACTCCTGCACGCAGGCATGAAACGCACACCCATCCTCGGATGGTTCATGCCTGACTCCGCCCAAAGCTTGACGCGCTTGATAAAGAAGATTGATTCATCATCGTAAATTAGCGTTTTACAATATAGTCATAAATGCCTATCGTTGTAGCTGAGCAAACAATACGAGGTTAGGCAACGTGCATACTTTGGTCGATCCTTTTGGACGCAAAATCGAATACCTGCGTCTGTCAGTGACTGATCGCTGCGACCTGCGTTGCTTTTATTGCATGCCCGAAGGCTTCAACGACTTTGAAGAACCGGCGCATTGGCTCACCTTTGATGAAATCGAGCGCGTTGTCGGCCTAATGCACGACATGGGTTTGAAGCGCGTGCGCATTACTGGCGGTGAACCATTGGTACGCAAAGACGTGGATGACCTTGCCCGCCGCCTCAAACACGACGTTGGTGTCCAGGACATTTCCCTGTCGACCAACGCCACCCGCCTGAGCAAACAAGCGCACGCCCTGCGCCAGGCGGGTGTTGATCGCCTCAATATCAGCCTTGACACGCTGCGCCCCGAACGCTTCAAGGACATTACCCAAGGCCGCCTTGACAAGGTGCTCGACGGCATCCTCACGGCCAAGGCCGAAGGATTCACGCCCATCAAAATCAATATGGTGGCGATGAAGGGTGTCAACGATGATGAAATCGGCGACATGCTTGAATTCTGTGTCGAACACGGCTTCACCTTGCGCATGATTGAGACCATGCCCATGGGTGATACCGGACGCAATGCAAGCGACCATTATCTCGATCTACAAACGGTCAAAAAGCAGCTCACTCAGCGTTTTGATTTAATCCCCACCATCGACGGTTCGGTAGATAGCGGCCTGATCTACGGTGGCGGCCCGGCGCGTTATTTGCGCGTGGCGGGCACGAATACCCATATCGGCTTTATTACGCCCATCTCGCAGCATTTTTGCGAAACCTGCAATCGGGTACGATTATCCGTCGATGGCACGCTGTATATGTGCCTCGGACAAGAACACAATTATCCGCTACGCGACCTGCTGCGCCGTGGCATCCCCGACGACGAACTTAAAGAGGCTCTTATCGCCGCGATCGGACTCAAGCCAGAACGCCACGAGTTCAGCGAAAAGCCGGAGCAAATCGTGCGCTTCATGTCGATGACCGGTGGTTAATAAACGCCGCAAATGCACGCCCACCGCCCGCGCTGATTAAGGCTATAATCCAAGGCATCTTGCACTCTAAGCCCCTCGAATTATGTCGTTACGCTTCGTAAAAATGCACGGCCTCGGCAATGATTTTGTTGTCATCGATGGCGTGCGCCAAAACATAACCCTAAGTACCGAACAGGTATGCTTTTTGGCCGACCGTCACTTCGGCATCGGCTGCGATCAATTACTACTAGTCGAAGCCAGCCAGAACCACAATGCCTTATTTCGTTACCGCATTTTCAACGCTGATGGCAGTGAAGTTGAACAATGCGGCAACGGTGCGCGTTGTTTTGCACGCTTCGTACGTGATGAAGGCTTAACCTCCGCCGACACTATTCCAGTGGAAACGGCCTCCGGCATTATCGTTCTACATATCGAAGCCAACGGCCAGGTACGGGTCAATATGGGTGAGCCGCATTTTGACCCTTCGGATATTCCTTTTCTAGCTCCCGAACGCAGCCTGAGTTATCCGCTTGGCGTGCATCAGGAAACACACAGCATCAGCGTTGTTTCAATGGGCAACCCCCACGCCGTACTGCGTGTCGACGATCTTGATGTTGCCCCAGTAAAGGAACTAGGGGCTCTCATTGAAACTCACCCACGCTTTCCCAAACGAACCAATGTTGGTTTTATGCAGGTTCTCGCAACCGATCACATTCGCTTGCGCGTGTACGAACGCGGTGCGGGAGAAACTCTCGCCTGCGGCACGGGTGCGTGCGCGGCGGTGGTTGCCGGGCACTTACACGGCTGGTTGTCTGATGAGGTGCGCGTTGACCTGCCCGGTGGGCAACTATCCATTCATTGGGCGGGTGAAGGCCACCCGGTCATCATGACCGGGCCGGCAAGCCGTGTATTTACAGGGTATATCGACTTATGAGCGCATCGTTAGTGAACATCCACCCGCATACCGAAAATCCCGTGCAGAGTATAGAACCAAAGCATGTGGTGAACGCCGAAGAGGTGAGTCAATTTCTGCAAGATCATCCTGATTTTTTTATCACGAACGAGCACCTGCTCACCTCGATACGCCTGCCCCAAGCCGACAACGGCACACTTTCGCTTGTTGGTCGACAAAGTGAGTTGTTGCGTGAAAAGCAAAATATGCTGGAAAAAGCACTGCACAATTTGCACAGTGAAGCTCAAGCTAACGAGTACCGCTCACTTCATCTGCACCGCTTAGCTGTGCACCTCATCAGCGCACATAGCCCCTGTTTGATGCTGCAAACATTGCGCGAACATTTGTGCCTCAATTTTGACCTAGCCGCAGCACTGCTCCACCTTGATCGCCGCTCAGCCAGCGTGCAGGCATTGTATGCACAATGCCCAGAGCTCGATTTTGAAAGCAATATTGGCAGTGCGCTTGCCACCGCCTGGGAATCGCTTGCTGACTTGAGCTCGCCTCAAATTCCACGTAATAACAATGATCTGCGTCAAATTTTACGGCGGCATGGCCTACCTGAAACTGGATCAACTGCCGTCATTCCCATTTATGCAATGCGCACAATCGACCAAGCCAGCCTATCCACCGAGCGCCTCGGCACACTGCTCCTGATTAAACGCAATCCACAAGGCTTCAGCCCCGACATGGGCAAGCTATTTCTGGAACAAATCAGTGAGCTGGTCAGTGCAAGCTTGGCGCGCCTAAGCTTACCGAGCGTTTAAGATCGCTCACAAAAATGCCATGAAGCGGGAACAGGGCAACGCACTTTCAGCCAAGATTTCGCCTCATGGGGCAGGAACCGTACCCCAGCTTGATGCCTTCCTGTACGAACTCAGTGCGCGCAACACCTCGCCGCATACTCGATTTGCCTACCGCAGAGACATCCACGATGCGTGGAGCTTCTTTGGAACAGAAAAACTCACAGACTGGCAACACGTAAGAGCCGCCGATCTAAAACTCTGGCTGGCGAAACGTCATGCACAAGGACTTGCCCCACGCTCCCTAAGCCGTCGTCTAGCCGCAGTGCGTGCCTTGTTCAAATATCTGCGCCAACAAAACCTGATAGTCAACGATCCCAGCCAAGGATTGCGCCTTCCACGCGCCTCGCGCCATCTACCCTCAACGCTGGAGATAGATACCATACCGCAACTCCTTGACCGCAGCACCGAAGACCCGCTCGAAATACGCGACCTTGCCATGCTCGAACTCATGTACGGCAGTGGATTACGTTTGGCAGAAGTGTGCGGATTGAATCTTCAGGATCTAGACCTGAGCACCGGGGAAATACGCATTTTCGGCAAGGGACAAAAGACACGCATCAATCCCTTGGGCGAAGCCTCAATCAAAGCAATACGACTGTGGCTTACCTTGCGCAATGCTTACGCTACGCCCACAGAGTCCGCTCTCTTCCTCAGCCAGCGTCGCAGCCGCATAAGTCCACGTAATGTGCAGGAGCGTCTCAACCGCCTCGCGCGACACAATGGATTATCCGGAAAAGTGCATCCTCACATGCTCCGCCACGCGTGTGCCAGCCACTTTTTGCAAAACAGCAGCGACCTTCGCGCGGTGCAGGAATTGCTCGGCCATGAAAACCTGAGTACCACCCAAATTTACACCCACCTCGATTTTCAGCATTTAGCCACAATCTATGATTCTGCCCACCCGCGTGCCAGACTGAACAACAAAACTGACTGAAGCACTTATACGTTGAAGCCAGCGTGTGCTTACTTTCCGCCTGCCATAATCCAACCCGTCAGTGCGGCAAATACAAACAAGAAGCCAATTGGCACCACACCAATAAAATACAGTGCAAAGTTATCCAACCCCATAAACATCGTCGTAAATCCAGCTATCACGCCAGACAATGTCACCACAATACCAATTACCAACGTCCACTTGAATACACGGTTCACAGCTCTGTCCTAGAATATTTAGGCTCGTTTTAACACGTTTATCCAAAGGCACTAAGTTAAATCTATTCAACGACCTGCGTTAGAGACAGGACTTAACTTACGACAACGCATTGTCACTCTGCTCTTTCTACTTTCAAGAAGTGCAAAGTATAAGCCCCCCGTCACGTGTGAGTGTCGGAGGGCTTAGTAGGAATAGG
>JAGUXT010000022.1 GCA_020061705.1 Halothiobacillus sp. | reverse complement strand
AAGCGAGACGACCTACACCACACGCTGGACGTATGATGCGAAGAATCTGCCAACAACGATTGTTGAATTGGAAGGGAGTACGGAAACTGGGCGTTGGGAGATGGCCTACAATGCTACGGGTGATTTGACGGGCATTACCCATGTGACGAGTGGGATGGTGGCAACTCTGACTCCGGTGGGGAATGGGGTCAGTCAGTTCACGGACATCCGTGCATCCACAGGGAACGGTGTGGCGAGGCTCAAGCGGTTAAGGCCGACTCTTGATCTTTTTGTGTCAAGAGCCAACGCCTTTTTCCCCTTAGTTATTGCCTTGCCTGCATTTGGCAGTGCTGCGGTAGGCGAATTCGCAACCATATGTGCAGGCATCGCCGGTGCAGGGCTTGGGATTATTGTGGCGAATGAGGCTAAGGATGCCCAATGTAGCGGGAATGAAGATGATGAGTGTGATTCAAGGCAAAGATGCGAGAGAGCAAAATCGGATGCCAATCGAATCTCAAATGAATTGAAATTCAAACGGATACCACACTATTTATCGGGCGGAACAAAAGGTTCAGACGAAAACCACTACATCACTATTACTCAGAAACAAGCCAACCTTAAAGATGCCTTGCGTAGAGTCAGATTATATTGCAACCCATTGCCGCCAGAGATAATTGAATGGGACTTCATTGCAAATCAATACATTCCAATATTATTTTAATGGAATAAGAATAATGAACATTGTTGATCGAAATATCCTACCCTCCTCGTTCATGGAGTGTGATAACTTCAATAGACTAACGCAAAAACAAATTTTTAGTATTGTGTCGCGTTTTAATTATATTGATGAAATAATTGAAAACATAAACGAATGGCTGGATTCAGATAAAACAGAATTAAGCCATTTCATTGATGACTTGGAGCTCGACCTTTCTGTAAACCAAAATTTACCAGGGGATGAGGGCAAGGAATCAAGTTACCTAATACATAACTCATGGACATTTAATATGTCTCCATCCAGTCTAAGGAGCGAATTAAGTGAGACCATAATTAAGTCGATCAATGAAGAAATACCCGGAACCATGTGTTCACTTGATGATTTTAAATTATGGATACAAAACCAGAGCCTAGCTCTAAATGAGGCGGTAACAGGTTTTTACAGCGCAAAATCTTCACCATCGGCAATTGCATTTTACATAGCTATCGACATTATTTTAATTAATCTATTGTCCAGTACATACAAAATGCGACTAAATGATGAACTCACTAAGCCACGCACCCACAATCAATGATGTAATAAAAGCCAGGGGAACGGAAAACAGGGGACAGGCCACGGTTTTGATGATGCCCTTCTAGGCAGTTCAAAAAAACCAAGGGAAAACCACCATGCCGCGCCGTGCTCGTTTGGCTTTGCCGAATGCTCCGCTTCATATTATCCAGCGCGGCAATAATCGGCAGGCGTGTTTTTTTGCCGATGAGGATTATCGCGTTTACCTCGACTGGCTGGGTGAGTACGCAGAGCAATGGGGACAGACCCAATGTCATTAAGTTAAGCCCCAACCCATTGAATCCAAACAAGATAACCCCATCATCGACACGCCTTATAAGCCGTGAAGAACAGATTTTGATGCAGATTACTGACCCTGCGCATGAATCGTCGATCGGGACGGCACGCCTCGATGTTTTGAGCACATCGTTGCAGTAAGGCTCGAATACGCGGCTGGATATTCACCTCGCGCAGCACATGGATGATCTGTTTTTCCATGCCCGACAAGGCTTGAACGTTGTGACTTTTTAGTATCTACGGGGTGATAGGAATCATCCCGTGACGTTCATCCATAACCAGCCCGCACCCGATACCGCCGCCGCCAGCGTGGCCTGCCGCCACCAGCGTGCGCTATCGCGGGGGCAATCGATCAGGTTGGGCTGCCAGCGGTAGAACGCGTAGGTTGCTGCAGCAAGCAGGGGGAGGGCGGGCAGCAGGGTGGACAATGCCGTCTGCCAGGGCATGAACAGCAGCCAGGACAGGGCAAGCACGCTCCAGGCCTGGAACAGGGCAGGCAGGAGATGCGCCCATGCAAGATGTGTCTGTCCCGCGTGGATGCGCGAGACGCCAAACATGGCGACATGCGCGCCAAAACTCAGCGCGAAGGCAAAAAAGGCTGCCGTGTCTTCGTTTGGCTCGCGTATCAGCAGCCAGAACAGACCGGGCGCGCAGAGCGCCAGCAGAGCGGGCAGGTTGTGCAGATTGCGCTGGATGCCCGCACCATGACGCAGGGCGAGCACGGTCGCGGTCATGAAACTCAGCAGCATGAGCGTCAGCCAGGCCAATCCGCCGATGACCCACACCGTATAGCTCAGCAGTACCGCGCCGATTAGCGCGCTGTCGTCGAATGAACTCCGCCGCCGCCAGAGAATGACGAAGAGCAGCAGAAACACCACCACGCCCAGTTGCATGGACAGCGCGGCTGTATCCAGCTCCAGATACGCCTTGAGCAGGGCATACGAGGCCAGCGGAATGAACAGGTTGTCCAGTCCACGCCAGGCCACCGCCTCGGACATCATCACCAACAGACCGAGAATCAGCCCGATCAGCAGCGACTCGGCGCGTCCGGTATCGGTGAACAGCAGCAGGGCGATGTGCACGCACAGAAAGCTGACCAGAAAAAAGGCGAAGGAGCCTTCCAGCGATTTGTAGCCGTCGAGGGTGTTGAAGCGCATCTGCCCGTAGCGCAGACCGATCAGGGCGGCCAACGCATCGGCGAGCGCGAGAATCAGGATCGGCACGCTGTAGAGCAGCGCGTCGCCATCGGCCAGCACGAATACCGCCGCCACCCCCAGTGGAAACATCAGTTCGCCACAGGACGCCCGCTCCACGTCGTGCAGTACCCCATGTAGGGTGTCGTGCAGACGCGCCGCGCTCACTCGCCCGCTGCGCACGATCCACAGCGCCATCATGCTCGTCCCGGCCAGCAGCAGCACCGGCCAGGTGCTGTCGAACAGCCAGGGAAAGCTGGCCGCGACCAGTCCCATCAGCACGTGCATCAGCTTGCGGGTCAATTCAGGATGCGGCTGCGCCCGTTGACGCCACCACGCCAAGGCCGCGAAACAAAGCGCGAGCGTGCCCAGCACCAGCGCCATGCCCAGCCAGGGGCTCACCGCACCGACTCCACCACGAAGGCGCTGTAAAAGAAGGCCTTGTCCTGGTCGTGCAACTGGCGCGCCAGATCCTCCAGCGCCTCTAACTGCCCGGTCATCGACTCGGGACGGCGGCGCGGCACGCGCATGTTCCAGTAGGCCAGGCGCGCGCCGGGTTGGGCGGCCTGCGCCAGCTGTTCGAGCAGGCGGTGGTAGTTCGCCTCTGACATGTATTCGAAGATGTCACTCAGGTTGAAAGCACGGAAGCGTTGCCCCGGCTGCTGAGCCAGGTAGTCCTCGATGGATTGGGTATGCCATTCGATGCAGTCCAGCCGCGCACGAATGCGCTCAAAGGCATCCTCGCGCAGCGCCAGTGGCAGTGCGGCGCCGTGCTGGCCGGTAAGAATCCAGTGCAGATAGGGATTGTCCGCCGGATCAAGTTCCACCAGCGCATGACGGGTGCGGGCGAGAATATGCTCGGCCACGCTGCCTTGCACATAGCGGAAGAAGGCCGGGTCACGTCCCAGCCTGCCCATGACGAAGCGCGAAAAAAACACGCGGAACAGCGCGCGCCAACGCCAGCTGTCCCACTGCGTGGCATAGAAATGCTCGCGCTGCGCACGCTCGCCGCCTTCGAGTAATTTTTCCACCCGGCGCCGGTTGTGTACCAGGGGCAGCACCCGTTCGCGGAACACGGCGAAGTAGTGCTCGAAGCGCCCCGCCGCACCAATCCCCTGTGCAATGGCCTTGGGGTGCGCGTCCCAGAAGGCGCGCACATCGCTATCCAGCAGCTTCCGACAACGCTGGTACAGGGCGGCGCGGCGCGTGCTGGGACGCGAGCCGATCAGTTCGAGCAGTTCCGCGTGGTTCAGCTCGCGGTAGGCCGCCACGCGCAGAGCGAGACAGGCCAGTTGTGCCGGGTTCATATCCAGCGCCACCACCCGCTCCGCGCCGTGGGCGAGCAAGGCCAGCGCGTTGTCCCCGGCCGAGGCGATGGACAGGCAGACCCCGCCGCGTTGCACCGCCAGGGCTTCGCACAGGATGTCGGCATCCTCCCAGCACTGCGCGTAGCGGATATGCGAGAAGTCCGCGCGTGCGGTGATTTCACTGCTCATGTTCGTTTCCAGCCGCAGGGGCAGTCTCAGGCTCATCCCTAGTCTCTAGACGCCGGATTACGCCGGTCGCCCCATCGAATTCCACCCAGTCGCCATCACGCAGCCATGTGGTCAGTCCGGGCACTGAGACCACTGCCGGAATGCCCATTTCACGCGCCACGATGGCTGAATGCGACAACAGACTGCCGCGTTCGACCAGCAGCCCCGCCGCCGCCGGGAACAGCATCACCCAGCCGGGGTCGGTGCGCTCGGCCACCAGAATCTCGCCTGGAATGAGTGTGGCCTCACGCGGGTCGCGCACCACCCGCACCTGACCACGCACTACGCCCGGACAGCAGCCGATGCCCTTGAGGGTGTCGCCGTGTTCCGCCTCCACGCGTTCGACGGATGCGCGGAACGCATTGCCGACATACACCATGCCCAAGGTCTCGAAGCGGTCGGCGGGAGGCGGCAGCTCGGCGTAGCGGGCAAATTCCGCACGCCGCAGCGCGACCAAACCACGCAGATCGGTGGTTACCGCCGTGCCCTCGACAAAGCCCAGCAGCTCGTCCACCGTGAGGTAAAACACATCGCGCGGCTCGTGCAGTCGATCTTCCGCAAACAGGCGTTTGCCAAGCTCGACGAACACCCGCCGCACCCGCCCGAACAGCCGGGTGCGTT
>JAGUXT010000005.1 GCA_020061705.1 Halothiobacillus sp. | reverse complement strand
GGGGTGTATTATCCCCGGCTTTCCGTTTTAGTTGGGGGAGTTATGGCGCGTATCGCTGGTGTAAACATTCCGGTGAATAAGCATGTCGTGATTGCGCTTTCCGCGATCTACGGCATTGGGGCAACTCGTGCAAAGTCAATTTGTGCGAATGCTAATGTTCGTCCAGAGTCAAAAGTTAAAGATCTAGTGGAAAGCGAAGTTGAGGCGTTACGCGCTGAAGTAGCTAAGTTTTCTGTTGAGGGTGATCTTCGTCGCGAAGTTTCCATGAGCATCAAGCGATTGATGGACATGGGCTGCTATCGTGGTCTTCGTCATCGTCGTGGGCTGCCAGTGCGCGGTCAACGTACGAAGACTAATGCACGTACCCGCAAGGGTCCGCGCCGCCCGATCAAGCGTTAATTTGGCAAGAGTTAATTGGCAAGCGCCAACTGGCGGTTGTTAATTGGCAAATGCTGAATAGTACGCGTTGATTTGGGCTTAATGCTTCTGTTACCAGAGTAGGATTCAATGGCAAAACCATCCGCGCAAACGCGCAAAAAAATTAAAAAAAAAGTTGTTACCGACGGCCTCGCGCATGTCCACGCTTCTTTCAATAACACCATCGTGACCATTACTGACCGTCAAGGCAATGCACTTTCCTGGGCGACATCAGGTGGTTCGGGTTTCCGTGGTTCACGTAAGAGCACCCCATTCGCTGCGCAGGTTGCGGCTGAACGTGCTGGTGAGGCTGCGAAGGCATATGGATTGAAGAATCTTGATGTGCACGTCAAGGGTCCGGGGCCGGGTCGTGAGTCTGCGATTCGTGCGCTGAACAACATCGGTTACAAAGTTAACAATATTGTTGACGTGACCCCTATCCCCCATAACGGTTGCCGCCCTCCCAAGCGTCGTCGTGTGTGATGGAGAATAATTAAAATGGCACGTTATATCGGTCCCAAATGTAAGTTAAGCCGTCGCGAAGGCACGGATCTTTTCTTGAAATCAGGCGTTCGTGCGCTTGATTCAAAGTGTAAGCTTGAACGCCCACCCGGCATGCATGGTGCATCGGGTCGACGTCCCAAGATTTCTGACTATGCGTTGCAGTTGCGTGAAAAGCAGAAGCTGCGTCGTATCTACGGTGTTTTGGAGCGTCAGTTCCACAATTACTACACCAAGGCTAGCTCTTTGAAGGGTTCGACTGGTGAAAACCTGTTGCGTCTTTTGGAGTCGCGCCTGGATAACGTGGTTTACCGTATGGGTTTTGCCATGACGCGCGCTGAAGCTCGTCAGTTGGTTTCTCACAAGTCAATCACCGTGAATGGTCAGTCGGTCAATATCGCGTCGTATCAGGTTCAACCTGAAGATGTGGTGGCAGTGCGTGAGAAATCACGTCAACAACAGCGTATCAAGGATGCGTTGGAGTTGTCTGCGCGCCGCACAGAGATTTCCTGGATTGCTGTTGAAGCTTCCAAGTTTGAAGGTGTGTTCAAGCGTTTGCCAGACCGTGCCGATTTGCCGGCGGACATCAACGAGTCACTCGTTGTTGAACTTTACTCGAAGTAATTCTGGGGTTCCCTTTTGATGCAGGACAATATCAGTGAGCTGTTGAGCCCACGCTCGATTCAGGTTCGTTCACACAGCACCCGTCAAGCGCGTGTTGTCTTGGAACCGCTCGAGCGTGGATTTGGCCACACCTTGGGGAATGCGCTGCGTCGGATTCTGTTGTCGTCCATCCCCGGTACAGCGGTTGTAGAGGCGGAAATCGAGGGTGTGGTACATGAGTACACCGCCATCGAAGGCGTACAGGAAGATGTCATCGAGATCCTCTTGAACCTTAAAGGCTTGTCGCTCGCGTTGCATGGCCGTACCTCATCCACACTAAATCTTCGCAAGAAGGGGCCGTGTGTGGTTACTGCGGCTGATCTGAGTGGCGATCCTTCTGTTGAGGTCCTTAACCCTGAACATGTGATTGCACACCTTAATAAAGAAGGTGAGCTGAACATGAGCCTGAAGGTGGAGATTGGTCGTGGCTATGTGCCCGCATCGACTCGCCGTGAAGGGCTTGAAGAGTCATCTTCGGTAGGACGCCTACGCTTGGATGCGTCGTTTTCACCTGTAAGCAAAGTGTCTTATGCCGTTGAGCGCGCTCGCGTTGAACAGCGTACCGACCTTGACTCGCTGGTGCTTGAAATCGAGACTGATGGTTCAATTTCACCTGAAAACGCACTCCGGTCTGCTGCTGCAATTCTTCGTGACCAGTTGGCAGTGTTTGTTGATCTGAATACCGAGTCTATGGATCGTCCTGTAGTGCGTGAGAGTGGGGTTGCTCCTATTCTTCTGCGTCCTGTGGATGATCTTGAATTGACGGTTCGTTCAGCGAACTGCCTCAAGGCTGAGAACATTTATTTCATTGGCGATTTGGTTCAGCGTTCAGAGATGGAGTTGCTCAAAACTCCAAATCTTGGCAAGAAGTCGTTGACTGAAATCAAGGATGTCTTGGCGAAACACGGCTTATCACTCGGCGTTGCGCTCGAGAGCTGGCCGCCCGTTGAACTTCAAAATTTGTCAGACAAGTCCGCCTGATTAGCATTGTCTAATCAGGTAGGGCAAGTTTAAGGAACGTTACTATGCGTCATCGTAATATCGGTCGTCAGCTGAGTCGTGATAGCTCGCACCGCAAGCTTATGCTGCGGAACATGACCAATTCGCTTTTTTTGCACGAAATCATTCGTACCACTGTCCCTAAGGCTAAGGAGCTGCGTCGTTTGGCCGAGCCGCTCATTACCCTGGGCAAGGATGACAGCGTAGCTCACCGTCGTTCGGCTTTTGCCCAAACGCGCGATGAGTCCATTGTCGCCAAGTTGTTTACCGATTTGGGTCCACGCTTTAAAACCCGTCCAGGTGGTTATATTCGCATCATGCGTTGTGGCTACCGTCCGGGAGACAATGCGCCTATGGCCTATGTCGAGTTGGTTGACCGCCCCAATGCGCCAGATGTTGCTGCTGAGTAATATTCAGCGCTCATCTTGAGTTGGAATAAGATATACCGGGGTTTTCCCGGTTTTTTTATGTTAGGACTTACGCAAATCCGTCACAGCGACGTTCAGGCACCTTGCCGTACCCGGTTGGTTATACTGCTTTCGCCGTTTTCCCTTGCTGGAGCGCTTTTGGTTCAGTCCTATATGCCTTTTTTACTCTAGCCCGGGTTTTGATGCTTCTGCACAAGGCACGGAATACATGGGTAACTCAGGGTCATCGGCACGGATGGTTGTTAGGCGCCCGCCCCATAAACAACCCGAGTTCATGGCTAGCGCCTCCACGGCGTGGTTTGGCAGGCGAATCAGTCCCAGCGTTGACCAATGTCCAAAGAATATGCGCGCGCCTAGTGGTTGGCGTGGAATATCGAACCACGGCGTCAGGTTGGCAGGCGCGAGTTTTGGCGTGCCCTTGTTTTTGAACTCCATGCGCCCATCAGCTTTGAAGTACCGCATTCGAGTGAAGGCGTTGATGCTGTAGATCAGACGCTCGCTTTCACTAAGATCATCGCGCCAGAGGTCAGGCTGGTCGTTGTACATCATGCTCAGTAGCTCGCTGGCACTGTCGCCGCTCAAAACTTGCTGCACTTCATTGGCATGCGCCAAGCTTTCTTGAATACCCCATGTGGGTGGTATGCCCGCGTGCACGAGGAGTGCAGCCAGTTTGGCATCATGGTGCACCAGCGGGCGCTTGCGTAACCAGTCCAATAACTCATCTCGATCGGGCGCCTGGAGAATGTCACCCAAGGTATCTTTGCCTTTGCTTTTCTTGCCGGTGAAGGCAACGGCAAGCAGATGCAGATCGTGATTGCCGAGTACAGTGATGGAGGACTCCGTAAGGTCACGTACATAGCGCAGCGTTTCCAGTGACTGTGGTCCGCGATTGACAATATCGCCAACAAACCAAAGCGTATCCTTGGCGGAGTTGAATTGAATTTGATCAAGCAGGCGTTTGAGTGGGTCGAGGCAACCTTGCAGGTCACCGATGACGTAAGTAGGCATGTGGGCTATCCCGTTGAGATGACAGAATTAGGACTTACGCAAAACCGCCCCAGCGGCGTTCAAGCACCTCGCCGTACTCGGTGTACTGTCTTCGGCGCTTTGCCTTGCTGGAACACTTTTGCGTAAGTCCTAAAAATTTTTGCGCAATACAATGTGACGAAACCAGCCACGGAAGAGCGCGGGTTGGTCGAGAATCACTTTAAGGTTGTCACATGGCGCGAGTATGTCTTCAAACACCACATCAGTGCGAGTGGCGAGATTGCGTGTCAGGATACTCAGGGCACGGCGCAAGGGGGCGATTTGACCCAGTCGCAAAAACTTGTCCAGAATCAGGATGTCTCCGCCAGGTTTGAGAACACGAGCTGCCTCGGAGAGCGCGCTGAGTGGGTCGGGTACGACGGCAAGAATCAGGTGCAGGACAACCCGGTCAAAGGTTTCGTCGGCAAAGTCCAACTGCATCGCATTGCCTGTTAGGAGTTCAATCCGCGCATCGCTTTTTTGCGCACAGCAACGTGCGCGATCCAACATTGCCGGTGTTATGTCGATGCCAGTGTAGATCGCCTCGCGGGGCAGCAAGGGAATGTCCAAGCCCGTGCCAATACCTGTGATAAGTACACTTTTGTCCAGCCAGTCATCCAGTAACGCCAGGCTATTGCGGCGCGCCTTCTGTATTGCGGACGCACCAAGCAGCACATCATAAAAAGGTGACCAAAGCGTATACGCGTAGCGTAAGGGCTTGGTGCTCGGCTGCTTGGTTAACATGGCTGCAGCTCTAATGCAGTACGCGCGGAATGGATAACGTAAAGCTGGGGATGTCTACGGTAAAGCGCTCGCCATTCGCGCGCACAAACAGGTAGTCGCCCTGCATGGTGCCCACCGGTGTAGGAATCACCGCGCCGCTTGAATAAGTGTAGCTCTCACCAGGCTCGAGTAAGGGCTGTTCGCCGACTACGCCGGGGCCACGTACGACCTCGGTTTGCCCGTCGGCATGGGTGATGACCCAGTGGCGCTCAATAAGGCGCGCCGCCTCGTGGCCACGATTACGCAAGGTAATGGTGTAGGCAAAGACGAAGCGGTTTTGCGCCGCATCGGAATGCTCCTCAAGAAAGGTCGGAATGGCGGTTATTTCAATGTCAGAGTTCTTCATGGCCTGCTTTGTCAATCAGGTTTGCCTATCGGGTTGAATCGATGCCGCAGAGTCAATATGCCACTCAAGTTCGGTTTGCCGCTGCAAGCGGGCAATCGGCTTGGTTGAGAGCGGGTTGTGGATGATTTCATCCAGGGTGGCGCGTTTATCCTCACCAGTGACCAGCACAATGCGTTGTCTTGCTGCAGCAATCACGCGCCGTCCCAGTGAGATGCGCCACGCGTTCAATGCGTCCACCCAGACGGGGAGCACCAGACTTTCGCGATCCTCAACGGCGCTGGTTCCTGGAAAAAGTGAAGCGAAATGCCCATCTGCGCCCATGCCCAAAAGTACCAAATCGAAACAGGGCGGGGCGTAGGTCTCATCTTCGGTCAAACGCTCACGCAGAAGTTGCGCATAATGTGCGGCATCTTGAGCGGGCTGATCCGGGTGGTCGACCATCGGAAAGAACACCGGCGGTTTGGCAAGCTGATCGAGCAAGGTTTCATGCACCATGCGCGCATTGCTGTCGGGATGGTTGGCGGGCACGCAGCGCTCGTCCCCAAGGTACAGCTCAGTCTGTGCCCATGGCATGCGCTCACGCCACGCAGGGCTGGCGAGCAAGGTGTACAGCGCACGCGGCGTGCGTCCTCCGGATAGTGCGACGGTAAAGCGTCCGCGCTGCGCAATAGCTTGCTCGGCCAACGTGAGCCATCGCTGCGCGACGGTGGCGGTAAGAGCTGAAATGTCGGGGTGGATGTGTTGCATGGATGGCCTCGTGCTAGGCGGGTTTGGCGAGTCGGCTTAGTGTCGCAAACTCATGCAAGCTCAGGGTTTCTGCGCGGCGCACCGGGTCAATACCCGCCGCCTCAAAGCCCGCGTCGTCCACCAGCCCTTTGAGTCCATTGCGCAGGGTTTTGCGGCGCATATTGAAGGCGCGCGACACCATGAGCGAGAACAAGGCATGATCGCCCACGTCCACCGGTGGTGTGGTGTAGGGCGTGAGGCGCACGATGCCTGAATCCACCTTGGGGGGCGGGTCGAAGGCTTCGGGGCCGACATGGAATAAGAATTCAATGTCGGCATGGTACTGTGCCATGATCGACAAGCGGCCGTAGTGCTCGCTGTTGGGCGGGGCGACGAGGCGTTCACAGACTTCGAGCTGCAGCATGAAGGTCATGTCGCTAATCAGTGGCGAGTCGCCCAAGCGCTGCTCAAATAAATGAAACATCAGCGGTGTGGAGATGTTGTAGGGCAAATTGCCGATCACGCGCAGTTTTTCGCCGTATTGCGACAGGCTGGCAAAATCAAACTGCAGCGCATCGGCCTGATGCACAATGATCTCGCCCTTGCCTTGAGCGGCAGCGATGAGCAGTGGAATGACATCCCGATCCAGTTCGACCACGTCGAGCTGTTGGCAACGCGCCAGCACGGGCAGGGTCAATGCACCCAGGCCGGGGCCAATTTCCACGAGGCGCTCTCCGGAGACGCTCATGGGTTGTGGGGCAATCGCGTCGACAATGCGCCCAATCACGCCTTGATCGTGCAGAAAGTGTTGGCCAAAGCGTTTGCGCGGGATGTGATTGGTGTTGGAGTTCATGTGGGTGTCTGCTGTGCCATAGTGTGTGCCATGATGACGGCGTGCTGCAGGCTGCCAATATGGGCGCGACCCGTGCCGGCGAGGTCGAGAGCGGTGCCGTGATCGACCGAGGCGCGAATCAGCGGTAGGCCAAGGGTAATATTCACCGCTTCGCCAAAGCCTGCGTACTTGAGCACAGGCAGGCCTTGGTCGTGGTACATGGCAAGTACGGCATCAGCCTGCTGTACGCGCTCGCGGGTAAACAGCGTGTCCGCAGGGAGCGGGCCGATAAGATTCAAGCCTTGTGCGCGCAGAGCCTCAAGCACCGGTTCGATGATTTCGATTTCTTCGCGGCCAAGGTGCCCGCCTTCTCCCGCGTGGGGGTTGAGTCCGGCCACCAGAATGCGCGGTGCGGCAATGCCGAAGCGTGTGCGCAGGTCGTGGTCGAGAATGCGGCAGACGCGAGTAATTAGAGGGGCATTGATGGCATCGGCAACAGTACGCAAAGGAAGATGTGTGGTTGCGAGGGCTACGCGCAAATGACCTGCAGCCAGCATCATGACAGGCAGCAGGGTCTCATCGCCCTCAGAAGTGCAGAGTTCAGCCAAAAACTCAGTGTGCCCGCTAAACGGGATACCCGCTTCGTTGATAATGCCCTTGTGCACTGGGCCAGTAACCAGGGCAGCCAGCTCGCCCGAAAGGCAGGCACGTGTGGCTATGCGCAGGGTATCCAGCACATACGCCGCATTGGCGGTATCAAGCCGGCCGGGGTGCGCCGGCGAGCGCAGGGGCACGGGATAGATCGTAAGTTCGCCCGCATTGGAGGGGCGCGCGGGGCGGTGATGATCATGTGCAACCAGACGCAGGGGCAGGCCAAGCTGCTGTGCCCGAGCCTTTAAAAGCTCAGGATCGGCAAATATCACCGGCTCGATGGGCAGTGCTTTTTGTGCGAGTTGGATGACGAGATCCGGACCGATGCCCGCTGGCTCACCAGGGGTGAGCGCGAACTTTATAGGCCGAGTCTCGCCTGTGGTCGGGATCATGGTTTGGCGGGAGCAGGCGCAGCACCCAGCAGAATTTCCACATAGGCTTCGTCGCGGATGCGGCGCTGCCAGCGCTCCAGTTCTTCTTCAGCACGACGGCGGGTGAGTCCTTCTCGGGTTTTCTGGCGCAGGAATTCGACATTGCCGCTGGCATCGCGAGTTTCCAGCACTTCCAGAATGTGCCAGCCAAACTGGCTGCGGAAGGGGGCGCTGACCTGCCCCTTCGGGGTGCTGTTCATGACGCGCTCGAATTCTTCAACCATCATGCCGGGGCGTGCCCAGCCGAGATCGCCCCCGCGTTCGGCGGAACCTTTATCGTTGGAATAGGTTTTCGCCAGAACTGCGAACTCTTCGCCTTTGGTGAGGCGCTGGCGAATATCTTCAAGGCGGCGACGCGCCTCGTCATCATTCACCACATCGCTGGTTTGAATCAGGATGTGGCGCGCGTGGGTTTCGATGAGTTTTACGTCTTGCGTGTTGGCCGCACTGGCCGAAGCACCGCGCGTTTCTTCAAGTTGAACAATATGAAAACCACTGGGGCTGCGAATAAGCTCAGAGATTTGTCCGGGCTGCATGGCCATGACGGCTTCAGTGTAAATGCTTGGCAGATTCTCTGCGCTGCGCCAACCAAGATCCCCCCCTTCCAGCGCATCGCGTGCGCCGGAGACGCTGGCGGCCATGGCTGCAAAATCACCCCCTGCACGCAGGGCTTGCAAGGTGTTTTCAGCCTTGCTGCGTGCCTTGGCGATATCTTCGGGGGTGGCTGATTCCGGCAAGGCAATCAAAATCTGGCGCACATGGTATTCCATGTTGGCTTGGCCGGTTTTTTGCTGACCGCGTTTTACATTCATGGCATCGTCGATCTCCTTGTCGGAAATTTGAATGCGATCAATCACTTCGCGTTTTTGCACGCGATTGATAGTGATCTCACGACGAATCTGTTCACGGAAGTCACCCCAGCTGGTACCTTCCTTGGCGAGTGCCTCGCGGAATTGCTCCACGCTCATGCCGTTGTCGCTGGCAATGCCGCGCAGGGTGTTATCAAGCGAGAGATCATCGACGGTTACGCCTGCGCGCTTGGCAATCTGCAATTCGGCCAATTGCGTGACCATCTGGTCGAGCACTTGGGGAAGCAGTACGTCGGTTGGCGGCAGTGGACGCTTGTTGGCGCGCAACTGGTTGCTAATCAAGGCCATTTGACGCAACAGCTCGCGCTCGGTAATGACATCATCGTTGACAATGGCCACGATGCGATCCAGTGCGACCGGGGCAGTACTCGCGGGTGCTGCTACCACCGGGCTGCCGGCGGCTTTTGTGGTCGCTTTGGCCTGTGCCTTGACGGGGGTTGTGACTGCTTCGGCTGCGAGGGCGTGCGCGCTGGCAAGACTTAGAAGTAGGGTGGTGATGCTGAGTGTTAAACGAGGCATGTGGGCGACCGCCAAAGTAAAAATGAGGTAAGAATGCGATTGGATTGTGTTTTGCAGGCCTAGAACCGGGATGGACTATCCGGCTGGTAGCCAAGAATAGCACGTTCAAAGCGTCGGTCAGCCTGTGAGCCTGCGCTACCTAAACCCTTGAGTTCAAATTGCAACAGCGCCGAGGTGGAGTATTCAACGATGTCGGGGTTCGGGTTGCTGATGGCGTAGTATTCGGCGCCGAATTTGACCCGCCAGCAGCAGCTTTCATAGGCCAGGCCGGCAAGGAGTTGTACGGGCTTTTCTGCATCCAGGTCTTGCGCAACATTGCCAAGGATTTGCCATTGGCGACTCAGTGGCCAAACAAAGGACACACCGAGTTGGTTCACGCTGGGCAAACCAGAGATTTCGGCTTGATTGCCATAGTACAGATTAATGGCGTGCTGTTGATGTGACAGCGGGTCTAACGAGGCAGGTTGCAGCGGGCGGTAACTTAAAACGGCATACGTCTGACTTTCGGAGGCAGTGATGCGTGTGCTCCATTCGCGGCTAATACCTGCGTTGAGTTCGGCAATGGTTTCACCTGCGCCACGCGGCGTGACAGGGTCGCCGGGGTTGAGCGTGACGCGCTCTTCGCTGAAACGGTATTGCTGGCCGAGGCCGAAGCTCAGGCGTTCATAGCCTTCCTTGGCATCAAGGGCGCGCCAAGTCAGGGCATAGCTAAGCGCGTTGGCATCGCCTTGGCGGTCACGGCCAATAAAACGGTTGGAGCTGAACAGGCGCGACAGGCTGGGCAGCGGTAAATCGGTGTCGAACAGCGGCGCGTTTTGCTCGTGGTAAGGCACGTAGAGGTAGTACAGGCGCGGCTCAAGTTGCTGGTTGAAGTGCTCGCCGTACCGGTCAAAGAAAAAGCGCGCATCCACACTGCTGACGGGGATGTTTTGCGAGGGGTTTTGTGCTGCGGTGTTCGTTGTATCAAGTTGGTACTGCAGGCTGGTCAGGCCGACGCTCGGTGTAATGCTGTACCAACGCTCGCCCAGTGGCAGCGAGAGTGTAGGAATGATGGCGTAGCGCTCGCCTTCCGGGTTGTTGGCGTACTCGCTCTGAAAACGCACGGCTTCCGTCAACAGGTTCAGGCGCAATGGCCCCAGCGCCTGCTCACCGGACAGCAGCACTTGCGGCATACGCTTGTAGGGCAGACTTGCGCCATTCACGCTGAAACTCAGGTTTTGATATTCCTGTGCCAGCAGCGAGAGATTCCATTGACCGGCTTGCTCGTTGATTGAGCTATTGAACGTGCGGTTCGCGCTGAGATGCGACTCAAGATAGGCGGTGTTGCTGAGCGTGGAGTAGGAGCCGAAGTCACGCATGTAGTTGATGTCGGACACACGGCGAACGGCCAGCGAGCTATCCCAGGCGTCAAGGCGGTGCTGCGCTTGAATGTCATACAGGTAGCGCGACTCGCCGGTGTCGTTGTCATTCGGCAACCAGTCGCCGCGCAGGCTGCCACGCCCGTCCTGCCAGAGCTGGCGGTATTCTGCACCCAGCATGACGCCGCGCTGGGTCATCGGGCGCAGAGTGAAGGTGGCATCCTTATCCGGGGCGATGTTCCAGTAATAGGGTACGGTGACGCTGGCTCCGACCTGGCTGTTGTAGTTGACACTGGGATAGAGGAAGCCACTGGCGCGACGGTCGTCCAGCGGAAAATCAAAATAGGGGGCGTACATCAGGGGTACACCCTTGAAATTCAGCCAGGCATCACGCGCCACGCCGCGCCCTGTACTGTGGTTGAGGTCAACTTGCGCTGCATTCAGCGTCCAATCGCGCACTTCCCCCGCTTGGGGTTCGGGGCAACTGCTTAAGCTGACGCGCTTGAGTTGGTCTTGCTGGGCATTGAGTCGCGTAACCTGCTCGCTTGTGCCGGATAGGTGCGGTGCCGGCAGCCAGAAGCGCACATTTTCAGCCTGGCCTTGTTCAAGGCTGGGCTGGAACACGCCACGTTCGGCAAACAGGATACGCGTGCTATCCCAATAACGCAGTGCGCCTTGGGCTTCAATGTTCTCAGGGCTTAGGGTGTAATCAATGCGTTCAGCCAACAGACGCTGGTCGGCATATTGCAACTGTGCGGCGCCCTTGAGTGTGGCGAGCTTGCCGTCATAGCGCCCACGGTCGGCTTCGGCCTGCGCTGGGGTGTTGATGCCCAACGCGGGTAAATCAGGCAATTCGGGGGCAAACGGTGGGCATAGGGTGAAGTTGTTGGCGCCCAGAACCGGACATGTGGGCAGCAAGAAAAAGGCTGCAGCACGAAGTGAAATCCGGAAAGTAGTCACAGAGGTCACAGAGCCCACGAAGAGATAATGGAACGCGTTGTGCTCGCGTGAGCCAAGGAAGTCAACGCAAATTGTTGGCGCAAGGATTGCAAACGCTGTGCCCTCTGTGTTTTTTGTGGCTAACTTCCGGGGCTGACTTCCGTGGTTAAGGCTCAGGCTTTCAGCGGATCAAGAATGGCGCAAAAATCATTGAAAATCACATCCATGCCGCGTTGCCCATTGATACGGTGCAGCTTGCCTGCCTGATCGTAAAACTCAATTAAAGGTGCGGTTTGCGTCTCAAAGGTATGCAGACGCTTGGCTACGGTATCTTCGTTGTCGTCGGCGCGCTGTACCAGTGCTTCGCCGGATACGTCGCAGATGCCTTCCTGCTTGGGCGGGTTGGTGTAAATGTTGTAGATCATGCCGCTTTGCACTGCGGTGCGGCGGCCGGTCAGGCGGCGCATCAAGTCGTCAAATGGCACGTCCAGCAGCATGGCAGCCTGCAACGGTTTGCCGATCTCGGCAAGCATGACATCCAAGGCTTCGGCTTGCGGAATATTGCGCGGGAAGCCGTCGAGAATGAAGCCATTTTGCGCATCCGCTTCACCCAGGCGGTCACGAATCATGCCGAGTACGATGGCGTCGCTCACTAACTGCCCGTTATCCATGGCCTGCTTGGCTTCAAGTCCAAGCGGGGTACCTTGGGTCACCTGGGCGCGCAACAGGTCGCCCGTGGAAATTTGCGGGATGTTGTAACGCTCAACGAGGAACTTCGATTGAGTGCCTTTGCCTGAACCTGGGGCACCGAGAAGGACGATACGCATGTTTTTCTCCGTATGATAATGATTGGACTTGCGCAAAACCGCCCCAGCGGCGTTCAAGCACCTCGCAGTACTAAGTTGTACTGGCTTAGGCGCTTTGCCTTGCTGGAACGCTTTTGCGTAAGTCCTAAATGGCGGTGGTGGAGTGAAACGCCACCGTCCAAAACGATTATGATACACGCTCCATCATTCTTAACGAGGTTTGCGCTATGTTGCTCGACAATATCCCTGCAGGTAAAAGCTTGCCTGAAGACATCAATGTGGTTATCGAAATCCCTGCGCAGGGTGCACCGGTCAAATACGAAATCGACAAGGACAGCGGCGCGCTGGTGGTCGATCGCTTTATGGCTACCGCCATGTTTTACCCCTGCAATTATGGTTTTATTCCACACACCTTGTCTGATGACGGCGATCCTGTCGATGTTTTGGTGGTCACGCCAACCCCGCTGCAGCCCGGTGCGGTGATTCGTTGCCGTCCTGTCGGGATGTTACGCATGAGTGATGAGGCGGGCTTTGATGCCAAGCTGGTAGCCGTTCCGTTTGGCAAGCTGACCCCGCTGTATGACCACGTGCAGGAAGTCACCGACCTGCCGGAGTTGCTGCGCGCACAGATTGCGCACTTCTTTGAGCAATACAAAGCGTTGGAAAAGGGCAAGTGGGTCAAGGTGGATGGCTGGGCGGATGCGGCAGCGGCGCGCGCTGAAATTGTTGCCTCGGTGGAGCGTCTGCAAGCCAGCATGGCGGACTGAGGACTTGTCAACGATCTTGCTGAACGGCGCATTGCGGCGCAGAAATAAGCCTCAAAATGCTCACATAGTTTTCTATGCTGCGCTTTTTCGGCTCATTCCCGCTTGCACTGCATCCGTTGATCAAGATCGTAAAGAGGCTTAAGGCGTTGTTTAAAATCCGGCAGGTTTGGGCATGAAGCGGATCTGGAAAGAAGCCAGGTCTGTTTCCAAGGCTGTAGAAGATGAGGCGCGCGTGCGCGACATCTTGTTGCGGCGCGCCATTCTTGCCGGGTTGGTGTGTTTTTTTGTGCTTGCCGGTGTCGTGGCGCGGGTGGTCTGGTTGCAGGTCACGGCGCATGATCACTTCACTGAGCTGGCAGAAAAAAACCGCACCCGAGCTGAACCCATTCCGCCTTCGCGCGGGTTGATATATGACCGCAACGGCGTGCTGTTGGCGGATAATACGCCCTCGTTCCAGGTAGAGCTTGTGCCGGAGCAGGTCAAGGATATGGAGTCCACGCTGGCACTTTTGACCGAGATTCTGGCGCTGGATGAGGATGATCTGGAACGCTTTCGCAAGGCTCTGAAGAGCGGGCGCTCGTTTGACGGTATTCCGCTCAAATTCAATCTGAGTGAGCTTGATATTGCGCGCCTGGCGGTGGAGCGTCCGCGCCTGCCCGGCGTCGAGGTGCAGGCGCGTTTGACGCGTATTTATCCGCAGGCAGGCCTGACGGCGCATGCGGTTGGTTATGTTGGGCGGATTAACGAACGCGAAGCCGAATCCATTGATAGCGAGGCTTATGCGGGTACTTCGCATATCGGCAAGACCGGGCTGGAGCGTTTTTACGAGGACACGCTGCGTGGGAAGGTCGGTTCGCGCAAGCTGGAGGTGGATGCGCACGGACGTAGCCTGCGTGTGCTGGAGGAGCTGCCCGCAACACCGGGCGAGGACTTGCACCTAAGCCTTGATGTGCGTTTGCAGGCGGCAGCCGAAACTGCGCTGGGTGATTTTTTGGGCGCGATCGTGGCGATTGACCCGCGTAACGGCGAGGTGCTGGCGTTTGTGAGCAAGCCGACCTTTGATCCGAATCTTTTTGTGAATGGCATTCGGACCAAGGATTACCGCGCCTTGATGGATAACCCGGATCGCCCCTTGTTTAACCGTGCGCTGAGTGCAGCGTACCCGCCCGGTTCGACGGTGAAGCCCGTGATGGGCTTGGCGGGTCTGGAATATGGACTTATTACGCCGGAATACCGCATGTTTGCCGGGCCGCATTATCAGTTGCCGAATGACGATCACCGCTACCGCGACTGGCGCAAGGGTGGTCACGGTTGGGTGGACTTGGATCGTGCCATTGCGCAATCGTGCGATGTGTATTTTTACGACTTGGCTTATCGCATGGGGATTGATCGTCTGCATGATTTCGCACTGAATTTTGGTCTTGGGCGGATGACCGGGGTTGACTTGCCTAGTGAGACTGCGGGTTTGGTGCCTTCAAAAGACTGGAAGCGGGCGACGAAAAAGCAGGCGTGGTATCCGGGTGAAACATTGATTGCTGGAATTGGGCAGGGCTTTATGCTTTCCACGCCTCTGCAGTTGGCACACATGACGGCGACGTTAGCGCAACGCGGCGCAGGTTTCCGTCCGCATCTGTGGCGTGATCGCCCTGCGGAAGCCTTGCCGCCAATCAAGCTGGCGAAAGCTGGTTTCTGGGACGCGGCACTCGGCGGTATGGAGCATGTCGTGCAGGCCGAGTATGGCACAGCGCACAAATACATTGGCAAGACCGCGCCGTATCGCATCGCGGGTAAATCGGGAACGGCGCAGGTGTTTACCGTGAAGCAGAACGAAACCTATAGCGCCAAGGGCTTGAATAAGAAATTGCTTGATCATGCGGTATTTATCGCCTTTGCGCCGGCGGATGCACCACGTATTGCGGTGGCTGCTTTTGTTGAGCATGGCAGTAGCGGCTCGGGTGTGGCCGCGCCGATGGTGCGCAAGGTGATGGATGCGTGGTTGTTGGGCGAGACGGTGAGCAAGGACGCTGTGACGCTGGATGCCACTGGTGCAGGAGGTCGGGAATGAGCCCGTGGCGGGAGAAGATGGGCAGCACCATGGCCGGACTGCGCGTGGATGAGGGTGTGCTTCTGCGCTGGCTGAAGCTCGATCCCTGGCTGGTGTTTGCTCTGTTGCTCTTGCTTGGGGTGGGGGCGGTGACGGTGTTTAGTGCCTCGCACCAGAACATGGCGCAGATGGTGAGTCTCGGAGCGCGCATCGGCATGGGGTTGGTGTTGATGCTGGTGATGGCTCGCATCCCACCAACGGTATACCAGTTCTGGACACCGTGGTTGTTTGCAGTAGGCGTGGTCTTGCTGTTGGCGGTGGAGTTGTTCGGGCATGTAGGCAAGGGCGCGCAGCGTTGGCTGGATCTTGGTTTTATGCGCTTTCAGCCCTCCGAGATTTTGAAGCTGGCGGTGCCGATGATGGCAGCGTGGTATCTCTCCTTGCGTGCTTTGCCCCCCAGGCCGCTGGATATTCTGGCTACGCTGCTGATTATCATCGTGCCGGTGGTATTGATTATGCTGCAGCCAGATTTGGGGACATCAATTTTGGTGGCGGCGGCGGGGATGTTTGTCCTGTTTCTCGCCGGGTTGTCATGGAAATACATTACAGCTTTTGCGGTTGCGCTGGCGGGGCTGATCCCTTTGATGTGGCAGTTCGGTCTGCATGATTATCAGCGCCAGCGCGTTCTGACACTGCTCAATCCTGAGGCCGATCCGCTGGGCACGGGCTATCATATTATTCAGTCAAAAATTGCCATTGGCTCCGGCGGTGTGTCGGGCAAGGGGTGGCTGAACAGTACCCAGTCCAATCTGGACTTTTTGCCTGAAGGTCATACCGACTTTATTTTCGCGGTGTTTTCCGAGGAATTTGGATTGGTGGGTGTGGTCGTGTTGTTGTCCTTGTATCTGTTCATAATCCTGCGTGGTCTGTATATCGCGGTGCAGGCACCGACGGTGTACGGTCGCCTGGTGGCAGGTAGCTTGAGCTTGAGTTTTTTCGTCTATGTTTTTGTTAATACGGGCATGGTCACGGGCTTGCTGCCGGTGGTCGGCGTGCCCCTGCCTCTGGTGAGTTATGGCGGTACGGCCATGGTGACCCTGATGGCGGGTTTCGGTATGCTCATGTCTATCCACACTCATCGACCTTTTATGGCGGCACGTTAATGAGCAAATTGATGACTTCACATGCCTGGCTGCGCCGTGCGGCGCTTATGGGTTTCGCCTTGACGCTATTGCCCTTGCATATGGCCTGCGCCGAGCCTTCTGGCAGTGAATTTACCGAGCGTGCTGATGTGCGTGAATTTGCAAGAGAGATCAGTACTCGCAATGGGCTGAATGAGGCCGATGTGTTGGTTGGCCTGGCGCAGGTAAACATTCAGGACTCAATTATCCAGGCGATGCAGCGACCGGCAGAAAGCAAGCCTTGGCACCAGTACCGCCCCATTTTCCTGAATGAAAAGCGTATTGCCGATGGTGCCGTGTTTATGCGTGAACACGCGGCCAAACTGTCTGAACTGGAGCAGAAGTACGGTGTTCCTGCAGAAGTCCTGGTGGCAATTGTGGGCGTGGAAACCGGTTATGGGCGCAATGTCGGCAAGTATGATGTGCTGGATGCTCTGGCCACGTTGGCGTTCGAGTATCCGCCGCGTGCACCTTTCTTTCGCAAGGAGCTGGAGCAGTTTTTCCTTTTGTCCCGAGAAGAAAACATACCCCTCGCTTCGGTAAAAGGCTCGTACGCTGGGGCGATGGGGATGCCGCAGTTTATGCCTTCCAGTTACCGTCAGTGGGCGGTGGATGGTGATGTTGATGGCAAACGCAATTTGTGGCTGAGTACCGATGATGTGCTGGCCAGCGTGGCAAATTATTTTGTGCAGCACGGCTGGCAGCGCGGTGCGAGCGTAACCGTACCGGTGCAGTTGCCGGAAAGCCTGCTTGATTCGCCGGAAAAACTGGATGCCATGCTTAATCGCGGGCGTGATTTGGCCGCTAAGACCACCTTGGGTGAGTTGCGTGCTTTGGGCGTGAATGTACCGATTAGCCAAGGTGCGGAAAATTTGCCCACCATGCTGATGGCGTTTCAGTATGAAGACTCCATACGCTATGTGGTCGGGCTGCCCAATTTTTATGTGATTACGCGCTACAACCATAGCCAGCATTACGCGATGGCGGTGTGGGAACTGGCACAGGCGATTCGTCTGCGGGCAAAGGCGGCAGCATGATGACGATCAAGGTCATGTTGCGTTCACTGGCGGTGCCGAGCATAGCATTGGGCATGGTCATGGGTGCTGCATGGCTGGCGGGTTGTTCGTCCACGCCGAAACCGCCGCCCAAGGGGGCGGATGGTTACAGCAAATATGGCAATCCCAATAGTTACGAGGTCTTGGGCGAGCGTTATTCGGTCATGCGTGACAATCGGGGCTACAAGGAAACCGGCATTGCCTCGTGGTATGGGCCGGGCTTTCATGGCAAGCGCGCCTCGGCGGGTGAAACCTACGATCAGAATGCGATGACGGCGGCGCACAAGACCCTGCGCATTCCGTGCTATGTCGAAGTGACCAACCTGCAAAATGGCCGCAAAGCCGTGTTGCGCGTAAATGATCGTGGCCCATTTCATGAGAATCGGATCATTGATCTTTCCAAGGCGGCGGCAGAAAAACTTGGTGTGATTGGCAGCGGCACGGCCATGGTTGAGGTGCGCCATATTGACGGCGATATGCCGAGCGAGTCGCTCGACACTACATTGCAGGCCATGGCGCAGCCCGTTGCTCCCGTTCCGTCACCGCGAGTGACCCCGGCTCAGCCTCCCAGTGTAATGTTCAGCGACGAGCAGCGACCCATGCCCGAATGGGGGCGCAACGTGTATGTACAAATCGGGGCGTTCACCCTGCGCCCGAACGCAGAGCAATTGCGTAGTAAATTAGAGTTGTCTAATATACGCGGCGTTAATGTGGTGCAAAAGGATGACGGCTTGTTCCGCGTGCGCATCGGCCCCCTGGCTTCGGTGGATGACGCCGACGCTTTAGCGGCTAAACTCGATGCTGCGGGCGTGGGTAATCGCCATATGGTGGTTGAGTAGGTTTGTTCTGGAGGTAGGTGCGAATTCATTCGCACATGGCATGAACTGTGCGAATGAATTCGCACCTACAAAAAACTGTTGGCCGGATGACGCATTTGTGTAAATCCTGCAATTCTTGGAATCAATATGAAGCATGCTGTTTTGCAGCGGTTTAGACCGCGCGTATTGTGGGCTTGCTCGTTGCTCGCTTTTTTGGTTGCGGGCGCGGCGCAGGCTGATGCGGGGCAGCGCCTGGACTTTCCTGCCTGCGTGGCGCGTGCCTTGGCGCTGAACCCGGAAATGGAGATGACACAGGCGCAGATTGAGCAGGCCACTGCCGCCGTGCGTCAGGCCGAAGCCGGGTGGATGCCGCGTCTGAATCTGTCGATGACCGGAACCTATACCAATGATGCACTGAATGCCTTTGGTTTGAAGTTAAGCCAGCGTAACGCGACGTTTGGCGATTTGGGTTTGGGGCAGTATGACCCGAGCAACCCCAATATCCTTAACGTGGCGCCAGGCACACTCAACGACCCGGGTGCGACCGGCAATGTGAATTCGCGGATTGAATTGCTGGTGCCGGTCTACAACGGTGGAATGGTCGAAAGCTATGTACAGCAAGCGCGGGCGCAGGTGCGCGCGGCGCAGGACGGTGACGCGGCGGCGCGCCAGGCCTTAGTGAAGCAGGTGGCGATGGCGTATGAGGGCATCCACGCGGCGCGTGCCTTTGTGAAAGTCGGCGAACAGGCGCGTATGGCCTCGCAGGAATATGTACGTATTGCCGAGAAAATGCTGGCGCAGGGCGTGTCGTTAAAAAGCGATTATCTGATGGCGCAGGTGCGACTTGATGATGTGCAGGTGCAGCTGGCGCAGGCGCGTAATCAAGAGGCGGTGGCGCTCGATCAGCTGCATATTTTGTTGGGGTTGCCGCTTGATAGCCCGCTGCAACTTGGTTCGCCCGTGAGTTTGCCTGCAGCGGAAGGCACTTTGGATGCCTGGCAGACTGAGGCGTTGGCGCAAAACCCGCAACTCAATGCTGCACGGCACCAACTCGCGGGCGTCAGTGCCGGGGTTAATGCGGCGCGGGCTGCGGGGCTGCCTCAGGTGAATTTAATGGCGCGGCAGGAGTGGAATGACCCGAGTCTGGAGTTTGCCGCCTCGTCCTACACCGTGGCCGGGGTGTTGAGCTGGAATGCGTTTGACGGCGGGGCAACGGCAGCGTCGGTCGATCGGGCGCAGGCGGCGCGGATTGAAATGAATGCCAAACTGCGTCAGGCGGAAGATGGCGTGCGCTTGCAAGTGCGTGATGCGGCGCGCAAGGCGCAGGAGATTGAAGAGCGGCTGGTGGCGCGTGAGCGTGCGCGTGCACAGGCAGAGGAAGCGGTGCGCCTGACGAAAAAGCGTTATGAAAATGGTTTGGCGACCATGTTGGAACTGCTGACGGCGCAAGCGCAACAGGATAAGGCGCATGCGGATCTGATTTCGGCGCGCTATGAACAGGTTGTGCAGCGTGCGGAGTGGATGCGTCTTTTGGGGCGGTTGACGCCAGAGCATATCGACCCCCATTCAAGCCCTGCTCCGATCAAGGCCGCTGTGTCGGCATCATGATTTTGAGGATATGACGATGAAGCTTATTGCAACGCAAATGATGGCGGGGGCAGTTTTGGCCACATTATTGGCAGGCTGTTCACATGAGACGCCATCCAGCAGCTCGCCGCCGCCCGCACGCGAGGTGAGCGCAAAAGTCGTGACGGTGCAGACAGCGGCTTTGGCCGAGGCTTTTCCGGTGGCGGGCGTAGTTGAGGCGGTGGACACCGTACAGCTCAGCTCGCGGGTGATGGGGCATATCCGCGAACTCAACGTGGTGCAGGGGCAGGCAGTCAAGCGTGATGAGGTCCTGTTTGTTGTTGACCCGGTCGATACGCAAGGGGCGGTCGATCTGGCCAAACAGACTCTGGTGCAGGCCGAGGCGGCGTTGCGGGATGCCAAGCTTGATTACGATCGTTTCAAAAACCTGTATCAGGATGATGCGGTGAATAAGCAGCAGCTGGAAAAAATGCGCATGAATTATGAGGTAAGTCTAAGTCGCGTGGCGCAGGCCAAGGCGGGCTTGACGGTGGCGCGAGGACAGATCAGCTACACCCGCATCAGTGCGCCCATGGATGCAATCGTCACGGCGAAGCTGGCGAATGAAGGTGATATGGCGGCTCCGGGGCATCCGGTGTTGGTGCTGGAAGATACCGCGCATTTGCAGGTGCGGGCGGCGGTGCCCGAGTCGGTTTACCGTAGCCTCAAACTGGGCGATACGGTGCAGGTTGAAGTGGACGGGCAGGCGCAGCCTTTGAGCGCAACCGTGTCACGCATGACCCCGACCGCCGACCCGCAGGCACATACCTATCCGGTCACGCTGGATATTGCCGCGCCAGGTTTGAAAAGTGGTGCGTTTGCGCGGGTACTTTTCCCCCAAGGCGCGCGGCAGACACTGCTGATTCCTCAGGCGGCGCTTTTGGATCGTGCCGGGATACGCGGCGTGTTTGTGCTGGATAAGGATGGCATTGCGCATTACCGCATGGTGCGAACCGGTGCGGCGCAGGCAGATGGCATGGTTGAAGTGCTGGCAGGACTTGGGGCGGGAGAGCGTGTGGCCATTAGCCAGGGCGATGCAATGCTGCAAAATGGCGACCGGGTGGTGAACTAAATGCAAGACAGCATCCACGAGCCTGGTCATGAATCTGGCCACACCTCTGACGCGCAGCCTTTGAACATTGCCGGCAAACTCGCCCAGGCCTTTATTCATTCCAAAATCACCTTGCTGATGATTATTGCCATCACTCTGGTGGGGCTGCTGGCTTTGGTGATAACTCCGCGTGAGTACAACCCGAAAATTGTGGTGCCAGCGGCGAATATCATCGTGGCGAAGCCGGGAGCGAATGCCGCCGAAGTACGCGACTTGGTGGTGCGCCCGCTTGAGGCGATTATGCGCGCTCAGTCGGGGGTCGATCATACCTTTGGCTATGCGATGGACGATGTCGGTGTGGTCACGGTGCAGTTCAAGGTTGGACAGAATCAGGAAGACAGCCTGGTCAAACTCTACAACCAGTTGATGCAGAACATGGATCGTATGCCGCCAGGAGCGATGCAGCCCATCGTTAAGCCGATCAATGTGGATGATGTGCCGATCATGACAATCGCACTGGCTGTATCGAATCCCGAGGCGGTTGATGAGCAAAAGTTGCGTGAAGTCGGTTTGCTATTGATGGAGCAACTACGCAATGTTCCTGGTGTGTCGCTGACCGAGGTGGTTGGTGGGCGCGCGCGGGCGGTGAATGTCTGGCTTGACCCTCTGCGTATGCAGTCGCGCGGGGTGAGTATCGAGCAGGTCAGTCAGATGTTACAGGGCAGTAACGTCGCTGCACCGCTTGGCGAGTTGGTGGCGCAGGATGAGACTGTTCCCTTGCGATTGAATGGTGTTTTGCGCTCGGCGGCGGAAGTCGGCGAGGTGATTGTCGGCGTGTCGCCGCCGTCAAAGGGCGTCATGCAGGGGCAGGCTATTTATCTGCGCGATATTGCGCGTATTGAAGATGGTGTGCGTGAGGTAGAAAGTGTGAGTCGGCTGGGGTTTGGCGCTGCGGCTGAAACCCCGCCGTTCCGGGGCGCTGAGCCTGCCGTGACCCTGGTGCTGGCCAAGCAGGCGGGCACGAATGCCGTGGTGGTGGCAGATGCGGTGTTGAGCAAGCTGTATGAGCTTAAAAAGCTCGCCTTGCCGCAGGGTATTGAGGTCGTGGTCACCCGCAACGATGGCGCAAAAGCCAACGAGGCGGTAAATACGCTGTTTGAGCACTTGGCGATTGCCGTGGGTTCGGTGGTGCTGATTCTGATTTTCTTCCTCGGCTGGCGCGAGGCGGGCATTGTGACGCTTACCGTGCCGCTGATTCTGTTTGTGGTTCTGGCGACCGGTCTGCTCATGGGGCAGACGATTAACCGCATTACCCTTTTTGCGCTGATTTTGTCGCTTGGCTTACTGGTCGATGCCGCGATTGTGGTGATCGAAAATATTCACCGCCACATGCATCACCACAAGGGGGGAGATTTTTCCGCCATGCTGGTGACAGCGACCAATGAAATCGGCAACCCGACCAATGTGGCGACCATTGCGGTGATTCTGGCCTTTATTCCCATGGCCTTCGTCAGCGGCATGATGGGGCCTTTCATGCGCCCGATTCCGTTGAATGTGCCTGTGGCCATGATCGCCTCCCTGGTGATTGCCTATATCGTCGTACCCTGGGCGGCGCGCATCTGGCTGTCGAACAAGGCCGCTGCCCGCGCGCTTGTAAATAGTGCGACGCTGGAAGAACGCGGTCACGATCAAAAGGATATTTTGCATCGCGCCTATGTTGCCGTGATGGAGCCGTTGTTGCGTACGCGCTGGATGCGCTGGGTGACCATCTTCATGGTGTTGGTGCTGCTTACGGCAGCGATGCTGATGCCGGCGTGGCAGTTTATTCGTCCCGCCGGTATCGGCGGCCCGCTTTCGCCTTTGGGTGTGGAGCTGAAGATGTTGCCAAACGACAACACCAATACCTTCTTGTTGCAGTTGGATATGCCACAGGGTACAGCGCTGGCCGATACCGACCGTGTGGTGGGGGCAATAGGTGAGGTGTTGGCGACGCAGCCGCAGGTGCTGGATTACAGCAGCTATACCGGCATGACCGCGCCGATTGATTTTGCTGCGCTGGTGCGTGGTGATCTGGTGAAGCGCGGGACACACATTGCGCAAATCCGAGTCAATTTGCGCGATAAGCATGCGCGCAGCGTCAGCTCGCATGAACTGGCCGAGCAGATTGACCATGCCTTGGATCCGCTGCGTCGCGCCTTCCCGCAGGCCAAGCTGAAAATCTATGAAACCCCGCCGGGGCCGCCGGTGCAGTCGCAAATTCTGGCTGAGTTGTATGGGCCGGATTATGCAGTGCTGCGCCAATCCGCCATGTTTGTCGATCAGGCTTTCCGTGAAACCTACGGCATGATTAACGTGGATGATTCCGTGGGGGCGGATGTACAGACCTACCGCGTGGTACTGGATAAGGAAAAAGCCATGCTCTCCGGCGTGGCGGCGGGGCAGGTGGCGCAGTTATTGCGCGATGCGGTGTCCGGCTTGCCCGCCGGAACCCTGCATGAGTTGAGTGCAATAAATCAGGCGCGTGAACCGGTCGAAATCGTGCTGCGTTTGCCACAGTCAGCGCGCTCGTTGCCCGCGCAGCTGTTGAGCATGGGGGTGAAAAATGCCCAAGGAAAGTTCATTCCACTTTCGACATTGGCAACACTGGAGCAGGTTGCAGCTAACAAGCCCTACCTCGACCGTGATCAACATCCGATGGTGATGGTCGGTGGCGAGCTGCTGCGCTCCAGTCCGGTGTATGCGGTGCTGGCGCTGGACAAGGCGCTGGATGGCCAAACGCTTCCCAATGGTGTTCGCTTTACCACGGGCAACCTTGGCTTTGTGCAGGCCGAGCCGAAGGATATTGTGGATTACACCCTGCTCTGGGGCGGTGAAATGCGCCTGACCCTGGATGTGTTCCGTGATCTGGGTTCGGCGTTTATCGTGGCGATTATCCTCATTTACCTGATGCTTGTGGCCTACTACAAATCCTTCATGCTGCCCCTGATTGTGATGGGCGCGATTCCTCTGACCCTGGTCGGCATCTTTCCCGGTCACTGGGTCACGGAGCAGGCGTTTACCGCGACATCCATGATCGGGGTGATTGCGCTGGCCGGGGTGGTGGTGCGTAACTCCTTGCTGCTCATCGATTTTATTCTTGATTATCGCAGGCAGGGTTACAGTCTGGAGCAGGCGGTGATAGAAGCGGGTGCGGTACGTTTCCGCCCAATCCTGCTCACTGCGCTGGCGATCATGCTTGGCTCGGTCATTATGGTGTCCGACCCGGTGTTTGGTGGCTTGGCGGTTTCGCTGATTTTTGGCACCTTGGCTTCGACATTGCTGACCTTGATTGTTATCCCCCTGGTTTACTGGCGTTGGCAGCGCAAAAGCGCACTTGGGGCGCAAGCCTGAGACTGATTTTGCGCTAAATGCTCCATGCCCTTATAAATGCTCTAGATAGCAGATAGAATATGTGAGCGAATTCTAATAAGGAACTAGACATGGCCGATCGCAGACTCAAGGTTTTCTACACTGTCGCGCGTTTGCTTAGCTTTACCAAGGCGGCTGAATCCTTGCACATGACCCAGCCGGCAGTGACGTTTCAGGTACGCCAGCTGGAAGAACATTTCGACACGCGCCTGTTTGACCGCACGCACAACCGCGTGACGCTGACTGATGTCGGTGTGGTGGTGTATGAGGTGGCCGAACGCATCTTCGAGCACTACGACGAAATGGAGCGTCGGGTACGTGAGATGACCGGGGAGATGGGCGGTTCACTGAACATCGGCGCAAGCATGACGGTGGCGGAGAATATGTTGCCCGCTCTGCTCGGTCAGTTCAGAAAGAAGCACCCCGACTTGAATGTGCGCCTGAAAGTGGGTAACAGCGAGTCGATCGTGTCCATGGTTGAACATAACGTGATCGACCTGGCGATTGTCGAGGGTAGTATCAGCAACAAAAACTTGCTGGTTGAAGCCTGCCGCGACGATGAGCTTGTAGTTATCATGCCGCCCGATCACCCTCTGGCGAAAAATGAAACGCTCACGGTTGATCAGTTGATGCCGTATCAGTTTATCTGTCGTGAAGAAGGTTCCGGTACGCGTGAGGCCATCTTTAACTATCTGATTGAGCAAGGCTATCCCGACGGCTGGACAGTATGCATGGAACTGGGTAGTCCCGAGGCCATCAAGGGAGCGGTTGAGGCTGGCATGGGTTTGTCGGTCATGTCCAAATCCGGCATTGCCAAAGAGCTCAAGCTGGATATGTTGGTCAGCGTGCCGTTGGATCCGCCCTTGCTGCGCGGCTTTTCGTTTGTGCGTCAACGCCACAAGTTCCGCTTGCCCGCCATGGAAGCGCTGCTGACGTTTGCGCGTGCATTCTGCTCCAAGCAGAGTTGATAGAGCCTTGTTTTGAGGCTCCGCAATCAAGGCGACACCGGTCGCCTTTGTTTTGCCTGGGATTTATGCAAAACCGCCCCAGCGACGTTAAAGCGCCTCGCCGTACTAGGTTGTACTGTCTTCGTCGCCTTGTCTTGCTGGGTCACTTTTGCGTAAGTCCTGTTGCCAAAGTGTTTTGAAAAGTGTCTTGTAGGGAGTGCATCATGTTTCGACATCTGTCTGCGGTCGTGGTTTTTGTCTTGGGGCTGTATACATTGAGTGTGGCGGCGCAAACGCTGGACGAAAGCCTGGTTGAAAAGCCCGTGGCAACCCAAGAGGAAATAGACGCCGTGCTGCTGATTCCTGCGCAGCAAAATGGGATCAGTTTCATTGGTGGCGGGGTCGGTGTGGTCGAGCGCAAGGCGCTGGAGCAATGGGCCAAGGGTTATAGCCTGCGCATTGAAATGGCGGCAAAAAGCGGGTCATATTTGGGAGATATGCGTGTGCGCGTTTTTAATGCTGCGGGCGCTCTGGTGTTGGACACGCTCTCGGACGGGCCATTGCTGTATGTCATGCTGCCCGAAGGACACTATAAGCTTGATGTCAGTGGTCTGCACCCCGGAGAGTATGCCACCCAAAGCAAGACAGTGAAGGTATTGGATGGCAAGCAGGTACGCGCTTTTTTCGCCTGGCCTTAATCGTTCACTTTTCCAGTAAGCGCGGCATGAGCTCGACCATGTTGCAGGGCTGAGTGCGGTAGTCGAGTTGCGCCTGAATGAGCTTGTCCCAGCCGTCGCGGCAGGCGCCGGAGGAGCCGGGCAGGACGAAAATATAGGTGCCGTTGGCCACGCCTGCCGTGGCGCGCGATTGCAGACTTGATGTGCCGATATCGTTGAACGAAAGCACGCGAAACAGCTCACCAAAGCCCTCGATTTCCTTGTCGAGCAAGGGACGTATGGCTTCGGGCGTGCCATCGCGCCCAGTAAGCCCCGTACCGCCCGTGCTGATTATGACTTGCACTTCAGGCTCGGCAATCCATGCTGAAACCACCGCGCGGATAGCATATTTGTCATCCTTGACGATGCGGCGCGCATGGGTGCGGTGTCCCGTAGCTTCGATGCGAGCGACCAGGGTCTGGCCAGAGGTGTCGTTGTCGATCTGGCGAGTATCCGACACGGTGAGAATTGCGATATTTAGCGGGATAAATTGACGTTCAGTGCTCATGCTCAGCTCGCTTCGGATATACGGGATGGGGACGATATTAACCCGACGGACGGCTGTTTCGCACCCGCATGCAGCAAACGCATGAGCACGAGGGAAAGAATTGCGGCAAAGAAACACCACACTGAGGTAAACGCGTGATCGAAGTACAGCGCGCTTAGCCCCAGGGAAAGGGCGATCAATGCCCCAAAAATTCTCAGTGCGATGGTGTTTGAAGCCAAAAGAGGCAAGGTTACGACCAACGCGTAGAGGGTGCGCACCACCCAGTCGCCCAAATACAGATCAAACAAAGGGCGGTGTTGATAAAAAATGGAGTGCTGCACGATGCTGACGTTAAGCTCGGCTTGCCCCCGCAGTAGTGAGATATAGAGCAGTAGACCCAATACACCCGCGACCAGAGCCAGTCCCAAAAGCACACGACGCGGAAGGGGGCGCTCGTCTAAAGCCCGTGCGGCAAGGGGCACGAACACGGGCCAAAAAAGATATACAAAAAACAGGAAGCCGAGCGCCGATGCTTGCGTGTATTCCGCATAAAATCCACCCAGGTTGAGCCAAAGCACACCTTCGATAAATTGCTGGACACCAAAAAACAAGGGGAATGCGGCCAGCCCAAGCAGGCGGCGATCGGATTGCCATGCGAGGCGCAGCGTATACACCCCGACCGGTATGAGCAGAGCGGCTGCGGCGAAGCTAACAGGGGCGGAAAAACACATGAGCGCCTCGGTGACAACGTGCGTGAGTCAAGGCCAAGGGCGCCAAGGGTTGTTCAGGTTCTTGGGATTACACGGCCCCACAAGTCATGTTCGCCAAACTCGGTGATTTCGACCTCGGCAAACTGGCCGGGCTTGAGCTCGGTCGCACCGTCGATAAACACGTTGCCGTCAATCTCCGGTGCGTCGGCATAGGAGCGTGCCACTGCGCCTTCGGCATCAATTTCATCCACCAGTACGGTCATACGTTTGCCCAGTTTGTCTTCCAGGCACGAGGTGCTGACTTCGGTTTGGCGCGCCATAAAGCGGTGCCAACGCTCCTCCTTGATCTCCTCCGGCACCGCGTCGGGCAAGTCATTGGCGGGTGCGCCATCGACGGGCGAGTACTTAAAGCAACCCGCTCGGTCGATTTTGGCCTCGTCGATGAATTCCAGCAGTTGCTCAAAATCGTCTTCGGTTTCACCGGGGAAGCCGACGATAAAGGTTGAGCGAATCGCCAATTCCGGACAAATCTCGCGCCAGGCTTTAATGCGCGCAAGAGCGTTTTCGCTGGAGGCCGGGCGTTTCATCGACTTAAGAATGCGCTGGCTACCATGTTGAAAGGGAATATCCAGGTAAGGCAGGATTTTGCCCTCCGCCATCAACGGAATGACTTCATCCACATGCGGGTAGGGGTAGACGTAGTGCATGCGCACCCACACACCGAGTTCACCCAAGGCTTGTGCAAGGTCGTAGAACTTGGTTTTAAGCGGGCGACCACCCCAGAAATCGGTTTTGTATTTCAGGTCGAGGCCATAGGCGCTGGTGTCCTGCGAGACCACGAGCAGTTCTTTCACCCCAGCTTTAACCAGATTTTCGGCCTCGGTCATCACTTCGCCAATCGGGCGGCTGACCAGGTCTCCGCGTAACTGTGGGATGATGCAAAAACTGCAACGGTGGTTGCAGCCTTCGGAAATTTTCAGGTAGGCGTAGTGCTTGGGTGTGAGTTTCACGCCTTGCGGAGGAATCAGGTCGGTGAATGGGTCGTGCAATGGCGGCAGGTGATCATGCACGGCATGCATCACTTCTTCATAGGCGTGAGGCCCGGTGATGGCCAGCACGCTGGGATGCGCCTGACGCACCAGAGCACCATCTTCGCGTGCGCCCAAACAACCAGTGACGATGACTTTGCCGTTTTCGGCCAACGCTTCGCCAATAGTGTCCAGCGACTCTTCGGTCGCTGAGTCGATAAAGCCGCAGGTGTTGACCACCACCAGGTCAGCATCCTGGTAGCTGGGGGAAATGGCGTAGCCTTCAGCGCGCAGCTGGGTGAGAATGCGTTCGGAGTCAACCAGCGCCTTGGGGCAGCCGAGGCTCACGAAACCGACTTTTGGGGCGTGCGCGCTCAACTTATTAGAGGTCATCAAGTGCGATTTCAGTCATCACGCCATCTTCAGTCTGGCGGTGGGCCTTGAGATTGTTGGCGCGGGCAAAGCCAAGGATCTGCTCATACATGGCAGGCGCTTGTTCCTTTAGCGTGGGCTCAATCGCGAGGCACTTCTCACCCTTGATATTGACCGGGTGCAGGCGTTCGGAGAACACCAGACGGTGCTGCGCGAAGGTGGCATCCCAGCTGGAAAGACGGTCAATCCAGTCGCTGGGGCGGAAACGCTTGCCGTCCTGGGTGACACTTTCGATGATGTAACGGAAGGGCTGAGCCTGATCCATAGTTATACTCTGTCGTCTTGTAGAAAATTGGGCGCTATTCTATGCGAATTGGTGTTCCGGCACCTACGAAATGGCGACTAAACAACAACAGGTCAAAAGCTTGGGCAAGATAATGGGTCAGTCTCGGGGGGTATTGGTACTCAATACCGGTGGCACATTAAACAAGCGCTACGATCCGATTCGTGGCGAACTGTTTGTGCCGCAGGATAATCAGGCGGTGGAGTCCATTCTTGCGGTATTGCAGGGCAATGTGGCTTGCCGCATTCAAGGGCTGCTGTACAAGGACAGCCTTGACATGAATGAGCAGGATCGTGCCAGCATGGCTCGGGCGATTCTTGAAGCGGATGAGGCCCGCGTGCTGGTGGTGCATGGTACCGATACCATGCACCTGAGCGCGGCGCATGTGGCGCAGGCGTGCCCCAAGAAGCGGATTGTTCTTACTGGCGCGATGCTGCCTTATGCTTTTGGCGTGCAAGAGGCAGCAATGAATGTTGCCTTGAGTCTGGGCTGGTTGCTCGCGGATGATGCGCCGGGCGTTTATATCGGGATGCACGGCTTGGTTTTGCCCTATACGCAAATCGCTAAAGACCGTCAGAATGGCGTATTTAGAACTTGTTTACGATCTTGCTGAACGGCGCATTGTGGCGTAGAAATCAGTCTCAAAATGCTCACATAGTCTGTCCATGCTGCGCTTTTTCGACCGATTTCCGCTTGCGCTGCATCCGTTGATCAAGATCGCAAGCAGGTTCTTGGCTCAATTAAAATTTTGGAGTTACTGATGAGTATCAAGTCCGATCATTGGATTCGGCGTGCGGCGCAGCAGCACGGCATGATTGAACCGTTTGAGCAAGGGCAGGTGCGTGAGGCCGATGGTCAGCGCATTATTTCCTATGGCACGTCGAGCTATGGCTACGATGTGCGCTGCGCGGATGAGTTTCGAATTTTCACCAATATCAACAGCACGATTGTTGATCCGAAAAATTTTGACGAAAAAAGTTTTGTTTCGGTGAAGTCCGATGTGTGCATTATTCCGCCGAATTCATTTGCTTTGGCACGCACAGTTGAGTATTTCCGCATTCCGCGCTCGGTTTTGACGATTTGCCTTGGAAAAAGCACCTATGCACGTTGCGGCATTATTGTGAATGTCACTCCACTGGAACCCGAGTGGGAGGGGCATGTGACTCTGGAGTTTTCCAATACCACGCCGTTGCCCGCCAAAATTTACGCCAACGAAGGTGTGGCGCAGATGTTGTTCCTTGAGTCGGATGAGGTATGCGATGTGTCGTACAAGGATCGCGGCGGCAAGTACATGGGACAAACCGGGGTGACTTTGCCCAAGGCTTGATGCTGGGGTAGGTGCGAATGAATTCGCACCTACCCTCAAAAATCCCTAACGCAATGAAATCTGCGGCCAGCCTCGGCGCGCGGCTTCTGCGGCAAGCACTGGGTCCGCATCCACGGCGACGGGGTGCGTGACCTGCTCAAGCAGTGGTAGGTCATTGCGTGAATCGCTGTAAAACCATGTCTTGTCAAAGGGATTTGGCTGGGAGAGCGTCCAGTCGCGCAGAGCTTTGATTTTGCCCTGCTGAAAGGTTGGCGTGCCGATGTAGCGTCCTGTGTAGCGTCCGTCCTGCATTTCAGGCTGGGTGGCGAGAATATCGGCGACCTCGAGCCGTTGTGCAATCGGTTTGGTGACGAAGGCGTTGGTGGCGGTGATTATGAGCGGGTGGTCGCCACGTGCGCGGTGCTTTTCAATCAATTCGACGGCTTGTGGCAGGATAATTGGCTCAATGAATTCGCGCATGAATTCTGCGTGCCAGGCCGCCAGTTGTTCGGCGCTGTGCAGTGCGAGCGGGGCGAGTGAAAAGCGCAGAAAGGCATCAATATCCAGCGTGCCCAATTTATAGTCTTCATAAAAACGCTGGTTGGCGGCTTCATACTGGGTTGAATCCACAATGCCTCGCGCGCAGAGAAAACGCCCCCATAAATAATCGGAGTCGCCGGCGAGCAGGGTGTTGTCAAGGTCGAAAATAGCTAAATTCATGGGTCTTTCAAGTTGCAGATGAGTGATTCGGCATTGTAAACGCCTATGCTTTGGACGTATGTTTTTTTGCGCACGCGCAACGCTTGTGGAACAATCCCTTCCAATTATCAAAACATTGTGTTTACCCATGATCGACTCAGAAGGTTATCGCCCCAATGTGGGCATCATTCTGGTGAATGCGGAAGGTCGAGTATTTTGGGCACGTCGTCTGGGGCACGACTCGTGGCAGTTTCCGCAAGGCGGAATTCACTGCGAGGAATCCCCCCTGGAGGCGATGTTCCGAGAGCTGCGCGAAGAGACGGGGCTGCTGCCCGAGCATGTACGCTTGCTCGGCTGTACCCGTGATTGGCTGCGTTATCGGCTGCCGGGAAATTTGGTGCGTAAACGTACCTTTCCGGTGTGTATTGGCCAGAAGCAAAAATGGTTCTTGCTACGCATGGTGGCCGAAGATCACAGCGTGCATTTGACGGCTACACAGCATCCGGAGTTTGACGCGTGGCGCTGGGTGGATTTTTGGCATCCATTGCGCGAAGTCGTGTCATTCAAGCGCGAGGTTTATCGCCGTGCGATGCATGAGCTTGCGCCCTTGGTCGCTGGACATAACGTTGTCGCCTTACCTTCCTTGGACGCGCGTACTTTGGCGCGTTTGGGGGAGGCATGATTCTCGATACCTTGCGAAGTATTGTTGGACACGTTGGGCGGGCGCGTGATCTCAACGCCGCCTTGTCGGCGATTGTGCATGGAGTGCGCGATAGCCTTGATGTCGCTGTCAGCTCGGTTTATCTCGTGCCGCGTGTGCAGGTGGGGCAGGTCGATGCGCGCCTGGTGCTGATGGCGAACGAGGGTTTGGCGGCGGAGGCCGTGGGGCATGTTTCGATGGCCCTGGATGAGGGCTTGGTCGGGCTGGTGGCGCAGCGCGCCGAGCCGCTGAATCTGGCTGATGCGCCATTGCACCCGCGCTATAAACATATCGCCAACATCGGCGAGGAGCCTTATCACGCCTTTTTAGGCGCGCCAATTTTGTTGCGCGGTGAGGTTCTGGGGGTGTTGGTGGTGCAGGATCGTGAGCCGCGCCATTTCTCCGACGATCAGGAATCTTTCCTTGTGACACTGGCGGCGCAGCTTGCCAGTAGCATTGTACAAGCCGAGTTGAGTGAGGCGGTGATGCAGGCGCCAGCATCGGCAAATCGCCCATCGTCACTGAGCAGTGAGCCTCTGCGCGGGGTGCCCGGCGCAAGCGGCGTAGCCTTTGGTGTGGCTGTGGTGGTGTACCCGCTGGCCGATTTGGAGGGCGTGCCTGATCGCGTGTGTGATGACCCGCAGCAGGAGCTCCAGCGATTGCACGCTGCGCGTGAGGCGGTGCGCAAGGATTTTGTCGTATTGCGCCAGAGCATGGCCATGCGGGTGACCGAAGAGGAGTGCGCCCTGTTCGATGCGTTTACCATGATGCTCAACAGTGAAAGCCTGTTGCAGGGGATGGAGCGACGCATTCTTGACGGGCAATGGGCACCGGCAGCCCTGCGTGACACAGTGCGCGAATATGCGGCCGTGTTTGCGGGCATGGATGACGACTACCTGCGGCAGCGTGGCGACGATGTGCGTGATCTGGGTAGTCGCATTCTGGAGCATTTGCAGGATGTAGAAGGTCAGGCGCGTGAGTACCCGCCGCATACGATTTTGGTGGGACGTGAAATTACCGTGACCCACCTTGCGAGCGTGCCGGAAGGGCGATTGGCGGGCATCGTGTCCGCACGTGGCTCCAGTTCATCGCATGTGGCGCTCTTGGCGCGAGCTTTGGGTGTGCCGGCGGTCATGGGTGCGAGTGACTTGCCCATTGAGCGTTTGGATGCGCGCGAGTTGTTCCTTGATGGTTATCGCGGCGCTGTGCATGTTGATCCGCAGGGCGTGTTGCGTGAGGCTTTGGAGCGCTTGGTGGGCGAGGAGGCGCAACTTTCTGCCGAGCTTGCGACCTTGCGCGATGAGCCCGCGATTACGCCGGATGGAGCCAGCGTGCATTTGTATGTCAACGTTGGGCTTTTGGCGGATATGGCTCCGGCGGATAACGTTGGCGCGGAAGGGATTGGCCTTTACCGCACCGAGATTCCTTTTCAGGTACGCGATAATTTCCCTGGTGAAGACGAGCAAACGCGGGTTTACCGTGAGGTGTTGGCAGCATACGCGCCCCGCCCGGCTGTTTTGCGTGCTTTGGATGTTGGTGGCGATAAACCCCTGAGTTATTTCCCGATTATTGAAGACAACCCGTTTCTCGGCTGGCGCGGGATGCGTTTAACGCTTGATCACCCGGATATTTTTCTCACCCAGGTGCGTGCCATGCTCACGGCGAATGTGGGTTTGGATAATTTGCGTATCCTGCTGCCCATGATTAGCGGCGTGGGCGAACTGGATGAGGCCTTGGAGCTGATTGCCCGCGCTGGAAACGAGTTGCGTGAAGAGGGCATGCCGATTGGTGACGTGCCCGTGGGCGTGATGATCGAAGTGCCTTCGGCGGTATATCAAATTGATGCGCTGGCCAAACGGGTAGATTTTCTTTCCGTGGGTACAAACGATCTGACGCAATATTTATTGGCGGTGGATCGTAATAACGCCCGCGTGGCACCGTTATATGACAGCCTGCATCCGGCGGTATTGCGTGCCTTGGCCGAGATTGTGGCCGGTGGGCAGCGAGCCGACTGCCCGGTGAGTGTGTGCGGTGAGTTGGCGGGCGATCCGTTGGGTGCACTGGTGTTGCTCGGCTTTGGCATTGACTCCTTGAGCATGAGTGCCGGTAGTTTGCCGCGCATCAAGCGCGTAATTCGCAGTGTGCCGCTGGAGCATGCGCGCCGTTTGGCGCACGAGGCACTGAATTGTGAGCGCGGTGAGGATGTGCGTCATCTACTGCGTGACGCGCTGCGCGGCTATGGTTTGGGTAGCCTGGTGCGCAGTGATGAGGACATTTGAAGCGCGGGCAATAAATTAGCCACAAAAGGCACCCGAAATCGCGAAGGATGCATTGCGCTGGAGCAGTGATTGCCTCGTTGCTCTCTGTGGCTAAACATGTTTTTACACCGCCGCTTTAATCCGCTTCTTCAGGGCATCGCGCACCAGTTCCAACACGCGCAACCGCCCCGCATTTTTATTTTCATTGGCGACCAAATGCCACGGGGCAAACTCGGTGTCGGTGCGGAGTACCATTTCATTCACCGCCAGTTCATATAGCGGGCGCTTTTCACGATTGCGCCAGTCATCGGGGGTGATTTTGTAGTTCTTCCAAGGTGTGTTTTGGCGATCTTCAAAGCGACGTAACTGCTCTTCAGGTGAGATGTGCAGCCAAAACTTGAGTAATAGCCCCTTGTTGTTGACCAGCTGCTCCTCAAATTCATTGATGTCATGGTAAGCACGCTGCCATTCGGCGGGCGTAGCAAAGCCTTCCACGCGTTCGACAAGCACTCGTCCGTACCAGGAGCGATCAAAAATGGCAACGCGTCCGGCTCGGGGGATTTGCCGCCAAAAACGCCATAAATAATGGTGCTCAAGTTCGTGCGAGCTGGGTGCTCCGTAGGGAATGACGCGGTACAGCCGGGCGTCCATGCCTGCGGTGAGTTTGCGAATGGTGCCACCCTTGCCCGCCGCGTCCCAGCCTTCAAACACCAAATACGTGGTGATACCCAAGTCATGCGCCCTCCACAACAGGTTGCGAATCTCGCCCTGCAAGACGGCAAGTTGTTCGTCGTAGCTGGATTTGCTTACCTCGGCGCTTAGATCAACATGGTCGAGAATGGTGATGCGGGCGCTGGCCGCCATAGGCAGTGCGGGCTCTGATGGCGGAATCGCTGGGATGCGGCGGTTATCTTGCAGGGCTAGGCGTTTTTCAATGTTCTCCAACAGGGTGTAGCCCGTGGCGAGGTCGCGGTAGCGCTCATCTTCGGCCTCAATCGAAAACCATGGTGCATCGGCGGTGTCACTGCGCCGTAAAATGCGCTCGGACCATTGAGCCAAGGCTTCACGTCCTTTGATGGCTGCTTTGATGCTAGGCCAGCGATCATCCGGTGTGGCGTGTTCTTCCTTCAATCGTTTTTCCTGCGTTTCGCTCGGCAGGTGATACCAGAATTTTAGAATCAAGGTGCGACCATTTGCCAACATGTCCTCGATCGCTAACACGGGCGTGAGGCGAGCATCCAGATCGCCATCCTGAATGCGCTCATGGGTGGCATCGGTGATGATTTCGCGATACCAGCCGCCAAGAAACAGGGCAATCTCACCTGCGCCGGGCAGTACGCGCCAAAAACGCCAAAACGCCGGACGCTCACGCTCTTCGTCGGAAGGGTTCCAGAACGTATGGGTTTGCAAGCCTCGTGGGTCGAGCCACTCATGCAGTCGATTTACCACTTCGGCGCGTCCCGAACCGTCCATGCCCTCAATGATAATCAGCACACTAACCCCGGCAGTGCGCAAGTTGCGCTGAGCTTTGAGTAATCGTGAACGCAGTTCAGGCAGTTCCTTTTTGTAGTCTTCTTTGCTAACGCTGCGGCCTAGATCAATCGAATTGCGCATGATGAGTTCCTTTTGAAGTAACGCATGAACTGGTTAAGTGATGATCCGCCGTTGTCGTATGAAGTCAACCGAGACTCAATGTCACGGGGGGTTGTCGTAAATACGACAAAGGACAGACATCTTGCGTGTCTAGGTCATCGAAAAGCCGCATTCCAGCGCATTTTTCACGATGAACTCAGAACGGCACGATCCATGCACTATTAACTTGCATAGGCAAAGGAACCCGTCAGTTGAGGTTTATTGCATTTATGTATGGGAATCATTATCATTTGCCGTGCAGTAATTCTGTAGGCGTTTTTGTGGCATGGGGGCGGTATCAATGAAGCTATCTTGTTTGCGTTGTGGTGAGTTGGCCTCTGTGACCTGCGTTGAGGGTGATGCGTGTTTTGTGCGGCGCTTGCAGGCCTTGGGTGTGCACCCGGGTCGAGCAGTCAACGTAGTCCGTCGCGCCGCATTTAATGGTCCACTGCATTTGCGTGTCGGTTCGACAGAGTTTTTCCTGCGTGCGCGTGAGGCCGATGCCATTTCGGTGCAGTCGCCCGCTTGATTTTCTCTCCTCGCTGCTGAGGAACTACCTCCGTGTCCAAGCGCGTCGCCCTTCTCGGGATGCCCAATACGGGCAAATCCACTCTATTTAACCGCTTGACCGGAGCCTCGGCGCGTACCGGCAATTGGCCAGGTCTGACGGTCGAGTTATTGGCCGCCAAATTACCGTTGGGCACGGATTTGGTCGAGTTGGTTGATCTTCCAGGTTTTTATGATCTGCACGGTATGACGGAAGACGAGCATGTGGTGCGGCGTTTTCTGGAGCGCGTGCCGCTCGATTTTTTGGTCATCGTGCTGAACGCAGCGCAAATAGATCGTCAAATCAATCTGTTGTTACAGGTTAAAGCCTTGGGGGTGCCCATGCTGGCCGTGCTCAATATGAGCGATGAGGCCAAGCGTTTTGGGGTGAACATCGATACAGCACGTTTGAGTACGGCGCTGGGTTTTCCGGTGCTGGAAGTTAGCGCGCGCCGTGCCGAGGGTTTGGACGTGCTGCGTCAGGCGATTGCCGACGGCTTGCGTGTGAGCAACAAAGTGTCGCAGGCGGAGTTGGCGTTACGCCTTGCACCTGATGAAACTGTGCAGGACGAGGCTGATGCCCTGCTGCGCATGACGGTGAAGTCGCCGCGCGAGCTGTCGGATGGCATGAGCGCACGCCTGGATCATGTGTTGTTGCATCCTCTGTGGGGCTTGCCGATTTTCTTCCTCAGCCTGTTTCTGCTGTTTCAATTCATTTTTACAGTCGGCGCGCCATTGCAAGATGCGGTGGCCAATCTGCTGAATCTGCTGCGTGATGCCATCGTGCAACCGGTGGCGCATGTCCTGCCGCCGTTTGGTGAGGGTTTACTGATCGGCGGTGTGTACGATGGCGTCGCTACGGTGGCGAGTTTTTTGCCGATCATCGCGCTGTTTTTTATCGTGATGTCGGCGGTGGAAGATTCCGGTTATCTGGCGCGTGCGGCGTTTTTGGTGGATGGTTTTATGGCGCGCATCGGACTGGATGGGCGCGGCTTTGTGCTGCACCTGTTCGGCATGGGCTGCAATGTGCCGGCGGTGATGGGCACGCGGGTGATGCGCTCGCCCGCGTTGCGTGCTCTGACCATGCTGGTGCTGCCTTTTGCCTTGTGTGCGGCGCGCTTGCAGGTGTTTCTGTTTTTGATCGCCGCCCTGTTTGCTCCGGCACAGGCAGCCCTGGTGTTGTTTAGTTTGTATGTGTTGAGCCTGTTGGCGGCGGTGTTGACGGCGGCAGTGTTCAAACGTCGTTATCACGCAGTGGAACCGGTGATTCTTGAGTTGCCACCCTACCGTCTGCCGCAAGTAGGCAGCATGTTCAAATCCGCGTGGAATGAAATATCAGGCTTTTTGCGCCGCGCCACGCAGTTTATTGTGGTCGGTGTGGTGGCGATCTGGTTGCTGACGCATTTGCCCTGGGGTGTGGAGCCCTCCAGTCCCGCGAGTTTTGCCGGGCAATTGAGCCAGTCAGTCGGCTTTATTTTTGCGCCCTTGGGCTTTGATGCGCTGTTGGGGGTCGCTTTGTTGTTTGGCTTTGTGGCCAAGGAAATCGTGCTGGGCGGCTTGGCAGTGTTGTATCGCGTGCAGGAAGATGGCTTGACGCAGGCCGTGCAACTGCACATGGACTGGGTGCAGGCCTACAGTTTCATGCTGTTTACCTTGCTCTACACGCCCTGCGTGTCCACCTTGGCGGCCATTCAGGCCGAAGGCAAAAGCTGGCGTTTAACGCTGACCAGCGTGCTTTGGTCGGTCGGCTTGGCTTATGCGGTGAGTTTCGCGTTTTATCAGGTGGCGCGTGGGCTGGGGTATTAAGACGATTTTGCAGGAGCGAACCTTGGGTCGCGAACATTCGGCATCCATCGCGACCCAAGGTTCGCTCCTGCATTCAGCTTTTTGCCAACATGCCTTCAATCAATCCCTTCACCTTATCCAAGTCAAAAATGCCGATTTTTTGGTACACCACCTGTCCTTGGGGGTCGAGCAGGAAGGTGGTCGGAGTCAGCCGCACCGTGCCCATGGCTGCGCTGACGCTGCCATCCTTATCCCATGCCAGCGGGTAGGCAACCTGTAAGCGATCACGCAGGGCGCGAATTTGTGCCTCTTTGTCATAGTTCATGGCTACACCAATCACCTGCAAGCCGCGTGCGGAGTAGGTGTTGTGCAGCGCGGTCAGGAGCGGAATCTCTTCGATGCAGCCGGGGCAGGATGTTGCCCAAAAGGTCAGCAAAACCGGTTTGCCGTGCAGGGCGGCCAGGGTGGTGGCGGAGGCATCAAGCATGATTAACGGAGCATCCGGCGCGTTGTCTTTGGACGCGCAAGCACTGAAGAGAAATGGTGTGAAAGCCAGTGAGCAGGTCAAAAAACGGCGGCGGGTGAGCATTTTCAGGGTTCCGTAGGGTTTATCGGCATGATATGCGGTTATGATTCAACGTATTCAAACACTTTGGCAATAGGAGCTTACACATGATTCGCGTGGGTATCGTCGGCGGTACGGGATATACGGGCGTGGAGTTGCTGCGTTTATTGGCGTTGCATCCTGAAGTCGAGTTGGCGGCGATTACCTCGCGCGGCAACGTCGGCGAGAAGGTGGCGGAGATGTTCCCTAATCTGCGCGGTTATGTGGATCTGGCCTTCAGCGACCCGGCCACAGCGGATTTGAAGTCCTGTGATGTGGTGTTTTTTGCCACCCCGAACGGGATTGCGATGGGTGCGGCGCGTGAGCTGCTGGACGCAGGCGTGCGCGTGGTGGATTTGGCGGCGGACTTTCGCATTCAGGATCTGGATGTTTGGTCGAAATGGTACGGCATGACCCATGCCAGCCCTGATTTGGTGCGTGAGGCGGTGTCCGGTCTGCCCGAGTTGAATCGTGAGGCCATTCGCGGGGCACGTTTGCTGGCTAATCCCGGTTGCCATGTCACTGCCGTGACGTTGGGGCTATTGCCGCTGGTCAAGGCGGGGTGGGTGGATGTCTCGTCCTTGATTGCTGACTCCAAATCCGGCGTGAGCGGCGCAGGGCGCAAGGCCGAAATTCCCACCTTGATGGCCGAAGCGGGCGAGAGCTTCCGTGCGTATGCCGTGGGTGGACATCGCCATCACCCCGAAATTTGCCAGACCCTCAACCTGGTGGCCGGGCAGCAGGTCGGTTTGACCTTTGTGCCGCATTTGGTGCCGATGGTGCGCGGGATTGAGGCCACGCTGTACGCGCGCTTGACTACCGAGGCCATGAGCGCGCAGGTTGATGTGCAGGCGCTGTTTGAGCAGGCGTATGCCGACGAGCCGTTTGTGGATGTGATGCCGCCGGGCAGCCTGCCGGAAACACGCAGCGTGCGCGGTAATAATATGTGTCGTTTGGCGGTCTATCGTCCGCAGGGGGGCGATACCGTGGTGGTATCTTCGGTGATCGACAACCTGGTCAAGGGCGCATCGGGGCAGGCCGTGCAGAACATGAATCTGATGTTTGGATTCCCCGAGGATATGGGGCTGCGCATTGTTGGGTTATTGCCTTAAGCCCAGGACGTACACTTGGCGCGTTTGCTGCTAATGAACCTATGAGGAGAGAAAAAAATGTCCACCGAATTTGAAGATCCGCTGATTTTTACCGATAGTGCTGCAGCCAAAGTGCGCCAGTTGATCGACGAGGAAGGAAACGAGGCACTCAAGTTGCGCGTGTTTATCACCGGCGGCGGCTGCTCTGGCTTCCAGTACGGCTTTACCTTTGATGAAAACGAGCAGGAAGGCGATACGCGCATGGAAAAAGCTGGCGTGGCGCTATTGGTTGATCCGATGAGCCTGCAATATCTGACCGGTGCCACCATCGACTATACCGAAGGCTTGGAAGGCGCTCAGTTTGTGATACGCAACCCGAATGCCACCACCACCTGCGGTTGTGGTTCTTCATTTTCGGTTTAATTTGGAAGGATTCACTATGAGTACAGAGAGCAGTTCCTACATTCCTGGCTTGCAAAATGTGCCAGCTACCCGTTCGGCGATTTCATTTCTCGATGGACAAAAGGGCATTTTGACCTATCGGGGATACCCCATTGTCGAACTGGCAAAGCACAGTAGCTTTGAAGAAACCTGCTTTCTTCTACTCAATGGAGAATTACCGGAGGCCGGTGCTTTAGCCGGCTTTTCCAATGAGTTACGACTCAATCGGCGCGTAAAGTACAACGTGCGCGAGATCATGAAGTTTTTGCCCACCAACGGGCACCCGATGGAAATGCTGCAAACCTGCGTGGCCAGTTTGGGTATGTTTTATCCCGGTAGCGAGCGCATGACCGCCGAGGGCAATGGCCCCAGCGAAGAATTCGTCAATGGCACAGCCATCAAGATTCTGGCGACCATGGCGACGATCGTGGCCATGTGGAACCACATTCGCGAAGGTGATGACCCCGTGCCCCCTCGCGAGGACCTGAGCTATGCGGCAAATTTTCTCTACATGATGAATGAGCGCGAACCGGACGCAGTGGAAGCGCGGATTATGGATGCCTGCTTGGTGCTGCATGCCGAGCACACCATCAATGCGTCGACCTTTGCGGCCTTGGTGTGTGGCTCGACCTTGGCTGCGCCAAACCTGGTGGTTGCGTCAGCCATTGGCACGCTGGCGGGGCCTTTGCATGGTGGTGCGAATCAGCGTGTGCTGGAAATGTTGCGTGAAATCGGTTCGCCGGAAAATGCCGAAAGCTGGCTTGAAAAGCGTCTAGCCAACAAGCAGGTGGTCTGGGGCTTTGGTCACCGTGAATACAAGGTCAAAGATCCGCGTGCCGATATTCTGCAAAGCATGCTGGAGGAGCTGCGTGAGCATCGTGGTGGCAATATCAGCCCGCTTTATGATATTGCCAAAGCCTTGGAAACAGCGGCTCACGAACGCCTGTCGCAAAAAGGTGTGCATCCCAATGTGGATTATTATTCAGGCGTGCTGTATGACGCACTGGGCATTCCCGAGGATCAATTCACGCCAATTTTTGCCATTTCACGCACCGCAGGTTGGCTGGCGCATTGGAAGGAGCAGATTGCGAATAACCGGATTTACCGCCCTACGCAGGAGTATGTCGGGGCAGAAACGCGGGAGTATGTTGAGCTTTCCGCGCGCCAAGCCTAAAAGGATGGCCTAAAGGGATGGCTTGATTGCGACGACTCTAACAGATGTTGAAAGAGGGCTTTCCTGCCCTTTTTCAACGCGCCACGCCCGGCACATGTCCGTGCGTGTCTACGACAATCAAATACATGCGTATTTGATTGTCGTGCGAGGCATTCATGCCTCGCTTCAACAGGGTGTTTTTCAACCCCCTGCTAATGAGCCGAATAAATCGCACCCAAAACCCTTAACCCCTTCGCGCCTGTGACTGCGGGCAAATTACCCGGCTGGCCGAGTACGGTTTGCCGCGCCAGCCAGGCAAAGGCAACGGCCTCAACCCAGGCCGGCTCGATGCCGTAATCTGCGGTGCTTTCGATGTGCATCCCTTTTGCCAGCGCGCGCATGCGCTGCATCAATGCGGTATTGTAAGCACCTCCGCCACAGATAAGCGCGCGTTTTGCATCGGGAGCATTCGCTTCAATCGCCGCCATGAGGCTGTGTGCGCTGAGTTCAAGCAGCGTAGCTTGAATATCTTGCGCGGGAATCGTGCCGAGTACGTTGCCTGCCCGAGCTTGTAGCCATGCCAAGCTAAACAACTCCGGCCCGGTGCTTTTGGGCGCGGCTTGCGCAAAATAAGGTTCAGCCAGTAAGTGTGCGAGTAGGTCGAGCTGCGCTTGACCGCTTTGTGCCCATGCGCCATCGCGGTCATACGCCTGCCCAAGATGGCGCTGCGTCCACGCATCCATCAAGGTGTTGCCGGGGCCGGTGTCAAAGCCGCGCACAGATGTTGCCGGGTCGTTTTTGGGCGGCAGGATGGTGATATTGGCAATGCCGCCGATATTGGCGATCACGCGGGTCTCAACGGTATCGGCAAACAACGCTGCGTGAGCGGGCGGCACCAGCGGCGCACCTTGACCCCCGGCGGCAATGTCGCGGCGGCGAAAATCGGCCACAACGGTTAAGCCGGTACGTTCCGCGATGCGATGTGGATCGCCGAGTTGCAGGCTGTAGGGGTAATCGCCATGCGGGTCGTGGTGAAGGGTTTGTCCATGCGAGCCGATGGCTGTGATGTCACTGCGTTTGGTCTCGCTGCTGTCGAGCAGATCATTGGCGGCCTGTGCAAAAAACTCGCCGAGCCAGGCATCCAGACGCGCCACGCGAGGCATGGCGCGCACGGCATCCGTCTGCATGAGGGCGCGTAACTCAACCAGCAAATCATTCGTAAAGGGCGTTGTGTGCTGGGCAATCAGTTGCGCACGACCATCATCGGTAAAGTCAACAATGCAGGCATCCACGCCATCCATGCTGGTGCCGGAGAGCAGGCCAAGATAGATCGACATGGATGAGTTAAGTCTTATTCGTTGCGGGTGTCGGTATTGAGACTGGCCGTTTTGGCTTCATTTTCCATGCGTGCCAGTTGGGTCATCAGTTGCGCTGACTCGCTCAGGAAGCGTGGGCGCTGGTTGGCGGCAATGGGCATGGCTTCTGGAAGTTTGGCGGAAAGCGGGTCTTGGTGTGCACCATTGATGCGGAATTCGTAATGCAGGTGCGGTCCTGTGGCATAGCCCGTTGCGCCGACATAGCCAATGACCTGGCCTTGTTTGACGCTTTCGCCTTGGCTCAGACTGGGCTCAAAGCGTGACATGTGACCGTAAACGGTGCTGTATACGCCGTCATGTTGCAGCATGACAACTTTGCCGTAACCGCCTTTCCAACCTTGGAAAGTGATTTTCCCATCGGCAGAGGCGCGGATCGGCGTGCCTGCTGGGGCGGCAAAATCGACACCCTTGTGTTCGCGCACAACATTGAGCACGGGATGCAGGCGGGAGTGACTAAATCCCGAGCTAATGCGTGAAAATTCAACGGGATAGCGCAGGAATCCGCGCTCCAGGCTTTTGCCATCCGGGGTGTAGTAGGCCGTGTTGCCAGTGCTGTCGCTGTAGCGCACTGCTTGATAGAGCTTGCCATTATTGGTGAACGAGGCAGCGAGGATGTCGCCTGTGGTGACTTGTTCGCCGTTTTTATAGACAGACTCGTAAAGAATGCTAAAGCTGTCGCCATCTTTAATATCGGTGAGAAAGTTGATTTTCCAGCCGAAAATATCAGCGAGCTGCATCACAATGTCAGGCGCAATGCCCGCTTCGGTGGCAGCGTTGTAAAAGGAGTCGTGAATGGTTCCGCGACCAAGAGCCTGGCGGTATTCGAGTGGATGTTGTTCAACTTCGGCTTTGAAGTCGCCATCCTCAGTGCGTACCACGTGCAAGGTGCGGTCAAACCCAAGGTCGTAGCTGAGGCGTTGTAGTTGTGCATCGCCCGCGTGTTCGTTCGACAGCTCCAAACTGATGGATTCGCCGGTGCGTAAGCGGGTGAGTGATTTGGCATCGCTGCCTAGCTTGAGAATTTGATCCAATTCACTGGTGGGTAGTGAAAATTGCGCAAAAATCTTGGACAGGCTAGAACCCTTTTCGATGGTGACATCAACAGTTTTTAGCTCTGGGTTTTCCGGTGTTGCGTCTACGGTCTGTTCGGGAGGGATTTGATTGCTTGGTTGTGCATGATCTGCGATCGAGGCGGAGGGCGGCGTTGAATCAATCGAGGGCGTGAGTGAAATAACAGGGGGAGGAAGTACGGAAGCGCTCAGTTGGTTGGATGGTGCGAGCGGGTCGTCATGACTGCCAAAAGGATGTTCGCTGACTTTGCCGATGACGGCACCAAGGCTTGTTAGACCGACTGCAAGAACGCCAAAACGTAATAAATTATGAGAACGCTTGCGGAAGGACATGTGGCTGCGATTCTTGATGGCCATGGGTCTATGCATTACGAATTCTCAAGGTATTGTAATAATCCGGTTAAAATAGCGCTCACTTAACCACCGGTCAACAAAATGAGGCTTGACATGCACACTATTGAAGGCGCCTTGCGCGAAATACGCCGTGGCACCGAAGAAATCCTTGTCGAAGCAGACTTGCTTGAAAAGTTGAAGCTAGGGCGACCGCTGCGCATCAAGGCCGGCTTTGACCCCACTGCGCCAGATTTGCATCTTGGACACACGGTACTTATTAATAAGTTGCGTACCTTCCAGGAGTTGGGACATGAGGTTATCTTTCTGATTGGCGACTTCACCGGGATGATTGGCGACCCCACGGGCAAAAGCGTCACGCGCAAACCATTAACTCGCGAGCAGGTTCTGGATAATGCCCGCAGTTATGAAGAGCAGGTGTTCAAGACTCTTGATCCGGAGAAGACGCGCGTAGAGTTCAACTCGCGCTGGATGAGTACGATGGACTCAAGCGAGATGATTCGCCTCGCCTCGCGTTACACGGTGGCGCGGATGTTGGAGCGCGATGACTTTAGTAAGCGCTACAGTAGCCAACAACCGATTGCGATTCATGAATTCATGTATCCACTGGTGCAGGGGTACGACTCGGTGGCTTTGGAGGCGGATGTTGAACTGGGCGGCACCGATCAAAAATTCAATTTGCTCGTCGGGCGCGAATTGCAACGTCAATATGGCAAGCCGCAGCAGGTCGTGATGACAATGCCGATTCTTGAAGGCCTGGACGGCGTGCAAAAAATGTCGAAGTCGCTGGACAACTATATTGGAGTGAGTGAGCCACCGCATGAGATGTTCGGTAAGCTGATGTCAATTTCAGACACATTGATGTGGCGCTATTTTGAGTTACTGAGCTTTCGTCCGCTTGAGCAGGTCGTCGAACTCAAGCGTCAGGCAAGCGAAGGGCGCAATCCGCGCGATATTAAATTTGAGTTAGGTGTCGAGTTGGTCAATCGCTTTCATGGCGCGGGAGCAGGTGAACAAGCCTGCCAGGCGTTCGTGGAGCGCTTTCAGAAAGGTGCGCTGCCGGATGAGATTGAGGAGTTTAGTTTGCCTGCCCAAGAGGGTGGCATGTTACCTATCGCAAGCGTGCTCAAGGAGGCAGGATTGGTTGATAGCACTTCGGAAGCCTATCGCCTGATCCAGCAGGCAGCCGTGCGCATTGACGGGGAAAAGGTCGGTGATCGTGGTATGAGGCTTGAACGAGGCGCAAATGTCATTATTCAGGTCGGAAAGCGACGGATTGCCCGTGTGAAAGTTTTTTGACAAAAGGTATTGACAGCTTTTCGATGCCCTCTATAATGCGCCCCACATTGCAGCGACACGCAGCAATGGCCGGAATTCGAAAGAAACCGTTGTTGACAAAACAAAAAATAATGTTATATTTGTCAGCTCACTTCGATATCAAATAAGTATTTAATTGATATCGAAAGAAGATTAAGTTACTTAAGTTAAGTAACTTAATCGCCCGAATCGGAAGAAACGGATAGTTGACAAACGAAGAAAGCGTGTTAATATGTTCAGCTCACTTCGGCGCTAATAAAGTTTAGTGAT
>JAGUXT010000026.1 GCA_020061705.1 Halothiobacillus sp. | reverse complement strand
TGGTGAGCTTGGACACGCGCCCGGCGCTGTCGTAGCTCACGTTCAACTCACGCCCAAAGGCGTTGCGTACCGCAAGAAGCAAACCCGCCTTGGGCGCCTAGGCGGATTATGGGGCGCGACGCTGCTAAAAACCGCTTTTTGGCGGTCATTGCTCTATCGTTTCGCACGGCTTTGGATACGGTTCTTACGCTCGGGTGTGCTAAAGTTGCGCCCCCTTAACATTTGCAAGCGCCTTGATTCATGAACCTCAACAGCACCGAGGACATCCTTGACGATCTGCGCGCCGGGCGCATGGTCATCATCATGGATGACGAAAACCGTGAAAACGAAGGTGATCTTTTGATGCTCGCCGATAAAGTGCGTGCCGAAGACATTAATTTTATGGCACGTTATGGGCGTGGCTTGATTTGCCTGACCTTGACTCAGGAGCGCTGCGAGCGTTTGCGCTTGCCTTTGATGGTGAGCCGCTCGAATGAAGCCTTTGGCACTAATTTCACCGTGTCGATCGAGGCCGCCGAGGGCGTAACCACCGGGATTTCGGCGGCGGATCGTGCGCGTACCGTGCAGGCGGCGGTGTCCAGGGACGCGCGCCCGGAAGATGTCGTGCAGCCCGGGCATATTTTCCCTCTGATGGCGCGACCGGGCGGGGTGTTGACCCGTGCGGGGCATACCGAGGCAGGTTGTGATCTGGCTCGATTGGCCGGAGCAGAACCTGCGGCGGTGATTGTGGAAATCCTGAATGAGGATGGCAGCATGGCGCGCCGTCCTGATTTGGAAAAATTCGCCGCAGAGCATGGGTTGAAGATCGGCACGATTGAGGATTTGATCCGCTATCGTTTGAAGCACGAGCACAGCGTCGAGCGTGTGGCGGAATCGACCTTTCCGACGCGCTTTGGCGAATTCCGTCTGCACGCTTATCAGGATAGTGTCGATGGTCTCGTACATCTGGCTCTGGTCAAGGGTGTGCCCAAGGCCGAAGAGCCAACGATGGTGCGGGTGCAGGTGCAAAACACCTTGTGCGATGTGCTCTATGGCGAGCCGGGCTGTGGCTGGCCTTTGGATGATGCCTTGCAACGCATTGCGCAGGCAGAATGTGGCGTTTTAGTCTTGCTACGTCCGTCCGAGGAGCCGCGTGATCTGGTGCGCCGCATCCAAATGCTGTCCATTGGTAATCGCGCCGAGGAAAAATTCGGTGAGGGTGCGGCGCAGGATCAACGCACTTATGGTATTGGCGCACAAATTTTGCTCGACTTGGGTGTGCGTAAAATGCACGTCATGTCGGCGCCCAAACGTTTCCATGCGCTTGCAGGCTTTGGCTTGGAAGCGGTTGATTATGTATCTGATTAAGGTGGTTTTTGTATGAGCACTATTCGCACGATTGAAGGTGGACTGACGATTGAAGCGGGTCGTTTCGTCATTTTAGTGACCCGTTTCAACGGTTTTATCTGTGAGTCCTTGCTGGCCGGCGCACTGGATGGTCTCAAGCGTCACGGGGTGAAGGATGAAAATATCCGCATCGTGCGCGTGCCGGGCGCGTATGAGTTGCCGTTGGTGGCACAAAAAGTTGCCGCACGTGCCGATTGCGATGCGATCATTGCCCTGGGCGCGGTGATTCGTGGTTCCACGGCGCATTTCGATTATGTCGCGGGTGAAGCCGCCAAAGGTTTGTCGAGTGTGGGGCTGGATTTTGGTTTGCCGGTGGTGTTCGGTGTGTTGACCACCGATACCATTGAACAGGCGATTGAGCGTGCCGGAACCAAGGCGGGCAACAAAGGTTTTGAATCGGCTATGACGGCGATTGAAATGGTAAATTTGCTTGACCAGATCGAGGCCTGATGTGACTGAACCCGCCTCCAAATTCAAGCGCGCCCGCCCGGCTCCTCCGGGTATGGCCGCACGTCGTCGTTCGCGGCGCAAGGTGATTCAGGCTTTGTATCAACTGCAAGTCAATCCTACGTCTGTGGTGGAGCTGGAGGCGCAGTTTATGCAGGAGCCGGATATTTTGAAGGCCGATCTGGAGCATTTTCGTAAGCTGTTACACGGCATTGTAGTCAGTCGGCAGCAACTGGACGCGATGCTTGCTCCCCTGGTCAGCCGCCCGCTGGAGGAGGTTGATCCAATCGAGCACGCGGTGCTGTGGGTGGGTGCATTCGAGCTGCGTGATTGCCTGGATATGCCTTACCGCGTGGTGATGAACGAGGCCATCGAGTTGGGCAAGATGTTCGGTGCAGAGGGCAGTCACGGCTTTGTGAACGGCGTGCTCGATAAATTGGTGCCGACGCTGAGGGCGGCCGAGTATTCTGCCTCTTAGCCTGTTAAGGCGGGGCAGGATGCCCCGCGCTCAAATCATTCACGTAACTGATTGATTTCTTAATACCAATTCCGGGTGTGTACCGTATTTGGTATGCCTGAAAAACTCATGGATCAGGTTTTTCAGCATCCTTGTTAAGGGCAGTCGGTAATGAGTGGTGTTGGCGGCTTTTCGCGGCCACCCGTCAGGCGGCGTACGATCATTTCCATGGCGAGCGAGGGTGGTGTTTCGGGCTGGTAATGTTTGGGCGGGGTCATCATGCAGCTTGGAATTTCCTGCTCGGTAGGCTTGATGCTTTGAATGCGCAATGTGGTGACGTCTTCCTGGTTGATGCGCATGGCGACAAGGCCTTTTTGGGACAATGTACCGAGTGCATCCAATTCAGCTCGCACGCACTTGGGTATGACGCCATCGGCCAATGGGCCCAAAACTGGTAGAAGGGACTCTGGGTCGATTTTTATTCGTCTGAGCAGGCTTTGTAAATTAACAAGCTCCTCTTCCAGCGGTTGTTCCCAGAGGAAGATGCGTGAACATAGTTCACCTTCATCGTCGCTAATTTGATATTCCTGTGTGTCGCGCCCAGCGATTGTGGGGCCTGCTCCCGAGGCGGCCAGCCCAAATTCATGCGGTGTACCATTCATGAACACTGAGGTTACGTCAGTGTTGGTTTTATCGCCCATGTCGATGATATAAATCCGCTGCTTTTTTAGATTCACCAGGGTGTAGATGTAGTCGCTTTTTGGGCTGACTCCGCGCATCCAGCCATCTTGAAAAGTAAGGGTGGTGATTTGACCGTGGCGATCCACAAGCTCGACTTGCAGAGCGGCGATAGCAGGTAGGGTTACGAAACTTGCGAGCAGAAGCAGAATAATTTTGAACATGAGTGGTGTTCCTGAATGGGCGAGTTCGATCTTATTAAAACCTATTTTCAGACCCATGATGATGTAACGGATTCAGAGCATGGGGTTGTCTTGGGCGTGGGCGATGATTGCGCTTTGCTGCAGACTGCGCCGGGTCAGCTCTTGGCGGTGACGACGGATACGATGGTTTGCGGGGTGCATTTTTTTAGCGATGATGCGCCCTATGATCTGGGTCATAAGTTATTGGCCGTGAACTTGAGCGATCTGGCGGCCATGGGCGCTGCACCGCGCTGGATTGTGCTGAATCTGGCGCTTCCCTCGGTGGATGAGGTTTGGCTGGCTGAATTTGCTCAAGGCCTGCTGGCGAGCGCGCAACGTTTTGCCGTGCGTTTGGTCGGTGGGGATACGGTGCGCGGTGAGCTGGCATTTGGTTTGACCGCCATGGGTGAAGTGCCTCCGGGCATGGCGCTGCGGCGGGCGGGAGCCAGGGTGGGTGATTTGATCTGTGTGAGCGGTGTTCCGGGCGAGGCGGCGGCGGGTCTGGCTTATCGTCAGGCGCATCGTCTTGGTAAGCATCAGCCATTGCCTGAAGCGTTTGCCGCACAGGCTTTGGCGCGTTTGCAGCGACCGGAACCACGCGTTGCACTCGGTCTGGCACTGCGCGGCATGGCATCCAGTGCAGTTGATATTTCCGATGGTCTTGCGCAGGATCTGGGGCATATTTTGGCAGCGAGCGGGGGGGTGGGGCATGCACTTGGGGCTTGTCTGGCGTTGGCTGATTTTCCCTCCTCGCCATTGTTGGCATCCCTGGAGCCATCTCTGGCTTGGAATTATCAGCTTGCGGGGGGCGATGATTACGAGCTTTTGTTCACGCTTCCTCCTGGATTTTCTCATTCAATCAATGCGTTGCCATGTGATGTTCATGTGATTGGACGTGTCGAGGCGGAGCCTGGATTGCGTGTTCTCACACCTGAAGGTTCGCCGTTTGTCCTGCAACGCGCCGGACATGACCACTTTGCCTGAGTAGTAAAAAGATGAATAACCCCCCTACACGATCCGGCGTGCGTGCGATGCTGACTGATCCGGTGCTGTTGCTTGCGCATGGTTTCGGTAGCGGTCTTGCGCCCAAGGCTCCGGGCACATTCGGCACGTTTGCTGCACTGCTGCCCTGGTATTTCATGGCGCAGTGGCCTGTATGGATGTATGGGGTCGTGGTTGCGCTGGCCGCTTTGGTCGGGGTCTGGTTGTGTGGTGAAGCTCAAATGCGCCTGGGTGTGGCGGGCGACGCTGATCCGGGCAGCATTGTCTGGGATGAGTGGGTTGGGGTTTGGATTGCGCTGGCGGGTGTCCCTCTGCTCGGTGTGTCGCTGAACGATCCGGCAGTGGCGTGGCCGTGGATCGTGGCTGCGGTACTGCTCTTCCGCGTGTTCGATATCTTCAAGCCGGGGCCGATTGGCTGGCTGGATAAGCATGTCCATGGTGGCTGGGGCATCATGCTCGACGATGTGCTGGCGGGTTTGTTCGCCATGTTGAGCCTGTTCGGGCTGCACTGGTTGCTGGGCATGTTGTAAGCTTGCGCGTCATTTCACCCGGGCTTGGCGCGTACTATGCACATTTGTGATGTCACCATGTTCTATACCGCGCACGGCGGCGGTGTGCGGCGATATTTGCGTGCCAAACGACGTTGGATGTCGATGCAGGCAGGTGTACGGCATACCTTGCTCAGTCCCGGTGCGAGCACGGCAAAACGGGGCAATCACTGGATGTTGCCTGCGCCCATGCTCCCTTTTAGTCACGGCTATCGCTTTCCGCTGCGCCGAGGCTCATGGGTGAAGACACTGCTTGAATTGGCGCCGGACGTGATTGAGGCAGGCGATCCATACCGTTTGGCACGGGCGGCTTTAAGTGCGGCAGATCGTCTGGGCGTGCCTGCGACGGCGTTTATGCACTCTGATCTGCCTCGCATGGTCGAGCAACGCTTTGGAACTTGGGCAGGGCGGCGAGCGCAAAAATATCTTTTGAATCTGTATGCGGCCTTTGATGCGGTACAGGTTCCCAGCCTTGGCTTGGCCAATCGTATGCGAGAGTTGGGCTTGCATAAGGTGGTATGGCAACCGCTTGGTGTGGATGCGGAAAAATTTAATCCGACTTTGCACCATCCCCTGGTGCGCGAATGGTTGAAAATTGAGGATGATGTGCGTCTGCTGGTTTTTGCCGGGCGTTACGCGCGTGAGAAAAATATCGATGTGTTGCTCGAAGCCATGCGCTTGCTGGGGGCGGGCTATCATTTGCTGCTGATTGGTCCGGATATGCCACCCTCGACCCTGTCAAACGTGACGGCGCATGGAGAATTTTGCGACAGTGTGCAATTGGCGCATTATCTGGCTTCGGCGGATGCCATGGTGCATACGGGCGATCAGGAAACCTTTGGTTTGATTGTGCTGGAAGGCATGGCTTCCGGTTTGCCAGTGGTCGGTGTGCGCGGCGGGGCTTTGCCGGAGTTGATTACGCCTGACGTGGGTATGCTGGCCAAGCCGCGCGATGCCACGAGCTTTGCACAAGCAGTGCGTGATTTATTCGATCAGGATTGGCAAAACATGGGGTTGGCGGCGCGCCAGCGGGTCGATCGGTATTTTCGTTGGGATGTGGTCTTTGAACGCCAGCATGACTTTTACCAAGCTCTGCAAAGTGGAACCTTCAAGGCCAATGCTTTCGAAATTGCTCACGTTTAACCGGATTTCAAGAGGGCATCGCATGTCGGCTTTTGAACAACGTAGCCTGCAACATTCCCCAGCGTTGAGCGTGGTCATGCACGATGTTGCGCCAACAACTTGGGCGGCATGTTCCAGGTTGCTTGCGGCTTTGGAGCAAGTGCATTCCGCGCCGGTCAGCTTGTTGGTGGTGGCTGATTATCACCGCTTGCAACGCATTGAGGATAACGTGGATTTCTTGCGCGCCATGGAGAGGCGCTTGGCGCGTGGTGATGAAATTATTGTGCATGGACTTTGCCACCTGGATGAAAGCCCTGCGCCTGCTTCCTTGCGTGAACGTTTTTTTCGGCGCATGTATACCGCAAGTGAAGGCGAGTTTTTTAGCCTAAGCCACGAAGATGCTGTGGAGCGTATGCAACAGGCGCGTGCGCGCTTCAAGGCCTTGGGGTGGTCTCCGCAGGGTTTTGTCCCCCCTGCATGGTTGATGGGACAGGGTGCGCAATCGGCCTTGCGAGATAGTGCATTTGATTACAGCAGTAGTCGGCGGGAGTTGATAGTCGTGCCTTCCGGTCAGCGTTTTAACGCGCCGAGTCTGGTGTGGAGCGTGCGTGCGGCGTGGCGGCGGCGTTTGTCCGCCCTGTGGAATACACATCTTTTAAAGCGGGTACTGCGCGATCCGCTGCATTATCCCTTGTTGCGTTTGGGGCTGCATCCAGCCGATGCAGCTCACGCTGAATGTGTGTCCTTTTGGCAAGATGCCTTGCAACAGGCCGTACTAGCAGGGCGCGAGCCCATGACCAAAGGGGCATGGTTAGCGCGCCAGCTGGGGGGATAGTTTGGGTTTGTTTGATACGCTCTGCCGATTGCGAGGCTTTGGATTTGTCGTCCCCTTTTGATGCCGCCGTGGACTGGCCTGCGTAAGCTGGGTAAAAGCGCCATGGATGGCGCGTCACGGATTTGGATTTTGTCCCCCGTGTGGGGTCGCCGTGAACGGAGTGCTGTAGGCACGGTGAATAGGCCATGGATGGCCTATTCAGTCCCGTCGCAACATGGATGTTGCGTCGGGACGGCCTTGCC
>JAGUXT010000006.1 GCA_020061705.1 Halothiobacillus sp. | reverse complement strand
CCATGTTTGTTACGGACGAGTTCCTTTCTTTGCTTGTCCAAAGAAAGGAACCAAAGAAAGACACCCCGTTGATGCCGCCCTTCGGGCAAGCCGTGAACTAGCCTGCTCCAGCAGGGTCGTCTCAACGCAACATCCTGTCGCGGAGAGACTAAATGCGCCATCCATGGCGCTTTTACCCGGCCTCCACAGGCCAGTTCACGGCGGCATCAAAAGGGGAGGGAAGCCCAAATCCAAATCCGCGCCCTTGGCGCAAGTGTTCAACAAACCTTCGTTTGACGGACATCCGATCAATACACTTCCGGTACGATCATCTCGGCTGGTACCGGCTGGCGGTAATACTCGGCGTTGCGTACCCGTTCGGGGAGTACGACCATCTGACGCTCAACTTCAAAATAATCGAACTGGCTGAGCAGGTGATGGATGCAATTGAGGCGCGCTTTTTTCTTGTCCACCGCTTCGACAATCCACCACGGTGCTTCGGGAATATGCGTGCGCTCAAGCATGATTTCCTTGACCTTGGTGTAGTCCTCCCAGCGGCGGCGGGATTCGAGATCCATCGGGCTGAGTTTCCATTGCTTGAGCGGGTCTTGAATGCGGCTGGTGAAGCGCATGTGTTGCTCGTCGTCGGTAATCGAGAACCAGTATTTGATCACGGTCATGCCGGAGCGCACCAGCATGCGTTCAAACTCGGGCACACTGCGGAAGAATTCTTCATATTCGTGGTCGGTGCAGAAGCCCATCACGCGCTCAACGCCGGCGCGGTTGTACCAGCTGCGGTCAAACAGCACGATTTCACCGGCGGCGGGCAGGTGCGGCACATAACGCTGGAAGTACCACTGGGTGCGCTCGCGGTCGTTGGGTGCGGGCAGGGCAACCACACGGCAAACACGCGGGTTGAGGCGCTGCATGATGCGTTTGATCACGCCACCTTTGCCGGCGGCATCGCGGCCTTCAAACAGGATGACGATCTTTTGCTTGGTGTGTTGCACCCAGTCTTGCAGTTTGACCAGTTCGCCTTGCAAACGCAGCAGTTCACGGAAATAGTGCAGGCGCTGGTTGCGGCTGGCTTCATCAAGCGGCGTGGCGTCCAAACCAAGAACGTGGTCAGCCAGATCGTCTTCAAGCTCAAGTTCAAATGACTCGTCGAAGCTGTCGAGGCGTTCGTTGTTGAGGCGGTGCTGCATATCGTCATTCGTTGGCATGGCATGTTCCCTGGAGGTGAAAATGCTGCAAGCCTGCGGGATTTATGTGACGGGGATGTTTCAGCCCTTCATTACGAGATGATGGCCGACTTTTTTTCGGCCAAGGCTACGATGATCTTCTGTCCCTGGTTGATGCTGTCGTTCGCTTTGAGATGGTTCCAGTCACGTAGTTGAGCGACCGTGACTTTGAAACGTTGGGCAATCGAGTGCAGAGTGTCACCCTTTTTGACGATGTAGGTGGTGGTTTTGACAGCGGGTTTTTCGGCGCTTGATTTTGGTGTGGATTGGGCGCTTTCATTGGCCAAACTGCCATCGTTTTTGGTTTTTGTGCTTGCCCTTGCGCTGTTTGGAAGTTCACAGTACACGGTTAGTTTCTGGCCGGTTTTGAGTGTGGACTTGGTATTAAGCTTGTTCCAGGAGGCCAACTCGTTGGGTGTAACCCCATATTTGCGCGAAATATTGAAAAGGCTATCGCCCGCACTGACCGAATGGGTGATTTTCGGTGCGACGGCATACCGCTCCTTGGCGGGTAGTTTGAGTGGGTCAGGCTGCGCGGGTGTTTCTGCTTCGGCGACGACGGTGCTGTTGCTGCGTCCCGCGATCATGCGGTTGGAAGGAATAAGCAGGCTCTGACCATGCTTGAGCTTCGTGCCAAGAGCAGGGTTGATCTCACGAATCTCGCTTTGGCTGACTCCGTAGCGTTTGGCGACAGAGGCAAGGCTTTCGGCCCTTTTTAGGGTCACCTGGCGTGGCGGCGCGAGGGTGACGCAGAAGTCTTCCATGTCGCGGCCTCGCAGTTGTTCGGCTTTGTCATGCGGCAATAACAAGGCGACAACGTCTTGACCGTGTCCATTGACGCCGCGCTTGAAGGCCGGGTTGAAACGATACAAGTCGGCTTCGCTCATGGACACGGCGCTGGCAATTTTGGATAAATCCAGCGGTTTGTCGAAGGTGACCTGGGTGAAGACAGGGATGTCTTCAACGCGGTGTGGTGTCAGGCCACAGCTTTCGGGGTTGTGGAACATTCGCACCAGCGCCAGCAGACGCGGGACGTAGTGTTCGGTTTCATCCGGCAGGTCGAGTGACCAGTAATCGCTGGGTTCGCCTTTGGCCTGAGCTTTTTGCACCGCACGGCTGATGGTGCCTTCGCCAGCGTTGTAGGCCGCGAGGCTGAGTGCCCAGTCGCCATTAAACATGTTGTTGAGGTATTGCAGGTAGTCGAGTGCGGCTTGGGTGGAGGCTTGCACATCGCGGCGGCCGTCGTACCACCAGTTTTGCTTCAAGCCGTATTGTGTGCCGGTACTGGGGATGAACTGCCACAATCCGGCGGCCTGTGAGCGTGAGGTGGCTTGTGGTTGATAGGAGCTTTCCACAATGGGAAGTAGGGCTAACTCCAGTGGCATACCACGTTCGCGCAGTTGTTCAACAATAAAAAACAGGTAAGGCTCGGCGCGTTTGCTGGTGCGATTCAGCTGGTCAAGGCGTGCTTGGTAGAAAAAGACTTCAGCATCAATGCGCTCATTTTCTATGGTGTGCATGGTGAAGTTCTGACCAAGGCGCGTCCACAGGCCATAATCCGCACGTGGGGTCGTGTTGTCTTGTTGCGTGGGTGTTGGCGTGGCGGGTAGGCGGTAGAGTTGTTCGCGACTTAACTCACCTTGAGCAAGAGTGTCGTCGTCGCGCGTGTCCATTTGCGCACAGCCAGTGAGAGCGAGAAGGGGGAGAAGCAAAAAAATAAATAACAGGCGCATGGATGCCTTGAACTCAAGGGTAACAAATAAACATCGTACCGAGCCGGGCGGGATGAGGCAAGGCATTGAATGAATTGAGCTTTGATGCAAGCAGCATAATAGGACTTACGCAAAACCGTCCCGGCGGCGTTAAAGCACCTCACCGTACAAGTGTACTGTCTTCGTCGCTTTGCCTTGCCGGAGCACTTTTGCGTAAGTCCTGAATAACTCTTGTTTCATTGGGGTCGGCTGTCAAACGCGTCCTTCCATGCACGCACGGCAGCGAATATTGCGGCGGGAGTGTCCAGGCTATGTCGGGCGTGTTGTTCAGCCTGAGCCAGAAGTTCGGCATTGTCCCAACGCAGGAAGGGGTTGGTGGCTTTCTCAAGTGCCAGAGTGCTGGGTAGCGTCGGCTGGTTTTGTGTGCGTTGGGCGTGCGAGCTGGCGACACGCTGGTGAATGTCGGCATTATCAGGCTCGGCCAAAGAGGCAAAGCGCAGGTTGTCTTCGGTGTATTCGTGGCCGCAGTAGATGAGCGTGTCGTCGGGCAGGTTGCGGATTTTTTGCAGCGAGTCTTGCATTTGCTCCGCTGTGCCTTCGAACAATTTGCCGCAGCCTGCGCCGAACAGGGTGTCGCCGCAGAACAGCACGGGCGGCGAAGACGAACTAAAGTAAGCGAGATGGTCGAGTGTGTGGCCGGGGGTGGTGATGATTTGCCACTGCCCCAGGCCTTCGCTGCTTAGGTCGATGCCCTCGCCTTCAGCTTGCGAAATAGTGTCGATTTCGCGCATTTTGGGGCCATAAACAGGGCAGGCGTAGCGTTCGCGCAGGGTTTGAGCGCCGTCGATATGGTCGTAGTGATGATGGGTGAGCAGGATGGCCTTGAGGTTGAGCTGATGCTTTTCGAGATAGTCGATGACCGGATCGGCCTGGCCGGGGTCAATCACGGCGGCGTTTTGGCCTTCGATCACAAGCCAGATGTAATTGTCTTCAAAGGCGGGGATGGGGTGGATATGCATGATGGTGGGTATTGATTGGGTGTTGGGGTATTAGGTGCAAAAACTGCCTGAAAGTTTAGGTGATGCCATGCGCCACACCAACTTTGTTGCTTCATGGCCGAGTCTGGCCTTATGGCAGCTTGCCGTTGTGCTGCTATTGGGCATTGCTGTGGCGTTGGCTGTGCCTGGGGTGCCGACACATATCGTCTGGCTGGGAGCGGGGGCGCTGGTGTTGGCTTTGCTTCGATGGCGCTGGGGGCGATCCTCGCTTCATCGTGCATTGTTGGCTGCGGGCATGTGGTTTGTGCTGGGCATGGCCTGGGGTGGGTTGGCAGTGCATGAAGTCCGTAGTGCCTGGCTGCCGGCGGCTTTGGAGGTGCAAAAGCTCACGTTTGAGGTGCGTGTGCTCGGTTTGCCCGAGCCGGATGAACGTGGGACGGCGTTTGCGGCGCGGGTGGTGGCTGCGCCGCAGGGGGTTGAGGTCTTTCCGGGAACCTTGCGCCTGAATTGGTATGACGAGCCGCCCGTGTTGCGACCGGGGGAGGGATGGCGGGTGACGGCGCGGCTGAAGCGTCCGCACGGCGCAGTGAACGGCGTGGGTATGGATTATGAGGCCTGGCTGTTTCGGCATGGGGTGCAGGCCACGGGTTCGGTCTCATCGGGGGAGCGTGTGGCCGCGCCCGTGGCATGGAGCGTGGATGCCTTGCGCTGGCAGGTGCGCGAGCATTTGATGATGCAGATGGCGGGCGAACCGTCGGCGGGTCTGGTGTTGGGGCTGGTGCTGGGTGATCGCTCGTTGATGACGCAGGCACAGTGGGAGGTTTTGCTGGCCAGTGGCACCAATCATTTGCTGGCGATTTCCGGGCTGCATGTGACGATGATTGCCGGGATGATGTGGTGGGTGGTGGCCTGGGTCTGGCGACGGGTGCCGCGTCTGGCGTTGTGGCTTCCGGCACAGGTGGCAGGGGCGCTGGCGGGGCTGTTGGCGGCGCTGGCGTATAGCTTGCTGGCCGGGTTTTCGGTGCCGACGCAGCGCACCTTGTTCATGTTGCTGGCGCTGGTTCTGGCTGTGGTGGCGCGGCGCGAGCTGGTGGCGCGTGATGTGTTGGGGCTGGCGCTGTTGCTGGTGCTGCTGTGGGATCCGTTGTCGCTGTTGGATGTGGGGTTCTGGCTGTCATTTGCGGCAGTGGGGGTGTTGATTTATGCGGCCAGCGGGCGGGTGCAGAGGCCGCCGTGGTGGCAGGAAGCGGGCGCGGCGCAGTGGGCGGTGTTTGTTGGTTTGATGCCGCTGACGCTGTGGTTGTTTCAGCGCGGCTCGTGGGTCAGTCCCCTGGCGAATGTTTTGGCGATTCCCTGGGTGAGTTTGTGGGTTACGCCGCTGGCCCTGCTGGGGACGCTGCTTGGCTTGCTGTGGCAGCCGCTCGGTGGCGCGCTGTTGTGGCTGGCGCTGCGCTCGCTGGATGGCCTGATGTGGTTGTTGACGCAGTTGACGGCCTGGCCGTGGGCGTTGTGGTTTCCACCGATTCCGAGCGTATGGGCGCTTGCCTTGGCGCTGCTGGGGACGCTGTGGCTGCTTGCACCGCGTGGAATGCCGCTGCGTGGTTTGGCGGTGCTGTTGTTCTTGCCGCTGATTTTTCCGCGACTGGAGGTGCCCGCAGCGGGTGAGTTGTGGCTGGACTGGCTGGATGTGGGGCAGGGACAGGCAGTTTTGCTGCGCACGGCGAGCCATTCCATGCTGTACGACGCGGGGCCGGTGAATTTTGCCGGGCGTGATGCGGGAGCGGAGGTGGTGTTGCCGCTGTTGCGTGGTCTGGGGGTCAAGCGGCTGGATGTGGTGATGTTGAGTAACGCAGACCGTGACCATTCGGGCGGTTTGGCGGCGGTGTTGGCGGGGGTTGCGGTCAATGAAGTTTGGGCGGGCGGTGAGGCGCAGGCTTTGGGGCAACGCTGTCGTCAGGGCTTGTATTGGGGCTGGGATGGGGTGGGTTTCAAAGTGTTGCATCCGGGGGAAGGATTTGTCAGCGCCAAGGGAAATGACTGGAGCTGTGTGCTCAGGATTGACGCGCCGGGCGGACGAGTGTTGTTGACCGGCGATGTGGAGTCACGCGCCGAGATGGCCTTGCTGCATTCGGGGGAGGATGTGCGCGCCGAGGTGATGCAAGTACCGCATCATGGCAGCAAGACATCATCGGATATGCGTTTTCTGGCGGCAGTGGATCCGCAGATTGCCGTAGTTTCGGCAGGCTATCGCAATGCGTTCAGGCATCCGCGCCCGGAGGTGGTGACGCGCTATGTGGCGCGTGGTGTGCAGGTATTCGATACGCCCTCGTGTGGGCGTATGCAGCTGCGTTTACGCGAGGGACACGCGCCGGAGGTGCGTTGTGCGCGTGATTTATGGCCTTGGGCGTGGCGGGTTCCAGTCGAGCTTGCCGGGTCCTAGTTTTCAAGGACATGCAGCGCGTCAAGCACCGCATGGATGAGGGCGGCCTGTTCGGCGGGCAGGTCTTGGCTAAGGGTTTCGGCGGCGCGTTCGCCTTCAATCATGCGAATCAGCGCGGCACTGGTGGCGCGCGCGGCGGGGGTGTCGGCGGCCTGGTGCAGTTCGGCGATGGTTTCCAGCGCTTCGCGTTCGCCCTGAGTGGCGGCGTATACCACGGCGGCGAGGGCTTGTCCGGCAAACTGGGTGTTTTGTGCTGCGCCGTGGGTGTCCAGCGTGTCGAGTTCCTGCGTGTTTTCTTCAAAATATTCAATAAGTTGAAGGATGGCGTGATCTTCGTCATCCAGCGGCGGAATCTCACCCTGCGCCTGTGCGGGCAGGATGCGTTGACGCAGGGTGAAGGTGAGGGCGCTCCAGCCGTTATCGTGCATGTCGTCGAGCAGGGCTGAAAGGGCGGGGATGGCTTGTGCATCGCTGGCGCTGGCAAGGACAAGGCGGATCAGATCGCCATGACTGGCGGCAATTTGCTGTTGAAGTGGGGTCATGGGTTCGGGATTACTGATTGGATTGGCGCATGATAAAGCCTGTTTCGGTCTGGGTGCTGCCTGAGCATGAAAAAAGCGCCTCAAACGAGGCGCCGGGGAAAAAGCTCATGAAAAAAGCATTGCAGCCATCAACGAGCGGGCTTTGCGTTTATTTGAACGCCTGTTGCAAAAAGGTTTGCATCATCGCCCAGGAATTCGCATCGGCATGAGCATCGAAGCCAAGCGGCATACTGAATTCCTTGGCAAAATGATCCGCTTCCGGGTTGGTGAAGCCATGTTTCACGCCGGGGTATTCGATATAGGTGTATTCCACCTTGGCTTCGCGCATTTCTTCGTTGAACTTGATGACATCTTCGGCTTTCACCATCGGGTCGGCGGCACCATTGGCGACAAACACCTTGGCTTTCATCGAACCCGGTTCAACCAGCATGGCGCTGGCCAGGCTGCCGTGGAAACTGGCGACCGCATCAAGATCAGCACCCGCGCGCGCCATATTCAGCACCACGCCGCCACCGAAGCAATAGCCAATGGCGGCAATATGCTTGCTGTCGGTCTGTGGTTGTTTCGCAAGCAGATCACGCGCCGCCTCAAAACGCTTTTTCGCCATGGGAAAGTCAGCGAGCGCCGCCTTGGCAAAACTGCCCGCATCCTTGGGGTGATTGGCGGTTTTACCATCGCCGTACATATCCAGAGCCAGGCCGACATAGCCCATTTTGGCCAGCATTTTGGCGCGCTCGCGTACATAAGGCGTGTGTCCCCACCACTCATGCACCACCAGCACGCCGGGGCGCTTGCCCTTGAATGTGTCGTCATAAGCGATGAAAGCCACATGGCGCTGGCCATCGACTTCATAACTGGTTTCTTGTGTTTTAACGGCGGCGTGCGCCGCACTCATGCTTGCAAGGGCAAAAATAGCGATCAAAAACTGGCGCACAGCGAATACCTCGTGAAGATAAAGACCAGACTGAGTATAGCGATACACCCGCCAAAGCTTGCCCCCGCGAATCATCCTGTTTTCGACCATGCACGCTGATGGCGCAACAGGCACTAAGCCGTCGCGTTGTTGTATTCCGCGATGCGCTTGTCAACCATGCGGTGCGACAACAGGCCGGCAAAGGGAATCAGCATGGCAATAAAAAACAGCAAACCCTTGAGTAGCGGCAGTTGACGGCGTGCCAGCACGAACATCAAAAAACCCAAAGTCCATAAAAAGAGTGCGCCATGAATCGGGCCGACAATTTTGACGGCGATGGGCAGGTCGGCCATATATTTGAGGGGCATGGCGATCAGGAAGAGGGCGATGAGTGAACCCGCTTCGACCAGTGCCATGAGGCTGAGGTGGCGCAGTGACCAGGGTGCCATGAGGTAAGCTCCATAAAAATGATTAATGTGGTATTGCAAGAATACGTGAATGCCGTAGAAGGCGGATAGAAAAAACCCCGACAATTGCCGGGGTTGGACGATTCAGCCTAAACCGAACGGATTAGATGGACTTCTTGCAGAAGTACCAGTCCACGCACTCGTATTCTCCGCTATTGAAGCGACGCTCGGCCTCTTCGGCGGTGGCGGGCGGCGGTACGATGACCTTGTCGCCGGGCTGCCAGCCTTCCGGGGTGGCGACGCCATGCTCGGCGGAGGTTTGCAGCGCCTTGACCAGACGCAGGATTTCCGGAATCGAACGGCCATTGCTCATCGGGTAGTAGAGCATGGCGCGCAGCACGCCTTGCGGGTCGATCACAAAGGTCGCGCGCACGGCTTGCGTGTCGGAAGCGCCCGGGTGCACCATGCCGAAGGATTTGGCAACGTTCATGGACAGGTCGGCGATGATCGGGAAGGTGATCTCGACGCCGAATTTCTCCTTGATGTTGCGATCCCAGGCGATATGCGAGTAGTGGCTATCGATGGACAGGCCGAGCAGCTCGCAGTTGATGGCCAGGAAGTCCTTGTGCGCTTTGGCGAAAGCGGTGAATTCAGTGGTGCATACCGGGGTGAAGTCTGCAGGGTGCGAGAACAGCACCAGCCACTTGCCTTCGTAGTCTTTCAGGGTTTTGCGGCCATAGGTGGTGGGTGCGTCGAATTCGGGAGCACGCTCGTTGAGACGGGGCAGGGAGACGGTCATTTCGGACATGGGGTTTTCCTCAAGTTTCAAGTGGATAACACATCACGGCGTGGTGCGTGTGATTAATGTAGTGAATGCTGGTATCAATATGAAATTGTATTTCGGCATGGGGTTGATAGGTTTTCTATATTGGCACATCGGCTGGCTATGAGTTTTGTGCTTGCAGCCTGCCGGACTTAAGGCGATCTGGCTGCCAAGGGGGGGAAGTGAGTAACGTGCAGAAGTCGATTGTGCTGGATGTGCGCGCATTGTCCGGGGCGTATTTTGCGCCGATAAGCCTTCAGCTTGTTGCGGGCGAAGTGCTGTGCCTGTTTGGGGTTTCCGGCAGCGGTAAATCGCAGTTTTTGCGTGCCTTGGTTGATCTTGAGCCGCATCAGGGCGCGGTGTTTTTGCACGGTGTCGAGCAACAGCAGATGCTTGCAAACCTGTGGCGGCGCAAGGTGGCGTATCTTCCGGCGGAATCGGGGTGGTGGGCGGCGCGGGTGGGGAACCATTTTGCGACACCTCCCAGCGCGGATGAGCTTGCAAGCCTTGGTTTGGAGGCGAGTATTTTGGCGCGTGAAGTCGATGGCATTTCCAGCGGCGAGCGCCAGCGTTTGGGTCTGTTGCGCCTGTTGGTACAGCGACCGCAAGTGATTTTACTGGATGAGCCGAGCGCCAATCTTGACCCGGAAAGCACCCTGAAAATGGAGCAGGTGGTACGTGCGTATGTGCGCGAGGCTCAGGCGGCGGCAATTTGGGTCAGTCATGATCCATTGCAGCGTGCGCGAATCGCTGATCGAAGCATGGATATGCCCTTGCTCAATACGGAGGCAATGAGATGAACTTGATCCAGTTGAGTGCGCTTGATCTTGGCATGGCGGCCTTGTTGGTGCTGATTCTTGGCGCGCTTATCGCCTTGAGCGGATTGGGGCTGACGCGTTCTTTGTATGTCTCATCGTTGCGCATGACGCTGCAATTGCTGCTGATCGGCGTAGTGCTGGAGGCGCTGTTCCGGCTGAATAACCCGTGGCTGGTGGTGCTGATGGGGTTGGTGATGCTCGCGGTGGCAGGCTGGGAAGTGGTAGCACGGCAAAAGCGGCGTTTGCGCGGCGGCTGGGGCTATGGCATCGGTCTGGTGGCGATGGCCTTGCCTGCGTTTACGCTGACCTTGTTCACCTTGGTGGTATTGGTCGGTGTGCAGCCGTGGTACACGCCGCAGTATGCCATTCCGCTGTTGGGCATGATTCTGGGTAATACCATGACCGGAATCGGCTTGGGCTTCAACCGCCTGACTTTGGGCGCGGCGGCGAGCCGACGAGAAATCGAAGCACAGTTACTGCTCGGTTACGACATGCGCCAAGCCTCGCGCAAATTACGCCAGGACAGCCTGCACACCGCCATGGTGCCGACCATCAATATGCTTACCGTCGCCGGGGTAGTGAGTTTGCCAGGGATGATGACCGGGCAAATTCTGGCCGGAACGTCGCCGATTGAAGCGGTAAAATATCAGATTTTGCTCATGTTTTTGATTACCAGTGCCACCGGTCTGGGCACCATGCTGGCAATTGAGTTAGGTACGCGCCGCCTGTTTGACGAACGCCAAAGGCTGCGGCTGGATCGTCTAATGGAGGCTAAATAAGGTCAGGTAAAGACTCGCGGAAACTGTCGATGCAGCAATGACCGATTCTTAATATTTATTGAGGGAAAGGTCGTGAGCCTCGCCGATTTATGTCCTTGCATAACAGACATAAGTGGCTAAGACTCTGATTCAGTGGTGGCCGCAAATCTTGTTTGTATTTCTGCTCTTTTGATAGATTTATCAATGTGCGAGGTGCGTGAAATGAATGCGATTGATTACGCCCAACAACGTCGATGGATGATTGAACATCAAATCAAGGCTCGTGGCGTGTCTTCCCCCTTGGTGCTTAAGGCTTTGGATCTTGTCCATCGCGAGGCATTCCTACCCGAAGAATTACGTGAGTTTGCCTATGAGGATGCACCGTTGCCCATCGCGGCGGGGCAAACCATTTCGCAACCGTATATTGTCGCCATGATGGTTGACGCACTGAATTTAAAAGGCGGGGAGACCGTCCTCGATATTGGTACCGGATCAGGTTACGCCGCAGCGGTTTTGTCGCATATTGCCGCGCATGTGTTCAGCGTTGAACGGGTTGACGAGCTTGCTCAGCAAGCCAAGGCAACCTTGGCCGCTGAGGGAATTAACAATGTGGAGATATTGGTAGGCGACGGGACGCTCGGTTGGTCAGCACATGCGCCTTACGATGCCATCGTCGTCGCAGCGGGCGGCCCCAAGGTGCCGGAGTCACTCAAGAGTCAACTTAAATTTGGCGGCTGCCTGGTGATTCCCGTCGGGTCCGATCAGTACTCGCAAGAGTTGATTCGAATCGTGCGAGTTTCCGAGCATCAATACCAAACCGAAGAACTGGCTGATGTGCGCTTTGTGCCGCTCCTTGGCGAGGAGGGCTGGCAACCGGGAAAGCCTGAGGCTGGGGCTCGCAAGCCGACCCCAGTCCTTCAACCTGATGAGGCTCGCTTGGCCGCTGCGATAGGCGAAGCCTGTGAGTCCTTTTCATCCATAGACTCCATCGATCTTGCCCCGCTGTTGGAACGCATCGGTGATGCGCGGGTTGTGTTGCTGGGTGAGGCATCGCATGGCACATCGGAGTTTTACCAATCACGTGCCCGCATTACCCAGGCCTTGATTGAGCAAAAAGGCTTTTCCTTTGTTTCCATTGAAGGCGACTGGCCGGATGCGGCTCGCATCGACCACTATGTCAGGCATGCGGAATATCCGCCGTCGGAATGGACGGCCTTTGCCCGCTTTCCCACCTGGATGTGGCGAAATGAAGAGGTTCGCACCTTTACCGAATGGTTGCGCATGCACAATTCGCATCTTGAGCCAATCCAGCGCGTCGCATTTTACGGCTTGGATATGTACAGCCTTTACACCTCGATTCGCTCGATTTTGGCTTATCTCGAAAAAGTTGATCCGGCGACCGCCGAGACGGCGCGCATGCGATACGGTTGCCTGACACCCTGGCAATCAGACCCGGCAGCCTATGGTCATGCGGCGCTGACCGAACGCTACCGCACCTGCGAGCAGGAGGTGGTTGCCATGCTTAAGGACTTGCTAAGCAAACGGCAGGCTTATGCTGCACACGATGGCGAGCGCTTTCTGGATGTTGTGCAGAATGCCAAACTGGTCGCCAACGCCGAGCATTATTATCGAATCATGTATTACGGTTCACGCAGCTCGTGGAATCTGCGTGATAGCCATATGTTCGAAACACTGGAAAGCCTGTTGCAGCACCACGGCGCCAACAGTAAAGCCATTGTTTGGGCGCATAACTCGCATGTGGGGAATGCAAAAGCCACCGAGATGTCCTTGCGCGGAGAATTCAATATCGGCCAACTCTGCCGTGCGAAATTCGGTGAGGCGGCTTACATCATTGGTTTTGGTACCCATACGGGGACCGTCGCTGCGGCATCCAACTGGGATGCACCCATGGAGGTGATGTCAGTGCGCCCGTCGCTTAAGGATAGCTATGAACTGCTGTGTCATGAGTCCGGCGTCGCCCGTTTTTTGCTGCCCCTGCGCGACTCGCCCAGGCCGTCCTTGATTGCGAAGTTGCAAAAACCGCGATTGGAGCGCGCCATCGGCGTGATTTACCGCCCCGAGAGCGAACGACAGAGTCATTATTTTCAGTCGATATTGCCTAAACAGTTTGATGAATACGTCTGGTTTGACCAGACAACCGCCGTGACGCCGTTAAAAACCCAAGCGCTTGAAGGATTGCCCGATACTTATCCGTTTGGCCTCTAAACTTATTGGGAGGAACAGATGGTGAACATAAGTTATGTGCTCGATAAATTGGCCTGGATGCGTGAGCAACAGATATGGCCGAATGGTTTACGTTACCTCTGGACGGACGCGTTTGGCGTTGTGCTTCTGGTATCGCTATATGCCGAAACCGGCGAAAAGCGCTATCTGGATGAAGCTGAGTGGCTGGTGAGTGAGGTTGATCGGGTTTTGGGGCGAGCGCGCGGGATTCGGATTGGCGAAGCCGATGACCGAGACGGACAATATTTTCATTATCTCGCCATGTGGTTATTCGCCTTGGCCATACTCGGTCGATATATCCCAAGGTATCGCCAGCAGGGTATTGATCTTGTGCACCAGATTCACGATGCCTTTGTCGTACCCAATCGGGGTGTCTTTTGGAAGATGGCTGAAAATCTCAGCCATCCTTATCCGGGGTATGGTTTCGGTGCGCTTGATCCGTTTGATGGTTATCTGGCCTATCGGCTGCTTGATGAGCAGGGTTTGGCGCGTGAAATTGACGATATGCGGCGGCTGATCGAACGCATGGAGCCCAGCTTGTTGATTAGTCAGGATTTGGGCTTGGGCATGATGCTCTGGATGTCCCATTTTTTCCCGCAGGAAGCATGGTCGGTCAGCCAACAGGAGCGCTGCCTGGAAATGCTTGAGCACATGTGGATGGAGCAAGGATATTTCTGCCGGGAGCCGGGGTATCCGCAGGTCAAGTTTGCCTTCACGAATTACGGCGTGTCGATCGGCCTGCAAGCCGTGCACGCCATGGCGCAACGCGTGCAGCGGCTGCACACCTTCTTTGAACATTATCAGTCTGGCGATCAATACGACCGTGAAGCCATCACCCATGTCATGGCCTGTTCTGCGCATTTTCCGGGCTTTTTGTTAAGGGATTTCAAGCCGTCTGTGGTTTAAACCGAGTCTGGTGAACTGGACGTGGATGACAGGCTGCTAGCGGCTGGATCGTTTGCTTGAGGCGAAATAGACATTTGTTCAAGTCGCCTAACTCATTCCGCATTGACCGACGTGAAAAATGTTTGCTTGGTGTGATGGATTAACCCGGTGATCTTAACGAACTTTGTCATCGGGCTCGCCCTGTTTGGTGTGACAGGCACGAAGGGGGAGTGTGATTTTTAAATGGTATGGGCATATACTTAATTTTTATGACTAAGCCTTGATTTTTTGGGTTGCGGCGCCTGGCAGCATTCCTGGCAACGGCTAAATCCGCAACAAAAGTCCCGCAACAAAGTCCAAGAGACCGCCTGAACATGAGTCGCATCACTATCATTGGGGCTGGCTTTGCCGCCCTGACCGCCGTCATCGAGCTGCGTAAACAAGACCCCGAAGCCGAGCTTACCCTGATCGCGCCCAAGGCTGAGTTGATCTATGCACCAAGCCTGATCTGGATTCCGTCACGCCTGCGCAAGGGTGACGATCTGCGTATTGATTTGCGCAATTTCCTTGCCCGTCAACGTGTTCAATTCCACGCCGGGCGCGTGACCGGCCTCAAGGATGGTGGTCGCATCGTAATGACCGAGAATGGCGAAGTGAGCAACGATGGCCTCATCATTGCCAGCGGCGGGCGTTTTATCAAGCGACTGCCCGGCATCGAACACGCCATCACCCTGTGCGAAGGGATTGATGCTGCTGAACGCATCCGTGACCGCATTGAAAGCATGGACGGCGGCACCATCGCACTCGGCTTTGGCGGCAACCCCAACGAACCCTCCGCCGTGCGCGGTGGTCCGGTCTTCGAACTCATGCTTGGTCTGGACACCATGCTGCGCCGCCAGGGGCGACGCGATAAATTCAAACTGGTGTTCTTTAATCCCGCAGCGCGTCCGGGCAACCGTCTCGGCGAAGCTGCGGTTGACGCACTGCTCAAGCGTATGGCCAAGCTGGACATCCAAACGCAACTCGGGCACAAAATGGTGCGCTTTGAAGCCGACAAAGTCGTGACCGAAGGCGGGGAGTTTGCCACCGATCTGATCCTGTTCATGCCGGGCATGACCGGCCCGACGTGGATGGAAGGCAGCGGCCTCCCCACCTCGCCGGGTGGCCTGATCCAGGCCGATGCACATTGCCGCGTGGCAGGCTTTGACAAGGTTTATGTCGCAGGCGATTCCGGCAGCTTCCCCGGCCCGGATTGGGCGCCGAAGCAGGCGCACATGGCCGATCTGCAAGCCGTGGCAGCGGCGCAAAACCTCCTCGCCGAAATACGCGGCACCCCTACAAACAAAACCTTTCGTTGGGAGCTGATTTGCATTATGGACTCACTCAACAAAGGCATTCTTGTGTACCGCGACCACAAGCGCATGTTCATTCTTCCTCCATGCCGCCTGCTGCACTGGGGCAAGCGCATGTTTGAAGTGATGTATCTCAAAAAATACCGTTAGGGAGACGCGGGGTTTATCTCTTACCCGGTTCAATCATTCCGGCACCAGTTTACTTAACCATAGCTGGGGCTTTCTTCAGTCGCATTGGTTATTTTATTGGTTATTCCACCCTCGCGGGCTGGATCAATAGCCCTCCTCATCGTCAGCGAGGAGGTGTTTCCAGAAACGATCGGGAGCATCAAGGATGCCCTTGGTGATGTGGAAATGGGATGTCTCTTCGAGATGAGTTGATTCAATGCACTCGCCATCAAAGGAAAGCAGCGTCGCGTTCGGGAATGTCAAAATGATGGGTGAGTGCGTTGCCACAACAAACTGGATGTCACCAGATTTTGCCAGTTTGCCCATCTTGCTGAGCAAGGCGAGTTGACGCTGAGGGGAGAGGGCTGCCTCGGGTTCGTCCATGAGGATTATCCCAGGGTTGAGCCATGCAGAAAATACCTCGAGGAACGCTTCACCATGGGATCTGGTGTGTAAGGAGCGTCCGCCGTATCGCGCGTAGGGATTGCCCAAAAAGTCGGGATCCGCGCGGCGCTCATCGAGCAGAGTCGCGAAATGCGCCTGAAATTCGGCTCGGAAAAAGTACCCGTCCCGGGGTTTGCGCCGAAAGGCGCCCCGCACGAACGGCGCCAGCTCGCTGTGTGCGTGCGGTGCCTTGATGTCTGCAAGTTCGTTACGACCGCCGCCAGCGGTCGGCAGCCCACATAATGAGGCGATAGCTTCCATCACGGTCGACTTTCCCGAGCCATTCTCCCCGACGAAGAAGGTCACAGCGTTCGTGAACCGTATGTCAAGAGTGCGGACAAACGGCAGATTGCCGGGGAATTCGGCTTGCGATAATTCGGCATTCTCCTTGAGCGAGAGACGCTCCAAGAACGGCGCTGTCATAGTGGTAGCATTTGCTGGTCTAGTAGGGAGCGTGGGAACAATAAAATCAGGGCTTGTGAAGACAATAAACCCGGCGCGTCATTCCTTGTGATGCCTGTGCCTTGCTTGTCAAAGCAGAGCATAAGCAATCACCCCCGCCAACACTACTAGCACACCAAACATCACTATCATCCAACGCTGCCCACGCTCCATTTGCTGGCGCAGGGTATTCAGTTCGGCGGTTTGGCGTTGCATGAGTTCGGCTTGTTTGCTTTGGGCGGTGAGGGCTTCGTGGGTGAGGCGCGGCATTTCGGGTAACAAGGCCAAGACACGCGGCAGTTCGTGGCGCAGGGTTTTAAGGGCGGCTTTGGGGCCGACGCGTTCGATCATCCAGCGTTCGATAAAGGGTTTGGCGGTCGTCCACAGGTCGAGGTCGGGGTAGAGCTGGCGGCCGAGTCCTTCGATATTGAGCAGGGTTTTTTGCAGCAGCACCAGCTGTGGCTGTACTTCCATATTGAAGCGGCGTGCGGTCTGGAACAGGCGCAAGAGGAATTTGCCAAAGGAAATGTCGCGGATCGGGCGCTGGAATATGGGTTCGCTGATGGTGCGGATGGCGGCTTCAAATTCATTCAGGCGGGTGTCGGCGGGCACCCAGCCGGATTCGATGTGCAGTTCGGCCACGCGGCGATAGTCGCGGTTGAAGAAGGCGTGGAAGTTTTCGGCCAGATAGCGTTGGTCGTCGGGGGTGAGGCTGCCCATGATGCCGAAGTCCACGGCCATGTAGCGCGGTGTGTCGGGGGTGTCCGGCGAGACGAAGACGTTGCCGGGGTGCATGTCGGCGTGGAAGAAGTTGTGGGTGAAGACTTGGGTAAAGAAGATTTCCACGCCGCGTTCGGCGAGGACTTTCATGTTGATTCCGGCGGCGTTGAGTCCTTCGACATCGCTGATCTGGATGCCGTAAATGCGTTCTTGCACCATGACGTTGGGGTGGCTGTAATCCCAGTCGATGGCGGGGACGTGCAGCAGCGGCGAGCCTTCGAAGTTGCGCGCCAGCAGGCCGCAGTTGGCTGCTTCGCGCACCAGGTCGAGTTCGTCGTGGATGGTTTTGTCGAATTCACCGACGACATCCTGCGGGTGCAGGCGGCGGATGTCGGCGGAGGATTTTTCCGCCAGATAGGCGAGGGTGTGCAGCACTTCGAGGTCGCGTTCGATCACCGGCAGGATATTCGGGCGCACGACCTTGACCACGACGTCGCGTCCATCCTTGAGGGTGGCGGGGTGAACCTGGGCGATGGAGGCGGAGGCCAATGGGATTTCGTTGAAGTCCAAAAACAGTTCGCTGACCGGTTTTTTGAGCGCGGCTTCAATGATCTGCCGCGCTTGCTCGCCGGGGAAAGGCGGCACGCGGTCTTGCAGTTTGGCCAGTTCGTCGGCGATGTCTTCCGGCAACAGGTCGCGGCGGGTGGAGAGCGCCTGTCCAAATTTGATGAAGATGGGGCCGAGTTCTTCGAGGGCGAGACGGATGCGTTCGGCGCGCGGGCGGAGCGTGCTTTTGCCAAACAGACGCCAAGGTGAGAGGCGCATGAGGAAACTGGCGGGCTTGAACCAGGGGATGGCAAACAGCAGTTCGTCGAGGCCGTGGCGCATCAGCACCCACTGGATGGTAAACAGGCGCATAAATTGGCGCGGGTGGCTCATGTGTTCTTTCCTGACATTCCGGCTTCCAGGGCGCGGATGCGCGCATCCAGTGCGGCGATACGGTTTTGCAACGGGTCGATGGCATCCAACCAGATTTCGAGCTCGATTTGGCGCGGGCTGACATCGAGCTCATCGTGCAAAAAATCGGCTTTGTTGTGGGTGTGGTGTTGCACCAAGCGCGCCAGTTCAAAGCGCATCGCGTGCCATACACGGGCGATTTGATGCGCGAGCAGGTTGCCGACTTTGGGTGCCAATGCGAGTTCAATGTCGGGGTTGAGGCTGCTCAGCAGCCGAGAGAAACGCATGCTGGTATGGCTGTCGCCCAACAACTCAAGATCGCCATGCATTAAATCGCCACGCATTTTGGCGCGTACAAAGCCGAAGGGAGAGGCGCGCAGGGTGGCATCGGGCGTGTCGATGCCCACTGCGGCAATGATCACCTGGTCGCCTTGCGGCAAAAAATCCAGGCTGAACAAGCCTTTGAATTCGATGCGTAGGCGCTTGCCATTCAGTGCAGCCAGGCTGGCTTGCGCGTCGGGGTCGGTCGCCAGTGCGGCATTGAAGGCTTTTTCCAGCCCAAGGCGTGCGAGTTCGGCCAGTTCAGGGATCACGCTTTGAAGCCCCAGTGCAGGGCCACGATGCCATCGGACATATTCAGGTAGTCGCAGTTAACAAAGCCCGCGTTTTCCATCATGTCTTTGAGGGTGTCCTGATCGGGGTGCATGCGAATGGATTCGGCAAGATACTGGTAGCTGGCTTCGTCCTTGGCCACCAGTTTGCCCATCAGCGGTAGCGCCTTGAATGAATACAGGTCGTAGATTTTCTGGGTCAGATCGTGGCGCGGTTTGGAAAACTCCAGCACCAGCGCGCGGCCACCGGGTTTGAGTACGCGCAGCATCTCGCTTAGCGCCTTGTCCTTGTCGGTGACATTGCGCAGGCCGAAGCTGATGGTGACGGCATCGAAGCTGTTATCGGCGAAGGGGATGGCTTCGGCATTCACCAATGCGCTTTGCGCTTCCTGGCTGGCACCTTCGTTAATCAGGCGGTCGCGCCCACGGGTCAGCATTTCGGCGTTGATGTCAGACAGTACTACCAGACCTGTGCGCCCCACTTGGTGCAACATGCCGGAGGATAAGTCGCCAGTGCCGCCCGCCAGATCAAGCGCGCGCATACCGGGGCGCAGGCCGGTACGCGAGAGGGTGATTCGCTTCCATAAACGATGAATGCCCAGGGACATGAGATCGTTCATCAAATCGTATTTGCCCGCCACGGAATCAAATACACCGCGCACCAGCCGGGCTTTTTCGCCGAGCGGGACTTGGCGGTAGCCGAAGTGGGTGGTGTCGTGCTGCGTTTCGGTCGTATTCATGTGTTTTCTCGTTTCATGTCGGCAGCGGCGAGTCGTTCAAGATATCGCGTCCAGTTGCTGCTGTAATCCTGTCCAAGCTGGTACAGGAAATCCCAATCATACAAGCCGCTGTCGTGACCGTCGTCGAAGACCAGTTTGATGGCGTATTGGCCGACGGGCTCAATGGCATCAATGTTGACGTCTTGTTTGCCGATCACCAACAGCGGTTCAGGTAAACCATGGCCGCGAACTTCGGCGGAAGGGGAGAATACACGCAGATATTCGCAGGGCAGTGCACACTGATAACCATCATCGAAATGCACGTCAAGCACGCGGCTGGCGCGATGCAATTGAATATCCGTGGGGTGGTGTCTGGACATGGATCAGCCTGTGTTGCGCATTCCGGCAGCAATGGCGTTAATGGAGCGCAGTAAGGGGATCAGCCATTTTTCACGCTCGGTATCACTCAAGTTCTCGTCGCGGTAGCGCTTGAGCAGAGTGATCTGGATGTGATTGAGGGGATCAAGATAAGGGTTGCGGCGCTGCATGGACGTACCCAGCACCGGGTCGATCTCAACCAGATCATTCACGCCGGATACGCGCAGTACTTCGTCAAGCGTGCAGCGGTATTCGCCGGAAATCATGCCGTAAACCTGTTCGGCCAGCTCGCGATCCTTGACCAGTTCGGCGTATTCCCCAGCAATGTGCATCTCGCCCTTGGTCAGCGACATTTGTGTGTTGCGTAACAGACTGTGGAAGAATGGCCACTGCTTGAACATGGCACTAAGTGTGTCCGTGTCCTTAGGGTGCTTGGCTTGCCATTGGCGCAAGGCGCTGCCGATACCGTACCAGGCGGGTAGGGTGTGACGCGACTGTGCCCAGCCGAAAACCCAGGCAATGGCGCGAACCGAGTATTTGGAAATATCACCTTGCTTGCGGTGCGATGGACGTGAGCCGATATTCATCAAACCAATTTCACGTACCGGTGTGGCTTCATAGAAATAGGGTATGAAACCGAGTGTTTGGTCGGTGAGTTGTCGATAGCTTTGCTCTCCCAGCTCGGCAATCTCGGCCATCGCCCGCTCAAAGGCCGGGTTGGGGCGCGCTACGTTCATTACGCGGTGACGTGAGGCTTTCATCAGGCCGGTCGCACCCATGATCAGCTCGTATACGGCGGTTTCGGTGTTGCTGTACTTGGATGACAACACCTCGCCTTGTTCCGTGAACTTGATTTGGCCAAGCACTGTTCCCACCGGGAGTGAGAGCATGGATTCGTGCGTCGGGCCACCACCACGTGCTACGGTGCCGCCGCGCCCATGGAACAGGCGGAACTCAACTCCACGCTTTTGGGTAAGTTCAAGCACTTTGAGCTGCGCCTGGTACAGATTCCACACGGAGGCCAGCACGCCGCCGTCCTTGCAGGAGTCGGAGTAGCCCAGCATGACTTCCTGCATGTTGCCTGACACAGCGAGCAGCTCACGGTAGATCGGGTTGTCGAGCAACAGGGTAAGCACTTGCTCGATGTGTTCGAGGTCTTCGATGGTCTCGAACAGCGGCGAAATCCTGATATTGCAGTAAGGTCGGCCTTTGGCATCGAAGCCCGCCAGACCACTGCGATGCGCAAGGTAAAGGACTTCCATGACGTGGCTTGCAGTATGAGTCATGGAAATAACATAGGCACCAAACGCATCGGGACTGACGTTTTGACGCATACGGCACATCACCTCGAACACGCGCAGGGTTTGCAAGGTCTCCGGCGTGAGGTCGTCGGCCTTGATGCGGGCGCCCCATGCACGGTTGATGCAAAGATTGCCCGAATTTTGCGCCATCAAACTGGCATCCATGCGTGGCGCGGGGTGCTTGATACGCTCGGCAAGAAGAGCGATGCGATCTTCTTCACTGTGATTGAGGTAATTCAGGCCTGGCTCAATCTGGTCGAGAATTTCGGCCACAGCATCGGTGTGACGAGTGGATTCCTGGCGAATATCCAGTTGAAACAGGTGGAAGCCAAAGGTTTCGGCCAGGCGGATCAGGTCTTTAAGATCTCCATTCGCCAATAGTTCGTCGTTGTTCGCCAGCAAGGAGTCGCGGATGCGATACAGGTCGGCAATGAATTCATTCGCATTGGCGTAGGCTTCAGAGGACAGTTCGCCGGTATGTTCAGCTTGAAGTTGGCGTACGTAGGCCAGATTGAGCTTGAGGCGGTACTGCATGATTCGAAGCTTGCTGCGGTACGGTTCGTCTTCAAAGTGCTCGTCATTTTCGCTGCCAAATACAGCATCAATAAAGCGTTGGTCATTTTCCAGCGCCAACTGGTGAATACAGATATTGGGGCAGAGGCTGATGGAATGGGTGAGGATGCGTCCAAGGGCAAAAATGCGCTGCTTGTATTCATCCAAAATCATTTCCGCCGCCATGCCCACTGCGTTTTCGGTGGTTTCCGGAGTGACGAAAGGGTTGCCATCACGGTCGCCGCCAATCCAGGAACCGAAACGCAGAATACTGGGAACCTTGACCTGTTGGGCAAGATCACGACCGAAGTTGGTTTTGACCGCTTTTTCCAGATAGCGGTACACCGTTGGCACGGCGGCAAAGATACTCTGGCGGAAGTAGTACAGTCCTTGACGAATCTCGTCTTCGACTTTGGGGCGTACGCTGCGCACTTCGTTGGTCTTCCACAGCGCGAGAATGTGCATTTTGATAGCTGCTTCAATCTCCTGACGCTCGTTGTCGCCGAGACCCGGGCGGTTGAGTTCGCTTGAAAGCAGGTAGACGCGACGTTGCTGATCCATCACGGTGCGGCGCTTGGCTTCCGTGGGGTGGGCGGTGAATACCGGAATGTATTGCAGATGATTGAGTAAGGTCTGTAGTTGCTCGGCGTTCATGCCATCCTTGCTGAATCCGCGCAAGGTGTCGTGAAACGAGCCGTTCCAGAAGTCCAGGCCACGGCGCACCATGCTGCGGCGATCCTGGTGCATCAACTCCTCTTCGGCGATATTGACCAGGTTGAAATACAAACTGAAGGCACGCACCACTTGGGTGAGTTTCTCGGCAGGAAGCTCGTTAATCAGGCCCATCAGGCGTGCGTGTTGGCGTGTGCTGATTTTTTGACGCTGGCGCTGGCGAATAAAGCCTTTGCGCAAAGCTTCGACCACGGTGTAAACCTCTTCGCCCGCATGTTCCCACATGACCTCGCCCAAAAGCTGTCCGAAAAGTCGGACACGCGTGCGCAGTGCGGCATCATTGCGGGTCATGAGGATTTGCTGTTTGGACATGGTTTTGCTTCCTTGTTCGAGGTCTTGGGTGAAGGCTTAGCAGGGTGTTAAAAACACCCTGCTAAGGCAAGCCATGGATGGCTTGCACGAAGATTAAGCACGCTAAGTGCTTAATCTTCGGAGTCCGTCGCGGGCGCGTACCGCGACGATGCGAGTTGAAAAAGGGCAGGAAAGCCCTTTTTCAACATCCTGTTAGGGCGCTTCATATAAATCCGCTGAAGCCGGGCTTGCTACGCCAATGTACAGCTCAAAATGCTCACATACTGCACGTATACCGCACCTTTTCGCCGCATTCTGTCTGGTCATCAACGCCTTGATCGAATTTATTGAAGTGTTCCTTATTCGCCACGAAATAACGAATTTACGATGCTCTCGCGTTTTTGGCATCTATTTAGCTTCATAAAACGCAGGCATTATAGCGTCATTGATGTACTCATCGTGGTACCAGTGTTTTTTTCATCAATCTTTGTGAGGATTTGCATCATGCGTATCGGTATCTATGGTTTGGGTCGGATGGGTGGCAACATGGTGCGTCGCCTAGTGCGTGCAGGGGTTGAGGTGGTCGGACATAACCGCAGTGCTGCGCCGGTGGATGAGTTGCGTGAAGAGGGTGCAGGTTTTATGCCAGCGTATTCTCTGGCTGAATTTATCGAGCAACTGCCCGCGCCGCGTATCGTCTGGTTGATGTTGCCTGCGGGCGCGGCGACCGAAGCGGCGCTGGATGCGGTGCTGCCCTTGATGGCGGCTGGCGATCTGTTGGTCAATGGTGCGAATGATTTTTACCAGAATGCGACTCGACATGGCGAGCGCGCGGCAGCATGCGGCGTGCGCTTTATGGATGTCGGCGTGTCGGGTGGCGTGTGGGGTTTGAAAAATGGTTATTGCGTGATGGCGGGCGGTACGGATGAAGACGCTGCGCGCTTAACGCCCATTCTTAAAGCGCTTGCACCTTCTGAGAGCACGGGTTGGGCGCATGTAGGGCCGTTGGGTTCGGGACATTTCACCAAAATGGTTCATAACGGCATTGAGTACGGCATGATGCAGGCGCTGGCCGAAGGCTTGGCGGTACTTAAGGCCAAGGAGCCATTCGCGCTGGATTTGGCGCAAATTTCCGAGTTGTGGAGGCATGGCTCGGTCGTGCAAAGCTGGTTGCTGGATTTGACGGCGGACGCTCTGGCGCAAGATCAGGAGCTGGCGAGTGTTGCGCCAGTGGTGGCGGATTCGGGCGAAGGACGCTGGACGGCCAAGGAAGCCATTGATTTGGGCGTGGCGGCACCCGTGATGACCCTGGCGTTGCAAATGCGCTTTGCCAGCCAGGGTAATGCGGATTATGGCAACAAGGCCTTGGCGATGATGCGTAAAGGGTTTGGCGGTCATGCGATTACCCAATCTGAAGCGGAGTAACAGCCATGTCTCCCGTCAGTTCGAGTAAAGACGCAACGTTTGGCAGTGTCAACGCTTCGCCGGTGAAATGCGGTTTTGTCATTTTTGGCGCAACGGGCAATCTTGCGGCTCAAAAATTATTGCCGGCTTTGTACAACCTGGATCGGCATGACCGTGTAGATGCGGGGGTGCTCGTGTTTGGTTTTGGTCGGCGCGAGTGGACGGATGAAGACTGGCGCGGTTATGTCGATGGTGTGTTACGCGAGCGCCTTGGTACGGCGGTTGATGAAGTTGTCTTGACGCGTTTTCTGGCGCGACAACGCTTTGTGAAAGGCGATTTGGAAACCGCTGAGGATTATCAGGAGCTGGGCGCGCGCGTGTCGGAAAACGGCATGAGCATGAATTTGTTGTTTTATCTGGCGGTTGCGCCGGATATGTATGCGGCGGTGGCTGAGCAGCTTGCGGCAGCGGAGTTGAATGACGAATTTGATGGCTGGCGGCGTCTGGTGGTGGAAAAGCCGTTTGGCTACGATCTGGAAAGCGCCAAAATGCTGGATGCGCGCCTGCATCGGCATTTTTCCGAGAAGCAGATTTTCCGTATTGACCACTACCTCGGTAAATCCACGGTGCAAAACATTTTGGTGTTCCGTTTTGCCAATTTGCTGCTCGAACCGCTCTGGAACCGCAACTACATTGACCATGTGCAGATTTCGCACGCTGAAGACAAGGGAATCGGCCGCCGTGCGGGCTATTACGATCAGGCCGGCGCGCTACGCGACATGATTCAGAGTCATTTGCTGCAAATGCTCACCCTGGTGGCCATGGAACCCCCGCCGATTCTGGATGCAGAAGCCTTGCGTGATGAAAAGGTCAAGGTGCTGCGCTCCATACGCCCGATTCCGCCGCGTGCCGTCCATGCCCACGCCTTTCGTGCGCAATACACGCGCGGACAGATTCGAGGCAAAACCGTGCCGGGCTATTTGGAAGAAGAAGGTGTGGATGCGCACAGCACCACGGAAACCTATGCCGCGTTGAAGTTGTATATTGACAACTGGCGTTGGCGTGGCGTGCCGTTTTACATCCGTACAGGCAAGCGCCTGCCGGAAGGTACTTCGATGGTCAGTATTCGCTTCCGTCACCCGCCGCAGCAGCTTTTCCGTGAAACGCCTATCGAGCAACTCGAGCCGAACTGGTTGCTGCTCGGTATTCAGCCCTGCGAAAGCCTGCGCCTGGAGGTGCAAACCAAGCGTGAAGGCCTGGAGTTGCGCACCACCACTACGCAGTTGGATGCGACCTATTGTGAAAACGAAGCCACGCGCCTGGGAGCCTATGAAGCCTTGTTGCTGGACGTTATGCACGGCGATCAGTCGCTGTTTTTGCGCTATGACGAGGTGGAGTGGGCGTGGCGTGCGGTCGATCCAGTACTCAAGTTGTGGTCGCAGGAGCGTGATTTTATCCACACCTATCCAGCGGGAAGCTGGGGGCCGGACGAAGCCAGCCGCCTGTTTGATAAAGAAGACCATGTCTGGCGTAATGCCTTGTAATGTTTTTTAGCAACAGAGATCACAGAGCAATACGGGCGAAGGTTCGTGGGTGCGAATTCATGCGCACATGGAACTGGCCGCGTGCGAGTGAATTCGCACCTACAGGTTTTTTTCGCTGAGAACTCTGTGCCATCTGTGGCTAATATTTTTTGATTGAATTGTTTAAGTCCCATACTCACTGCATTGAGGAAACAACTTATGCCGCTTCCACTTACCCAACTTCCTGCCTGGAAGGCTCTTCGTGCGCACCACAGTGATTTTGCCTATACGCCGATGCGCGATTTGTTTGCGGACGATCCGAAGCGCTTTGAAAACTTCAGCATGCGCGCAGGGGAGTTGTTTTTGGATTATTCCAAGCAGCGGGTGAACGCTCACACTATGCAACTTTTGCTGCAACTGGCGCGCGAGGCTGACTTGGAAGGCTGGCGTGAAAAAATGTTTAGTGGTCAGAAAATCAATTTCACTGAAGATCGCGCCGTATTACATATTGCCTTGCGCAACCGCAGCAATAGCCCGATTTTTGTCGATGGCGAAGATGTCATGCCTCTGGTGAATGGTGTGCTGGCACGCATGAAAACATTCTCCCAAGCCGTGCGCAGCGGTGCGTGGTTGGGATATAGCGGCAAGACAATTACCGATGTGGTGAATATCGGTGTGGGAGGCTCGGATTTGGGGCCAAAAATGGTCTGTGAGGCACTGGCCTCCTATGCCAAGCCTGATTTGCGAGCGCATTTTGTATCTAATGTTGCGCCGTCGGACATTAGCAGTACGCTCAAGCAGCTCAATCCTGAAACTACGTTGTTTATCGTGGCCTCCAAGACCTTTACGACTCAGGAAACCATGGCGAATGCCCATGCAGCACGAGCCTGGTTCCTGCAGGCTGCTGGGGATGAGGCACATGTTGCCAAACATTTTGCCGCCGTATCCACCAACCTTGAGCTGGTCAGTACTTTCGGTATCGCGCCGGAAAATATGTTCGAGTTTTGGGATTGGGTTGGCGGGCGCTATTCGCTGTGGTCGTCGATTGGCCTGTCGATTGCGGTGCATGTGGGCTTTGAGCACTTTGAAAAGATGCTCGAAGGTGCGTATGCCATGGATCGACACTTCCACGAAGCACCGCTCGAACGCAATATGCCGGTGATTATGGCCTTGCTTGGCGTGTGGTATGCCAATTTTTTTGCTGCCGAAACCCATGCTGTTTTGCCTTATGGCACACGCTTGCGCGCCCTGCCAGCCTATTTGCAGCAGGCTGACATGGAGAGCAATGGCAAATCGGTTGATCGCGATGGTGAAACGGTAAATTACAGCACCGGCACGATTTTGTGGGGCGGAAACGGAACCAATGGACAGCACGCTTTCTACCAGCTTATCCATCAAGGCACTCGCTTGATTCCCTGCGACTTTATCGCCGCCGCCAACACGCACAACCCGCTAGGGCAGCAACACGCCATGCTGCTGGCCAACCTGTTTGCGCAAAGCCGCGCCTTGATGTGGGGACGCACACGCGAGGAGGTGGAGGCCGAAATGCGTGCGCAGGGTCTGGATGAAGCCAGGATTGCCGAGCTTGCACCGCATCGAGTGTTTGAGGGCAATAAACCCAGCAGCACCATTGTGATGCGTGACCATACGCCCTATACCCTGGGCATGTTGCTGGCGCTGTACGAGCACAAGATTTTTGTGCAGGGCATTGTCTGGCGCATAAACTCTTTCGATCAGTGGGGCGTGGAGTTGGGCAAGCAAATGGCCAATGATATTTTGCCGCGCCTGGCGGAAAGCGAAGCCGTCAACCAATACGATGCCTCGACCAATGGTCTGATTCAATTGGTAAAAAGTTTGATGCATGCTTGATGTGCATTTGAGGAGGAACGTTTCATGAACGATCATGAAGTGCGCGTTTTATTCGTTTGCATGGGCAACATTTGCCGCTCGCCGACCGCCGAAGGCGTGTTTGTGCACAAAGTGCGTGAAGCTGGTTTGAGTGAGCGCATTCGCATTGACTCGGCGGGGACGCATGCCTATCACATCGGTAATCCACCGGATGAGCGGACTCAACGTTCGGCTCTGCGCCGCGGGTACGATTTATCAACTCAGCGTGCGCGCAAAGTTGAAGCGCAGGATTTCACTCGCTTTGATTATGTGTTGGCGATGGATGAAGATAATTTGTCCATACTCAAAACCCTGCGCGCCCAAACGGAGGGTGTGCAGACGCATTTGGGACTGTTCATGGACTTTGCCGCGGAGGCCGGTTTTGCACGTGAAGTGCCCGACCCGTACTACGGTGGGGAAGCAGGCTTTGAACGGGTATTGGATATGATCGAGGCGGCTGCTGAGGGCTTGTTGGCGCAAATTCAGCAGGAACGTATCGAGCGTCGATAATCCGGCAACTCGCGTTACGAGCTACACGACAGCATGGAGCAACCGGCTTTGACGCGTGCCCATTCGGGGCGTTTGGCGGCATAGTGCTCGTTGTCGGGTTGATCAGCGTAGGGTTGGCGCAGCAGGTTGAGGAGTTCACTTATCATCGACGTGTCGCCGTTTTCGGCGCGGTCGATGGCTTGTTGAGCGAGGTAGTTGCGTAACACGTATTTGGGATTGACGGCGTGCATGGCGGCGCGGCGTTTGGCTGTGTCACGTCCGTCTTGGCTGCGGCGCTTGAGGTAGGCGTGCAGCCAGTCGAGAATGCCGTGGCGCACCTCGTTTTGCACTTCATGCGGGGCATACCACGCCGGGCTGATGATGTTGAGCAGGGTTTCATCATCGTGTCCATCAGGCAGGTCGGCGAGGGCGCGGAAGAACAGGATGTAGTCCGTCTCGGTCAGGCTGAGCATGCTGTGCATGGCTTCGATGAGTACATCATCGCTATGGCCTTGATGGTTTTTGAGGCCGAGTTTGGCGACCATAATGCCATCGTAAGCTTGGTCGTAGTCGTGCTGATAGGCCAGAAGGGCTTCTTGCAACGGTTCAGTTGCGCCAACAAGCGGTCGCAGGGCGTTGGCCAAGCGCACGAGGTTCCATTCGCCGATTTGTGGCTGGCTGCCAAAGCAGTAGCGGCGGCCTTGCGCATCAGTGGTATTGGGTGTCCAGTGCGGGTCGTAGCCTTCGAGCCAGCCGTAGGGGCCGTAGTCGATGGTCAGGCCAAGGATCGACATGTTGTCGGTGTTCATCACGCCGTGTACGAAGCCGACACGCATCCAATGGACAATCATTTCCGCTGTGCGGCGCACGATTTCGCGGAACCAGGCGAGGTAGGTTTCAGACGTGGGAGTAGCATCGGCAGCGAGCAGTTCGGGGAAATCGTGACGAATGGTGTAGTCAGCCAGCAGGCGCAGGGTGTGGCGGTCGCCGCGATGCGCGAAGAGTTCGAAGTTGCCAAAACGGGTGAAGGAAGGCGCGACGCGGCAGACTATGGCGCCGGGTTCGATTTGCGGGCGGCCATCGTAAAACATATCGCGCAGCACCCCATCACCGGTTGCAACAAGGCTCAGGGCGCGGGTCGTCGGGATACCGAGATGGTGCATGGCTTCGGAGCAGAGAAATTCGCGCACAGAAGAGCGCAACACGGCGCGACCGTCTGCACCGCGCGAATACGGGGTGCGTCCCGCGCCTTTGAGTTGCAGTGTCCAGCGCTGGCCGTGTGGGTTGATGACTTCGCCGAGATTGATGGCGCGCCCGTCACCGAGCTGTCCCGCCCAGTGGCCGAATTGGTGGCCGCCGTAGCAGGCGGCATAAGGCTGCATGGCGGGGAGGAGGGCATTGCCGCCGAAGACTTCGGCGAAGTGCCGGGTGTGGCATTCACTCTCATCCAGACCAAGCAGGGCGGCAGTTTCTGCTGAGCAAGCTAGAAGTTGCGGTGATTTGACCGGGGTAGGGTGGATGCGCGAGTAGCTGGCAGCGTAAATTTGGCGTGATCCATTGTGCGCGTCCGGGTCGGCGGGCAATTCACGCACATAGCTGTTATCGAGCTTGAGTTGGTTGAGTTTCATGCTTCTTGCCTGCGCCGCCAGCGTTTGCGCACAGGCGCGCTTTCGCCACGGTCGATGGTTTCCTGGTAAAACGCGACCAGGCGTTCGGCGACGCGCTCTTCTTGCCACGCGTCGGCAGCAATGACAGCTTGTGCGGCAAGTCGAGTGGTTTCGTGCGGGTGGTCGAATAGTTCCACGACGCGGGCAGCAAAGCCTTGTGGATCATTGGGTGCAATCAGACAGCCCTCACCTTCGCGCACCACATCGCGCGTGCCCATTTCCGCCAGGGCGACCACGGGGAGTCCGAGAGCCAGGGCTTCGACGAGGACGAGGCCTTGGGTTTCGGTGGCCGAGGCGAATACAAAGGCATCGGCGGCGCGGTACAAGGCTTGCAGTTGGCCATCGCGCGGCAGGTAGCCGACAAAATGTACATGCGCTTCCAATCCAAGTTGTGCGGTGAGTTTGCGCAGATGTTTTTCCGCCGGCCCTTCGCCCGCAAGCACCAGGCAGGTATCAGGGCGCTGTTCAATCAGCCTGGTAAGCATGTTGAGCAAAAATTCGATGTTTTTTTCAAACGCCAGCCGTCCAACAAACAGCAGCATGGGTTGAGTGCTGGACAGGCCAAGCGCATGACGCGGGTCGGGCGCCGTGGGCGCGCGCCAATTTTCAAGATCAATGCCGGTGGGAATGACACTGATGGGGGTGCGCACTCCATAGCGGCGCAAAATATCGCGCATGGCAATGGAAGGTGAAATCAAGGCGTTCACGGCGTTGCCCTGGTTTGCGGTCAGGCGGCGCGCCACGAGGCGCAGCATCGGATCGGGAAGAAAGGGAATGTAATGTTCAAGATATTGCTCAAAAAACGTGTGGTAGGTCTCCACTACGGGTAATTTGAGATTGCGTGCCATGCGCGTGCCGGCGTAGTGAGCAATAAATGGCGTATGAATATGAATTAAATCAAATTGTTGCGGGGCAAGTGCGCGCATCGTGCGACGCAAGTCACGCCAGGCCATTAAACGGTCTTCTGGATCGAAAAGAACTTTGCGCGCGGGGATACGCATGACATGGGGATCGGTAGATTCTTCTTGTTGCGGGTAATCAGGCACGATCAATGTAATCTCATGCCCCAGTTTTTCGAGCGCATGGCGCGTGGTTTCAATCGAGGTTGAAACACCGTTGACGCGTGGAAAATACACATCGGAAATCATCAAGAGTCGCATGGGTCTTCCCTGAAGTTATCGGTTTATTAATCGTTTTGTTCCGGTGTGTCGGGATTAATTTTTCCGCTAAAAACACTATATTGATAAATGTTGTAAGCAATCATTACCGGAATCAACATGCCAATGCCGAGGAGCATGAAAACAAGAGTGTTGGTTGGTGCGGCAGCTTGGTCAATCGTAATTGCTCCGGGAACGATATATGGAAACCAGGTCGCGGCAAGACCGATAAAGGAGAATAGGAAAATAAGGAGACTCCAGATGAATGGGGCACGCTCCTCGCGTCGCATAAGCGCCTTGAATAGCATGAAAAAACACACTAAGGCAGCAAGAGGGAGCAGGGCGAATGCAAAGAAATTAGGCAGGGTGAACCAGCGTTCATAAATACTGGGGTATTGCAGGGGTGTCCATACCGTAACGATAGCAGCAAAGCACAACATCAACAGGCTAAATATTTTGCTGCGTGCATAAGCATGGTTTTGCAGCTCACCATGGAATTTTAGAATCATGTAATTGGCGCCGAGTACACTGTATCCCGCAATCACGCCCAAAACGACCATCAGGCTAAAAGGTGAAAACCAGTCAAATACACCGCCAATGAACAATCCATTTTCAATTTTCATGCCATTAAGCAGGCCACCCAATGCGAAACCCTGGGCAATCACGGCGATTAAACTGCCAAGGCCAAATGCTGTACCCCAGAGTTTTTTGCGTGATGAAAGTACATAAAATTCAAAGGACACACCGCGCAACATAAAACCCAAAAGCATAAGGGTTATTGGGATGTAAAGCCCATGTAAAACAGTGCCATATACCAAGGGGAAAGCACCAAATAGCGTGCCACCAACAATGACCAGCCAGGTTTCATTGGCATCCCAAATGCTGCCAATACTGCTCATCATTGCACCACGATATTTTTCACTGGGTGCAGCAAGCGATAATATCCCCATGCCTAAATCAAAGCCATCGAGTACAACATAGAAAATCAGGAATAAGCCAATAATGGCAAACCAGACGCTGGCCAATAAATGGTGGGGATCATCGAAACTGAATACGTCCATTAGTATCCTCCATCGTTCATGGAAGACATGGGTCGGTTTTTATTTTTAATATATTTTGGAGCTGCCTCATAGGCTGGGCCCTGACGAAGTACATGGCGCATAAAATAAAATGCGGCGATGCCGATAGCGAGGTAAAAAACGAAAAATGAGAGTAAAGACCATTGCACGGTCTCAAGCGGAAGCGCAGATACGCCATGTTGCGTGCGCATCATGCCGTACACTATCCACGGCTGTCGCCCAATTTCTCGTACCAGCCAGCCCATTTCTACAGCAATGTATGCAGCGGGAATAGTAAGTATCCAGCCACGCAGTAACCACGTGTTTTGGCTTATGTTCTCAGGATTCATTTGATGTTTTTTGCGCCAAAGCAACCAAAGTGTCCAAAGCGCCATAAATGCAATAAATACACCGGCAGCAATCATTATGCGAAAGGCGTAAAAAGGTATCCAGATGGGTGGTTGGTCTTCAGGTTTGAAGTCACTTAGGCCAACAACTGTGCCGGTAAGGGAGTGGGTGACAATAAGGCTCAGTGCGTCAGGAATGGTCCATTCCCACAAATTACGCTGGTTCTTTTGGTCAGGAATAGCCAGGAGTGCCCAGTCCGCGCCTTCGCCGGGCGGGTTGGTATCCCAGTGTGACTCTATGGCTGCGAGTTTGGCGGGTTGGGTTTTGGCCAGTGCGCCTCCGGCTGAGTCACCGATGATGATTTGTAGCGGGGAAATCAGCACAAGGGCGAGAACAGAAATTTTAAATGATGGCAAAAAGAAAGCGACTTCTCGTTCTTTTAGTAAGTAATAGGCACTGATTCCTGCGACGACGACCAGACTAAGCTCAATGCAAGCCATAAACATATGCCAAAATCCGTGAGCAAGGTCAGGGTTGAACACGGCGGCGAGATAATCGGTGACAATGAATTTGCCGTTGATATATTCAACGCCACTTGGCGTTTGCATCCAGGAATTGGCCACCATAATCCAGAATACGGAGAGGGTGCTGCCCAAGACCACCATGCTGGTGGCAAACAGATGCATACCGCTGCTCACTCGATTCCAGCCAAATAACATAATGCCCAGGAAACCTGCTTCGAGCATAAATGCCATCGCTGTTTCAAAGCCTAAAATATTGCCAAAGAAATCGCCGCTGGCTATGGAGAATGGCCCCCAGTTGGTGCCAAAGGCAAACTCCATGGGAATGCCACTAATCACCCCCACGCCAAAGTTAATCATGAAGATACGAATCCAGAAGCGCGTTTGGTGGTAATAGACAATCTGTTTTGTTTTTAGCCATGTCGCTTCCAGGCCGAGAATAATAATCGCTAGGCCAACGGTTAACGGTGGCCAGAGGATATGAAACATGGCGAGGAAAGCAAATTGTAATCTCGATAGAAACTCAGAATTTTGTAGCATATCCATGTGGATGGGTTCCTATCGAAATGGGGGGTTAACGTCCGCCCAAAAGGCGTTGTTCGGCACGGGCTAAATCGGCCTCCGTGCCGTAAAGAATAAGTACATCGTCTTCTTGCAATACAGTCGATGGCGAGGGCATTTCGCCTTTGATTCCCCCGCGACGAATGGCATCCGGGAAGACTTTTATGCCGTCAAGTGCTTCGCCCAGGGTGCGTCCCACTGCCCATGCACCGGAAGCAAGGTCAATACTGGCCAGAGAGCCACGCAAGGCATGGGCGGCATCCACCGCTTCGCCACGCCCCTGAAAAATATGGCGCAGCAAGCTGTAGTTATCCTGGCGGATACGCTGTGTGCGGTGAAAAATGCGCCGCATCGGGATACCCATGTGGCTCATGAGGTGCGAGCCCAGCATTAAGCTTGCCTCAAACGCATCGGGAACGACCTCCGTTGCGCCTGCCGCGATGATCTCATCCAGTCGATTGACGGAGAGTGCGCGCACAAATATAGGCAGCTCGGTGTGGTGCAGGCGGGCGACGTGCAGGGTTTTGATCGCCGCGTCGGTGTCATGGTGGGTAATGACGAGGGCGCGCGCTTTGTCGATGCCCGCAGCGTGCAGCATGTCGGCGTGGGTCGCGTTGGCGAAATGCACGTTGTAACCGGCGCTTTGCGCTTTGGCGATAATGTCGGGATCGACCTCTAGCGCAATATAGGGCACGTCTTCCTGGTCGAGCAGGTAGGCAAGATTTTGCCCGACGCGACCGAAACCGGTGATGATGACGTGGTCACTCATATCGGTATTCTTTTGTGAAATGCCTTCACGCATTTCGACATAGTTTTGCTGGTAGCTACGCACCAGAATTTTTGCGATGCGCCCGTTCCAGCGCACGAGGAATGGCGTCAATATCATGCTCATCAGTACGGCTGTGAGCACAATCTGTGTGGTGTCATGGTCAAGAAGATGGTCTCGGGTGGCAAGAGAAAGCAGGGCAAAACCAAACTCGCCACCTTGAGCCAAAACCAGTCCGGTACGCAGAGCTACGCCCGGTTCTTGCTTCAAGCTGATGCCGACTACGTAAATAATCAGGGTTTTCATTACTACCAGTAGCACCAAAAGCAATAGTGCTGGTGGCAAGTATTGGGGCAGGGCATGCATGTCGAGCAACATGCCGATAGTGATAAAAAACAAACCCAGAAGCACATCTTGAAACGGGCGAATATCGCTTTCAATCTGGTGTCTGAAGGCGGTTTCCGAGAGCATGATGCCGGCTAAAAATGCCCCCAGTGCCAGAGACAAACCGGCGGCCTGGGTGAGCGCAGCTGATGAAAGCGCGACCAATAGCACCGCCAGGGTGAACAGTTCCGGCGAACGCGCTTTGGCAATCTCATTGAACATGGGGCGCAATAACCAGCGCCCCCCGGCCAGCATGGCAGCGGTGACCGCAATGCCCTTTACAAGCGCAAGCACGAGATCAACCCCGATGTCGTCATCCCCTGAGGCAAGGGCTGGAATCACGATCAGGAAGGGTATAACGGCAAGATCCTGGAATAACAGAATACCTACGGCGGCGCGCCCGTGCCGCGAATTGATTTCTGTTTGTTCGGCCAACAACTTGATAACAATGGCCGTTGACGACATGGCCAATACGCCGCCAATCACCAAGGCCGCAGGCAAGGAAAGTTCAAGCGCCCATGCCGCAAAGCCTGCGACCAAGGTCGTGATGACGACTTGTGCGCCGCCCATACCCAAAACGGCTTTGCGCATGGAGCTGAGTTTGCTGATGGAAAACTCCAGCCCCAGGGTGAACAGCAGGAAGACCACGCCGAACTCGGCCAGTACGCGAGTGTTTTCAGACTCAGCCACCCAACCCAGTGCGTGTGGCCCTATCAGTGCGCCAACGCCCAAATACGCCAATATTGGTGGCAAATGGATACGACGAAACACCGTGACTGCAATCACGGAAATGGCGAGCAAAAGGAGGACTTCAATCAGGGCGCTTTGGTGCATGATGTTGGTGTGATTGCTTGATCGTGTCGTTTTGGCTTATTCGGTGCCCCAGCCTATCATGAGCGGCGTTTTCGTCCTCTGAACTGTAGCGAATTTTTATGACATCTGTTTCTCCAAAACCTATTCATGCCCGCCCGGTGGTTCTTTCCGGGATTCAGCCTTCGGGTAACTTGCTGATTGGACACTACATTGGCGCGATCAAAAATTGGGTCAAGTTGCAGGAAACCCACGACAGCTTGTTCATGCTGGTGGATTTGCACGCGATTACCGTGCGCCAAGACCCAAAAATTCTGCGTGAGCGCAGCCTGGATTTTATTGCACTGTACTTGGCTTGCGGCATTGATCCGACTAAATCCACCCTGTTTGTGCAGTCGCATGTGCCCGCCCACGCTGAAATGGGTTGGTTGTTGAATTGCTATGCCTACATGGGTGAGCTTAGCCGTATGACTCAGTTCAAGGATAAGTCGGCACAGCATGAGGCAAATATTAACGTTGGTCTGTTTGATTACCCGGTGCTGATGGCGGCGGATATTTTGCTGTACCAATCGGATCTTGTTCCTGTGGGGCACGATCAGAAGCAGCATCTGGAGCTGGCGCGCGATCTTGCCATGCGCTTCAACAACCTGTATGGCAATGTGTTCACCGTTCCTGAACCGATGATTCCCGAAGTCGGCGGGCGCATCATGAGCCTGCAAGACCCTGAAAAGAAGATGTCGAAATCCGATCCAAATGAGCAAGCCTCCATCGCCTTGCTGGATGAGCCTTCCAAAGTGCGCAAAAAACTCATGCGTGCTGTCACCGATTCGGATAATGAAATCCGCTTTGATGTGCAAAATAAAGCGGGGGTTTCCAATCTGTTGACCTTGCTGGCGACCGTTTCGGGCGAGTCGATTGCCCATTGGGAGGCGCAACTGGCTGGACAGGGTTATGGCAACTTGAAAAAGACCACAGCCGATGCGGTAGTGGCCTTCCTGGAACCAGTGCAACAGCGTTATCACGCCCTGCGTTCGGACAACAGCGAACTTATGCGCATTCTGCATGAGGGCGCAGACAAGGCGGCTGAGCGCGCCGAAGTCACCCTGCGTCGTGCAATGGATGTGCTTGGCTTTATTCCGCGCCGATGATGCAGGTCACACCATACCGGCTTGACGATTTGCGTGGAATATTGCCGCCCCGCCAGCGCCATAGCCATAAGGGTGACTATGGGCATGTGCTGGTGATTGGTGGAAATCACGGTATGGCAGGGGCGGCTCGCTTGGCGGCCGAGAGCGCTGCACGTTTGGGTGCCGGGCGGGTCAGTGTGGCCACCCGTGCTGCCCATGCCATGTTCATCGGCGCAGGTCGTCCCGAATTGATGCTGCATGGCGTTGAATCAATTGATGTACTGCAAGCCCTGCTGGAACGCGCCACGGTCATTGTGCTTGGCCCCGGTCTTGGACGGGACGATTGGGCGCACGCCATGTTTAGTGCCGCGATAAACACCCATAAGCCCAAAGTGATTGATGCCGATGCCTTGAATCTGCTCGCTTTGACTCCGCAGCGTTTGGGTGATGACGATGTACTTACACCTCACGAGGGGGAAGCTGCGCGCTTGTTGAATAGTGGTCGGGATGGCGTGGTAATTGACCGGCTGGATGTGGTGACACGTTTGCGCCAAAGGTATGGGGGGGGCTGGGTGCTAAAGGGGCCGGGAACCCTGATTCTCGGCAATGCGGGGCTATTTGCATGTGAACATGGCCACCCAAGCATGGCCTCCGCTGGCATGGGTGATGCGCTTGCGGGAATTCTTGCTGCATTGCGGGCGCAAGGTTTGAGCGCTAGCGATGCCGCGCGCCTTGCTGTGGCCTTGCACGCAGCGGCGGGCGAGGCGGCGGCGAAATGCGAGGGTGGACGCGGTTTGCTTGCACTGGATCTGCTGCCCTACGCGCGACGCTTGCTGGAGGGGATATGCCCATGCTGAATTTACACTTGCCTGATGAGAGCGCCACACAATCCCTGGGGGCAGCGCTTGCTGCAACGGCACCCATCTCAGGCTGGCTGGCTTTGCATGGTGATTTGGGCGCGGGGAAAACCACCTTGGTGCGTTCCTTCTTGCGGGCTTTGGGCTATGCCGGGCGAGTGGTTAGCCCGACTTACACCTTGGTTGAAACCTATGATATCACTGGCAAAACGTCCGGCCGGCGTATTGCGCACTACGATCTTTACCGACTGAATGACCCTGAAGAGCTGGAATGGATGGGCGCACGCGAGGATTTTGGCGGCGATACGCTGTGTTTGGTTGAATGGCCAGAGCGCGGTGCTGGCGTGTTGCCGCCGCCAGATCTGGAGCTTCATTTGCTGCATGAAGGCGACTCGCGGCGTGCGCATATGCAGGCGATCAGCACTTTGGGTGGCGTTTGGTTGAGTGATGTTAAGAACATGCTGAAGAAAAACAACATATCTTATTCATTCGATTGAATTTTGTTGATTATTGGACTATAACTTCACCCAACTATCGGGAACTGCCCCCGCATTGGGTGAGGTGGACTATGCAAACATCATTACAAATCAACGCGCGCCGTCAATTTCTGCTAAAACTTTTGGGCGGCGGTGCATCTTTTTTGTGGTTGCCGGCCACGGCGTATGCTGCTGTTCGACCGGCCATCAATGCCGGTGAAGCCAGTGTTAGTGAGCGTGGCTCGCGTCTGGTGTTCAATTTGACCGCGCCGACCGATCACAAGGTTTTTACCTTGAGCAATCCGGAACGCGTGGTGCTTGATTTGAAAGAAACTGCGCTGCCCAAAAGTTTTGAAATGCAGCTGCCTGAAGGCGTGGTGGTGTCGCGCTTGCGCAGTGGCATCCAAAATGGCAATGACCTGCGCCTTGTGTTTGATGTGCAGCAGCCCGCCACGCCCTCGGTATTGATGATTCCAGAGGCAAATGGCAAAGGCTTTAAGCTGGTGCTTGAGTTGGCACACAAACCGCTCGGTATGCCAACGGTCGCAGTGAAAGACAGTGAGGCCAAACGCGCCTTTGCCGAGAAAGCGGCCGAGCGTGAGTCCAAGTTGCTGCCTTCGGCTCAAAATGAAGAGCAGCGCCCCGAGCCGACAGCGAGGGATGTGCGCGAAACTGAACGTCAAACCGAGCGCCAGATGGCACGTCAAGAATCGCCCCGCCAAGGTGCGCGCAAGTTGGTGATTGCCATTGATGCCGGTCATGGCGGCAAGGATCCCGGTGCGGTCGGGCAGGATGGCACACGCGAGAAAGATGTCACCTTGGCGATCGCGCGCAAATTGGAGTCATTGATTCAGGAAGAGCGCGGCTTTAAGGCCGTGTTAACCCGCCGTACAGATGTATTTATTCCCTTGCGTGAACGCACGAACATTGCCCGCCGCAACAAGGCGGATATGTTTATTTCGCTCCATGCGGATGCGTTTAGCGACCCGGATGCGCGCGGCGCGTCAGTGTTTTGTTTGTCGCTCAATGGCGCAAGCTCCGAAGCTGCACGTCGGATGGCGGATAAGGAAAACTCGGCAGACCTGGTTGGCGGCGTGAGCTTGAATGAGCGTTCTGACAGCTTGGCTTCCGTGTTACTCGATCTTTCGCAATCGGCCAGTATGCAGGCGGGTATGGATGCCGGACAGCGCATTTTGACCGAGCTGGGTGAAATCGGTTCGGTGCATAAGCGTAGCGTGCAACAGGCGGGTTTTATGGTACTCAAATCGCCCGATATCCCGTCGATGTTGGTGGAGAGCGCCTTCCTGTCCAACCCCGAAGAAGAGCGCAAACTGCGTTCCCCCGCGCATCAACAGAAAGTTGCGCAGTCGGTTTTCCGTGGCCTGCACGATTACTACGCCAGCAAGGCAATGGAAGGCACGCATTTCGCCATGCTTTGAAATTTGCGCCTTTGGTGCAAGTGTCAAACACACCTTCGTTTGGTAAACAGCTCATTGAGTCTGCAAACAGGCACAGACACGTGTCACACCTCAACTGCTTGAATCAAAACCGCGCTTGTCTCATCCTGCGCGCCTGATTCATTACCTGCACGTTGGCATGGCCGTCATTCAAATCCTTCCCCCGCAACTTATTAACCAAATCGCCGCTGGCGAGGTGGTTGAACGCCCGTCCAGCGTGCTGAAAGAACTGGTTGAAAACAGTCTTGATGCGGGCGCAACGCGCATCGACGTGGATATCGAGGATGCCGGAGTTCGACTGCTGCGCGTGCGCGATAACGGCAAGGGCATTCCCCAAGAAGAACTGCCACTCGCCATTGCCAGTCATGCCACCAGCAAAATCCAATCACTGGATGATTTATTGTGCGTGGGTAGCTTCGGCTTTCGCGGCGAAGCCTTGGCGAGTATCGCCTCGGTGGCGGATTTTAGTTTGATCTCGCAGGCGAGCGGCGCAGCGCATGCCTGGCGCATCCACAGTCCAGGCAATCCGCAACAGGCCGAGATTGCCCCCGCCGCGCACCCGCAAGGCACGACAATTGAAGTACGCGACCTATTTTTCAATGTCCCCGCCCGGCGCAAGTTTTTGCGCGCCGAACGCACCGAGTTGCATCATCTGGACGAAGTGCTGCGCCGTATGGCTTTAGCTCGCCCGGATGTCGGTTTTAGCTTGAATGTGGCGGGTAAAAATCAATGGCGCACCGACGAAGCCGCCGATGCCCAGCAACGCCTGCGCGCCCTGAGTGGCGCGGGTTTTGCCGATAGCGCACTGTTTTTTGAGCACGAGCGCGAGGGTTTGCATTTGTGGGGCTGGCTGCAGCCGCCGACTTTGGCACGCGAGCGCAGCGACACGCAATATTTCTTCGTCAATGGCCGTGCCGTGCGCGACAAAGTGCTAATTCACGCCGTGCGCCAAGCTTATGCGGATGTGTTGCACGGTGCACGCCAACCTTCGTATGTGCTGCATCTGGCACTCGATGCGGAAAGCGTGGATGTCAATGTGCATCCCGCCAAGCTCGAAGTGCGCTTTCGTGAAGCGCGCCGCGTGCATGACTTTTTGTTTTCGACCTTGCATCACGTCATGGCGGATCAAGGCGCAGGGGCGCGTGAAAGCGCGCCGACGACGCTGGATTCAGACATTCCGCGAGCACAGAACGCTCTTCTGTCAGTGCCACATGCTTATCAAACCCGCCTACCTTTGCCCTTGGCAGCATCCCAGGTGCAAGAAACGCTGGTGAATTATCAGGCTCTTGCCCGTCCTGGCTCGGATGCACTGCAAAAATCAGAGCAAGCGCCTGAAATACCGCCTTTGGGCTTTGCTATTGCTCAACTCCACGGCGTGTACATTTTGGCTGAAAATGCCGAAGGGCTGATTATTGTGGACATGCACGCCGCCGCCGAGCGCGTAACCTACGAGCGTTTCAAACAGGCTTTGGAGCATGACGGCATCCGCCGCCAGCCCTTGCTGGTGCCGATCACGCTTGAGCTCGAAGCGCGCCATGCGGACGCCGCGTGCGAATACGGTGAAATGTTGAGTCAGCTTGGCTTGGTGCTCGATCAGCTCGGACCAGGCACCTGGGTGGTGCGTGAAGTGCCCACCTTGCTGGCGCAGTCGAATATCAGTCGGCTGGTGAGCGACACACTTGAGGAATTGGCAATGCATGGTCATTCTCGCCATATCGAAGAAGCCTTCAACGCGGCGTTGTCCCGCATGGCCTGTCACGGTTCGGTGCGCGCCGGGCGGCGTTTGAGTATTAGTGAAATGAATGCCTTGCTGCGCGATATGGAAGCCACGCCGCGCTCCGACCAATGCAATCACGGCCGCCCAACGTGGACGCGCCTGAGCATGGCACAGTTGGATAAAATGTTTATGCGTGGCCAATAAGTATGCAATTGAAAATGCAATCCATCTGGCTGATGGGGCCAACGGCCTCGGGCAAAACCGGATTGGCGCTGGAGTTGGCGCAGCAGTTGCCCGTGGAACTGATTAGCGTCGATTCGGCGTTGGTGTATCGAGGTATGGATATTGGTACCGCCAAGCCGGATGCAGCAACCCTGCGCGAATTCCCTCATCATTTGGTGGATATTATCGACCCGATTGAGGCCTATTCGGCGGCACGCTTTCGTGCGGAAGCCCTTGCTGCGATGCGCGAGATTCATGCGCGCGGCAGGATTCCCTTGCTGGTGGGAGGTACGATGCTGTATTTCCGTGCATTACAGGATGGGCTGGCGGAGTTGCCCGTATCGGATCCGGCGGTGCGCGAGGCCGTTTTGGCGGAGGCGGCGCAGTTGGGGTGGGCGGCGATGCACGCCAAACTGGCCGAGGTTGATCCGTTGATTGCGGCGCGCCTGCATCCGAATGACCCCCAGCGCGTGGGGCGTGCCTTGGAGGTTTGGAGACAGACTGGGGTGCCATTATCGACTTTGCAGGCGCTTGGGCGTGAGCAGGCCGCGCCGGATGTGGGGCGGGTTTTGAAGCTGGCGATTTTGCCTGAGCGTGAACTAGTGCGCCGTCGTATTGCCGAGCGTTTTGAGTTGATGCTGCGCGATGGTCTGATTGATGAAGTTGAAACCTTGCGCGCACGCGGCGATTTGCATCTTGCTTTGCCGTCGATGCGTGCGGTGGGTTATCGCCAGGTCTGGGAATTT
>JAGUXT010000039.1 GCA_020061705.1 Halothiobacillus sp. | reverse complement strand
TTGCCCGCGAAGGCTTCAGTGTTCAGCCTTTCGCGGGCAAGCCCGCTCCTGCGCTTCAATATATATTCGTGCCGGATCATTAGCAGCCTGTCGGACTCTGGCGTAATCGGCTGCAAATCCGTCTGGACGGTGCATATTTCACCGCTTTTTTGGGCAATAGAACTCACTATTGCCCTGCAAAAGCGGCAAAATCTGCCCTCGCCCAGCCAGATTTTCGCTTCGATTCCCAAAGTCCGACAGGCTGCTAGGGAATTACTCATCCGAGTCATCTCGCTGAAAAGAGTCTTTCACCCCAAGCATTTTCAGCTTGCGGTACAGATTGGTGCGCTCCATGCCGGCGCGGCGAGCCAATTCGGTCATGCTGCCCCGGCTATGACGCAGCTGGGCTTCCAGGTAGGCACGCTCAAAATCATCGCGAGCCTCGCGCAAGGGCAAGCCCAAATCCAGATCCACGCTCAACCAGCCATCACGCTCCGAAACGCGCATCTCGCGGTTTTCGCGCCCGCCGAGAGCCTGTTGCGCTTCAGCCAGGCCGATGGTGCCGCCTTGACTGAGCATCAATAAACGCTGCACAACATTTTTCAGCTCGCCGACATGCCCTGGCCAGGGGTAGGCGCACAACTTGGCCATTGCTTCCGTGTCCAGGGTGCACAGTGGCGCGCCATCGTGCTCGTGCGCACGGCGCAAGGTGTAATTGAGCAGCAGCGGCACGTCCTCCGCGTGGGCACACAGTGGCGGCACCACCAGACCATGCGCGCTGATATGTTGATACAAGTCATCGCGGAAGCGGCCAGCGTTGACCTCCTCGCGCAAATCAAGCGCGCTTGCTGCCATGACACGCACATCGACCTCGACGGGTTGCGTGCCGCCGTTGCGGGTAAAGCTTCCACCAGTTAAAACATGCAGCAACTGGGTTTGTTCGCGTTTGTCCAGCTCGGCCAGCTCGGCAATAAACAAGGTTCCGCCGTGTGCTTGCTCCAGCAGGCCATAACGCACACGCCGCCGCTCCGCGCCCGCGTCTTGAGCACCTGCCTCCAAACCACCCTTGGGTGGAACCACATCTTCCTGACCGAGCAACGAGTTGCCCAGCGCCTGTCGCCGCGCCGCTGTGGCGTTGACCACGACGAAGGGCTGATGGCGGCGCACACTGTGATGGTGTATGTAACGCGCAAAGCTCTGCCGCCCTGAGCCGGGCTCACCGAGCAGTAATAGCCAGTCATCAATTTCAGCCAATTGTTTGGCCTGTGCCTTTAGCGCTTGCATGAGTGCGCTTTCGCCCAAGGGCTCGTTGGGGTGGCTGCTTTCGCGGCGCAGGCGCGAATTTTCCTGTGCCAATCGCTGGGTTTGCAGAGCGTTCTCAACCGTTAGCAACAATTTATCCAAAGATAAGGGCTTTTCGATAAAGTCATATGCGCCAAGCCGAATCGCCTCAACCGCTGTTTCCAGCGTGCCATGTCCGGACATCATCACCACCGGTGCGGGCAAGCTGCCTGCTACGCTGTGCCAATGGCGCAACAAGGCCAAGCCATCCATGTTGGGCATCCAGACATCCAGTAGAATCAAATCCCCCCGACGTGCCTGCAACTGGGTTTGCGCCACGGATGCATCCTCAGCCAGAGCCACGCTGTAGCCCTCGTCTTCGAGGATATCGCTCACTGCAGCGCGAATGTCCGGCTCATCATCGACGATCAAAATATGTGCATTAGGCATGTTGGTTCCATCGTTGTCATCGCTTAAGCGTTGTCCAGTTTATCCACCCCGTCGCCATGCTCCAAGCCGCCTGTGCGTGCAGGAAAGCTTAACAGCACACGCGCCCCACCTTCAGCCGCATTAAACACGCGCACTTTGCCCGCGTGCTCTTCGACCACTTTTTTCACAATCGCCAGCCCCAGGCCCGTCCCTTTCGGACGCGTGGTGACATAGGGCTCAAAAATCTGCCCCAGTAAGTCAGGCGGGAAGCCTGAACCATTATCAGCCACCAGAAGCTCGACAGCATGCGTTTCGGCACGCAGCCTCAAACTGACATTCACCTCGGGCGCGGCGACAGGCGGCGAGGCTTCTTGCAAGGCCTCTGCCGCATTTTTGAGCAGGTTGTGCAAAAGCTGTCGCAAGCGTAGCGCATCGCCCTCGATCCAGATGGGATGCTCATCGGCCGTTTTATCAACATTCAGGCGCATTTTCACTACGCCGCCACGGTACAAATCCAGCACTTCACGCACCAAGGCGCTCAGGTTGAGCGCGACCATGCGCGACTGTGGCATACGCGCGTACTCCGCGAAGTCGTTCACCATGTGCTTCATTGCTTCCACCTGTTGCACGATGGTGTGGGTGGCGCGCTCCAGCACCTGTCCATCGGCCTCATTCAGCACGGGGCCAAGCTTGCGCCGTAAACGCTCGGCTGACAATTGAATCGGCGTGAGCGGGTTTTTGATTTCATGTGCCAAGCGCCGCGCCACCTCGCTCCATGCCGCGTCGCGTTGGCCCTGGATAATGGCAGTGATGTCATCCAGCACCATCACCAGTCCGCCTTCTTCGCCCATCTCAATACCCTGCGCCCAATCGTGCGCCAAGGGTGCACCGCGCACCATCAGAATGCTGCGTTCGCCATCGTTAACCAGGCGCACCTCACGCAACAACTCGCCTACACCGTCCTGACGCAACCAGCCTTCCAGCGCCTCACACAGCGGGGTCAGATGCTGATACGCCTCACACAGCGCGGGCAAGCGCACATGCTGCAACTCACCCAAAGGCACACCGAGCAAGCTCGCCGCCGCTGCGTTGGCATGGCGTACCTGGCCGTCATCGCTCAGGGTTAGCACGCCTGAGGACAGGTGTTGCAACACCGTTTCCAGATAATCACGCTGCGCATCGGCCTCATCTTTCAAGCGCCGCGTTTCTTCGGCGCTTTCTGCAATGCGTGCGGTCATGGTGTTGAACGAGCGCATCAATAGACCCAAGTCGTCCATGCGCTGCACCGGCAGGCGGCGGCTGTAATCGCCATCCGCCACGGCGCGCGTGCCAAGCACCAGGTCACGAATCGGCTCGGTCAGGCGCGTTGCGGCCAGAAAGGCCAGCCATACCGCCGTCAACACCGACAGCAACAAGGCCAACCCCAGCGCCATGACGAAGTTCTGCTTCAGCCCGTGACGCAGATAAATCAGCTCGCGGTATTGGTGAAACGCGCTTTGCACGCTATCAGCCAGTGTGGCCAAGCGTGCATCCACCAGAAAAATCGCCTGCAACAGACGGTGATCCGAAGAAGCCGCATAGCGATCAAGTGGAATGACCACACGAACAGCTAGCGAGTCTTTGGGTAGACCGGCGCCCGTATCCAGTGCGCCATCACCTGCCGAGGAAATGCTACGACTGACGGGCGTGCTCAAAGGCTCCAGCGCAAGGTAGTGGTTACCTTGGCGCACATGTGCCAGCACCGATTCGCCAGGGCGCTCAGGCACCAGGCCACGTGAGCCATCCGCCGCCGAAGCAATAATACGCCCACCCGTGCCGAACAGGCTCATTTCCAGCGCATCGGTTTCGCGGCGCAAACTGTCCAATTCCACCACGGCCAGCTCATCGCGTGCACGCTCACCCATGCCGGGTACGTCTTCCTGTCCCAATTCGGTTTGCGCAGACAGGCCCGCCAGCCCACTGCCGGACGGAGCCAATTGACTCAGTCCTTGCTGCAAACTTGGCATGCTATTCAAGCTGCCGCGCGTATCCAGCGACCCCATGCCCTCGCTGTCACTGAGTTGCGCAGCAGCACGCCGTGTCAGGCGCAAAGCCTCGCGCATCCGCACTTCCAGCGAGGCGCGCGAGAGTTCCAGCGCATCATTCAAAGCCTGTTCAATACGCACATCGAACCAGCTATCAATACCGCGTTGAATAAAGTTCATGGAGAAGAAAAACACAATGGCCGCTGGTGCCAAGCCGAGCAGTACATAGGCGCGCAACAGGCGCATGGTCAGCCGCGAGCCGGGCACATGCGCACGCACGCTTTGCCACAGGCGCCACACATTGGCCAGCACCACCACCAGCAGGAACAGCACCCCGCCGACATTCACGCCCAAAAGCCACACATACATCGATTCGTAGCGCGTGGAGTTTTGCAATGCGTCGGTCAGCAAATACAGTGACCCCATCAGCACCACCACCACCAGTGCACTCACCCATGGAATCAGCGGGCGGATGCGCTTGCGATAGATGCTGCGCAAATAGCGCGTCGTGCTGGGGTGCGCCTCACCTGAGGGCGCGTTTAGAACGCCCATAGATACCATTCACTCGTCAGTTGCCAACTGCTGGCAAAAAAAGCGCGCGGGCGGATCGGTAGAGGCAGGCTGTCATGCACCAGGCGCAAACGCGCGCGCCCACGGTACGAGCCGGGCATGGGCAAGGCTGAGGCTGGAGCCAACCAAAGCCCGCGAGGGTGGCTCAGATTGTCCACCGCAGCGGCGAGGCTGGTGTAACTTTCCGGTTCCAGACTTTCTCCACCTGACGATGACCACAGCACGCGGTACAACTGGCTCAGTGCGTGGTATTCAATGCGTGCCCGCCAGGCATCCGTAGCGATCTCACGCGTGCCCCACCAGCCGCGATCCTGCTCGATCACTACATCCCAGGCAAACAACAATGCCACGCCATTTTGCAGCGCATCGCTCTGATCCTTGAACAACTCGAGTCGCGCATCGGCATCCAGCCACAGCGCACCCTCGCGCAGTTCGGTGGCGGCACGTGTGACACTGACGCCCCCTGCCTGCGTGGACGGAATCAAACTCAAAAACAAGGCAAGTGACACTAGCACCCAAACCCACCATGCGCGGGTACGTATGGAACGATGCGCTAGCCCGTGGCTATTCACGCGGGTTTTTCCAGTAAAGCGTAGTAAAAGCCGTCCATCCCATCGTCTCCCGGAAGAATTTGCCGACCATGCGCGCAGGCGCGCCCCCAATCACCCTCAAGCGAGAGCTCGTTCACCGCACCCGGCGGCATGGCTGCCAAAAACGCAGCCACTCGAGCTTCGTTTTCTTCACGCAGCAACGAGCAGGTCATGTACAGCAAGCGCCCACCCGGCGCGAGCAGCGGCCACAGCGCCTTGAGCAAGCGATCCTGCTGTGCGGCAAGCTGGGCAATATCCTCGGCACGACGCAGGCGTTTGATATCCGGGTGGCGACGAATCACCCCCGTGGCCGAGCAGGGCGCATCCAGCAAAATCACCTCAAACATCTGCCCGTCCCACCATGTTTCCGGGCGGCCGGCATCTCCTGCCTGCGTTTTGGCGTTCAGCCCCGCACGCGTAAGATTCTCATCCACGCGCTGCAAGCGCTCGGCGTCGTCATCCAGGGCCAGCATATCCAGGCCGGGCTGGTGCTCCAGCAAGGCCAGTGTTTTGCCTCCCGGCGCAGCGCAGGCATCCAGCACGCGCATGCCCGCCCCTAAACAAGAACCCAATTCAAGCACTTGTGCGCAAAGCTGCGCGGCTTCATCCTGTACCGAAACATCGCCATCGGCAAAGCCCGGGAGTCGCTCTACCGCCACAGCATGCTGCAAGCGCACGCCGTGCACCGCATGGCGCGTGGCTTCAGCGGCCAACTCGGCTTGCTGCAAACGTGCGAGATAGGTCTCCCGCGAACCATGCGCCGCATTCACGCGTAGGCTCATCGGTGCGTGTTGGCGCAAGGCATCGGCCACGCCTTGTGCATCTTCTGGCCAATCCTGCTGAATGCGCGTCCACAGCCAGCGCGGCAGGGCGTGCTGTACCGCCGGTTCGGCACGCTCAAGCAAGGCCAGGCGCGCCTCTTTCTCGCGCATGAAGTTGCGCAGCACACCGTTAATCAGCCCTCCCATGCGCTGCGCCTTGAGCACAGCGGCGGCTTCTACCGTGGCATGAACCGCAGCGTGTTCCGGCACGCGGGTATGCAGAAGCTGATATAACCCGACCAGAATCAGGGCAAAGACCTCATTTGGTTTGGGGCGCGCCTTGAGCAGGCCGTCGGCCAAAAAGGCCAACGGTTCGAATTCACGCAGCACGCCATAGGCAATTTCCTGCGCCAGGGCGCGATCACGCAAGGCCAGCGGTTGTAACAACGGTGGCAAGGCATCGCTCAAGGAGCGCCCTGAAAGCACTGCTGCCACGGCACGCGCCGCACTGGCTCGGGTCTTGGCCATTAGCGTGAGTCCTCGACGGCGGGTGCTCCACCCGGTATACCTTTCATATTCTGGCCCAGAATCTGCCCCAGCATGGAGTGTGAGTTCAAAAAATCTGCGGCCAGCAAGGGCTTGCCGCCAGGACGTTGCAATTGCTGGATGCGCAACACCCCCTTGCCCGTCGCTACATCAATGCCCTCGCGGCTGGTGGCAATAATAAGCCCCGGCGTCCTCTCCCCCCCTTTGACAACGGCGGGCCGGGGGGGATTTTCAGCTTCAATTGCCTGCGCGCGCCAAATACGCAATGTCTCACCCTTCCAGTGCGTTTCTGCCACCGGCCAAGGGTTAAACGCCATCACCCGCCGCGCCAACTCCGTGGCGGGTCGTGACCAATCCAGCACGGCCTCGGCCTTGTCCAGTTTCTTGGCGTAGGTCACGTGGGCTTCGTCCTGCACCACGCCCTTGAGTGAGCCTTCCAGCAACGCGGGCAAATGTTGCATCAACAGCGTCGCGCCCATCTCGGCCAGGCGGTCATGCAGGTTTTGCGCGTTGTCGTCCTGCGTGATCGGGCAGGCGGATTTCGCCAGCATGTTGCCCGTGTCCAGCCCGACATCCATCTGCATCAGCGTGATGCCGGTTTCAGCATCGCCGCTTTCAATCGCTCGCTGAATTGGCGCGGCGCCACGCCAGCGCGGCAGCAGGGAGGCATGTAAATTCACACAGCCATGCGTGGGTGTATCCAGCACCACCTTGGGCAGGAGCAGGCCATAGGCCGCCACCACCATCAAATCCGGTGCAAGGGCGGCCAGTTCGGTCTGAGCTTCGGCATTGCGCAGACTGAGCGGCTGAAACACAGGAACACCAGCTTCCAGTGCCGCCTGCTTGACCGGGCTGGCAGTCAGCTTGCGCCCGCGACCCGCCGGGCGATCCGGTTGGGTATAGACCGCGACCACATTTTCGCCCGCGTCCAGCAGGGCGCGCAGTGCGGGGACTGCGAAATCCGGCGTGCCGGCGTAAATAATGCGAGGTTTGCTCAAAATGTCGTTTCCGAAAAAAATGCTAAAAACTTTAAGCCACAGAGGCCTCAGCCAAGTAGCCAGGATGTCAATCCGGGGCAGGCGTCACAACAGAGGCACCACTGCCCCGGGATTCCGCAACGCTTCATCCGGGCTACAAAACTATTCACGCTCGCGCTTTTGCAGTTTGTCGTATTTCTTCAACGCACGCTCGCGCTTGAGCGGAGAAATGTGGTCAATAAACAACCGGCCATGCAAATGATCCAGTTCGTGCTGGATGCAGACTGCCAGCAAGCCACCGGTTTCGAGGATGCATTCCTGGCCTTCGAGGTCTTGATAGCGCACGCGTACCCACTCCTTGCGGGTCACCTTTTCATTGATTTGAGGAATGGAAAGACACCCTTCCTCCATTTCCTCGACGCCCTCGGAGGCAAGAATCTCCGCATTCACCAAAACCAGCGGCTGATTTTTCTCTTCGGAAACATCAATCACCGCGATTTGTTGATGAATGTCCACTTGGGTGGCAGCCAAGCCAATCCCCGGTGCGTCATACATGGTTTCAAACATATCCGTCGCCAGGCGGCGCAGATTTTCATCAAAAACATCCACGCGCTGCGCCACCTTGCGCAGATTCGGATGCGGATAAAGCAAAATGGGCAGACAGGCCATAGATGAAAAACACCTTCAAATTTGGAAAGTCACTGCACGAAAACACGAATGACATAATGCGAGCAGTATGGCAGCGTTGTTTCAATGTCAGTGTATTGTCACTCAAACACAGAATTTGGTTTAGAGTTGCATTGTAAAGGGCGCTTCTGCAAATTTATTGAAGTCGCAGCTTGCTGCGTCAAAATACAACTCAAAATGCTCACATAACTGTCTGTACTGCGCTATTTCGCGGTATTTGGCCTTGCCCCAATTGACAGCTTCGTTGGCTTGATTGAATTTAGAAGGACTTACGCAAAAACACCCCAGTGGCGTTAAAGCGCCTCGCCGTACTGGATGTACCGTCTTCGACGCTTTGCCTTGCCGGGGCGCTTTTGCGTAAGTCCTGTTTGTAGAAGTGCCCTAAATTTGCTGAATTTGGCAGCATTAGCAAGCCAAATGCCTGTTTATATGCTATCAATTTCGGAACGTACCTGCGCCAGATGGAAACACTTATGCACATGAAGACCAGCCGTCCAATTAAATTAAACGCCACGCCCATCCAATGGAGCATCCTGTTGGCCGTGCCGTTGCTACTTTCGGCCTGCGCCAGCACACCGGATGCGCCCGTTGAGCCAGCTGCCACGTCCAGCGCCGCGCAGGCTGCGCCTGCGCCTGTTGTTAAGCCCGTCGCCACGGCGCAGCCCTTCCGCAAGCAGGCACCGATGATCTACACCGTGCAAAAAGGCGACACGCTTTGGGGGCTGGCGCAGAAGTTTCTCAACAATCCAGCCGATTGGCGCAAAATTTGGCACGCCAATCCGCAGGTACGTAATCCAAATTTGATTTTCCCTGGCGATCAATTGGAAATTGTCACCATCAATGGCGAGCAGCGCCTGACCAAAAGGCTCAGTCCGCATGTGCGTATTTCGCCTCTGGACAAGGCCATCCCAACCCTGCCTTTCGAGATGCTGAAGGGCTTCCTTGCCTATCCGCAAATCATCGAAGTGCCGGTGTTGAATGACATGCCGCGCATTCTGGCATCCACTTCTGACCGCCTTGTCATGGGTGCGGGCGACAAGATTTACTCCACGGGCTCTTTCAAACCCAATGAGCTTTTGGCCGTGGTGCGTCCGCACAAAACGTTGTTTGATCCGATCAATGGCGAAGCCTTGGGTTACGAAGTGGACGGGCTGGGCGTGGCCAAGGTACTGATCAACGATGATCCCGCCACCTTGAGCTTGATGAAAGCCAATAAAGAAGTTCGCCCCAACGACCGTTTGGCGCTGATTCCGCCCGTTCTGACCAATGATCTTGAGCTTTTGCCTTTGCGCGCCGACTTGGGTGCCGAGGTTATTTCCCTACCCGAGCAGCTCACCAGCGCCGTGCAGTGGCAGATTGTCGCCATTAATGTAGGTAAGCGCGAAGGTGTTGCGCCGGGTCAGGTGTTGCGTATTTTCACTCCGACCAAGGATGCCTCAGTAAATACCACGCCTGAAGTTGACTGGCGTGCAGTGCAGGCATCATCACCCTTCCCGCCCAATGAGGGCAAGCCGCCTATCGTTGAATGGTCGAGCAGCGAAACATTTGCTCTGCCTCCCAAGCAGATCGGGGATGCGGTGGTCTTCCTGACCTACGAGCGCGTGAGCTACGTTTTGGTCACACAGAACACCCGTCCCGTGCGTATAGGTGACTGCATGGCGGCGAATGCCGGGTTGTGCTGGCAGGAGCGCAAGGCGGCTGCGGCGGCAAGCGAACGCGTCCAAGACGAGCAATAAGCAAGGGTTATTGCGTGCATGCACTGCGCGCTTGGTTGGCGTTGATACACACGCCGGGACTGGGTTCCCGGCGTTTTTTGCGTTTGTGGGAGCTGTTGCCGGATGCACAGGGGATTGTTGCCGCGCCCACCTCGCTGTGGCGTGAGGCGGGTCTGAGTGCGGCGAGTATTGAAGCGCTGCGCCAGCCTGATCAGGCGCGCATCGACAATACCCTGGCCTGGTTGGCCGAGCCACAGCGTGATCTGATTGCCTATGACGATGCGCGCTACCCGGATACCCTGCGCGCCATGGGCGACCCGCCTCTGGCGCTTTTTGTGATGGGCAACACTGCTTTGCTGCATTACCCCAGTCTCGCCATGGTCGGCACGCGCCACCCTACCCCGGGTGGCGCGCAAAATGCGCGTGCCTTTGCGCGTGATCTGGCTGGGCGCGGCGTGTGTATAGCCAGCGGGCTGGCACAGGGAATTGATGCCGAGGCGCATCATGGTGCGCTTGAAGCACAAGGCTATACGCTCGCCGTGGTAGGCACGGGGGTCGATCGTGTCTACCCGGCACAACACCGCGAATTGGCGCATGCCATTGTGAATCATGCGGGCTTGATTGTGAGTGAGCTCGCGCTGGGCACCCCGCCACACCCCGGTCATTTTCCGCGACGCAACCGCATCATGGCGGCACTCAGTCTGGGGACGCTGGTGGTCGAAGCCGCACCACAAAGTGGTTCGCTGATTACCGCGCGCCTGGCTAGCGAGATGGGGCGCGAGGTGTTTGCCATCCCCGGCTCGATTCACAACCCCATGGCGCGCGGCTGTCATCGTCTGATTCGTCAGGGTGCCAAGCTGGTCGAATCCAGCGCCGACATTCTCGAAGAATTAGCGCCGCAGTTGCGCGATCACCTACTCAATGCACCCCGCCCTGATGCGGATGACTTGCCCACCGAACATGCGGCTGCGACACCGTCCGATTTGCCCGCAGGCCACACCCGCGTACTGGATGCGATGGGTTTTGACCCGGTCAGCGTGGACACTCTGGTCGCCCGTAGCGGATTGACCGCAGCGGAGGTTTCCTCCATTCTCTTAATAAGCCAGCTTCAAGGCCTCATTAGCCCGCTGGCGGGTGGCTTGTATGCCCGCTTATCACCACAACCTACCCAAGATTGATTCCTGCGCATGAAAGAAAACGTCCTTGATGTCCTGCTGTACCTTTTTGAGTACTACATGGCCGATAACCCCGGTCAACCGCTGGATTCGGATCGCGACACGCTCGAATCTCGCCTGGTTGAAGCCGGCTTTTCCACCGCAGAAATTCGCAAGGCCTTTGGCTGGATGGACACCCTGTGGCAGCGCCGCAGTCTGACTCCGCTGGCCTTGCAGCACGGACGCAATGTCATTCCCCATGATGAAGCGCTCGATGAGACTACCGATGAGGGGCGGGAGAGCAGCGTGCTGGTGCGCCCCGCAACCTTGCCGAGTATGCGTATTTTTGTGGGTGAAGAGCTCACCCGTCTGGATACCGATTGTCGGGGCTTTCTGTTGTTTCTCGAAAGCGTGGCTATTCTAAGTCCCATTAATCGTGAGCTCGTAATTGAGCGCGTGCTCGCGTTGCCGGAAGAAGACATGGATTTGGAGCGCCTGAAGTGGCTGGTGCTGCTCGTGCTGTTCACCCAGCCCGGCGAGGAAGAAGCCTATGCCTGGATGGAAGAGCTGATTTACGACAATCTCACCGGATACATGCACTGATTATGAGTATTTTCTTGTGAGCAAGCACCTCGTGGTCGTAGAGTCGCCCGCCAAGGCCAAAACGATTAAAAAATACCTCGGCACCGACTTTGAAGTCGTGGCTTCATATGGTCATGTGCGCGATCTGGTGCCGAAAGAAGGCGCGGTTGATCCCAGCCATGACTTCGCCATGCGCTATGAGGTGATTGAGCGCAACGCCAAGCATGTCGATGCGATTAAAAAGCTGCTCGCCAAGGCCGACGATGTTTACCTCGCACCTGACCCCGACCGCGAAGGGGAGGCGATTGCCTGGCATTTGGCGGAAATTTTGCGCGAAGACCCCAAGCTTGCGAACAAGCCGCTGCATCGCGTCACCTTCAATGAAATTACCCAACGTGCAGTCAAGGACGCCATTGCTGCGCCGCGTGACATTGCCATGGATTTGGTCAATGCGCAGCAGGCGCGGCGCGCCCTGGATTATCTGGTCGGTTTCAACCTCTCGCCCCTGCTATGGCGCAAGATTCAGCCCGGCCTGTCCGCTGGGCGCGTGCAAAGCCCGGCTCTGCGTCTGATTGTCGAACGCGAAGAAGAGATCGAAGCCTTTGTGGCACGGGAGTACTGGACGCTGGAAGCGCGGGTCGCCCATGCAGGTGTGGCCTTTGCCGCGCGCCTGACCCAGCTTGGCGGGGACAAGATCGAGCAGTTCTCAATCACCGATGAAACAGCCGCCAATCGTGCGCGCGACAAGCTCATTAAAGCCGCTGGCGGAAAGCTTTTGGTCAAAACGGTCGAGCGCAAGCAGCGTAAGCGTTACCCCGCGCCACCGTTCACCACCTCCACCATGCAGCAGGAAGCCGTGCGCAAACTCGGTTTCTCGGCCAAGCGCGCCATGAGCACCGCGCAGCAGTTGTATGAAGGTATCGCCCTCGGAGAACAGGGCAGCGTTGGTTTGATTACCTACATGCGTACCGATTCGGTAAACCTTGGTGACGATGCACTGCGCGAGCTGCGCAAGCTCATTAGTGAGCGTTTTGGCGATGACCACTTGCCCGAAGCGCCGATCCACTACAAAACCAAGGCCAAGAATGCGCAGGAAGCGCATGAAGCCATTCGCCCGACTTCGGCCTTTAATGCGCCGGAACAGGTCAAGGCATACCTCACCAATGACCAGTTCCGCTTGTACGAAATGATCTGGAAGCGCACCGTCGCCTGCCAGATGATTCACGCCACGCTGGATACGGTGAGCGTCGACTTGGGGGCGGGCGAGGGTGGATCAAAAGACGTTGGTATTTTTCGCGCCACCGGCTCGACCATTCGTGATCCCGGCTTTATGCGCGTGTATCGTGAGGACATTGACGAGCCCACGGGTGAGGATGACGAGCGCCGCCTGCCGCCGATGGAAGAGGGCGAGATTATCCAGCTGGCGGATATCGCCGCCGATCAGCACTTTACCGAGCCGCCACCGCGCTACTCCGAAGCCAGCCTGGTAAAAACGCTGGAAGAGTATGGCATTGGCCGCCCCTCGACGTACGCCAGCATTATTTCCACCCTGCAAGACCGCGAATATGTGTTGCTGGATGCTCGGCGTTTCAAACCCACCGACACCGGGCGTATTGTTAGCCGTTTCTTGACCGACCATTTCACCCAGTACGTCGATCTGGGCTTTACCGCCGCGCTGGAAGACCAGTTGGATGCGATTTCGCGTGGTGAAGAAGACTGGATTCCGGTTATGCACAGCTTCTGGAATCCGTTCCAGGCACGCGTGGCGGATGTGGCCGAAAACGTCAGCCGTCAGGATGTGGCGCAGGCGCGAGAAATCGGCCTTGACCCGGTCAGCGGCAAGCCGGTGTCGGTGCGTTTGGGGCGCTTTGGTCCCTTCGCGCAGATCGGCACCAAGGAAGATGAAGACAAGCCACGCTTTGCATCGCTGCGTGCCGGGCAAAGCATTGCCACCATCACGCTGGATGAGGCGCTGGCACTGTTTACCTTGCCGCGCGACCTAGGCGAAATGCCCACAGGCGAGCCGGTGCAGGTCAGCATTGGCCGTTTCGGCCCGTATGTGAAATATGGTTCAAGCTACGTCTCATTGGCCAAAACCGACGACCCCTACACGGTGACGCTGGAGCGCGCGCTGGAGTTGATCGAGGCCAAGTTGCTCGCCGAAGCCAACCGCGTGATTCAGGTCTTCTCTTCGGGCATTCAGGTGTTGAACGGGCGCTACGGCCCCTACATTACCGATGGCGTTAAAAACGCGCGCATTCCCAAGGATAGCGACCCAAAAAATTTAAGTGAGCTGGAGTGCATCGAATTACTCGCCAAAGCCAAAGCGCCGCCACCGAAAAAAACAACCGGCAAAGCGGGAGCGAAAAAACCGGCAGCCAAGAAGGCAGCGGCTCCGAAGGCGGCGACCACCAAAGCTGAAACGACCAAGGCGGCAGCAAAAAAGGCGCCCACGACTAAAAAAGCGGCCGATGGTGCCGCTACAGGTGAGGCCGAGGCCGCCAAACCGCCAGCCAAGCCGCGCGCCAGTCGAGCCAAGGCCGCCGTGCCGGACGTGGATGCGGCCAGCGTGCCACCTCCCACACCGCCGACCAAACCTGCCACACGGCGTAAAAAGGCTGACACCTGATCGCTGCGTTATCTTGTCCATGCCCATGTCCAACCAAGCCGAACCATCCAACCCTGCCCGCGTCCACCCAGGTTGGACTGCTTCGGCATGGCAACTTCGTCGCGCAGCACGGTGGCTCAGACGAGGTGGGCTGGTGGCCTATCCCACCGAGGCCGTGTACGGCCTGGGTTGTGATCCGGCGCAACTGGATGCGGTGCAACGACTACTTGCGCTCAAACAGCGCTCCTGGCGCAAGGGTTTGATTCTGGTCGCGGCCGACCAGGCGCAGCTTGCGCCCTACCTCGCCGAGCAAAGCGCCGAAATACGCGCCCGCGCCGCCGCAACATGGCCGGGAGCGACAACCTGGCTCTGGCCTGCGCGAGCCGGTGTATCGCCCTTATTACGCGGTACACACAATACCTTGGCTGTACGTATCCCCTCGCACCCCCTCGCACTTGAACTATGTCGCGTTGCGGGTCATCCACTTGTATCCACCAGTGCCAACCGCAGCGGACAGCATCCCAGCCGGACAGCGCTCGAAGTACGCCGTAAACTTGGGCGCTATCCTGTGCTCGTGCTGCATGGCGCAGTCAATCGTCACGCACGCCCCAGCCAAATCCTCGACCTACTCACCCAGCGACATATTCGGAGCTGAACCTGATGCGATTTGCCCACCCCCTGCGTCTACTGCTGCTCGTCTGTGTGCTGGGTTTTGTGCCGCTATGGACGCACGCCGCCCCTGCGACCACCCCTGAACCGGCCTCCACGACCACCACCCCGGCTACCGCAAGTACAGCAGCAATCGACCCAGCCACCGAGCAGGCTCAAAGCCGCCTGCAGCAGGCACAGCAACGCATAGCCACGGCGCAGAATCTACTAAAAAATGGCGCGAACGAACTCGCGCAGCTCACGCAACAACTCAGCAATCAGCCCAACCCGCCGGATATCAACGCGCTGGACATTCCCGCGCTCGAAACCCTGCAACAACAACTTCAGGTGGCCGAACAAGCGGCCAACAGCGAACTACAAACGCAGCAACAAGCGCTCGACGCACTCGAGCAACCGGCATTGCCCACACCCACTCCGGCCCCAATAGCCGTGGAGGCCAACGCATCACCCGCAGCGCAAAAGCTTTTTGCGCTGCAAAAGGAAGCCTACAGCGCAGAAGCTCAAGCGCGAGCGATAGAAATTAGCGTGCAGCCGCTCGCCATCCAGGTTGCCCAGGCTCGCGTCAAGCTGAGTCAAAGCCTGCGCAATCAGGCGCGACTCAGCCTTGGAGCCATCGAAACCCGCCTGAGTGAACTGCGTCTTGATGCGGCTCGCGCCACCTTGCGCGCGGCCGATAGTAGCGCAAATTACTCGCGTTTCCCCGAGCTTAAAAGCCTTGTCGACGACAACGAAAACCTCGCGCAAACACTCATTAAACTCACTGAATCTCTGGACCAACTCACTCAGCAAAGCAGTCAGCTCAACGATCAAACCGAAGCCATGGGCAGCGACATGGCTTTGCTCCAGCGCCAACTGCAGCAATTCGGTTTTGGCCCCATCATGGGGAATCTTTTGCTGGCAAAGCGCGCCAACCTGCCGAGCGAGCGCGAGTTGGCAAGCAAGAGTAAAGACAACCGTGAGCTCCTCGAACACCTGCAGCTGCTCGACATCAAGTTGCGTGACGAGCATCAGGCACTGATGGATCCGCAAGCGCGCATCAATACCATCCTCGCCACACTGCCCAAGGACGATCAAACCGCGTTGCGCGAGGATGTCAGCACGCTTATTGAGCTTCGCCTGAGTCTGTTGCCCAAACTGGAAGCGCTCAAACCACAGATTCTGCAGGCCATTGCGACCAAGGAAGAGGCTCTGGCAGCACAGCGCCGGCAACTGAAAACATATCAGGACTTCATCAACACAAACCTGCTCTGGCTGCCGAATGAACGTGCGCTTTGGAATCAGGATCTGCCCTCGTCGTGGCACGCCGTGCACAGCATTTTCAATGCCGAGGCATGGCAAAATCTCATGCAGCAGCAGATGCAGGCCATGCGTGCGCAACCATTCGTCCCCATGCTTGGGCTCGGCCTGCTTTTTGCACTGCTCACCTTGCGTCGCCGCTTTAAACAGCGACTGCGCTCCATCATCGACTCAGCCAATCACAACAGCTTCAAAGTATTGCCGAGTAGCCTGCAAATCATTTCCCTTGCGCTATTACTGGCCTTGCCCATCCCGCTGTTGTTTGTGGCCATTGGAATGCAACTCAATGCGGACGCGGCACCCGGCGTACTCAGCAGCAGCCTTGCCGCAGCATTTTTAACGATCGCCCCGATTTGGCTGAACGCTCGTCTTTTTCTGACGCTGACCCAGCCCAATGGCTTGGCTGAAAAACTGTTTAACTGGCACCCACTCAGCCTGAATGCACTGCGCAAAGCTTTTCGGTTTTATCTTTATGTGGCCACACCGCTGACCTTCTTAACGGCCTACATGCTGACCTTTTGCCTTAAGGCCGAGCTTGACGCCGGCAGCGGTCAGTTAGTATTTATCCTGCTCTTGCTGTTATTGGCCTTTGTATTTGGTCGCCTCACTCATCCACAAGGCGCGCTGGTTCATCTCTGGCGCACAGAACAGCCGAGCCACGGCTACACGCGCTTTGCCGGGCTGATTTTTTGGCTCGGCATCAGCCTATTCATTGTTTTCGCCGGCATGGTGGCTCTTGGTTATACCTATAGCGCCGGAATTCTGGTTAAAAATCTCGGAGCCACGTTGTGGGTGCTGCTGGTGCTGTCGATTATCAAAGGCTTTGCACAAATCGCATTGCAGCAAGCCTACCGTCGCATCGCCATCCAGCGAATAGAGCTCGCCCAACAGGCCAGCCATGACCTCCCGCCGCAGGAACATGATAATGACAACGAGCTGGTGCCCAATCGCCCCATCATCACCGCCGACACCGCCATCGACATCAGCCAGGTCAACCAGCAAAGCCAGCAACTCCTCAGTTTTAGCCTCAACCTCGGCTTGCTGTTCGCGCTTTACTTCGTATGGGCACCTATCCTGCCCGCACTAACTCTGCTCGATCAAATAAGCTTGTGGAACGTTCAGAGTGTTGTGAATGGCAGCGCCATAACCAGTGCGGTCAGTCTTGGCGATGCCTTGCTCAGCGGCGTGCTGCTGACCGCCATGTGGGTCGCCGCGCGTAACCTGCCCGGCCTGATGGAAATTATCCTTGCACAATGGACGCATCAGGATGCCGGCACGCGCTACGCCATCGTCAGTATCCTGCGTTATGTCATTATTGGCGCAGGCATCGTGATTTTGTTGGGTGGTCTCGGCGTGCAATGGTCACAGCTCCAATGGCTGGTGGCTGCCCTCGGCGTAGGACTCGGCTTTGGTCTGCAGGAGATTTTCGCCAACTTTGTGTCCGGTATTATCATCTTGCTCGAACGACCAGTGCGCGTGGGTGATCTGGTTAGCGTCGGTAGCAATACCGGTTTTATTCGGCGCATCCACATCCGCTCCACCGTACTTGAAGACTATGATCGCAAGGAAATCATTGTCCCCAACAAAACGCTTATCACTGGAGAAGTCACCAACTGGACGCTTTCCGATACCACCGCACGCGTGTTGATTGATGTCGGCGTAGCCTATGGCAGTGATACCCGCCTCGTGGAGCGTTTGCTGCTCAGTGCGGCAGCCAAAGTGCCGCGCCTGATGAGCGAGCCGGCGCCCGTCGTCTGGTTCGTAAGTTTTGGCGATAGCGCGCTCAATTTCCGCTTGCGCGGCTATGTGGAAAACGCCGACATTAAACTCAGCGTCACCAGCGAGCTTAATTACGTGATTGAACAAACGCTGCGTGAACATGGCATCAACATTCCCTTTCCGCAGCGCGATGTGCATCTGTATGGTCTTGAGCCGCTGGCTGATGCCGTCACGCAGCGTTCGCAAGAAACCATCGCGGCCAAATAACGCCTCCCCACTATTTTTCTGCCAATTCAGGAGCCCTCAATGTCCACCATGCAAGACCAGGTACGCGCCTACCTACTCGATTTGCAACAGCGCATCTGCGCCGCCATTGAGCAGGCTGACGGCCTAGCTACATTTTTGCACGACGACTGGACGCGCCCGGAAGGGGGACATTTGAGTGGCGACGGTAAAACCCGCGTCCTGACGGATGGTGCGGTGTTCGAGCAGGCCGGCATCAACTTTTCGCATGTCTACGGTGCCAGCCTGCCGCCCTCGGCCACGGCGCACCGCCCCGAACTCGCCGGACGGCGTTTTGAGGCACTGGGCGTATCGCTGGTCATCCATCCAAAAAATCCCTACATTCCGACATCGCACGCCAATGTGCGCTTCTTTATTGCCGAGGCCGATGGACAGGAACCCGTGTGGTGGTTTGGTGGAGGCTTCGACTTAACCCCTTATTACGGCAATGTCGACGATTGCATCCACTGGCATCAAACCGCCCGCGCCGCCTGCGAGCCCTTTGGCGCAGATGTCTACCCGCGCTACAAACAATGGTGCGACGAGTATTTTTTCCTCAAACACCGCAATGAAGCGCGCGGCATTGGCGGACTGTTCTTCGATGATTTGAATGCAGGCGGTTTCGAGTCCAGTTTTGCATTTATGCAGAGCGTCGGCGACCACTTCATTCCCGCGTATCTCCCCATCGTCGAGCGGCGCAAAAACAGCGCGTATGGCGAGCGCGAGCGCGATTTCCAGCTTTATCGCCGTGGTCGCTACGTTGAGTTCAACCTGGTATATGACCGAGGCACGCTGTTTGGTTTGCAATCTGGTGGGCGCACCGAATCGATCCTTATGTCGCTTCCGCCGCTGGTTAAATGGCGCTATGGCTGGTCGCCTGAACCGGGTACTGAGGAAGCGCGACTGTATGAAGATTACCTGCCCTCGCGCGCATGGGTGTAATCCGGACGCTAGCCCGGCTATACTCCGCAATGATTTGTGCAAAACCGCCCCAGCGGCGTTCAAGCATCTTGCCGTACTCGGTGTACTGTCAGCGGCGCTTTGCCTTGTTGGAACGCTTTTGCATAAGTCCTTATCCGCCATTTAATTAATACCCAGCCCACGAGGCGCCCGCATGTTCCGCCGAAATTTAGCCCGCATTGCATTGCTTGTTCTTGTTGCACAGCTTTCCGCCTGTTCGTGGTTTCAGGGCAAGGACGATGATGCCGAAGAAAAAGCTGCTGCCAATACCCCGGCGGTTGATCTCTATGCCAAAGCCAGTCGCGCCCTCAAAACCGGCGACTACGAAGGCGCGATCAAGGAATTCGAGACTCTCGAAGCGCGCTATCCCTTTGGCAGCTACTCTGAACAAGCCAAGCTGGAAGCCGCCTACGCCTACTATAAATATGGCGAACAGGAATCCGCGATTGCTACCATTGATCGTTACTTGCAGCTCCACCCGCGTGGCGAGAATGTTGACTACGCGCTGTACCTCAAAGGCTTGGCCAGCCTCAAACGCGGCTCCAGTCTGACTGATGATTTTGTGCGCCAACGCGACATGGCGCGCCGGGACCAAGGTGCATTGCAATTGGCCTATAGTAGCTTTAGCGAGCTGGTGCGCCGTTTCCCGCAAAGTAAGTACGCTGAAGAGAGCCAGCAGAGACTGGTGGAAATACGCAACCTGATGGCCGAGCACGAGCTCTATGTGGCGCAGTACTACATGAAGCGCGGCGCATGGATTGCCGCCGCCAATCGCGCGCAGAATCTGCTTGAGCGTTATAACGGTGCGCCGGCCATGCCAGAGGCACTCAAAATCATGGTTCAGGCCTATACCCGGCTTGGCTTGACCGATCTCGCCGCCGATGCACGCAAAGTGCTTGAGCTCAATTACCCGGATATGGCCAGGACACTGAATTAAATCGCGTTATTCCTCCGCTAAAAAAACACGCCATCATCTGATGGCGTGTTTTTTTATGCCAGTGATGCGTTGATTTAACTAAAAATTCATCAAGTCCCATTGAAATACTCAAGAATATCCATAAAATAAACTTGTTCGCATATCAATCAAACTCATTGGGAGCGCCTCATGGAGCACAACTTCAATACCCACACCCCGTGGAAAATCGTACACGCCGCGATTGCAGCGCTGATTACCCTCAAATCAGTCATCGTCGCCACGCTGTTTTTGACCTTGGGCGTGGCGGTCGAGTAAAACTAAAATCGCATAGAGCGATAAACCCCGGCACGGGCGAACCTGCCGGGGTTTTTTGTGCGCATTTTTCCTTATAATCGCGGCCACACTTAATTCGGTCTAACTTCATCATGCAAGACACCATTTGCCTAACCGAATACAGCCACGGCGCAGGCTGTGGCTGCAAAATCGCCCCCAACGTGCTTGATACCCTGCTGCACTCCCAGCTTGAAGCCTTTCATGATCCGCGTTTGTTGGTAGGCAATGCCTCGCGTGACGATGCGGCGGTGTACGATCTGGGCGATGGTCGTGGCGTGATTTCGACCACCGATTTTTTCATGCCGATAGTCGATGACCCTTTTGACTTCGGGCGCATTGCCGCCACCAATGCCATTTCCGATATCTATGCCATGGGCGGCAAGCCCTTGATGGCGATTGCGATTTTCGGCTGGCCCATCGACAAGCTACCCGCCGAAGTAGGTCGTCAGGTGATTGAGGGTGGGCGCGCTGCCTGCCATTTGGCGGGGATTCCGCTGGCGGGCGGGCACAGTATTGATGCACCCGAGCCAATTTTTGGCCTGGCCGTGACCGGTCTGGTCGATCTGTGCAACCTTAAACGCAATGACACGGCTCGCGCCGGCGCGCGTTTGTACCTCACCAAGCCGCTGGGTATTGGTCTGATGACCACGGCGCAAAAATCCAAGCTGCTCAAGCCTGAACATGCGCATATCGCTCGCGACTGGATGGTCACGCCCAATCGTTTCGGTGCAGAAATCAGCGATATGAACAAGGTGGTTGCCATGACTGATGTGACCGGCTTTGGCTTGCTGGGGCACTTGCTGGAAATGTGTGAGGGCAGCGGTGTCAATGCCCGGGTTGAACTGGATGCCATTCCGGTGATCGAGGCGGCGCGTGAGTATGCCGCCTTGGGCTGTTCGCCCGGAGGTACGCACCGCAACCATGCCAGCTACGGTCAGAAAGCCAGTCCGATGACCGAAGCGCAAAAGCTGATTCTTTGCGACCCGCAGACTTCAGGCGGCTTGCTTATCGCCGTCATGCCTGAAGGCGAAACCGAGTTCCTGCGCCGTGCAACGGCGTTTGGTTTGGAACTGACTCCTTTGGGTGAACTGTTCGAGCGCACGCAAGGTACGCCTGCGGATGCGCCTTTTGTGAGTTTTGTGTGAAGCCTGTCCTGCCGTTGGTGAGTGATTTTGCGGCGTTGTTTTTGGGTCAGCGCCCCTTGCTGGATGTGCGCGCCCCGGTCGAGTTCCACGAAGGTGCGTTTCCCAACAGCATCAACCTGCCGTTACTCAGCGACGATGAACGTCATCAGGTCGGCATTCGTTATAAACAGCAAGGGCAGGATGCCGCTATCGCGCTGGGTTATGCCTTGGTGGACGCGCCCACCAAGGCTGCGCGCATTGAGAGCTGGGCGGCGTGGGCCAAGGCGCATCCTGACGGCGTGCTGTACTGCTTTCGTGGTGGCCTGCGCTCGCGTTTGACGCAACAGATGCTGGCCGACGAAGCGGGCATGGTCGTGCCGCGTGTGGCGGGCGGATACAAGGCCATGCGTCGCTTTTTGCTCGACACGCTGGACGCGCAAGCGGCGCGGCAAAACCTGCTTATAATTGGTGGACGTACGGGCTGTGGCAAAACCGATCTGCTGCAAAGATTGCCCAATGCGCTTGATCTTGAGGGACTTGCACATCATCGTGGCTCCTCGTTTGGGCGCTATGCCCACGCCCAGCCGACGCAAATCAATTTTGAAAACAGCCTGGCAATACGCCTGTTGCAGCTGGCTGATGCGCCTTGCACCCTGCTGGAAGATGAGGGGAGGGCGGTCGGTAGCCGTGATATTCCGCTCGGTCTTTTTTTGCCCATGAGCCGTGCGCCGCTGATTGTGCTGGAGGCTCCGCTGGCCGTGCGTGTGGCGCAGTCGTTCAAGGATTATGTGGTTGATGGACTGCATGAGTTTCAGAGCATGTACTGCGTGGATGAGGGCTTTGCGCGCTATTCGGCACATGTTCATGCCAGTTTGGATCGCATTCAGCGCCGTCTGGGTGGGCAGCGTTATCAGGAGATGAAGAGCTTGCTGGCGGCGGGCTTGCAAGACTTTGCGACTGGGGATGCTGCGCTTCTGCACGAATTCGTGCACCGACTTTTGCTGGAGTATTACGACCCGATGTATGACTACCAGATCAGCCGCAAGCAGGAGCGCATCGTGTTTCGCGGCGAACGCGAAGCGGTGCTCGATTGGCTCAAACAACATGACAGGCTGATTGCATGAGTCAGCGCGACCAGATTTACGCCGCCGCGCATGATGCCGCCCCCTTCAGTTTTGATGCTCGGGTGGCCGCCGTTTTCCCCGATATGATTCGTCGCTCGGTACCGGGGTACGAGCTGATTGTGCAATCCCTGCCCTGGCTCGCGGCGCGGGTGGTGCAGCCGCATTCCAATGTGTACGACCTGGGCTGCTCGCTGGGTGCAAGTGCTCACGCCGTGCGCCACGGTTTGGATAAAACGCCCGGCTGCCGAATTCTCGCCGTGGATAATTCGGCCGCCATGCTGGCGCGCGCCGAGGAGTGGCTGGCGGGTTTCTGTGCAAAGATACCCGTCGAGCTGCAATGCGCTGATGTACTGGCCGTACCGATTGAAAACGCCTCCTTGGTGATGTTGAACTTTACCCTGCAATTTATTCCACAGGATCAACGGCTTGAGCTATTGCAGCGCATTCGCGTCGGGTTGCGTCCAGGTGGTGTGCTGCTGCTGTCGGAAAAAATCGCTATCGAGGACGAGCCTCTGGAGCAGTTGATTACCGAGCTGCACCACGATTTCAAACGTGCGCAGGGCTATTCCGAACTGGAAATCGCGCAAAAGCGCCAGGCGCTGGAAAACGTGCTGATTGCCGAAAGCCTGGCTGTACATCGTGAGCGCCTGCAAGCCGCCGGGTTTGCGGCAGCGGAAGTGTGGTTGCAGCACACCCGTTTTGTTTCCCTTTTGGCACGAGTTTGAGCCATGCAGCACATTCCTCTCGTTGACCTTGCCGCGTTGCGTGCCGAACTTGCGCACGACCCACTGCTCAGGTGGTTGGACTGGCTACCGGCCGCGCTGGATGTGGCGCTGGATGCCGAGCGCAATGGCAACCTGCCGCGTTTTCAGCAGGCGCTTGATGCTCTGCCCATGCTTCAGGCTCAGCATGTTGATCTGCAACGCGGAGCGCTACTCATTGGTCAAGCCGATGAAATTGACCCGGCAACCCGCGAGCAGATGGAGCACGCCCTGCGCGGCCTCATGCCTTGGCGCAAGGGGCCTTTTGAGATATTTGGCATTCACATCGACACCGAGTGGCGCTCGGACTGGAAATGGACGCGGGTATTGCCGCATCTGGCACCGCTCGCCGGGCGACGTGTATTGGATGTCGGTTGCGGCAGCGGCTACCACCTCATGCGCATGCGCGGTGAAGGCGCAGCCCTGGCCATCGGCATCGACCCTTCGGTGTTGTTCACCGCCCAGTTTGCTGCACTGCGCCAACTCGGCGGAGTTACCCATGCGCATGTACTACCTTTTCCACTGGAAGGACTGCCCGAACCCCAGCAGGGTGGGCGCTTGGCCGTCTTTGACACAGTGTTTTCCATGGGGGTGATCTACCATCGCCGTGACCCACAAGAGCATCTGGCGCACCTGTTGGAGTGCCTGCGCCCCGGCGGTCAGTTGGTGCTGGAAGGCCTGGTGATTGAGGGCGGCGTTGACGATGCGCTCTATCCAGCTGACACCACCACCAATCCCAGCGGGCGTTACGCCATGATGCGCAATGTGTGGTGTGTGCCTTCGGCGCTGATGCTCAAACGCTGGTTGCAGCAGGCTGGGCTGAACAATGTGCGTATTGTGGACGAAACACCGACCGAGCTTGCGGAGCAACGCCAGACTGACTGGATGCGCTATCAATCGCTGGCAGCGTTCCTTGATCCGCATGATGTCTCGCGCACGATCGAGGGTTTTCCCGCACCACGGCGTGCTATTTTGCTTGCCAAGCGATAGAGGTTGTTGCGCGCGCACGCTTTTTCGGACGGCTTCCGCCAATGGCGCGGATTTGGATTTGGTTTGGGATTTACTGTCCCCGTGTGGGGGCGCCGTGAACGGAGTGCCGAAGGCATGGTAAACAGGCCATGGATGGCCTGTTTAGTCCCGTCGCAACATGGATGTTGCGTCGGGACGGCCTTGCCGTAG
>JAGUXT010000048.1 GCA_020061705.1 Halothiobacillus sp. | reverse complement strand
CGCCAAGCCGGACGCGCCAGCGGCGTTGCGGGACACATTGAGCCTGCTCCCCGCCGCGCCGGAGGGCGGGGTGTTGCTGCAAACCCGCGTCCCTGCGCCGTGGTTGGCCAAGGCTCAATAACTCACCCGCACCCGATAGGTCAGCGTCGTTTGTCCTTCGGCGGGAACCTTGATTTGCCACTCTGCGGTACCCGCTGCGACTTTCTGGTGTGGGTGTGACTCGTTGACCATGGTCCAGTCGCCCGGCATGGGTTCACGCACGGTGACGGTGACGGCTTCGGTTTTGGCGTTTTTCAACACGATTTCGTAAGACGATTCAAAGATGTAGTTGTAACGTCCGCTGCCGCCAATTTTCTGGAAATCGGTCTGCTTCTTGTCTGCGGTGACATCAAAGGCATCACCGAGTTTGAGGCGCACGGTTTCATTCTTGGGTGTGTGGTCAATGCTGTCTTCACCAATGAATTGCGCATTGCCCGCGCTGTCCCTCTTGTATACGCGCACCACGCCCTTGGGCAACGGCAGGCCAAGCTTGTTGTCGGTGCTGTTCTTGAACTCGACGAATACGCCGACCTTGAGTTTTTGCCCCAGCTCACCGTGTTGTCCGCGATAGTAGTAATCGGCACCTTGCAGCAGAAATTCCTTGCGTACCGGCACGCCGCTGGCCGAGAGCAAGGCCACCTGCTTGGTCTGGTTTTCGGCCAGCGTGGTCGGGCGCGGCAGGGTGTAGAGGTGGTATTCGAACAGGGACTCCTGTTGCATTTCCGCCGCGCCCGCCAGATCCTGCATCTTGGCCATCACAGCACGCGGGGCGGGTGTGGGCAGGTCGCGCACGCGGTTCACGTCGCCTGCCACCAGTTGCAGCCTGGCATTCGGATAGGCGGCACCGCTCTGGTTGGTGAGCGTGACCCAGCCGTTCAGATCCAGTGCGGCATCTGTAGCATTGAGTTCGGCCACATAATCGGCGCGCCAGCTCAGACCGCCGGTGAGATAGGACAGCTCAAGCTCTTGGGCACCTGCCACCGGGTTGATAAGCGAAATCACCAGGGTCGGCTTGTCGCGCAGGCTGTCGGGTACGCCAGCAAAAGCCAGTCGCCCCGGCACGCCGGTTTCAACGCGATCGGCAAATTTCAGCACCACACCGTTGTTGGTAGCCAGCACCGTGGCTGTTTCACGGCTTTCGACACCAGTGGTAGGGTGACGGCTAATGACGCTGACCTCCTGCCCCAGATATTTTTCCAACAGTTTTTGCGGGGTGAGCAGGTCAAAATCGAAATTCTGTTCCAGCAGGCGAAACCCGGCCGGGTTGCTGAGATTACGCAGTTGGGCGGTTTCCGGGCGCATTTTGGCTGAAACCTCGCGCCATGCCAGATGGTTGAGTTCCTTGGCGAGTGTGACGCGGCGCGCGTCCTTAATCAGGGCAAGGTTGTCGTTGTAAATGGTCACCGCCACACTTTGCTGATCGCCCAGTGTGCTGGTGATTTCGTCGCGCGGGGCGGCCTGCGCGGCGGATAAAGCGGTCAAACCTGCCAGAATGGCTATTGAAAGAGCATGGCAATGGGCGTGGAGCATAACGGCATTCCTTGATTGAGATTAGGTTTAAAGGAGTGTAGCGAATAAATGCGAGGATGTTCTTGCGACTTTTACAGAGCAAGAACTATACTCACGCGTTGTCTTCTCACCGGAAACCCTCGCCCATGAGCATCGAATTGCCTGAAGGCTACCGCCCCTCGGAATCCGAGGAGTACATGAATCCTATGCAGCTTGAGTATTTTCGCCGCAAGCTTTTGGCATGGAAAACTGAACTGCTGGAGGAGTCGAACTCCACTATCGACCAATTGCGTGAAGAAAACTGGCAGGAGCCGGACATCAACGATCGTGCCACGCTGGAGTCGGATGCGGCGCTGGAGCTGCGCACCCGTGATCGCTACCGCAAGCTGATCAATAAAATCGACAAGACCCTGAACCGCATTCAAGATGGTGATTACGGATATTGCGCGGAAACGGGTGAAGAAATTGGCTTGAAGCGCCTGGAAGCCCGTCCCATTGCCAACCTGACGATTGAAGCGCAAGAAAAGCATGAGCGCCTCGAGCGCGTGCGCCGCGACGACTGATTTTCAAGGACACCATATCATGACTGTTTTCGTCTCACGTTTCTTCCTGCTGCTCGCAGCGTTGCTGGGTTGCTTTACGCTCAATGTAACAGCGGCAGAGGCCCCAAAAGCAGCAGCCAAAGCTACGGCGACGGAGGCGATCAGCGCCGCGCCACGTGTCTTGTTTGAAACTTCATTGGGCAATATCGTGGTCGAGCTTGATCCGAAAGCCGCGCCAAAAACAGTGGAAAATTTTCTGCAGTATGTGCGTGACAAACATTACGACGGCACGATTTTTCACCGCGTGATTCCGAATTTCATGATTCAAGGTGGTGGTTTTAGCGTCGATTACACGCAAAAAGCCACGCGCGCACCGGTGGAAAACGAAGCGGCTAACGGCCTGAAAAACGCCAAGGGTACGCTGGCCATGGCACGTACCGGAGCGCCGCACAGTGCTACCGCGCAGTTTTTTATCAATACCAAGGACAACGATTTTTTGAACTACTCGGCACCCACCCCACAAGGCTACGGTTACACCGTATTCGGCAAGGTGGTTGAAGGCATGGATGTGGTGGAAAAAATTGAGAAAACACCTACCGGTAGCGGTGGGCCATTCCGTAGCGATGTGCCGCGTGAGGTTGTGTTGATCAAGCAGGCGCGCATCTTGCCCTGATTGGGCGACGCCGAACCCTATGCCAACTTCCTCCATGAACGGCCTGCTGCAAAGTCAGGCCGATTTTGTTTCTGCGCTGGATAGATTTGCAGCTAGCCCGGTATTGGCGCTTGATACCGAGTTCATGCGCGAGCGCAGCTACCGCCCGCAGCTATGCTTGGTGCAGCTTGGTGATGCGGCGCAGCAGGTGTGTGTTGACCCGCTGGCGGTGGATGATCTGGCGGCCTTGGGGGCGCGTCTGACAGATTCGCGCCAAATCAAGCTGGTACATGCAGCAGCACAGGATCTGGAAGTGCTGCATCAGCGCTTGGGCATCCTGCCCGCGCCGCTGTTCGATACCCAACTTGCCGCCACACTGTGCGGTGTAGGTGAGCAAATCGGCTATGCCGCCCTGATTGAGCGCTTGCTGGGCGTGGTACTGGACAAGTCATCCAGTCGCACCGACTGGGCGCAGCGCCCGCTCACGCCCGAACAATATCGCTATGCGCTGGATGATGTGCGCTATCTGCCTGAAGTGCATGCACTTTTGAGCAAAAGTCTCGACGCTCTTGGGCGCGCCGAATGGATGCGCGAAGACTGTGCTGCCCAGCTTGACCCTTCACGCTGGACGGTGGAGCCGTTGGAGGCGTGGCGACGGGTGAAGGCGTGGCAGCGCGTGCCCAAAACAGCATTCTCACGTTTGCGCCAGCTTGCCGCGTGGCGCGAGCGCCAAGCGCAAGAGCGCGATTTGCCGCGCCGCTGGGTGATGGATGATGACAGCCTGCTGCACCTCGTCAATCGCCCTCCTCGTACACTTAAAGCCTTGCAGCATGGCGGGGTGTTGCCTGCGCAGCTGTTTCATGAAGCCGAGGCGCTGCTGCTTGTGTTGCAACAGGCTGAGTTAGAACCCGTTGCCGCGCCGCCGACGTGGATACCTTTGCAAGAAGTTGAACGTGAACGCTTCGCCCGCTTGGTCGATGCACTGGAGGCCTGCGCGCAAACACTCAACCTGTCGGCGAGCTTCCTGCTGAATCGCAGCGAGCTGGATCGTCTCGCACGCGAGCCTGCTGCATTGGACTCACTGCAAGGCTGGCGCGCTAGAGTATGTGGCGAGGCGCTGGCGGCAGTGTTGTGAGGATATGGTTTTGATTGAGGCGAGGGTGTTCGTAATAGGAGGTTTTGGCTGACTTGCCTTGACGTGGATGCAACGTGCACGGCAGATCCCTGGGGTGTGTTCTTTTGGTTGCATGGCTTGCTGTAGAGGCCGACCCCATAGACACAAAAAAACCCCCGCGTGTGCGGGGGTTCAACATGTGCGTCAAGGCAAGACCTTAACCCCAGGTGTCGTCACGAATCCCTTCGTACCAGCCCTTGGCATACACGGCCTCGGCCTTCCAGTTCTTGCCGCCCTTGGCGGAGACGCCTCCCGAGCCCTTGATCTCGATGATCTTGCCCTCGGCATTTAGCTCGTACACGCCCGCGACCGAAATGGCATCCTGCGCCGAAACATAGCTGTAGCAGGTATTCACCCACTTCGGCACGATCAGCTCGGCATCATTCAGCGATTGCACAATGGCGGAAGCGGCAATCTTCGCTTCCGAGTTCGCGCCATAGCCTGACTTGGGCACCGGCCCGGCAATGCAGCTATCGCCAATCACATAAATGTTCTTGGCCTTGGTTGACTCGAAACTGCGCTGGTTCACCGGCGCCCAACCCTTGTCATCGGCCAGACCCGAGGCAGTGACAATCTTGCCCGCCTGCATCGGCGGAATGATATTGATCACATCGGCCTTGATGGTGTCACCGTCCTTGGTTTTGACGCTCATGCTTGCAGCATCCACCGAGGCCACCACGCCGCCGCGCTCCGGGCTCACCCAGTCGATCATGCCGGGATAGAGCGTATCCCAAGCCTCGACGAACAAGCCCTGCTTGGAGAATTTGTCCTTCGGGTCAAGGATGACAATCTTGGACTTGGGTTTATGGCGCTTGAAATAATCCGCCACCATGCAAGCGCGCTCATACGGCCCAGGCGGGCAGCGATAGGGGTTGGGTGGGGCAACCATCAGGAACGTACCGCCATCGGGCATAGCCTCAAGCTGCTTGCGCAGGGTGACGGTCTGCGCACCTGCCTTCCAGGCATGCGGCAGCTTCTCGGACACCGCCTTGCTGTAGCCCGCGACCTTTTCATAGTTCAGCTGAATGCCCGGCGAGAGCACCAGACGGTCATAGCTCAGGGTTTTGCCACTTTTGAGCTTGACGATACGTGCATCGGCATCCACACCGTCCACATGATCCTCTACCAAGGTCACGCCATGCTTGTTTTTAAGCGTCTCGAAGCTGACCTTGATCTCATCCATCTTCATATCGCCCGCCAGCACCAGATTGCTGAACGGACAGGTGTAGTAATTCGACAGCGCCGCATCCACCAGAGTGACCTTAACCGACGGATCAAAGTGACGAATGTATTTGGCGCACGCTGCACCACCAAAACCACCGCCCACCACCACCACATGCCCGCCCGCACCGCGGGAACTTGACGTGGCGCACCCGCTCATCGTCCCGCTCACGGCACCAACGGCGGCCGCACTACCGGCCAATTTCAAAAAAGAACGACGTGAAATAATCATCATGAATCTCCTTGTATAACCCTCAAAGGGCGAGTGCTGGACTTACTTGGCAGGCAAGCTGGCAAAATATTCGGAAACGGCGCGCAACTCCTCGTCGGAATAACCCTTGGCGTGACGATCCATCACCGTCGCAGGGCGCGAGCCATTTTTGTAAGCCAACAGTGCGGCGTAAGTCTGATCGGCACTACGCCCCGCCAGCGGGGGGATGCCCTTGGTGCCACGACCTTGCGCGCCGTGGCACACCACGCAGGTCAGGCCGATGGTTTGCCCGCTGGCACCTTCAGCCAAAGCAGGGCTGATGCCCACCGTGGATGCCAGCGCGCTCAATGCGGCGGCGACCACAAGCGTACGCAAGGAGAAGGGCATAAAGGTTGAACGCGGCGCGTTCAGGGCGCGGGATGGGGGGTTCGGTAATAGCTCGGTGCAGTGCGCAAAACGGTGCATGATGACCCTCCTCAAGGGTTGTGTAGGCTGCATTGGAATATGCAGTTTTTCTAATGTAATCAACACACTGGAGGACGAAATGATCGACCCCAGCTCAGCGTCGAATCTGCACCCCTATAAAATCCGGCACAAGACGAATGTTTTAATGCAGGTATTGACTGAACGAGCAGTTAAAACAAATTTGAAATAAACACTTGCGCTCTCGGAATTGCTACGTATAATGCGCCCCCACACGCCGACACGGCGTTTTTGTTTGAAGTTTTGCGGGAATAGCTCAGTTGGTAGAGCACGACCTTGCCAAGGTCGGGGTCGCGAGTTCGAGTCTCGTTTCCCGCTCCATTTTTAGGGTAGTTAGCTCAGTTGGTAGAGCATCGCCTTTACACGGCGAGGGTCGGGGGTTCGAGCCCCTCACTACCCACCATAAAAATACTTAAGTGACATTAAGTGCTTGTTTTTGCAGCGGTAGTTCAGTTGGTTAGAATATCGGCCTGTCACGCCGAGGGTCGCGGGTTCGAGTCCCGTCCGCTGCGCCACTTTTGACCCTTCGGGGTATTTTTAAAGCCACTGATCCAGTGGCTTTTTTTTCGCCTGTCTTTTTTGTGACGCGCTTGGGGCGACCACTCAAACAGTGGGTAAATCACCATCCATGAAGCGTGCTGAGTCATGCTAGCCTCAGTGCATCCATTTTTACGAGGACACGCGTATGTCGATTCAAGTCGGTCAATCTTTGCCTGCGGGCACGCTTTATCGTCGTGGTGAGAAAGGTTTGGAGGAAATCAGCCTGCACGATCTGTTTGCGCAGCGCACGGTGGTGCTGTTTGCCGTGCCGGGCGCGTTTACGCCGACCTGTTCCGAAGAGCATTTGCCGGGGTTTATCGTGAATGCCGATGCGCTCAAGGCGGCCGGGGTGGATGAGATTGTTTGCCTTGCGGTGAATGATCCGTTCGTGATGCGCACCTGGGCGAAAGAACATGATGCCGATGGCGAGATTACTTTTTTGTCCGATGGCAATGGCGATTGGACGCAGGCGCTGGGCATGCAGCGTGATATGCGCAAGGCGGCCATGGGGATGCGTTCCAAGCGTTATGCCATGTTGGTGGCCGATGGGGTGTTGACGTGGTTGGGCGTGGATGAGTCCGGCTTGGTGAATAGTCGCGCAGAGGCCGTGCTGGCGGTGCTTAACGCTTAAACAAGCCGCTGTTCTGTTGCATAAAATCGCGCCAGAACACCGGTAAACCGGGTTCGTGCTTTTGGGCGATGGCGTTGAGTTCACGCTGATGTCCCGGCGCATCGTGCGCGCCGAGGGCGATGTTTTGATTGCGATCGCGCGAGCTGACAAAGCCTAGCCAGGGAAAGGCCTGTTCCATGGTGATGGTCGCGCTCAGATAGTCCTCCAGTGGATAGCGCCACAGGTTGGCGGCCAGGGCTCCGCGTGGCGCAAGCAGACGTGCGCAGTGTTGCATGAACTCGGTTTCGGCCAGGATGGGCGCCATGCCGTGCTGGTCGTACAGGTCGAGCATGATGAGGTCGTAGCGCGGGTGATCCGGGTTACGCACAAAATCGAGTGCGTCCATGATGTGGACATGCAGGCGAGGATCGGGGCGCAGGTTGAGGGCTTGATAGGCCGCTTCGACCACGGCGGGGCGCAGCTCGACCGCATCCAGCTCCAGCGCTGGAAAGGCCGCAAGCAGGGCGCGTGCCTGCGCGCCCCCGCCGAGGCCGAGTATCAGGGCGCGCTTGGGCTTGGGTTTCCACAGCAGGGTCAACAGCATCATGCGCATGTAGTCAAAACACAGGTGCTGCGGGCTGTGCGGCAACACGCGCGTCTGTTCGACTTCGTTACCCAAGCCTAGAATAAGCCCCTCGGCGCTGCGCCAGACTTCGACCACGCCATAATCATCGACGGCGTAGAACAGGTTTTTCCTGGATGCGTCCTGATCCGGGTCGGTCGAGCTATTCACAGTGAGGTTCCTTGATGATGAAGCGTTTTTTCGCCTTGATGCTATTGGGTTTTTCCATGTTTCCCATGTTCGCCCAGGCCTCGTTTGCCCAAGCCAGTTTTGCTGTAGGTGATCGCGTATTTGTGCCCATGCCCTCGGTGCATCTGCGCGAGGACGGCTACGCCACGGGCATGATCGAGTCCATTTCAGGCGATAAGTACACGGTGGTGTTGCGTGAGCTGATCCCCGGCAAGGGCAAGACGCTGTACGGCACATGCAGCCCGGGAGCCAACAGCCCCCTGGCCGGGGCAGAGATTCTATCCGATAAGGAGAGCGAACCCATCTTGCGCAAGGTGTTTAGTGCCAGTGAGCTGATGCCCTGGCGGGCGGGCAAGGAGGAATACCTTGAGCGCGAGAACGTGGCGACCATTTTTTACAAATGGCTGGGGGATGGCATGGCCGTGACCCCGGATCGCGCCCGCCTGGGTGCCAAACGTGCGCGTCAACTGGGCGATAGTCCCGGCGTGCAGCGCATGGCGCAAGCTCTGGATTTGGCGGCGATTGAAGTCGATAACGCCGGTGGTCAGGGCTTTCCAGTGGGTGCGGCGCAATACCTCGGTGGGGTGAACAAGACGCTGGCTGCGGTAATTGCCACCGAGCAGCAGGAGCCCGCCAGCACGGGAGATGCGATGCGTGCGATTTTGGACGGCAGCCAGCCGCTGCAAAGCGATGATGCGGTGGCGATGGCGATGGCCAAGGTGCTGCTGCTGGTGCGAGACAACTGGGCGCGCCTGCCGGCTGAGCTTGGCTCAAGCAAGGCCGCTGTGGCATGGCCACAGGCGAGCAGCATGATGCAGGCCTATGTTGCCGCGCTGACGCAGGATGGCAAGGTGAAATATCGCGGCAAGACGGCCAGCGAGCTGAATCAGTCGCTTGCCACCGAATTGAAGAGTGGACGCTGGCCGGTGCTGCCTTAAATCCTGTTTGCGCTCTCGCTGCGGGTGATTTTCGCCCCCACGCTTGATGGGGACGTGGGGTTAAAACGCGCGTTACTGCTTTGCACCCATCGCCAGCGCATTCGCCTTGCTGACTTCCCATTCGCGGCGCATGGCTTGTGCATCATACTCGCCTGCTTCCGGCCAGCCCTGTACATGCTGCACCACCAGATCGGCCAGCATGTCGAGATGATCGGCGCGCACGTTCAGCGCAGGAATGTAGCTGTAACTCTCGCCGCCTGCGTGCATGAAATACTCGCGGTTTTCCTGCTCGATTTCTTCAATCGTCTCCAGGCAGTCGGCGGAAAAGCCGGGGCAGATCACCTGCACGTTTTTGATGCCTTGCGCCGGATAAGCCTTGAGCGTCATGTCGGTGTAGGGCTTGATCCACTCTTCCTTGCCGAAGCGTGACTGGAAGCTGACCTGCCATTCATCCGCTGCAAGGCCAAGTTTTTCGGCCAGCAAGCGTGCGGTGACGTGGCATTCGCAATGATAAGGGTCGCCATTGAGCAGGTAGCGCTCGGGCACGCCGTGGAAGGACATCAGCAGCTTTTGCGGCTTGCCGTGTTCGGCCTGATGTTCGCGCACGCTGGCGGCCAGCGCCTCGATATAGGCCGGGTGACGGTGATAGTGATTGATAAAGCGCAGTTCGGGCAGCCAGCGCGTTTTTTGCAGCACACGGGTCACATTGTCGAACACTGAGGCCGTGGTGGCGGCGGCATATTGCGGATAAAGCGGCAACACCAGCACCCGGCGCGCACCTTGTCGGCGCAATTCGTCCAGCGCACGCGCAACCGACGGATTGCCATAGTCCATGCCTAGACTGACCACCACCGGGCCGGGCAGGCGCTGGCTCAGGCGCTGGCGCAGGCCGTCACGTTGCTGCTCAGCCAAATACAGCAGCGGTGAGCCGGTGCCCTCGCCATAGTGATCCCACACTTCGGCATAAGCGGCGGCGGATTTTTTCGGGCGGGTGTTGAGGATGATGCCGTTCAGAATCAGCCACCACAGCGGGCGCGGAAGCTCGATGACACGCGGATCCCAGAGGAACTCGGCCAGATAAGTGCGCAGAGCCTTGGGCGTGGGCGCATCCGGCGTGCCGAGATTGACTAGCAGAATGCCGAGCTGCTCCGGGCTGCCGTGGCGGTAGTCTTTTTCACCGTGGTACATGGGAGTCTCCTTATCTGTGCTCATTGTTGAATACATCAAGCCTCGTCCGCAAACAGGAGGCTCAAAAAATGCTCAGGGTGTTTTAGAAACTCTCTCATGACCTGGACATGCTCCAAGTCTTCGTAGCGAACCGGAACGGGCCCGGTCTCCTGCATTTGGTAGATGATTGCATCCGGATAGGCCATGAGGATTGGCGAGTGGGTGGCAATGATGAACTGGGATTTCTTGCGCACAAGCTGGTGCATCCGCGTCAGCATGGCCATCTGCCGGGTTGGTGAAAGCGCTGCTTCGGGCTCATCCAGAAGATAGAGTCCCTCGCCACCAAAACGATGATTGAACAAGGCGAAGAACGACTCGCCATGCGATTGGGCGTGCAGCGACTTGCCCCCATATGAATTGATAATGGGGGGAGCTGGTCCTGGTTCCTTGTCCCGCTCGTGAATTTCCGTGGCAAGGTTAAAGAAACTCTCTGCGCGTAGAAAAAATCCGTCTTTTGGGCGGCGAAAACCTCTTGAGAGACGAAGATGCCCATGAAGCGCAGAGTGCGATGCGTGTGTCGAGAAGTTAAAGTTTTTTGTCCCGCCTTCGGGGTTGAAGCCCCAAGCAACAGCAATAGCCTCCAGCAAAGTGGACTTGCCGGTGCCGTTTTCGCCTATCAGAAAGGTAACAGCGGGATGCAAGGGTAACGATGTCAGCTCACGCACAGCATCCAAGGCAAAGGGGTAGAGATCAAAGCTGGGCACGGTTTCGCGCCGCAGCATAACCTCGATCAGATATTGCGCGTTCAGCACCCTGATCCCTCGGCTTGGTGCAGACGAATCAAACCGCGCCCTGACTGCGCAAATAATCCTCATACGAACCGCTGTAATTGACGATGCCGGTCGGTGTGAGTTCGATAATGCGCGTCGCCAGTGAGGACACAAACTCGCGGTCGTGGCTGACGAAGATCAGCGTGCCGGGGTAGTTTTCCAGCGCCAGGTTGAGTGATTCGATGGATTCCATGTCGAGGTGGTTGGTCGGTTCGTCTATCACCAGCACGTTGGGGCGTTGCAGCATCAGCTTGCCGAACAGCAGGCGACCCTGCTCACCGCCGGACACCACCTTGACCGACTTCTTGATTTCATCCTGCGAGAACAGCAGCCGCCCAAGGGTGGCGCGCACCGCTTGCTCGTCGTCCTGTGGGCGGCGCCACTGGGTCATCCAGTCGAACAGGCTCATGTCGTCGGCAAAATCATCAGCATGATCCTGGGCGAAATAGCCCAGATTGACGTTTTCCGAAAGCTTGACCTTGCCGCTATCCGGCGCAAGATCACCCACCAGGGTGCGCAGCAGGGTGGTTTTACCGATGCCGTTCGGGCCGATGATGGCGATGCGTTCGCCAACTTCAACCATTAAATTCAAGCCCTTGAACAACGGTGTGCCGTCGTAACCCTTGCTCAGGTTTTCGGCTTCCAGTGCCAAGCGGAACAGGCCTTTTTCCTGCTCAAAACGAATGAACGGATTTTGGCGGCTGGATAACTTGACCTCGGTGAGCTGGATTTTCTCGATCTGCTTGGCACGCGAGGTGGCCTGACTGGCCTTGGATGCGTTGGCCGAGAAGCGGCTGACAAAGGATTGCAACTCGGTAATCTGGGCTTTTTTCTTGGCGTTATCCGCCAAAATGCGCTCGCGCGCCTGGGTGGCGGCGGTCATGTATTCGTCGTAGTTGCCGGGATAGACGCGCAGCTCGCCGTAGTCCAGGTCGGCCATGTGGGTGCAGACGCTGTTCAAAAAGTGACGGTCATGCGAAATGATGATCATGGTGCTGTTGCGCGCATTGAGCACGTTTTCCAGCCAGCGGATGGTGTTGATGTCGAGGTTGTTGGTCGGTTCGTCAAGCAACAGGATGTCCGGGTCGGAAAACAGCGCTTGCGCCAGCAGCACGCGCAGCTTGAAGCCCGGTGCGACTGCGCTCATCAGGCCGTAGTGCTGCTCGACCGGAATTTCCAGCCCCAGCAGCAGCTCGCCCGCGCGCGACTCGGCGGTGTAGCCGTCCATTTCGGCAAACGCGCCTTCCAGCTCGCCGACCTTCATGCCGTCTTCGTCAGTCATTTCCGGCAAGGAGTAAATGCGGTCGCGCTCTTTTTTCACTTCCCACAGCTCGGCATGACCCATGATGACGGTGTCGATCACCGTGTAGTCCTCGTAGGCGAACTGATCCTGTTTTAGCTTGCCCAGGCGCTCACCTTGATCGAGCATGACCTGACCCGACGTCGGCTCAAGGTCGCCGCCGAGGATTTTCATGAAGGTGGATTTGCCGCAGCCGTTGGCGCCGATCAGGCCGTAGCGGTTGCCGTCGCCGAATTTGACGGAGATGTTTTCAAACAGCGGCTTGGGACCGAACTGCATGGTGATATTGGCGGTAGAAAGCACGTTGAATGTCCAAATGTCGAAGAGAAGAATGCTGCGTACTTTAACGGATTGAGGCGGTTTAGGCTTCTAACTGACGTGTTTCTGCTGTCAATTGGTCTGTGTTTGGGGGGCTCTGGTAAAAAACCAGCGCGATGTCAAGAAGTTAACCCCCAAGCCGGTGATTGACCCTGCGGCCACGCCTAACCAGGGTTGAGTTGCCACCACATCAATGAATGCAATGCACAAGGCGTAGGTCGCGTAGTTGATCGCCCCTCCGAAAATCATCAGCCCGAGGTACAGCGACCATTCTTTGGGCGATGGTTGTGCTTTCGTCTCAAACGTATAGCGCCTATTCAAAGCCCAGGTCAGGCTGGCAGCAGCGAGAAAGGAAAACACACGCGCCAGATAGGGGTTAAGTCCCATGCCAATAACAAGCAGCTGGACAATACTCGCATCAACCACAAAGGCTCCGCCGCCGACCAAAGCAAACCTGAAGAGTTGTTTCACGTTGTTGGCTCTTTTGCGTCCCAGAGCGGAACTGCGAGGTAGGCCAGTCTTTTCATTTCGTGCCGTCCCTTGGTGACAGTATCCAGAATTAGGCCGCAAGCGATGGAAAGCAGCGAGGCAATCATCATCCCCGTTACCAGAATAGCCGTGGGAATGCGTGGAACCAGCCCGGTTTCCGCATAGGTGAGTAGTAATGGGCTGACCAGAACCAGAGCAATAACCGCAAACAGAGCACCGAGTCCGCCAAAAAAAGCCATCGGTCGTTCTTGGCGGAATAGTTTGAAAATTGTGCCCAAAATGCGGAAACCATCGCGATAAGTGCTGAGTTTGCTGAATGAACCTTCCGGGCGTGACTTGTAGGGCGTGTCCACCTCGCCAATGGGCATACGCAACTCAAGGGCATGGACAGTGAGCTCGGTCTCGATTTCAAAACCGCTGGCCAGTGCGGGGAATGACTTGGCAAAGCGCCGCGAGAATACGCGGAACCCAGAGAGGATGTCGGTGAACTCGCGACCGAACAGACGAGCCACAAACTCGGTCAACATACGATTGCCAAAACGATGGCCCGCGCGGTAGGCCTCCTGTTCATCACTGATGCGACGCCCAACCACCATGTCGCTGTTTTCAGCAAACAGCATGTCAACCATTTGGCGCGCGCTTTGGGCATGGTAGGTATCGTCACCATCCACCATGACGTAGGCATCCGCCTCGACATCGGCAAACATGCGGCGTACCACATTGCCCTTGCCGCGCAATTTGACTTTATGCACAACTGCGCCTGCCTCGGCAGCATATTGCGCCGTGAGATCGTTGGAGTTGTTGTCAAATACGTGGATGACAGCCTGCGGCAAGGCGGCGCGGAAATCGGCCACAACGCTGCGAATCGCCACCTCTTCGTTGTAACAGGGGATCAGGACGGCCACACGAGGGGTTCGGTTCATCATCATGGGTTCATGCTCTCGCTGGATTGACAGTAGGGCAGGCCGGGCGGGTTTTGCAGCAGCACCGGAGGCTCGCCCTGTGTCGTATGGAAATAAATGCAAATGTCTGGCTTGTGTGAGAGTTCTTCATGGAAAGGGATCCTTAGCTTGAAGCCACTCATCATCAACTCATCACGCCCCAATGCCTTGGCGACATCCGGGCGCAAAACCACCAGTCGCCTGGCTGCACCGGCAGGTTCAGGGTTCATAAACACCTCTAAGGCTTGAGCTTCCATGCCACCTGACCATGGCGCCCAGCCTGACAGCAGTAACGAATTGCCTTCCAGTTCAGCGCTATCAATGTTTCCACCCTTGTCGGCTGTCGCATAGGGCTCATTAAGGTAACGGACATTCGGCTCGGTAATAAAGTCCGCGGCGGGTACGGCAATGGCATCAGGCTGCAAGAGCCTCGGATTACGGTCAAATGTCGGAATGATGTGAGCGTAACGGTTAAACACAGCGTCAAGCTCATCCTGCGGCATGTGTGGAAAGTGTTGTTTCCAAAAGGCAAGCTTGGGAACGGCGGTTACATGGCTCAGTGAACGATAGCCTAGCCCATTCGCACTGGCACCCGGAAAGCCGCTTGCCGCGAGAATGCCGTGATTACTGGCCTGCATGGCATCCAATGCCCGAGTCACACCTGTTTCCGAGTGATTGAAAATCGGCCATGCCGACTGCGTTGGATTAAACCTGAAGAAAATGAGAATACCAATGACCAAAGAAGCGATGGCAAATGCGCCATGAGCTTGGCGAGGAGATCTTCTTGCGTACAGGAATGCAAATACAAGGATGGGCAAAGCAAGCCAGTCATGCCAGTCCGTTGATTTGGACAGGGCGTCGCCAACCGCGGCTCCAAGCACTAAAGACACGACGCTGATTGCCATGCGCAGCCAAGTCAGGCGCAGTCCCAGTCTGCTAGCAACAAAGAAAAGGAAGAAAAGCAGCAATACGCCCGAAGCAAATTGCATGCGCGACGGCGGCACGTAGTGCCACAGGAAGGGAGCGCCGGCCCACCAGGGAAGGGGCAGCGTGACCCAGGCGAGCATCAGAAGCGCCGCGCCGCCCAGAACCCATGTGCTCCATTTATCATTTAGCAAAGCACGCCAATTCCGGTAATCGAGAAAGACGAGGATCAACAGGACGTAGTACATGCCCACCGTGCCCACTTCGCAAATATTGGCAAAGGCGGCATCAAAGTTGCGATCAAAGTTAAGGGAGGGAAATATCCACGAGGCCACAAGCAGAAGGTCAAGGCCGCCGCTGGAGCGGCGAGCTCCGGGATAGAGCGTACTCGCCGTCTCGCGTAAATAGTCGCCCAGATAGAGCGCAACGGTTGCTGCTGCGAGCGCAGCAGCTAGCGCAAGCAGCCCGAGGCGCGCCGGGCGCAGCAATTCCGGCGCTCGCGCCAGCAGCAGCACGGCACCCACAAAAGCCAGGGACACCTGCATCGGCGGATAAAAATTGGTCAGCAACCAGACGACAGCCAACCAGTAGAAGGCCATGGCCTTGAGCCAGATCGGCCAGCGTGTGGCAAACGGCAACAGCACCCACGGGAAAAGCGCGAAGATCGGCCCCTTTTCACTCCACCAAAACTGCACCATTCCGGTGAAATAAAGACCAATCGCAAGTGAAAATGCCAGTACCGGAGTCGCACCGAACCATCTGAGCAGCCATGCATAACCCACGATGAACAAGGCTGTGATGGCAAACCAGTGAAATGAATAGGCATAGGCCGGATTCACCCACCCATAGAGCCACATCGTGGGTTTGAATACGATGCCCCAGTCATGGATGGGCAGGCCATAGTTGATCCTCAAATCCTCTTGATAGAGGGAGGTCTGGTTGTAGCGCTCGAAATGATTGTTGACGGTGGCTTGAGTGAGCGGTGTAACAACCGCCCACTCGTCCGAGCGGATCGCTCGTGGCGCACCCCTTGCCAGGCCGGAGTCCTCAACTCCAATGAGGTTCAGAACAATGCCGTAGGACGACGGTGACCATGTGTTCAACACATACAGCGCGCCCACGAATAACAACAGGACAAGAACGACGATGTTTGCCTTCGTCCAGCCCTTGCTTGGCGCCGAGTGAGTGTCCGCTTTAATCATGTCATTCATGGCTCGTATCGTTGCGTTTGCCCAAGATGAGCCTGCGTCCGGGCCAGTAAACTAGCACGTCAAATGCGCATTCCCAAGCCAGGGCTGAGTGCACAAATGGCGTAACTTCTTTGTCCATAAATGGCTTTGATGGGCGAACTGAAGACTTTTTGCACCGTCAGGTGCGCATGAATTCGTACCAACGCTCTGTGCACGTATTTGGCAGAAAGCGCTGCGGAGTCTTACGATGCAACTATTTCCCAGCGTATGTGCCCCTTGATTATGACTACTCCAACCACCCTGCGCATTGCCACGCGCAAAAGCCCGCTGGCCATGTGGCAAGCCGAAGAAGTGGCGCGCCGCCTGCGCGCCCTGCACCCTGACATGCAAATCGAATTCATCAAACTCACCACCCAAGGCGACCAGCTTTTGGATAGTCCGCTGTCCAAAATCGGCGGCAAGGGCTTGTTTGTCAAGGAGTTGGAAGTCGGCATGTTGGCGGGTGAGGCGGACATTGCGGTGCATTCGATGAAGGATGTGCCGATGGCCTTTCCCGATGGCTTGCACCTGCCGGTGATTATGCAGCGCGAAGACCCGACGGATGCGTTTGTCTCCAATACTTACGCCAGCCCGGACGACTTGCCCGAGGGCGCAGTGGTGGGCACGTCCAGCCTGCGTCGCCAGATGCAGCTCTTGCAGCGCTATCCGCATCTGCGTATCGAGATGCTGCGCGGCAATGTGAACTCGCGTCTGGCCAAGCTGGATGCAGGGCAGTATGACGCGATTATCCTGGCTTCGGCGGGCTTGATTCGTTTGGGCTTTGCAGAACGCATTCGTATGAGCATGACGGCAGAAATGAGCCTGCCGGCGATTGGTCAGGGTGCAGTGGGTATCGAATGCCGGGCGGGCGATGCCGTGATTGAGGCGCTGATTGCGCCACTGAACTGTGTCGATACCCAAGATCGCGTGATGGCCGAGCGAGCCATGAACGCACGTCTCAACGGCGGTTGCCAGGTGCCGATAGGCGGTTTTGCCGTGCTGGAGGGCGACGCGCTCTGGCTGCGCGGCTTGGTGGGCTCAGTCGATGGAACGCAGATGCTGCGTGCTGAAGCGCGTGCGCCGCGCAACGAAGCTAAGACACTGGGCGTGCAGGTTGCGGATGCCCTGCTGGCGCAGGGCGCGGATCGGATTCTGGCCGAGGTGGGGATTGGCGGCTGATTTAAGCGGTTTGCGTATCGTCCTGACCCGCCCTGCCGGGCAGGTTGATGCACTCATGTCACGCATTCAGGCGGCAGGTGGCGAGGTACTTGCCTTACCTTTGCTTGCGATTGCCCCGCCGTCAAATCCCGTTCATGCCGATGTTTTACATGCGCAACTGGCACACGCTGATGCGGTGACTTTTATCAGCCCGAATGCAGTACGTATGGCTTTGGCTGCTCTGCCCGCGCCGGATTGGCCACCCGTTTCCCTGCTTGTGGCCATCGGGCAAGGCACGGCGCGTGTCCTGCATGAAGCCGGTTTCAGCCATGTTTTAGCCCCCCGCGAAGGTGCGGACAGTGAGGCCGTGTTGAGCTTGCCTGAACTGCAACAGCTTGCCGGGCAACGCATTCTGCTGGTGCGCGGCGAGGGCGGGCGTGAGCTGTTGGCATCCGTCTTGAGCGAGCGAGGCGCGAGAGTTGAACATGCCATCGTGTATCGCCGGGTGGCCTTGCCGCCGGATATGGCCGCCCTGCGCGCGCACGGTGCGCTGGTTTTTGTGCTTACATCTTCCGAAGCATTGCGTGTTTTGTTGGGCGCAGCGCGTGATAATGACGCTGCGGCATGGCTACGTGCACAAAATTTTGTGTTTGCGCATCCTCGAATTGCGGCGCAGGCCAAAACCTGCGGCCTGAATCGTGGCATCATGGCTGCAAGCCCTGACGATGCTGCGGTGTTTGCAGCACTGCTGCGTTGTGCCGGAGCTTGTGAGTAAATCGTAGCCATGGCTTACGCAAAACCGCCCCAGCGGAGTTAAAGCGCCTCGCCGTACTAGTACTAAACGTACTGTCTTCGTCGCTTTGCCTTGTTGGAACAATTTTGCGTAAGGCATGGTAGCGAGAACCGCCCAATGTTGCGATTGGGTTGTGCAGTGGATTGATTCACAAGCCCTCACCCGAAGGAGATTCCTTATGACTGACAAAACGACGCGCTCATCTGAATCCGATTTGCCGCTCGAAACCTCGACCGAAAACCTCTCGGATGCTGTTGCGCCGCAACCCAAAAGAGCAGGTCGCGGCGTTTGGCGGGTCATGTGGTTTTTGCTGCTGCTGGTGTTGCTGATGGGCGGCGCGGGTTATTGGGGCTTTGGCATGTGGCAACAGCAACAACAGTCGCTCACTGCATTGCAAACCCGTGTGGCGGAACTCGATCAAAACCTGAACGCCCAACTGGCCCAGCGCGCCAGTGCGCGCGAGCTTGGCCGTCTGGCGGAAGAGACCCAAAGCACGCAGCAAGCCTTGCAGCTTGCGGTGGCCGGGCTGCAAACCACGCTCAAGGAGCATGGGCAACACCTGGATAACCTGAAGCAAAAACTGGGGCAGGATGCGAGCCAGTGGCGCTTGAGTGAAATTGAGCGCCTGCTTGCGGCGGCGCAGTTGCGCATCGGCGCGCTGGATGATCCGATTGGCGCACGCCAGATGTTGCGTGAAGTCGAGCGTTTGGCGGCTTCCATCGGCGGCGAGTCGCTGGCGTTCCGTAATGCAGTGCAGCGACTCGCCGGGGCGTTGGATTCGAGTGTGCCACTGGATCGGGATGGACTGGCGCTGAAAATGTTCAATCTCGCACAGATCATGCCCAACTTGCCGCTGAAGGCGGGCGAAGTCCCGGGTGTGCCCGGCGCAGCGCTGGTCGATCAGACGGGCTGGTGGGCGCAAACCAAGGCATGGTTTAGTGGCTGGATGACGATTAAAAACACCGCGCAGCCCACCTCAAGTATGCCGAGTGCTGACCTCGCCTCGCCTTTGGTTGAGGCCACGCAAACCCTGCTTAAAGCGCGTGAGGCCTTGCTTACCCGGCATGTGGACGAGGCTGCCCGGCTAAGCGCACAGGCACTGACGCAAGCGCAGCAGGTGACAACGCTGGATAGCACTTCGCCCAAGGTGCAACACGCCTTGGCAGGGCTACGTGATATTGCGGCGGCGCTGGAGCAGGGCTATCGCCCGCAGGCGCTGGATTTTGCCCCCGCCTTTGCAGCGTTGCGCGCCTTGGGGCAGCCCGTCGCTGCCCCTGAACCCGTACCTGCCCCAAGTTCTGGCGTTGTTGCGCCAGCCGAACCCACTCTGACCAAGGAGCCATAAATCATGCGTCGCATTCTTTTTGTATTGATCGCGCTTGCCCTTGCCGTGGGGGCGATTGCCTTGCTCATCATGCGTGATGCAGGCACGGCGCACCTCGGTTGGGGCAGTTGGCAAATTGAAACCACCATGGCCGGGCTGCTCGGTGTGACGCTGGTCACCGTAGTGCTACTTGCAGCCGTGCTTTGGCTGGTGAACTGGCTGGTGCGCGTGCCGGTGATGCTGCGTATGCGCCGCCAACGCAAGCTCGAAGCTCGCGAGTGGGATGATCTTGAACATGTACTGCGCCAGTGGGTTGCCGCAGATTGGGATGCGTCGGAAAAGCTGTGCAAGCGTCACACCGCTGCTCCGGAAACGCGCTGGGTTTGGTTGATGGCATCTGCCTTTGCCGCGCATCAGCAGGGCTTGAGTGCGCGAGCCGAGGATGCATTGAAGCAGGCCGAGAAAAGCTTCCCGCAAAATGCAGCCAGTGTGCGTTTGATGCAGGCGCAATGGTTCATGCAGGCACAGCGTGCCGATTTGGCCTTGCCGATTGTGCAGCGTCTGGCGGCGCAAGACCCGCGCCATCCCGCCTTGCTGCGTCTGTTGACCGAAGCCGAGCGCCAGCAGGGTGACTGGGATGGTGTGCTACAGCAATTGCCTATGCTCACCAAGCTGCGCGCTCTGCCGGAAGACACCCTTCTGGCTCTGGAGGAAGATGCTGTCGAAGGACGTTTGGGGCAATTGGCCGCCCAGGGTGTGCCCGCGATTGAGGCTTTTTGGCGCGATATTCGCAAAAGCCTGCGCGGGCGCGAGCGCCTTGTGGCAGCCAAAGCCGTGGCGCTGGCCACCTGTGGCGAGCACGACCAAGCCAGCGAGCTTTTGTTGACCGCCCTGAAAGAGCGCCCGAGTGCTGTTCTTGCCGCTGCCCTGGTGCGCATGAATCCGACCCAGACACGCACTGCGCTGGATGCGGTCGAGCTGCTGATTGAGCGCAACAAGGGCGCGGCAAATGCCGATTTAAGCCTGTTCGCCGCACACATGGCCTGGCGACAGGATATGTGGGGCAAGGCGCGCGCCCATGCCGACACCGTGCTGCAACTTCCCGCCAATGAACATGCTTATGCCGAGGCGCACATCCTGTTGTCGCAGCTTGATGAACGCGAAGGCCAGTCCGACAAGGCACTGGCGCATGTGCGCGCTGCGTTCGACGCGTTGGATAAATTGCCGGAAATGACACCCGGAGCTGTTGCCCAACGTGAAGTGGCGCCTTCGATTTAATTCGGTGATGGAGTGCCCGTTCTATCTGGCCGACAGGTCTAATTACCACGCATGCCTTTCAGGGTTTCTTCCAGTAGCAGGTCGGTTGCCTCAATGGTGAAAAAACCAACGCGCGGAAGCCCCAAGTCGCTGACAACGTACATGGTTCCGGCGAGTGCCAAGGCGAAAATGGTCACTTGAACCCTTGGCAGTTTGGGCTTTTCGGCGAGCTTGTATCCTGCCAGCGCGGCGGCGATCGCCGAGAGGGCGAAGAGCATAATGAAAATGATTCTTGGAGGACGCTTGCGTAACGCGGCAAGGCGCTCGTTGGCGATGTCGATCATATCGTTCAGTGCATTGATGACTACCGTTTGTGTGGCGGGATTACGGCTGGCCAACGAGGCTATGACCGTTTTTTGCCAAATTTCTTGCTGTATCGCCAGTCCTTGGGCATTCATTTTTAAGGCTTGATTGATATCCGTGCTGATTTTTTGGTATGTGTCTATGCGATTTCGAGTGTAGCTTTGGTAGAGAGGGCGCAGTTCTGGCTGAAATTCGGCGGGCAACAGGTCGATCCGCAAATACGAGGTGCCGATGGAGTTGGCTTCTTTGAGAATCAGGTCACGATGCTCATCAAAGCGGTTGGTAGCCGCCGAAAATGTGAACGCAATCATCAGGCCAAGCAGGGCATACACGACACCGGTCAAGGCACCAGCATCATGTGAAGATGCATCGGCATCTTCTCTGGCATAGTGATACCGCCCTAAATGAAAGCCCAATTCGCTAAAAAAGAGCAGAGCAAGGAATAGGGCAAGGGCAAAATACAGCGGTTGTTCAATAAATAAGTTCATGGCGCTCACGTTAGGTAGATGACAGATTATTAGGAATTATCCACAGCGAAGTCCAATTGTGTAATTGTATGCTGCCAATTCTGTTAGAATCCGCTCCCTCACGCCGCAACAGTCTTGCGGCGCGTGTCTTTTGGGTCAAGGTTATTAGCCATCCCTCCCCATTTTGTCTGCCTTAGACTGGCGCCTTGGTTCTGAAACAGATCGGCGACAGGCCGATATTTTTTCAGGATTGATATTCATGTCTTTTGCATCCCTGGGTCTTGCACCCGAGCTCGTCCGTGCCGTTGAAGAAGCCGGTTACACTGTTCCTACCCCGATCCAGACCCAAGCCATTCCTGCGGTATTGTCCGGCGGCGATTTGCTGGCTGGCGCACAAACCGGCACGGGTAAAACCGCCGGCTTCACCCTGCCCATGCTGCAACGCCTTGAAGCCAGCAAGCCCGCCGCGCTCGGTCGTGGCGTAGTGCGCGCGCTGGTGCTGACACCCACCCGCGAACTCGCCGCGCAAGTTGAAGAAAGCGTGCGCACCTACGGGCGCTTTTTGAAGCTTTCGTCGATGGTGATGTTCGGCGGTGTGGGCGCAGGCCCGCAGGCCGACCGTCTGCGCAAGGGTGTGGATATTCTGGTCGCCACGCCGGGGCGTCTGCTCGACCATCACCAGCAAGGCAACGTCGATTTAAGCAAGGTCGAGATTCTGGTGCTGGATGAAGCCGACCGTATGCTCGACATGGGCTTTGTGCATGACATCAAGCGCATTCTTGCCCTGCTGCCCAAAAAGCGCCAGAACCTGCTGTTTTCCGCTACCTTTTCGGATGAAATCAAGGCGCTGGCTGACCGCTTACTGGATAACCCGGCGCTGATTGAAGTTGCACGTCGTAATCAGACTGCCGAGACGATCGCGCAGAAAATTTATCCGGTTGATCGCGAGAAAAAGCGTCATCTGCTGGCCAAGCTGGTGAAGGATAACAACTGGCATCAGGTGCTGGTATTCACCCGCACCAAGCACGGCGCGAATCGTCTGGCCGAGCAGTTGAGCGAGGGCGGCATCCCGGCCATGGCGATTCACGGCAACAAGAGTCAGTCTGCGCGCACCAAGGCATTGGCCGAGTTCAAGAGCGGAAGCCTGGCGGTGCTGGTGGCGACCGATATTGCCGCGCGCGGCATTGATATTGCCGAACTTCCGCATGTGGTCAACTTTGAATTGCCGAATGTGCCGGAAGATTATGTGCATCGTATTGGTCGTACCGGTCGTGCGGGTTCTACGGGCGAGGCCATCTCGCTGGTTTGCGTGGATGAGCTCAAATTGCTGCGTGACATCGAACGCCTGATTAAGCGCGATTTGCCGCGTGAAATCGTACCGGGTTTTGAGGTTGACCCGAGCATCAAGCCTGAGCCGATTGCCAACGGCCAAAACCGGGGTGGCGGCGGTGGTCGAGGCAATGCACCGCGCCCGCCGCGTGCTGGTGGTGGCGGGCAGCGAGATGGCGCGCGCGCCGGTGATCGTGATGGCAACCGTGCGGCACCAGG
>JAGUXT010000027.1 GCA_020061705.1 Halothiobacillus sp. | reverse complement strand
GCAGCACTCGCCACCTGCGCTTCCGCCGTGGCAATGGCTCCGTCGGCAGCCGCCACCTGCGCCTTGGCCGCGCTGACCGCCGCGCTTGCCCCCAACACCTGCGCGCGATCTTCATCCGCCACCTGCTGCGAACTGGCGCCCGTCTTGGCCAGAGTCGAGGAGCGCGACTGGCGCTTGCGAGCGATATCAAACTCAGCCTCGCGCTGCGCCTGCACGGCCAACATCGCCGTCTTTTCAGCCTGGCGCTGCTGCCACTGGCTGCGCGCGACCGTTACGCCGATCTGCGCCTGCTGCAACTGCGCCTCAGCCTGGCGTAACTGGGCATCAAGCACCTCGGTATCCATTAGCGCCGCCACCTGACCTGCGCTAACAAAATCGCCCTCGCGCACCAGCACATCCCTGAGCCGCCCGGCCGCCTTGCTGGCGATATCAATCTCCACGGCCTCAATGCGACCATTGCCGCTCGCCAAGCCCTTGTCCCAGCTATCCTTGTGGTACTCCGTCCAGCTCATCCAGGCCACAACGCAGAGCGCAAGCAGCACCCCGCCGCGCATCAGCCATGCCTTGCCCTGTGTGTTCATTGCCCGTTTCTCCCGGTTTCAGATCAGCGGCATGAGGTTTCAACCCCCTCCCCCAAGTACCTTATACAACGTTACATGGTTAACCGCCTCAAGCAGGCGCACTTCGATCAACAGCAACTCGGAACTGAACAGGGTGCGCTGCGCATCTAGCAGGACAAAAAAGCTGTCCATGCCGCTGTTGTAGCGCACCTCGGACAGGCGGACGCTATCCGTATTCGCCGCCACCAGCTTGCGCCGCGCATCCAGACGTTCGTCCAGTGTCGCCTTCTCGGCCAGCACATCAGCCACCTCACGGAAGGCGGTCTGAATCGATTTTTCGTACTGGGCGACACCGATGTCGCGCTGCACCTCGGCCACATCGAGACTCGCCTGCAAGCGCCCGGCCTCGAAAATCGGCACACGAATCTGCGGCATGAAACTCCAGGCGCCCGAGCCGCTGGCGAACAGACCATCCAGCGCGGCGCTCGCGGTTCCCGCCCCGGCGGTCAGGGTGATGCTGGGGAAAAATGCCGCGCGCGCCGCACCGATATTGGCGTTCGCCGCGCGCAGGGCGTACTCGGCTTGCAGAATATCCGGGCGACGCACCAGCACCTCGGAAGGCACGCCCACGGGCAAGGCGCCCAGCGTACTGACCGAAGTCGTGAGGCTGTCCGGCATCCATTCGGCACGCAGGCTGCTGCCCAAAAGCAGGGTCAGGGCGTTTTCGTCCAGGGCGAGCACGGTCTGATAGCGCGCTTTGTCAGCACGCGCTGACTGCACCAGACTTTCCGACTGGCGCACATCCAGCTCGGACACCACGCCGACCGCAAAACTGCGTTGAATCAGCTCGTGCGAGGTGACCCGCGTCGCGTAGGTGCGATTGGCCAGCGCAAGGCGTTCACGATCCGCCGCATAAGTCAGCCATGCCTGCGCCACTTCGGCAATCAGGCTGATCTGCACGCTGCGCTGCGCTTCTTCCGTCGCCAAGTACTGCTGCATTGCCGCATCGTTCAGGCTGCGGATGCGTCCGAAGAAATCCAGTTCCCAGGCGGTAAAGCCAATGTTGGCATTGTACTGGCGACTGGTCGCCGCCTCGCCGCTGGAGGTCAAATCGCCAGGCAGTCGCTGCGCCGACTGACTGCCCGTTGCGCCGATACTCGGAAACAGATCGGCGCGCTGAATCAGGTACTGCGCCCGCGCCTTTTCGATATTCAGCGTCGCCACACGCAGATCACGATTATTAGCCAGCGCCTGAGCGATCACCTCGCGCAGACGCGGGTCGGCAAAATAATCACGCCAAGGGATATTCTCCGCCAGCGGTGCGTTGGCAGGAGCCTTGGCTCCGGCCTGCGGAAACTCCGCCGGCACCGGCGCAGTGGGGCGCTGGTAGTCCGGTGCCATGCTCGCGCAGCCGGCAACAAGGCTTGTACCCAGCGCGAAGACCAGAACCCTGATTTGAAAACTGAAGCGCTTCATGTTTTTACCTCCTGAATGTCGAGCGTAGCGATGGCCTCGACTGGCTTAGGCTTGAAGACCCGCATGACCACCACGAAGAACAGCGGGATGAAAATAAGGCCGAGCAGGGTTCCGGCGATGGTGCCGCCCAGCACGCCGGTACCGATGGCGTGCTGGCTGCCTGAACCTGCGCCAGTGGATATGGCCAGCGGCAACACGCCGAAACCAAAGGCCAGCGAGGTCATGATGATGGGGCGCAAACGCATACGTACCGCCGCCAGTGTGGCCGCCACCAATTCCTTGCCGGCTTGCATTTCTGCCTTGGCGAACTCCACGATCAGGATGGCGTTCTTGGCCGACAGACCGATGGTGGCGAGTAGCCCGACCTGGAAGTAGACATCGTTGGACAGGCCGCGCCCGCTGGCGGCGAGCAGAGCGCCCAACACTCCGAGCGGCACCACCAGCAGCACCGCGAACGGCACTGACCAGCTTTCATACAGCGCAGCCAGGCAGAGGAACACGATCAGCACGGACAGCGCGTACAGCAGCGTCGCCTGCGAACCACTCTGGCGCTCCTCGTAGGACGTGCCGCTCCATTCGTAACCGATGCCCGGCGGCAATTTGGAGATCAGCTCCTCAACCGCCGCCATAGCCTCGCCCGATGACAGGCCGGGGGCAGCCTGTCCCATCAATTCCATGGCAGGCACGCCGTTGAAACGTTCCAGACGCGGCGAGCCGTAACCCCATGTTGTGCTGGCGAAGGCCGAGAACGGCACCATCTCGCCCTTGGCGTTGCGCACATACCACTTGTCCAGATCCTGCGGGGTCATGCGTGCGCCTGCTTCGGCCTGTACATAAACCTTTTTAGTGCGCCCACGGTCGAGGAAATCGTTGACATACGCGCCACCCCAGGCGGTGGAAAGCGTGTCATTGATGTCGGCTACCGACACGCCCAAGGCTCCGGCCTTGGCATGGTCGATCACCAGCTGGAACTCTGCCATATCATCCTGACCGTTCGGGCGCACGCCGATCAGACGCGGATCCTTCGCGGCCATGCCGAGGAACTGGTTGCGCGCAGCCACCAGTGCCTCGTGCCCGATCCCGGCGCGATCCTGCAAGTACAGGTTGAAGCCGCCTGCCGTGCCCAGCTCAATCACCGCCGGCGGCACGAAGGCGAACACCATCGCTTCGCGAATCTGCGCGAACGCGCCCATGGCGCGGCCAGCGATAGATTTCACATCCTGCCCAGGGTGGGTGCGCTCGCTCCAGTCGTGCAGATTCACAAAGCCGATGCCCATATGCTGGCCGCGACCGGCGAAGCTGAAGCCCGCTACAGTGAAGATCGATTTCACATTGTCCTTCTCGTTTTCAAGAAAATGCCGTTCGACTTTTTCCAGCACGGCCAGTGTGCGCTCCTGCGACGCACCGGCAGGCAGCATGATCTGGTTGAACATGAAGCCCTGATCCTCTTCGGGCAGGAACGAGGTCGGCATACGCATGAACAAAAAGGCCAGCACCACCACCAAGGTCACATAAATGGCGAGGAAACGCAGGCTGCGCTTGAGAATGCCGCCCACCGCCGCTTCGTAACCACGTGAGCCGCGCTCGAACAGACGGTTGAAGCCTGCAAAGAAGCCGCCGAGCAAACCGCCTTCGCCCGCGCCATGTCCCTTTTCAATCGGCTTGAGAATGGTCGCGCACAGTGCCGGGGTGAAGACGATTGCCACCAGCACCGACAGCGCCATGGCCGAAACGATAGTGACCGAGAACTGTTGGTAGATCACCCCGGCGGAGCCGCCGAAGAAGGCCATCGGTACGAATACCGCTGACAGCACCAAGCCAATGCTCACCAGCGCACCCGTGATCTGGCGCATGGATTTGCGCGTGGCCTCCTTGGGCGACAGACCTTCTTCACTCATCAGACGCTCAACGTTTTCCACCACCACGATGGCATCGTCCACCAGCAGACCGATGGCCAGCACGAGGCCGAACAGGGTCAGGGTGTTGATCGAAAATCCGAGTGCGGCCATGATGCCGAAGGTGCCGAGCAGCACCACCGGAATGGCGAGGGTCGGAATCAGGGTGGCGCGCAGGTTCTGCAAAAACAGAAACATGACCACAAACACCAGCAGCATGGCTTCGAGCAGGGTTTTGATGACCGACTCAATCGAAATCCTGACGAAGGGCGTGGTTTCGTAAGGCACCACGGCCACTACGCCCGCGGGGAAGAACGGTTTGAGCTCGTTCAGTCGTTGGTGCACCGCCTCTGCGGTTTGCAGCGCATTGGCCCCCGCCGCGAGTTTGATGCCCAAGCCCGCGGCCTGTTGGCCGTTATAGCGCGCCACCGTGCCGTAGTTTTCCGAGCCGATTTCCACCCGTGCCACATCGCCCAGCCGCACCTCGCCGCCTTGCGCGTCACTGCGCAGCAGGATAGCTTCGAACTGCGCAGGTGAGGTGAAGCGGCTTTGTGCGGTGAGTGTCGCGGCGAACCCCTGGCCGGGCTGGGCGGGCGTGCCGCCTAGCTGGCCGCCGGATACTTCGGCATTTTGCGCTTGAATAGCTGCCTTGAGGTCGGCAGGGGTCAGCTTGAACTGGTACAGCTTGGCCGGATCCATCCACACGCGCATGGCGTACTGCGCGCCGAACACCTGCACCTCGCCGACACCGCCGACTCGCGAGAGCGGATCCTGCACGCTGGAGGCGAGGAAGTCGGACAGATCCTTGCTGTTCTTGCTTCCGTCCGGCGAGACCAGGCCGATAATCATCAGGAAGTTGCGCGCCGATTTGGCAACGCTCACTCCCTGTTGCTGCACGACCTGCGGCAGCATAGGCAGTGCGTTCTGCAACTTGTTCTGCGTCTGCACCTGGGCAATGTCGGGATCGGTTCCGGTTTTGAAGGTCAGCGTGATGCTCGCGTTGCCGTAGGAATCGCTGGTCGAGCTCATGTATTGCAGCCCGTCCAGGCCGCTCATTTTCTGCTCAACAACCTGCACCACCGCGTCTTCCACGGTTTTGGCCGACGCGCCAGGATAGCTGGCGTTAATGACGATGGTCGGTGGGGCGATTGCCGGGTACTGCGAGACCTGCATCTGCGTGATCGACAGCCCGCCCGCCAGCATGATGAGAATAGCGATGACCCAGGCTAGAACCGGGCGGTCGATGAATATTTGTGCCATGAATCTGTCCTCACTTCGCCTGTGGATTCGCTTGCGGAGTCGAATCGGTCGGCGGCACAGATGTTTCGGTCTGCACGCTCGCGCCTGGGCGCGCCTTTTGCAGCCCAGCGACGATCACTTGTTCGCCACCTGCCAGCCCCTCGGTAATCACCCAGTTGCCACCGAGCGCACGCGCCGCCTTGACCGGGCGCGGCTCGACCTTGCCTTCGGCGTTCACCAGCATCAGCAGAGCCGTGCCCTTGGCGTCGCGTGTCAGGGCGGCATGGGGCACAAGTGCAGCTTTGTCGTCGATGCCCTGCACCAGGCGTGCGCGCACGTACATGCCGGGCAGCAGGTCGGCCTGCGGATTGGGGAAGCGGGCGCGCAAAATCACGCTGCCAGTGTCTTCATTCACGCTGACCTCGGAGAAGGCCAGTACGCCGGGCTGGGCATACTCGCGGCCATCTTCCAGCACCAGCTTCACCGGCACGCTGCTCTTGTCCACGCCCTGCAAGCGCCCGGTATCGAAATCGCGCTTCAAGGCCAGAAGATCGGCGCTTGATTGCACCAGATCGACATAAATTGGATCAAGTTGCTGCACGATGGCCAGTGATGCCGCCTGATTTGCCGTCACCAGCGCGCCGGGTGTGACGTTGGAGCGGCCAATGCGACCACCGATCGGCGCGACCAGGCGCGTGTAGTCAAGATCAATGCGCGCCTTGTCCAGCGCGGCCTGCGTGGCGGCGGCATCGGCTTGCGCCTGTTTCAACGCCGCTTGGGCATCCTCATTTGCATCCCGGCTGACCGCATTGATCTTCACCAGCTCCGCGTGGCGGGAGGCCTTGAGTCTGGCGCTGTATAATCCGGACTCAGCGCGTGCCAGATCGGCCTTCGCACCCTCGAACGCCGCCCGATAGCTGGCCGGATCGATCTCGTAGAGCAGTTGACCGGCCTTCACCTCGCTGCCTTCCTCGAATTGACGCGATTTGATAATGCCGGTCACTTGCGGGCGCAGTTCGGCCAGCATGGAGGAGGCGATGCGCCCCGGCAGCTCGGTCGTGCGCGGAACAGATTCCAGCTTGGCGGTCATCACCGTGACCACGGGAGGGGGTAGCGACCCAGCAGGGGCGGGGGGCGCGCCTTCTTTGCCGCCGCAGGCCGACAGCGCAAGAACTATGGAGAGAAGAAGAATGCCGCTCGGCTTGAACGGTGTGTTGCAAGTTGTGCTCATGGCGGGCCTCAAAATAAGTTGGCCGCGAATGTGTCCGCAGCAGGGTTGTCCGTGCCGCCCACCTAAAACCTTGCCTGCCGCTTCGTCGCAGGCGCGTTCGGCAATATCGCCCGAACAGGATATAGAATGAACGTTCTAGTTTGAGCGCTCATTCTACATGGCGTCGTTTATACTGCAAGCCACAAAAGCGCATCCGCCCAAAAAATCCACACAATTTCCATGAGTAGTTCAACACCATGAGTGCAGAATCCAAGAACGCCACCCAACGCTCCGATGCCCGTCGGGCACAAATTCTCGCTGCCGCGAGCGACTGTTTTCGCGCCTACGGTTTCCACGGCGCAAGCATCGCCAGGATTTCGGAAGCCTCCGGCATGAGCGCGGGGCATATCTACCACTACTTCGAAAACAAGGAGGCGATCATCGAGGCGATCGTGGAGCAGGACATTGAGCGCCTGCTGACGCTCAATACCGAATTACGCTCCGCCAGCGATATCAAGGGCGCCCTTATCGAGCGTGCCGCCGAGGGCGTTGAGGGCAAACTCAACCCGCATTCCGCCGGGCTTCAGATGGAAATCATGTCCGAGGCCGCCCGCAACCCGCGTATGGCCGCCTTTGTCCAAGCTGCCGACCAAAGCTGCCTGGCAAGCCTGACCGAAACGATCCGCAGCTTGCGCCACATGGCAGGGCATAAGGACAGCGATACAGCCATTCTTGGCATGGCCGAGGTCATTGCGGCCATGTTCGAGGGCTTGCAGTTCCGCGTTATCCGCAATCCGCGCATCGACAAAGACATCATCATCCCGATATTTCGCCGCGCGATTCATGACCTGCTCAACCAGCCTTCGCTTGGTATTGAGTAAAGCGGCTCGACCCCGGGCAAATAAGGCGCGCGTTCCATTACTCCGGGCGCAAAGCAGCTAACACATCCAGCACCTCGACGGCATCTCCTCGCACCCGCCAGCGCACATCCAGATCGTATACGCGCATTCCGTACACCCGCCCGCCATCTTTGTCGCCGCGATACGCTGGGCGCGGGTCACGCGCCAAAAGCGCACCCACCAGCACCGCCAGATCAGGATAACGCGCCGACCACGCAGCACATGCCACACGCCCTTGCTCCGTCCAAACCACCCGCAAACGCCCGCCGCTATCGTCTGGCGCAAAACCGCCGCACGCTTCAGGCAATGCCTCCACATAGGGCAGGTACGGTTTCACATCCAGCAAGGGCGTGCCATCCAGCACGTCCGCACCCGCCACATGGATGCACACAGTCTCATTGTCCAGCCGCTCCACCTGCACCAGGCGCACCAGGGACAAGCCCACAGGATTGGGCCGATATGGCGCGCGCGTGGCAAACACCCCCAGGCGCGCATTGCCGCCCAAACGAGGCGGGCGCACGGTCAGTGCCGCGTCAGCACCCTTGTCGGCATGAAACCATGTGAGCAGCCACAGATGACTGAAACCTTCGATCCCGCGCCAGGCCGCCTCACGGTTGTAGGGCGCATCCAGCACCAGCGTCGCATGAATCTCGTCCACCAGCCCGCCCTGACGCGGAATGCCGAATTTCTCCATAAACGGCGTGCGCACCAGACCAATTTGCCGTAATACAATATCGCTCACACCCTCTCCTCAAAATACCATATGACCTTAAGTCTAATCCTGCTCCACGGCCTCGGTGCCGATGGCAACGACATGCAACCCATCGCGCAAGCCTTGGCTGCCCGCCTGCGAAACACCTCCCCGCACCCGCAAATCCGCATTCACTGCCCCGATGCCCCCGCCCGTCCGGTGAGCGTCAATGGCGGCTACATCATGCCCGCATGGTTCGATCTTTACAGTCTTGATAGCCACTCCCGCATGGACATCAACGGCATCGAACAAAGTCGCCAGCGCGTCAGCCAGTTGATCGCCGCCGAGCTTGCCGCAGGCATTCTGCCCGAACACATTATCCTCGGCGGTTTTTCCCAAGGCGGCGTAATTGCCATGCACTGCGCACTGCATCAGCCGGAACGCCTCGGCGGCCTGCTCGCCCTCTCCACATGGCTACCGCGAACATCATTGCCCCCGCCCTGTCCCGCCACCTGCCAAACGCCCGTGTTCATCGCCCACGGCATCGACGACGATCTTATTCCCATTCAAGCCGCCAGCCACACCCGCGACACGCTGGCCGAACTGGGCTACCGCGACATCCAGCAGCACAGCTACCCCATGGCGCACAGCGTCAGTATGGAAGAGATCGACGACATGGCCGCATGGCTTGTCCAGCGCCTCGTTCTCCAACCCGCATGAATAGCCGACACTGGGACATCTTCTGCACCGTCATCGACAACCTTGGCGACATCGGCACCTGCTGGCGGCTAGCGCAGATTTTGCACCATGACCACGGCCAGTCGGTGCGCCTGTTTGTGGACGATCTCGATGCCCTCAGGCCACTGGTTCCAGCGGCGCAAAATATGGCGCAGCAAGCCCTGCACGGCATTCAAGTCCATCACTGGACGAGCGACTTTCCCGACATGCCCCCTGCGCAGGTGGTGATCGAAACCTTCGGCTGCACCCTGCCCGAAAGCTATTTGCGAGCCATGCGACGACCAGCGCAACCCGTGTGGATCAATCTCGAATACATGAGCTGCGAAGATTGGGTGAGTGATGTCCATGGCCAAACTTCCCTGCTTGCCAACGGCCTTTGCAAACACTTCATCATCCCAAGTCTTTTGCCGCACAGCGGCGGCCTGTTGCGCGAGAAAAACCTGCTCAGGCAACGCGACAACTTCCTCTCCAGCCCCGCGCAACAAAAGGCGTGGTGCGCGGCCTGGCATATTCCCCTGCCGCAGAAAGACGACCTCAAAATCTCGCTCTTCGCCTACGAAAACCCCAAGCTTGGCGCACTCCTGACCAGCCTGAGCCAAGCCCCCCAATCCGTCACCGTCTACCTCCCCGCCAGCCGCCTGCTCAACAGCCTGCGTGAACATCTGCATAACCCCGCACTGGCAGCGGGCGACTGTTATCAGCAAGGCAGCCTAAGCCTGCACATCCTGCCCTTCCTGCCGCAGGCCGAATACGACCATCTGCTCTGGCTGTGCGACATCAACTTCGTGCGCGGCGAAGAATCGCTCACCCGCGCCATCTGGGCCGGAAAACCCTTTATCTGGCAGATTTACCCCACCAACGACCAAGCGCATCACAGCAAACTCAAGGCTTTTCTTGATGTCTACACCGAACACAGCCCAGCCGATCACCTGATGCAACTTTGCGCATGGATGCAGCATTGGAATGGCATCTTGCAAAATGCAACCGATGCCTACACGTTTCTGAATAATCTGCACCAACAACACGCATGGTACGACACACGCAGCGCCGCACTTGCCCAAGTGCCTGATTTAAGCCAAAACCTCCTTAACATCGTCGCCTTTTCAGCCTCCACAGGCTAAAATGCCGCCCGTTAACTTTAATCAACCAAAAAACTTGGATTTTTCCCCATGAAAACCGCACAAGAATTCCGCGCCGGCAACGTTATGCTGATCGACGGCAGCCCCTGGGTCATCCTCAAGGCTGACTTCAGCAAATCCGGCCGCAACTCCGCCATTGTCAAAATGAAGCTCAAAAACCTGCTCAGCGGCAGCAGTACCGAAACCGTGTACAAGGCCGACGACAAGTTTGAACAAGTCATTCTCGACAAAAAAGAATGCACCTACAGCTACTTCGCCGACCCCCTTTATGTGTTCATGGACGAAGAATACAACTCCTACGAAGTTGAAAAGGACAACCTCGGCGACGTCATCAACTTCATGGTTGACGGCATGGACGACAAGGTCGAAGTGACCTTCTACGACGGCAAAGCCATCTCCGCCGAATTGCCCAACACCATCGTGCGCGAAATCGTTTACACCGAGCCCGCCAACCGTGGCGACACCTCCGGCAAAGTGATGAAAGTCGGCAAACTGGCCAACGGCCACGAAATCCAGATCGCCTCCTTCATCGAAATTGGCGAAAACATCTCCATCGACACGCGCACAGGTGAATACCGCAGCCGTGCGTAACACTTTGATACTCACCTCACCGTGAGTTCACGCGACCGAAAGCCCCGCCCTATCAGAAGGCGGGGCTTTTTATTTATAGGGCTTACGCAAAAGTGTCCCAGCAAGGCAACGTGCCGAAGACAGCACACTTGGTACGGCGAGGTGCTTGAACGCCGCTGGGGCGGTTTTGCGTAAGTCCAAATTTAACTCACGCACCCCTTGCCCAAACCCGTCCACCAATGCCATTCTCATCACATCGACGTTTCGCCCCTCAGGTTACATCCACTTGAACACTGCTTTTGGCTTTCTGCGCGCTGCGCTTTTTAATCTGGGTCTATGGCTGATACTGATTGCCTACCTGCCAATAATCGCCATTGCCGCTCTGACTCCCGCACCACTGCGTTACCGTCTGATGCGCCCGTGGAACTGGATGGCGGTGCACTGGCTGCGCATCACCTGCGGCATACGATGGAAGATCGAAGGCGAGATTCCGCACGATGGTCTCGGTGGCGTGGTGCTGGCCAAACATCAATCCACTTGGGAGACCTTTATCTTCCCCGTGCTGTTTGATGGCCCGGCCTTTGTACTCAAGCGCGAACTGATGCGCCTGCCGATTTTCGGCTGGGGGCTGGCCATCAACCAGCCGATTGCCATCGACCGTAGCGCCGGACGGGACGCGCTGCGCCAACTGCTTGAACAAGGCTCAGAACGCCTCAAGCAAGGCCGCTGGGTGATTATTTTCCCCGAAGGCACGCGCATGGCGGTAGGCGAGCGCGGCAAGTACAAACCCGGCGGCGCGCTTCTGGCTACACAAAATGGTGCGCGCGTTTTACCTATTGCCCACAACGCCGGTTGTGCCTGGCCGCGCGGTGCCTTTGTCAAAACCCCCATGACCATTACCCTGCGCATTGGTCCGATCATCGAAACCCAGGGACGCAAGGCCAGCGAGGTCAATGCGGAAGTCGAAGCGTGGATTGAAGCGCAAATGGCCAGCTTGCCCTGCCCGAATAAGGCCGAATCAAAATGAGCGCAGTCGCCGCCATTAATCCGCTTTACGAGGAGATCGCCAAGCAGATTAGTCTGGCGAGTGGCGAGCCTTTTCGCGCGCGACACCCGCACACGCGCGGGGGTGGATGTATTAGTGAAAGCGTGGTGCTCGAAGATGGTGCGCGCATGTTTTTCATCAAGATCAACCGCGCCGAGCGTTTACCCATGTTTGAGGCCGAGGCCGCTGGCCTGCATCGGCTGGCGGCAACGCAAACCCTACGCGTGCCCGAGCCTTTGTTGTGTGGTACGGCGGGCTCGCCCACTCATGCGCAAGCTTTTATCGTGCTTGAATATCTCCCCATCGTGGACAGCGATGCGCCGGAGCGTTTTGCCGAGCAACTCGTCGCCTTGCATCAACACAGCAGCGAGCTTTTTGGGCTGGAGAGCGACAACTTCATCGGTACGACCCCTCAAGAGAACACGCAGCACACTGATTGGGTGAGTTTCTGGGCATCATGCCGCCTGCAACCGCAACTTGAACGTGCGCGGCAGAATGGCCTGGCGCCCAGCACTCTGGAGCTTGCCGAGCAATTAACTGCCGCGCTCCCCAGTTTTTTCACCGACTACCAACCGCGCCCCAGCCTGCTGCACGGCGACTTATGGGGGGGCAATTACGGCTATGTCGAGCAAGGGAATGGAGGACACCCCGAACCGGTGATTTTCGACCCGGCGGTGTATTACGGCGATCGCGAAGTCGATATCGCCATGACCGAGCTGTTCGGTGGCTTCCCGCCGCGCTTCCGTCATGCCTACGACGCCGCCTGGCCGCTCGACCCCGGCTATGGCGTGCGCCGCCAACTCTACAACCTCTACCACGTCCTCAATCATTTCAATCTGTTTGGCGAGGGCTACACGGCACAGTGCCAGCGTCTGGTCCTACGCCTGTTGAGCGAGTTGCGTGCATGACTCTCCTGCGCCCCGCATGGCCACTACCGCCACAGGTTCACGCTGCACAAACCACGCGCAGCGGCGGCATAAGCCTCGCGCCGTATGCAACACTCAATCTTGCCACCCATGTGGGCGATGATCTGGTACATGTACAAACCAATCGCCGCCTGCTGCGTGAACAACTGGCCCTGCCTGGCGAACCAATGTGGCTGGAACAGGTGCATGGCAGTGACGTTTATGTCGCACTTCATGGCAGCGCCATTACGCAGCCACCGCGTGCCGATGCAGCCTACACTGATCAGCCCGGCCTTGCGCTCGCCGTACTCACCGCCGACTGCCTGCCCGTGTTGTTCGCCTCGCGTGATGGTCAGGAAATTGCCGCCTCCCACGCGGGCTGGCGCGGTTTGCTTGGTGGCGTACTCGAAGCGACGCTCAGTCATTTCCGCAGCCCGCCAAGCGAAATCCTTGCCTGGTTCGGCCCCGCCATAAGCCAAGCTGCATTTGAAGTTGGCGAAGAGGTGCGTCACGCCTTTATCCAGCACGACCCCACCGCCTGCAGCGCATTCGTCCCAAGCTCACGCCCAAGCCTGAGCACGCGACATTGGCAAGCCGACCTGTATCAGCTTGCTCGCCTGCGTTGTCATGCAGCGGGCATCCAAAGCATCCATGGCGGCGATTTATGCAGCTTCAGCGACTCGCGTTTCTACTCCTACCGCCGTGAAACGCCAACCGGGCGCATGGCGAGCCTGATCTGGAGGAGCTAACAGGATGTTGAAAAATACCCAGCCAAAAAGCAAGACTTGCCACAAAGGGCGCAGGGGAGAACCTACGTATGCTTTTGCTTTCCATCGGTGCGGACATGGATGCGAAAAATTCGTCGCAGGCATGCTCAAACCTTCTTAACACACTGTTTTCACCTCCGTAAACTCTGTGTACTCTGTGGCTAAAATGGAATTCGCTCCCCAGATTCATCAAGCTGAAACCCATTTCTGTAATATCGTGCGCCTTACTTTCGGAAACCCCACATGAACACACCCCACTGGAAACTTCTCACCCTCGTCGGCCCGGATCGCCCCGGCATCGTCGCCGCCGTCTCGCGTGTTTTACTTGGCGCAGGCGCCGAACTGGGTGAAGCCTCAATGATGCGCTTGGGCGGCCTGTTTACCATCATGCTCATGGTCGGCATTGAGGGTGACGGTGTACACCTCAAGGGCCTGCTCGAGTCGGTACGCAACGAATTCAAACTGCGCGTGCATGTGGATGAACTCAACGCGGGTCTGCACCGCCGCATTGACCCCGACGTACTTATCACCGTCTATGGCGCTGACCGAGCCGGCATCGTGGCCGAAGTCACCGACGCACTCGCCAGGGCTGGTTTAAGCATCACCGACCTGCGCTCCGACGTGGCCGGCAGCGAAGACAAACCTATCTACATCATGAACATCGAAGGCGTGGCGCAACAAGGCTTGCCGCCGCTGGAACAGGCACTTGCCAATCTGTCGAGCGACATCCGCGTCACCCTTTCGCCCATTGAATTGATGCGAGGCTGAAATGGCCTTGCGCGACATTGTTCTCTACCCCGACAACCGCCTGAAAACCGTCTGCGATCCGGTCGAAAGTTTTAACGCCGAGTTGCGCGACTTCGTCCGTGACCTGCTCGACACCTGTGCTAATGGCCCCGGCGCCGTCGGCATTGCCGCCCCGCAAGTCGGTTTTATGCAACGCATTTGCATCGTCGATGCCACCCGTGCGCGCCACCCGGTACCCAATCACGGCAAGCTGATTCTGGTGAACCCGGAAATCACTGCCTGGGAAGGGTTCGCCATGGGTCGTGAAGGCTGCCTGTCCGTGCCTGACTACACCGGTAATGTAGTGCGCGCCGAAAAAATCCAGCTTCGCGCCTACGATCTGGATGGCCAAGCCGTGAGCTTTGAAATGGAAGGCTACGAAGCGCGCATCGCGCAGCACGAAATCGATCACCTCGACGGCATCCTCTTTCTTGACCGTCTGATTAGTCGCGGCGCAGATTTGTTTCAGCGCAAGCCAGCGAAAGGCAAGGCTGCCGAGTAAGTAAACGAGTCAATAAAAAAGGGCTGAAATATCAGCCCTTTTTCATTCCGCAAATGCGGACTTACATCTTCATCACCGAAGAAGCCATACCCGGCTGCTCCATCACCACACTGTCTTCTGCAGGCACATCAAACACCTCCTTGTAGCTGACGTACATGGCCGCAAACAACACCGGCATCAGCAACAACCAGCCCAACAGCAACGGAATGGAGGCCACAACGCCCAGCACAATCACCAGCAGACCAAACACCAAGGCCGGCAACCAGTTCGCCAGCACTGCCTTGAAGCTGATCTTCATGGCCTCGATCGGCGCAACACCAGCAAATAGCACCAGCGGTGCGGCAAACCACATCGCCATGCTGTACACGGCCACGAGCAGCAACATCAGCACCATACCGCCAAACCCTATACCCATCATGCCGGACATCAACATCGCTTCAGCATCGGCGCTGCTCGCGTCCTCTGACAGTCCCACTGCGCCGCCGAGCATCGCCATCAGCACCAAGGCAATCAGTATGCTGAACACAATCGCCATCGCCCCCAACGTCAACAATGGCCCACGCGTGCGCTGCTCCATCAACGGCTGGAACAGCAAATTCAAATCCACAGTCTTACTTTCATCCGAGTAGCGCGCGGCCAAAAACATCCCTGCCACCAAGCCCGGAGAAATCAGCGCCGCCACGATGCCGCCCACAAACGGGATGATCTGCAACACAATTTCAATCACCAAATACACAATCACCAGCAAAATCCACGCACCGAACTGCCCCTTGACCAGATTCCAGCCATCGCCTACCCAACCCACGCCACGCCCGGCATCCACGGTTCTAAAATTCATCACTCGCCCCTTTTGTGAAAATGTTCCGAAGGACTATAGCCAACAATTACAGTTTGCGCTCCAGCAGCACCAACACTTCGCCGTGTGATGTATGCGGAAACATATCAAACAACTGCGCTCGCTGTGGCGCGAAGCTCGGCATCCGCGCCAGATCCTGCGCCAAACTCTGCGGGTTGCAGCTTGAATACAGCACCCAGCGCACGCTTGAAGCATCCAACCAGCGACACAAATCCGCACCCTGCCCCCGACGCGGCGGATTAACCACCACGATGGCTGGTGTCTTGGCAGGAACAACACCCCCACCCAAGGCAAAAGCGTCCGCCGCCAGTGCCTGAAAACGCACATTATCCAGACCCAGTTCCGCCGCTGACTGCTGCGCCGAGGCAATCGCCTCCGCACTGACTTCAATGCCTGTCACCTGCCCGCGCACCACCGACGCAAGATGCAGGGCAAAACCACCTACGCCACAAAACAAATCCCAAGCATCAAAATAATCATTCTGCGGCGCAAGCTCCGCCACCCATGCCTGCGCCGTGCGATACAGCGCCGCCGCCACCTGTGTATTGGTCTGGAAGAAGCTGCGTGGACGCAGATGCAGGTTCATGCCGTTGAGCTGCATTGTCAGGCTGGCGCGCGGGCTGAGGATAATCTCCTCATCCCCCTCCAGAATAGCCTGATGCACCGGCTGCAGATTGACCGACACCACCGCCAATCCGGGCAGCGCTGCATACAATACCGGCAAATGCGTCTGCAACGCCGCCAAGGACTGCCGCGAGCGCAGAACAAAACGCACGCCAAGCTCACCGCTATGCTCCGCATGGGTAAGCAGCACAAACTTGAGCTCACCGCGCCGGACTGCCACGTCGTAAGGCTCCAGCCCTGCCCGCGAAATAAACTCACCAATAGGCGAAAAAGCCGCCTGCAAGGCCTGCGGATATAAAGGACAGGCCGTTAAATCCACCGCCTGCCCTTGCGCATCCGTAATCCCCAACACCGGCTGCGCCGCCGAACCGCCAACCACCATTTTCGCCTTATTGCGAAAACCGGCCTCGGCACTCGGTACAGGTGCTTCCCACAAGTCCGCCGCGATCGACGGCAGCGCAGCGCAGCAGGCAGACTGCTTGTCCGCAATCTGCTGTGCGTAAGACCTCTCGATCCACGTACACGAACGGCAAAGCCCGGCCTGAAAATAGGTGCAGTCCATGACTCTAAACCTTGACCGTATGGGCGCTTTCGATGCGCTGACGCAAATCATCCGGCGCGATAAACACAAAGGCACGCCCGCGCTTGGTTTGCTCCAACAGTCCGAGCTCCGCCAAACCCAGCAAGTCGGAACGCGCGGTGGCATAGGACACGCCTTGCGAGCGCTGGTGTGCCTCAATCACATAATCGAATCCCGGTTGCTTCAGAGCATGGGTCAGTAGCGTGATTTGGCGCTGATTGAGCTTGCCACGCAAGGTCGGCGAGGTCTGCAATAATCGCGCCGTACCGCGCTGCTCGGCCCCCTTGCGCGCCAAATAGTCGTGCAACGCGGCAATCGCCTGACGAATCACCCTGAGCTGGTGAATCAAAAAATAAGTCGTGTCATTGTCATCGGTTTCCACATGCAAATACGCAAGTGAGTACTGTTTGGGCGCCTGTTTGATGATGCGTGAAATCGAGAGGTATTCCATTAACCAATAACCTTGCCGCGCCATGCTCCAATAGAACAGCGCGCGCGCGGTACGCCCATTGCCATCTGTAAACGGGTGATCGTAGGCAATCATGAAATGCAGCAGAATTGAGCGCACCACCGGATGCACAAAAGGCTGATTTTCCCCCGCTTGCCCGCCTTCACCGCCGTTGGCAAAGGCACACAAACGCTCAAGCCGCTCGGCCAGGGACGCTGCCAATGGTGGCTCATGCAGCACCGTGCCATCGCGGTTATCCACCACCCGCACATCATCACGCTGACGCAATCGGCCGGCATCGGCAGGCTCATCCAGCGTGCCGTGCGTCACGCGCTGGTGCAGCTCCAGCACCAGCTCCGGGGTTAATGGACGATCCTTGATGGAGCGAATCCAGTCCATGGCCTGATAGTTATTAAAGATCATGCGCTCACTGTGATCTCTGGGCGCTCGCCCTGCGCGCAGCATTTCCTCGGCAATCAGGCGCGTAGTGGATGCACCCTCCAACTGGCTGGAGGTCACCGCCTCCTCGATCAGGGAGTTGAAAATGAAATCATCCCGATCCGCCGGATTGACCACATTGCCGGGCAGGCTCACCCGCCCAGCGGCATCTTGGCCGATATGATGCAAATCGCGCAGCACCGGCTCGGGCATGGCGACGTACATCGGCTGGTTGTACTTATCGAGCAAGGGCAACGGCTTGAGCAAGCCCTGGCGCGCCATGCGCACCGCAAGCCACCACGTTTCATGCTGCACGCCTTCAGGTGTCGGGCGATGACGCAACTCATCCCAGTGCATGTAATCTCCATGCACGAGGCCACCCTCCTGCTGGGTCATGGCATGCACCAGCTCGTAAGGCGGCGTACTGGTGAGAAGCTCGACCAAGTTGGGGGGGGAGAGAGGTAATTTCACAATGCGCCGCCTGACAACTACTGCCAACTATTGAATGAATACAAACTAATACCTTAAGCAGATCATGCGCACATACCCACACTCATGTCAACGACTTATTAAGTTAATTTAAATTAATAGTTAATGACCAATTCAGCGCCGCAACCACCCCGCCACCTCCAGCGCTGCATAGGTCAACACTCCATCCGCACCGGCGCGTTTCATGCCGACCAGGCTCTCCAACATGCAGGCTTCCCAGTCCAGCCAGCCGTTCTGGCTGGCGGCCTTGAGCATGGCGTATTCACCGGACACCTGATACACATAGGTCGGCGCGCCGAACTCGTCCTTGATGCGGCGCACGATGTCCAGATAGGGCAGTCCCGGCTTGACCATCACCATATCCGCGCCCTCCTGCAAATCCAGCGCCACTTCGCGCAGGGCTTCATTGCTGTTGGCCGGGTCCATTTGATAGGTGTGCTTGTTGCCCTTGCCCAGATTCCCCGCCGAACCCACCGCATCGCGGAACGGGCCGTAGAAACTGGAGGCATACTTGGCGGCATAGGCCATGATGCGCGTGTGAATATGGCCGTTCGACTCCAGCGCCTCACGGATCAGCCCAATGCGCCCGTCCATCATGTCCGACGGCGCGACCACATCCGCGCCCGCCTCGGCATGGGACAGCGCCTGCTTGACCAGCGCCTCGACCGTCTCGTCGTTCATCACGTAGCCCGTGTCGTCGATCAGCCCGTCCTGCCCATGGGTGGTGAACGGATCCAGCGCCACATCGGTCATCACGCCAAGCTCGGGAAAGTGTGCTTTAAGCTCACGCACCGTGCGCTGCGCCAAGCCGTCCGCATTCCACGCTTCTGCCGCATCCAATGATTTCTTCGCAAGCGGCGTGACCGGAAACACCGCCAGCATGGGAATGCCTAGTGCCACGGCGCGCTCAGCCGTGCGCAACAGCACGTCGATGGATTGCCGTTCGACGCCCGGCATGGAGGCAATCGCCTCGGTGCGCCCGCTGCCCTCCAGCACAAACACCGGCAGGATCAGATCATTCGTCGTCAACACGTTTTCACGCATCAGGCGGCGGCTGAAATCATCCCGGCGCATCCGCCGCATACGCGTCATCGAAAAGGTCTGGTTGAACATAAGCGTCTCCTGATTCACGATGTACGGATTGTAACGAGCCGCGAGGAATCCACCCATGTCTTTTATTGACCACACTGTGAGCCAACCCTTTATCGAATTTGCTTTCCTCCAGCCCGGTGCACATGAAGAATTCATCGCCACTGCACACGCACACGGCCTGAACGCCAGCTTTCATGACGATGCCATCGGCACGGGCGCCATGATTGTGCGCGTCAGCGAACACGGCCTGACCCCCGCCATCGAAACCGAACTCGAAGCCCTGGCGCAAAAACTCGATGCCGATAGCCAGGATTGGGCCGACAGCATGGACGACGTGCGCCTGTCCGCCGTCGGCATTGTGGTACACCTGAGCGATGGCAGCCAATCCCTCGCTCGCGTCGATCCGAACATGATGCGGCGGATTTTGAGCGTGCTCACTCCGGACGAGCTCGGTCAATTCGTCGCCAAAATTGCCGATGCCGTCGAGCACCCGGATGACTCGCCCATCTGCGAGAGCATGCACGCGTGATTGATCTTGCCGCCTGGCACGCCGACCCGCTGCCGGAACACGCCGCGCAAGCCCGCCTCGCCCAACTGCGCACCGCCACGGCATGGTCTGAGCGCCTCGAAGCGCTGCGCCTGCGCCTGATGCTTGGCCTCCCCGCCGAAATGCAGCGCGACGTGCTCTTCCACGAAGCGGATGACGAGCTGCACCGCGCCGCCGTCGAACTCATCACCGGACAGGTCATGCTGGCACAACGACGCCAAGGCGCATGGGACTGGCTGGACGCAGCGAAACAGCGCCTTGCCCACCATCTCCCCGGCGCAGGTTATCTTGAGCTGCTGCGACGCCATGCCGCACTACGCGGTCTGAGGCTTTTCGACACGCCCAAGCTAATGCGCCCGCTGGACGAACTACTGACCATCGCCCGCATGACCGCGCAATTGGAAGGCAGGCAACGCAAGAGCATCACGCAGGATGCGCGCGACACACTCGGCTAAGAACATGCTCTAAGCTCAAGCATGGATATAATGCGCGGCCTGCGCGAATCAGTAGCCGGATTTTTAATGCACTCATCCCAACCCAAGCACCAACCCATCGGCATTTTCGACTCAGGCGTGGGCGGATTGTCGGTGTACCAGGCGATTCGCCACGCGCTGCCTGACGAAGACCTGCTCTACATCGCCGACTCGCATAATGCGCCTTACGGCGAGCGCAGCAGCGAATTCATCATCGCGCGCGCCATTGCCCTGACTGAATTCCTGATCTCGCATGGTGCGAAGGCCGTCGTGGTCGCATGCAACACTGCCACCGTGATCGCCGTGGACATCCTGCGCCAACGCTTTAGTATCCCGATTATTGCCCTTGAACCCGCCATCAAACCCGCCGTAGCGCACAGCCAAAGCGGCACCGTCGGCGTGCTGGCCACCCGCCGCACGGTTGAAAGCCCCTCCGTCGCGCGCCTGTGCCGCGATTACGCCGCTGATGCGCGGGTCATGCTCCAACCCTGCCCCGGATTTGTTGAACGCGTCGAACTTGGCGACATCGACAGCCCGGCCACCCTTGATCTGGTAGCGCAGCACCTTGCCCCCCTGCTGCAATCCGGTGCCGACACCCTGGTGCTGGGCTGCACGCACTACGTCTACCTGCGCGCCGCGATTCAGCAGGTTGCGGGCGGGAATGTGCTGGTGCTCGACTCCTCTGAAGCTGTCGCCCGTCAGGTGGCACGTCGGATCTGCACCACCCTCCCGCTTGGCGCACCGCCAAGGCAAGCCCGCGAAACACTTTTCACCACCGCGCTATCCCCCCATCAGGTCAGCACCGTGATGTCGCGGCTGTTGGGCAAGGATGTGCGGGTCGAGTTTGCTGAGATTTGAGCGAGATGGCACTCAGCTCATTTAATAAACCCCGCCCTCGCCCCGAACACTTGCCAAGCTCTGCGCCAGCGTCGGATAGCGCAAGCGAACCCCAAGCGCCTCTTTCATGCGCCGGTTATCCAGGCGGCGCGATTCATTCAAATACTCCAGCACGCCCGGCGTAAAACTGCGCCGCGCCTCGTCCAGACTGACACAGGGCGGGCGCGGCAGTCCGAACGCAGCGGCAAGCTGGTAGACATAAGCCGTCATGCTGGAAGGCGCATCGTCGCTGGCATTGTAGATGCCGGGCGGTGCATCGGGCTGTGCGACACGCCAGGCAATCGCGGCCAGATCATCGGCGTGAATGCGATTGCTCCACGGCGCTTGATCGGGACACACCACCGGATCGCCGCGCTGCAGGCGTTCCAAAGGATAACGACCTGCGCCATAAATGCCCGGCACGCGCAAAATAACCAGAGGAATAAGGTGACGCGCAGCAAACGCGCCCAACTGCCGTTCAGCATCCACCCGACGACGCGAGCGCGCATTACCCGGATTCACAGGGCGGGTTTCATCCACCCATGCACCGCCACAATCGCCATACACGCCGGAGGTGGAAATATAGACCAGACGGGCAGGCGGCGCGTGCTCCAGCGCAGCCAGCAGGTGAGTGGTACGGCTGTCGACCTCACCTTGAGATGGCGGCGGTGCAAAATGGAACAACACAGATGCCGTCGTGGCTGCGAGTTCATGCAGACTGGTCGCCTCATCAAGATCACCGGCTACCGCCACCACCTGCCCCATCGCACGCGGCGAGCGTACCAAGGCAGACACCTCGCAACCCGCACTCAGGCAAAGCTGCGCTACGCGCTGACCTATGTCGCCGTAACCTGCAATCAGCGCCGAAGCTGGCATAGTAAAAGGGTTAACGCCCGAACTTGGCCACCAACAGATTGAGCTTATCGTTCATATCCAGGACAACCGTGGCGGCTTCATTTTTACTCTCAGCAGCGACAGGCGCAGGCGCAGCGCGCTGCTCTTCACGCGGGGGACGGCTGCGGTTTTCATTGCGCGGTGCGCGATCATCACGCCCGGCATCACGCCCGGCATCACGTCGCGGCGCACGCCCTGCGGGTCGCTTGTCCATCGGATTGCGTGGACGACGCGGGCGCTCTTCCGAACCTGTGCCAGCGGCAGCTTCAGCTGCGGTTGCCGCTTCCGGAGCCGAATCACCCACCCGTGCCGGACGTGGCGCGCGCTCCGGGCGTTCAGGACGCTTGGGCAGTTTCGGCTCCAGTTCGACCAACTTTGCCGCCGCGTGCTCTTTTTGCTCCTCAGTGACTTCTGCAACGGGCTCGCCGAGCAGATTGATGCGCGCATCGCCACGCGCCACGGCACGGTGGTAGGCCGCGCCCTGGGTGTAATAGCGCAAGGCGCGTCGCAAATCCTGCACCGTCACAGGCAAAGGCTCCTCGCCCTCACGCAACGCACGCAACTCCTGCAAAACACCCACCGCCAAGGGCTTCACCAGACGACCATCGGCATGAAAAGCCGCCGGATAACGATCCGCCAGAATGTTCAACACCGCACGCGGATGCAGGGTTTTAACCTTGGCTATTGCCGCGCCCTCCTCTTGGTCTGCGCCTTCGGCAACTACGGCCTCAGCATGAATATCAATTTCATGGGACTCAATCGCCGTATCGGCACTCGACACGTGATCCAAAGGGCTGAGTGGGGTTTCGGCCTCGGCCGCAGAATGCAGGTTTTCCATCAAAAATCTCGAAACAAAAACAAAAAAGCCTCACGGCGTGGGCAGTTTAACAGGACATGGTAAATTTGTTCCTCGTGATTTGGGCTAGGCGCAATGAAATTAGGAAACCTTCAATGCAGATAAACGCCCCAGTACTCAACCTAACCTACAGCAACTACACACCAAGCGCAGGGCATATTGAGCGGCTGGAAGCGCTTGTAGGCCAAGGACGTGTTTTGGTTGCCGAGTCGGAGCAGCACGCGCTTGAGCTGGCACCTACCGTTGAGGTTTTACTTGGCCATCGCTACCTGAGTCAGATGCTGCCGCATGCCCCTCAGCTGCGCTGGATACAAACGACGGCAGCGGGACATGACCAGCTACCTTTCGATCAAATCAGGGCGAGGGGGATTATTTTGACGCGCAACACACTCAATTCCGATGCGATTGCACACCATGCCTTGGCGCTGACTTTTGCACTCACGCGGCGATTGCCCCATGCCTTTGCATCGCAATACGCTGGTGTGTGGAGCAAGCCCTGGGACATGCTTCCCTTGCCCCGCACCGCCTTGGTACTTGGCTTGGGGGCCATTGGAATGCGCATAGCGCGACTATTAAAAGGGCTGGGAATTTACGTTCTCGGCACGTCCCGTCAACCGCGAGTGGAACAGCGCGAGGTATGCGATGAGTGCCTCAGCATGACCAACTGGCGCGATGCACTCGCCGTGAGCGATATTCTTGTTCTGGCCTTGCCGCTCAATGCCGAGACCCAGCACTGCATCGGCGTAAATGAGTTGGCCATGCTTCCCGCCCACGCGGTGCTCATCAACGTTGCGCGCGGTGGACTTATTGACGAAAAAGCCTTGCTCCAAGCGCTGTCCAATGCACAGATTGGCGGGGCAGCGCTGGATCATATCGACCAGCCATGGCCGCCTGAAGACCCCGCCTGGCGCACGCCTAACCTCATCATCACCCCCAAAGTCTCCGCCTATCACCCTGCCATGCAGTCTTCTTTCGAAACCTTTGCGGAAGCCCAAGTAAGCCGTTATCTGCACAACCAGCAACTACATGACCAGGTGGTGTGATCATGAATCCGCTTTCAGACTTTGCCCTGACACTCATGACCAATGATCTGGTTCTGGCGCACGCCGCCGACCGCGCTGGCGTGGACAGGGTAGGCATTGACATCGAACGCATCGGCAAACAGGCTCGTCAAGGGCACCTGAAGACGTGGATTTCGCATCACGAAGAAGCCGACTTGATTGGACTTGGGGAAAATGTGTCCCCAACGCGTCTGTTTGCGCGCTGCAACCCCATTCACGCCAACTCCCGCGATGAAATTGATCGATTAATCGGCTTGGGCGTCCACACGCTCATGCTGCCCTACTTCAAAACGACGCAGCATGCAGAGCAATTTATTAGTTTGGTTGATGGTCGTGCGCATCCCGTGCTGCTTCTCGAAACGAGTGAGGCCGCAGATATACTGGATGAAATATGCAAAATATCCGGCGTGCGCGAAATTCACATCGGGCTGAATGATATGCGACTCTCACTGGGTTGGCCGAGCCATTTTCATGTGCTCGCCTCGGCGTGGATTGAGCCTCTTTGCAACCGTATCCTGGATGCCGGGCATCGGTTGGGCATTGGCGGGCTGGCACGCATGGGCGATCAATCTCTCCCCGTAGCGACAGACTTGGTTGCGGCACGTATTGCCGGGCTTGGGGCAAGCGCCGCCTTGATCTCCAGAGCATTTTATCGTGATATCGAACCTTCCGCGATGGATGTGGAAATAGCTTCGCTACGAAACTGGATAGGCCACGCGACCGTTCAGCCAAGGGAGTGGCATGTCGATATCAACACCCAACTTCAACGTGAAATCGAAAATTTCTCCCCGTCATAAAAACACCCCAAATGAACCGCACAAGCACCCTCGAATTAGCCCATACGCAACAAAAAACCGGGAATTTCCCAGCGGCCATCCGTCTCTATCAACAAATCACTCCTGGGGATGCGGACTATGCCGACGCTCAGTTTCAGTTAGGTCTATTGGCTCTGTCAGCGCGGCAACCGGAACATGCTGTCACTTACCTGCGACAGTCCACTCGGGCTCGCCCTCGCCAGGCGGATGCCTATGTCGCTCTGGCGGACGCTCATTTCATGCTCGGCAACGTGGATCTGGCCTTTCAGATGCTGAATAAAGGCTTGCAACTGAACCCTCTGCACATCCGCGGGCTTTATTTGCGCTCGACACGTCTCATTGAGGAGGGGCAGGCCGAACAGGCTGTTGCGCTGCTCAATACCGTGCTTGAGCGTTTGGGCGATCATCCTGACAGGGTGTACCTCCTTAACCAGCTCGGTATCGCGCTGATCGCGATTAAAAAGCACGAAGACGCATTCGACACGCTGGAGGAAGCGCTACGTTTGCGCCCGGACTTTTGGGAGGCATTGGGCAATCTGGGTATGGCGCAACGTCTTACCGAGCGACTCAGTGAGGCAGAAACGAGTTTCCGCCAGCTTTTACAGGCCGAGCCTAACGCCATCCGGCGCAGCAACTTGGCCGCTGTCTTGCTAGCGCGCGGCAATTACACCGAAGCCATCAGCCAGCTTGAACAAGCCTGCGCCGAAGCGCCAGACATACTGGACGCATTTTATAACCTTGCGCTTGCGCTCAGTGCATCGGGTCAATTTGAGCGCGCCGAAGCCACATTCAAACATATTTTGGAGCGCTGGCCGCAAGAGCTTCGTGCCCGCCTGTCCAAAGATGCCGACCTGGAATCGCCAACCGAGTTGAATCCCTTGGCCTTGACGCGCCAACTGTTTGTCAACATGTGGCTAAAACAACTCAAACGTGGCAACTGGGAGAGCTACCAAGACATCCTCACTCAGTGCGTTGCAATGATTGAGGAGGACTTGGCGGCAGATCGCGCCCCATGTATGTCTCCGTTCAGCAGCCTGTTCATACCAATTGACGCCGCGCTTCAGCAGCGCATCGCACGCTGCCATAGCCATCACGTTTTAGAGCGCGTGCAAAATCTGGCCATTCCTCCACTGGAAAAACACCTCCCAAGTCAAAATAAGCGCATACACATCGGCTATGTCTCCGCTGATCTACGTACTCATCCGGTAGGCTTTTTAATCAAGGAATTATTCTCTTGCCATGATCGAAGCCGTTTTTCCATACATTCCTACGATCTGAAGCCGCAGCCCGAAGATCCACTCCACCAGCACATTCGCGCCAACATCGAAAACTACTGCGACATCAGTGAATTAGATACGATCAGCGCGGTACAGCGTATACGCCATGATCACATTGACCTTTTGGTCGATCTAACGGGTTACACCGCTGGGGGACGCTCTGAGATATTTGCTGCACGATCTGCACATCTTCAACTGGCATATCTCGGTTTTCCGGGCGTCATGTGTGCCCCGTGGCTGGATGGCATGATTTCCACGAATGTTTTAATCCCCAAAGAGCACGAGCGCCCCGAGCATGAGCCTGTCCTGCGCCTGCCAAATGCATGGTTTACCTCGGGACAATTCGAAGTTAACCAAGAAACACCTGCGCGAAATGACGAAGCTCTGCCAGAAGGCGCTTTTGTGTATTGCTGCTTTCAGCGCACAGAAAAAATCGACCCATTGACCTTTGCGCTTTGGATGCGAATCCTAGAGCGCACCCCTGATAGTGTTCTCTGGATGTTGGCTGAGGATACCGACGCTCGCGCTCGCTTATGCCAAGCTGCCGAAAGTCACGGTATTGATGCATCAAGACTGGTATTTGCGCGCCGCGTCCCCGCTAATTTACACCTTGCCCGACAAAAGCTTGCCGACCTGTTCCTCGATACACTGGTTTATAGCGGCACAACCACTCTGGTCATGGCGATTTTTTCTGGCCTGCCCGTATTGACTTGCCCAGGCGCGACGTTCGTATCGCGTCTTGGGGCTGGGGTCATTGCAGCCTCGGGCATCCCGATGCCGGTCGCCACATCAAGCGCACATTACGAAGAACTTGCAGTAGAGCTTGCACACGACAAGGACAAGCTGCAGAAAATTCGCGACCAAATAAGCGCCATGCACGCAACATCCCCCCTATTCGATGCGCAAGCAACAACACGGGACATTGAGCATATTTATCTGGAACTCATCGCGCACAGAACGGACACGTCCGCATAGGACGAAAGGCATTTTCTGAGTGGCGCTATTGATCCGGCACGATTAACACATGAAACCGCAGATACCGTCTTGCCTGTCAAGACGAAACGATACCTGCGGCTATGCACAAGCCACGATCAAACTGCCGCATCCTGCGGCGCATGATTGTTCTTGTGCGCCTGATCCACCGCAGTGCGCATTCGGTAGAGCACCCACAACCCGGGCAGGGCGACCAACACGGTCGAGACGAAAAACAGCGGCCAATCCATCCAGGCCACCACGCCGCCCGCCACCGGCCCCAAAAACACCCGCCCCAGCGAAGCCAGTGCGGAGAGCAGGGCGAACTGCGTGGCGGAATAGCGGATATCGCACAAGCCCATCAACAGCGCCACAAACGCCGCCGTACCCATGCCACCCGCCAGATTTTCCAGCCCCACCGCCGCCACCATCAACAGATAGTTGTGCCCCACCACGGAGAGCGCGAAAAACCCGAGATTGGTCACCGCCTGCAAGATGCCGAACAGCATCAGCGAGCGGTACAAGCCAAGGCGCATCAACCACAGCCCGCCCGCCAGCGCCCCCACCAGGGTCGCCACCAGACCAAAACCCTTGTTGACCACGCCCACATCGGTCGGCGTAAAGCCCGCGCCACGAATCAGAAACGCGGTCGTGAGCGAACCGGCAAAGGCATCGCCCAGCTTGTAAAGCACCACCAAAACAATCAGCCCCCAAGCCTCCGGACGACTGAAAAAGGCACGCAAAGGGCCGAACACCGCCTCGCTCAGGGTACGTGGCGCGTAATCGGTCGGCTGCTCCGGCGTGGCGAGCGTGACGATCAGACTCGTCGCCATAATCCCCGCCATCAGCAAAAAGGTATTCGACCAGCCCCAGTGATCGCCCAGAATCAGCGCCCCCGCGCCCGCCACCAACATCGCAAGCCGGTAGCCCGTGACCGACAGCGCCGCGCCCAACCCGCGCTCCTCGGGCTTGAGAATATCGGTACGCAGCGCATCAAAGGCAATGTCCTGCGTGGCCGACAAAAAGGCGATCATCAACGCAAACCCGGCAATCATCAAAAGGTTATTGTGCGGATCAAGCTGCGCCAGCCCCGCCAACACCAGCGCCAGCATCGTCTGCGTCAGCAACAGCCACGCCCGCCGCCGACCGACCGGAATCGGCACAAAACGATCCACCAGCGGCGCCCACAGGAATTTAAGCGTGTACGGCAAACCAGTCAGCGCAAACCAGCCGATGGTGATAATGGAAATGTTTTCCACCGTCAGCCAGGCTTGCAGGGTGCTGGACGACAGCGGCAAGGGCAGGCCGGAGGCGAAGCCCAGGGGGAGCATGAGGAGTAGGCGGCGATTGATAATAGTCACTGTAGGGCTTATTCAGGTGTTTACACGGGATAGGTTTGTTTAGCACTAAATTCATCCAGCGCAATGCTGCTAAAAACATATTATTAATTAGTCGGTTATAACTTTTTCTTTTAAAGATGAAATCTGCGACTTCATGTCATGCGCCTTCTCGTAAATCTCTTGCAGCTCATCGTTACGAAAGCTTTTGTGCCTGTTACGCACCCCATCATAGCGTTCAATTAAATTGCTATACGCTGCATCTGCTTCGACAAAGCGTTCGAGATCAATCAAGGCGCACCCCTTATTAAACAAGGCGCAAAACACATTTACCATGTTCCATCGTCCATCGAAGTGCTCGATAAGCTCGTCATAAAGTGCAATAGCCTCTTCCGGACGATCAAGCTCTAAATAGAGTGCGCCTTTTTGCAGCATGGCCTCACTCGCTTTTTTCTGGAGGAATAAGTCTTCATCCATATCTTTACCAAAGCGAGCGATAATCTCATCGTAGACGGCACAAGCCTCTTCCGGGCGATCAAATTCTGAATAAAGCGTCCCTTTATTCAACATAGCTCGAGCAACTTCTATTAAAAGAGAAACATCTTCAGTATCACCGAATCGTTCAGTAACCTCATCGTAAAGCGCAATAGCCTCAATCAAGCGCGGTGGTTCCAACTCTAAAAAGGCATTGCCCTTGCGCCGTAGCGCTTCAGCCTCAAACTCAGAACTGGATTCCAAATTACTGTTTAATTGCACATAACGAATAACCTCATCGCAAGCTTCAATCGCCTCGATTGGGCGTTCGTCGCAGCTCAACCAACATGCCTTGAGGGATAAAGCATTTAAAACCAATCCCCTCACCGATGATTCGACATCAGCCCAAAAACGTCGAATCATTTCTTCAAGCGATGTTATTGCGTCCGTAAGTCGAGGTGGTTCGAGGCGGCGAAGCGTCCGCGCCCTTTCAACCATAGCCTTTGCAACGCACTCCCGGACGTCAAGCTCAGAATCCGCCCAAAACCGCTGGATAAGCATCTCATAACCTGCTATTTCCTCGAATAAATTTGGCAGAGGCAGCCAACCAAAAACATCTGCTCTTTTGAACATGGCCTGAGCAAGACTCCCATGCAAAACAGGCGATGAATTGTCCCCAAAACGCTGAAGCAAACTATCGTAGATATCTATTTGCTCAGCATACGGAGAGGATGTGGCTTGATCATGGACTGCTTCCGCTTTATTAAGCATTGCAACCGCCACGAGCTTTTGAATCTCAGGGCTTTCACTCTCCCAAAAGCCATGAATCAACTCGTTATACACGGTCAACTCATCCTCTAAACGCCTCGGCTCCTCTCTCCCAAGGCCTTCCCCTTTTTTAAGCAAATTTCTTGCGACCTCTTCTGGCGACATATCTGAAAAGCGCCCCTGATTAGCTGGTGGTGGGATTAGCATTAGGAGAGGCTCATTGATTATGGGGAAATGTTAAAGAATCAATCGCCCGCTTGATCTAGTGTGCGTGAGGATTCAAACGCAAGTCCTCACGCAGCAGAAGGATAAGTACCTGCATATCCTCAGGAATCGGCGCTTCCCAGGCCATCAGCTCGCCCGTGGCGGGATGTTCCAGTTCCAGACGTGCGGCGTGCAATGCCTGACGACGGAAGCCGCGCAGGGTTTCGACCAGTTCCACCGAGGCACCCTTGGGCAAGCGCAGGCGGCCGCCGTAGTCGGGGTCGCCGACCAGCGGCAGTTTGATGTGCGACATGTGCACGCGAATCTGGTGGGTGCGCCCGGTTTCGAGTTGCACGCGCAGCAGGGTGTGCTGGCGGAATTTTTCGGCCACGCGGTAATGGGTAATCGCTTCGCGCCCGCTTTCGGTCACGGCCATGCGGGTACGCTCGCGCGGGTGGCGGCCTATCGGCAAGTCCACCATGCCGCCCGCGACCAGCAAGCCTTGCGCGACGGCCATGTATTCGCGGTGCATGTCGCGGTCGGACAGGGCTTCGATCAGGGTTTTGTGCGCAGGCAGGGAGCGCGCAATCACCAGCAGGCCGGAGGTGTCCTTGTCCAGACGATGCACAATGCCCGCACGCGGCAACTGGCGCAGTTCGGGGAAGTGGAACAGCAACGCGTTCATCAGGGTGCCGGTGGCATTCCCTGCGCCGGGGTGTACCACCAGTCCGGCGGGCTTGTTGATGACGATGATGTGTTCGTCGCTGTAAACCACGTTGAGCGGGATATTTTCCGGCGCGGCTTCGGTCTGGCGCTCGGGTTCGACCAGCAGTTCGACCACTTCGCCGCCTTCGACCGGGGTGCGTTGCGGCACACAGGTCACGCCGTTGACGCTGATCTTGCCGTCTTTGAGCCAGGCAGTGAGGCGCGAGCGCGAGTAATCGGGAAAGGCCTGGGCTATGGCCTGATCCAGGCGCATACCGCGCGCTTCATCGGGCAAAACGGCGGTGGAGCTTAGTAGCTCGACCGCATCATCTTCGGCAGCCTCGGCACGCTCGGCATCCATCGCCAAGGCATCGTCAAGGTCATCATCTTCAATGGGTTGGGGCATATTTTTCATGCGCGCATGGTAGCAGACCTTGCGTAAAAACATTTTGGCTCGTGCGAACGGCCTGCGAACCTGTTTTCGCGGCAAAACAGCAGCGTAACCTAGCAGCGGATTTCGGAAATTGTCACACCCGTTGCAAAACCTGCCCCGGACTGCTTTCCGCCTGCCTGAACATTTTGAGGCCGACTTACACGCCGCACGTTGCGCATTGACACCACAAGAAAAATAAACATAATTGCGAATCGTTATCATTCGTTACTGGTTAATCACATATGAACTTTGCTCACCGCACATTGACTTCCGGACTTTCGGTTCTTGTTTTATCGGCTTCACCGCTTTTGGCTGATGAAAATCTTCTGGGCTACACCGCTGGCGCCGAAACGCTACCCAAGGGTGCGTCCGAAGCCTATCTGTGGATTACTCACCACGGTGACAAGCGGCGCGGCGATTACTCGATGCAGGAGGTACGCGCGGAGTACGAATATGGCTTCACTGATCGCCTTTCCGGCGCGTTCTACCTCAACGGCTATCGCCACGACGTGAATTGCGACTCAACCGGTTGTGCCGGCCCGGAAGACGATGGTGAGTTTGTGGATCTGCACATCAACAAATTTCAGCTCTCCGGGTTCTCGGTGGAAGCGAAGAACATGCTGCTCTCACCCTACAAGGATGATCTCGGTCTGGCTCTGTATGGCGAATTCACCTACGCGGGCGTGGACAGTATCACTGGCGAGAAGGGCACGGGTTTCGAACTGGAGGGCAAGATCATCTTGCAGAAACCCTATATGGACGGCCAGTTGCAGTGGCTCAACAACATTGAAATCGAGGCCGAATCATGGAAAGGCAATGGCTCGGATCTGACCGAATACGCCATTGCCCCGCGCTTCCGCAGTGGCCTGGCCTATCGTTTCGCCCCCAACTGGTTTATCGGTGCCGAAGGCTGGATTGATGCGGAAGTGCTCAACCCCGGCGAAGGCTCGTGGGAATTTGACCATTGGGATGTCTTCGCCGGTCCGAGTTTGCACTATGGCGGCAAGGACTGGTGGGCGACCTTGACCTATGCGCCGCAACTTGCTGGCTCGGATGAGAGCGACGGCAATAACACCGGACGACATTTGGCCGATCATGAGAAATATGAAGTGCGCCTGAAGATTGGCTACAACTTCTGAGGACGGAAATATGAGACCACTCGCCTCTTTGCTGATGATTCCCGCTGCCTTTGTGGTTGCGCCAAGCTACGCCGTCGAATACATGAGCGTCGAACAGGCGCAAAGAGCTCTCTTTCCCGATGCCGAACGCTTCGTGCCTGCGCCGGTGCTGATGACCGAAGCGCAGCGCGATGCCATTGAAGACAAGGCGGGAGTTAAACAGCGCTGGGAAAAACAGGATGTCTGGCGCGCTGAAAAGGGCGGAAAACTGCTCGGCTGGTTCGTGGTTGACAACGTGGTCGGCAAGCACGAATTCATCACCTACGCTGCCGCCCTGCTGCCCGAGGGCAAGGTGAGCGGCGTGGAAATACTGATTTTCAAGGAAACCCACGGCGATCAGGTGCGCGAAGCCGGCTGGCGCAAGACACTGGAAGGCAAGACCTTGGCCGACCCGTTCAAGCTGGACAAGGATGTGCCGAACATCAGCGGTGCGACTCTGTCCTGTCGCAATGTGATGATGGGTGTGAAGCGCCTGCTGGTCTTGCAACAGCTTGCGCTGCCTGCGAGCTGATGCCATGCACAACACCAGACTGCGCCGTATGCGACCACTGCTCGGCACCTTTGTCGAAATCAGTGCGGAGGGCGCATCTGCACTTACGGAAACCGCCATCAATGCAGCCTTTTCCGCCATGGAAGACATCCAGCGGCAGATGAGCTTTCATGATGCTGCAAGTGATCTGAGCCGGGTGAATCTGTACGCATGGCGCGCTCCGGTCAGCGTCAACCCTGCAACGTTTCGCGTGCTTTCACTGGCGCGGCATGTTGCACGCAAAAGCGGGGGGCTGTTTGACTTCAGTGTCGGCGGGCGGCTGGTGCAAACCGGACGATTGCCCGATCACGGCTTTCACTCGCTTGGTGACGAAGGCTGGGATGCGCTGGAGCTTTTGCCGCGCCTGCGTGTGCATCTCAAACGCCCCATCGTGATTACCCTGGACGGTATCGCCAAGGGATACGCAGTGGATTGCGCCGTGCAACAGATGATTGCACATGGCATAACCCAGGGCATGGTCAATGCAGGCGGCGACCTGCGGCTGTTCGGCGCGCAGACGGCACGCATTGCGCTGCGCGAAGCCAATGGTGCACTGGCCTCGCTGGGTGAATGGGGCAATACAGCCATTGCGACATCGGCGGTCGGCCTAAGCACAGAAGAGCAGCAGCGCTTCCCATCCTGCATCGTCACTCCTCATGCCTGTGACGGTCGCGCCTGCCCACATTTCAACCAGTGTCCGCACGCCTGGACAGTGCAAGCGGGGGAGACCTGGCGTGCCGATGCGCTCACCAAAGTAGCCGCTCTCGCCCCTGCGCACGAACGCGCCCAACGTATCCGCGAGCTGGGCGGTCGCCTGCTTCGAATCTCTACATGAGCACCTCATGAACGGATATCCCTCAGGCTTTACCCTTTTGTTACGCCTGGCTTTCCTCGCGGTCATCCTGAGCGGCATTCTGCTGGTGCCAAACGCGCTGGACATGCGCCTGGGCTGGAGCGTCCCCTGGTCACTCTCCAGCGGCGCGCGCACCTGGTTTGTCAGTAGCCACGCCGCCAGTTACTACCTGTGCCTGTTGCTGGTCGGCGCACTCTGGACAGTTCACATGCGCGCCGGCTGGCTGCGCCGGGAAAACATCATCAGCGGTATGGCTCTGATCAGCGCGCTGGCGCTATTGGCGCTCAGCGGGTTGTTGCTTTACTACGCAGGCGAGGACAACGTGGTCAATGCAGCGGTACTTGCGCACATTGGAGTCGGCCTGCTTCTGCCCACCATCCTGATGGCGCATATTTTCGGAGCGCGACGCGCCAAGGCGCGTGCGGTTAGACCAACGATGTCATAGCAGCCTGTCGGACTTTAGGAATCGAGCATAAAACTCAGCGGCAAGCTGAATTCCCAGCGCTGACGCGCACTTCCCTCGGGAAAGGGCGGAAACGGTGCGGCATCGCGCACGGCCTGCAACGCCGCTTCGTCCAGCCGCTCGCTGCCCGAACTCTGCTTGATGTGAACCGCAACCAGCGCCCCGGAGCTTTCCAGCGTAAACGCCACCACCACCCGCCCTTCCTCACGCAAACGGCGTGCGAGCGCCGGATAGTGCTTGTGCTCGGCGACCGCCTGACGCACGCGCGCCTTGTAAGCTGCCTCGGCATCGGCTTGGACATCCGCCGCGACCGGCGCAGGCAAAACGGGCGCAAGCACGGGCGTGGCTTGCGTTTCGACAGACTCGGCAGGCGCGGACGTTGACACGACAAGCGCCTCGCTCGGCGAAGGTGACGCCGGACTGACCGGCACCGGCTTGACGCGCGGCTTTTCTGCCATCGGTTTCGGCTTTGGCGGTGCTGGCTTGACCGCCGGTTTGGGCTGAACAATCGGTACCGGCTCAATCACCACCGGCTTTGGCACAACCTCCGGCTCAGAAACAGGTTCTGGTACTGCCTCAACCACTGACACCGGCTCTGTCACTGGTTCAGCGGGGTGTTGCATCGGTTTGATCGCTGGCTCAACCAGCATCGCCAGGCTCATGGGTACCGGACGCGCCACCGGCTCCGCTGGTTTCAACACATCCCCCAGCCACCACAGCAGGGCGAACAGCGCCAATCCATGCAGCAGCAACGAGCCGCCCCATGCCAGTAGCGCGCTGCGCGCACCTCGTGCCTTCATCCCTTGCGTACCGTAACGATGCTCAGCTTGTTCAAATGGTATTTCTGCAAAATATCCAGCACGCCGACGACATCGTTAAAGGGCACGCTGGCATCCACGCGCAACACAATCGGCTGTTCGGGCTTGACCAGCCCAAGTCGCTGATCCAGCTCCATAAGATGCACCAGTGCCGTATCCAGATACAGCTTGCGCTCGGCATCAATGCTGATTTCCATGGGTTTGTCGTTTTGCGCTGCGGCGGCATGTTGCGCCTCAGGCAAGTTGAGCGGAATGCGCCCCTGAGCAATAAACGTGGCCGTGGTCAACACAATCGCCAACAACACCAGCATGATGTCGATAAAGGGGATCACATTGATCTGATCGAATTTTTTCATGGCTCACTCGACCGCTGGCATATGGCCCTTCAACGCCCGCCACTGCCCCATCAGCACGTCAACTTTACGGGTCAGGCCGTTGTAAATCACGATTGCCGGGATCGCCACCACCAGGCCCGCCGCCGTTGCTTTCAGGGCCAGCGCCAGCCCGAGCATGATGTGATTCACATCCACCTGCCCGCCCTGCCCCATTTCGTAAAACGTAATCAGAATGCCCAGCACCGTACCCAAAAGCCCTACATACGGCGCGTTAGCACCTACCGTATAAATCCAGGTCAGGTTGCGGGTCAGCTCAATATTCAGCGTGTCCTGATGCTCATAGTGCGCAAGGTTGACGGCGCGATAGAACATGAACCGCTCCAGCGCCATGGCGATCATCAATACACTCATGATCGCCAGTAAACCCAATACGCCAAAATCCAGCGCTATTTTGAGGGATTCAAGCACAACAATCTCCAGCAGCGGGTAAGGCAAATAAAAAGTAAAGGCTCTGAATCGAGCCTTCTGCGTTGCATCAATCTACAACATATCGCACCTGGCCAACAGAGAGCGCCTGACCCTGACAACCTTACCCAGCAGCCTAACGAGTCACAGCTCGCGGCACACCAAGCTCCATCTGCGCCCCCTGCTCCAGAACAAAATCACGGAACGACTGAGCTGCAGGCGACAAGCGCTTGCCCTGACGATAGACCAGATACCAGTCGCGCATAATGGGAAAGCCCTCCACATCAAGCGCCACCATGCGACCGCTGCGTAGCTCCTGCTCCACGGTATGTTGCGACACAACACCCAGCCCAAGGCCGACTTCGACCGCTTGTTTGATCGCTTCGTTGTTATTCATCTCCATCGCCGGAGCCAGTCCAATGCCATGCTTGCGGAAAATTGCCTCCATTGCACTGCGCGTCCCCGAACCCGGCTCACGCCCAAGCAAAGGCATTCCCGCAAGGCGCGCAAACGGAATGGCACGCTCGCCCGCCATCGGGTGATCAGCCGCTGCCACCAAAACCAGAGGGTTGCGCATAAAGGCTTGCGCACTCAGATCACGTCCTTCGGGAGGCTGCCCCATAATCGCAAGATCCGTCTCGTTGTGCGCCAATTGATGCAACAAGGTCTCACGATTGACCACGTTCAGCGTGAGTTGCACTTCGGAATGAAGTTTGCGGTAGTGCGCCATCAGGCGCGTGGCGAACACGCTCGCGGTGCTGACCACCCCCACAATTAACCGCCCGGACTTCAAACCCTGCAAATCGGCCAACGCACCCTCAAGATCAAGCAGATTTTGCGAAATTTCCTGGCTGCTACGTTGCACTTCGCGCCCGGCATCGGTGAGGAAAATCTTCTTACCCACCTGCTCGAACAAGGGCATTCCCACGGCTTCTTCCAGTTGCTTGATCTGCATTGACACGGCGGGCTGCGACAAATGCAGCTCGCCAGAGGCACGCGAAAAGCTCAAATGACGCGCCACCGCATCAAACAACTGAAGCTGGCGCAGGGTAAGGTGAATCATAAGCTGCCCTGATAGTTTTTATCAGAATATACGAATGTCTCTTATACATTGCGAGGGGTACAGTACGCAAACCTTAGGGGCAACCCCAAAGGCCATAGCGTTATTAAATCGCATCGACACCCTTTACAGGAGAGCATCATGGACCAATCCAATCGTTACGCCGATCTGAGTCTGAAAGAAGAAGACCTGATCGCCGGTGGCAAACATATTCTCGTCGCCTACAAGATGAAGCCCAAGGCTGGTTACGGCTACCTTGAGGCAGCTGCCCACTTTGCAGCCGAGTCCTCGACCGGCACCAACGTCGAAGTATCCACCACCGACGACTTCACCAAGGGTGTGGACGCGCTGGTGTACTTCATCGACGAAGCCACCGAAGACATGCGCATTGCATATCCGATCGAGCTGTTCGATCGCAACGTGACTGACGGTCGTTTCATGCTGGTCTCCTTCCTCACCCTGGCCATCGGTAACAACCAGGGCATGGGCGATATCGAGCACGCCAAGATGATCGACTTCTACGTGCCCGAGCGCTGCATCCAGATGTTCGACGGCCCCGCCACCGACATCTCCAACCTGTGGCGCATCCTCGGTCGTCCGGTGCAGGACGGCGGCTACATCGCCGGCACCATCATCAAGCCGAAGCTGGGCCTGCGTCCCGAGCCGTTCGCTGCAGCGGCCTACCAGTTCTGGCTGGGTGGCGACTTCATCAAGAACGACGAGCCCCAGGGCAACCAGACCTTCTGCCCGCTGAAGAAAGTTCTGCCGCTGGTCTATGACGCCATGAAGCGCGCCCAGGACGAAACCGGCCAGGCCAAGCTGTTCTCCATGAACATCACCGCTGACGACCATTATGAAATGTGCGCCCGCGCTGACTACGGCCTGGAAGTGTTCGGCCCGGATGCTGACAAGCTGGCCTTCCTGGTGGATGGCTACGTCGGCGGCCCTGGTATGGTGACTACTGCACGTCGTCAGTATCCCAGCCAGTATCTGCACTACCACCGTGCCGGTCACGGCGCCGTGACTTCACCTAGCGCCAAGCGCGGCTACACCGCCTTCGTTCTGGCCAAGATGAGCCGTCTGCAGGGTGCTTCCGGTATCCATGTGGGCACCATGGGCTATGGCAAGATGGAAGGCGAAGGTGACGACCGCAACATCGCCTACATGATCGAGCGCGACGAGTGCCAGGGTCCGATCTACTTCCAGAAGTGGTATGGCATGAAGCCCACCACCCCGATCATCTCCGGCGGCATGAACGCCCTGCGTCTGCCAGGCTTCTTCGAAAACCTCGGCCACGGCAACGTGATCAACACCGCAGGTGGCGGTTCTTACGGCCACATCGACAGCCCGGCGGCTGGCGCCATCTCCCTGCGTCAATCCTACGAGTGCTGGAAAGCCGGTGCTGACCCCATCGAGTTCGCCAAGGAACACAAGGAATTTGCCCGCGCCTTTGAATCCTTCCCGAAAGATGCCGACGCGATCTTCCCGGGCTGGCGCGAGAAGCTCGGCGTGCACAAATAATTGACGCCGAACTGAATGCTCCCTCCCCCTCGCGGGGGAGGGTTGGGGATAGGGGGTTGTGCGCTGCACGGCACACAGCCTCCAGTATCAAACCGCCAGCTTGGCAATACGCACTCAGCCCGTGCCTATCGCCAAGCTCGCCATCAGGAACCTAGCCATGACCGACAAAGACCAGTACCTCGTCCGCAAGGAACCTTTCTATCAGCAACAAGGCAATGAAGTTGCGCTGTATGAAGCTGCCTACCGCAACAAACTCCCGGTCATGGTCAAAGGCCCCACCGGCTGCGGCAAGTCACGATTTGTCGAATACATGGCCTGGAAGCTGAACAAGCCGCTGATTACCGTGGCCTGCAACGAAGACATGACCGCCTCCGATCTGGTGGGGCGCTACCTGCTGGATGCCAACGGCACGCGCTGGCTGGATGGCCCGCTGACCACGGCAGCACGCATCGGTGCTATCTGCTATCTGGATGAAATCGTCGAAGCGCGCCAGGACACCACCGTCGTGATCCACCCGCTCACCGACCACCGCCGCACCCTGCCGCTGGACAAAAAGGGGGAGCTGATCGAGGCGCACCCGGATTTCCAGCTGGTCATCTCCTACAACCCCGGCTACCAGAACCTGATGAAGGACTTGAAACAGTCCACCAAGCAGCGTTTCACCGGCTTTGCCTTCGACTATCCGACCGCCGAGCTGGAAGCCAGCATTCTCGCCAAGGAAGCCGGTCTGGACGAAGCCACCGCTGCCAAATTGGTCAAAATCGGCCACACCGCACGCAACCTCAAGGGTCACGGCCTGGACGAAGGCATCTCCACCCGCTTGCTGGTTTACGCAGCCACCCTCATCAAGGACGGCATTCACCCGCACGATGCCTGCCGCATGGCGCTGGTACAACCGATTACCGACGATGCCGACATTCGCGCCACACTCGAACACGCGATCGACGCGACCTTTGCTTAAAGACTTGCTCCCATTTCCCTCGCGGGATGAAGATCGTAGGTGCGACAAATTCGCACACCATCGTCACCGTGAGCGAATCGTGCGAATTTGTCGCACCTACATGAGGAGGTCTGAAATCAGGAAGCACACACCATGACCGCCATCACCACTGAACAACTCCAGGCTTATCGCGCCAGACTCGACACCCGCTTCCCCCAGGTTGAAGCGATCTTCGAAGCCAGCATGGCCGAAGCCATCCTCAGCCTGAGCACACGCGGCATGGACGCCTACCTGGATGCCGCACGTGCCTTGGGCAAACTTGGGCGCGGCGCGGAACCGATGCTGATTTTTCTGGAAGAATGGCCCGCCGTGGCCGCCGCCGCAGGCGAAGACAGCCTGCCCAAAGTGATGCAACTGATCAGTGGTCTGCAACGCTCACCCAACAGCCGTGCCATCAACCCCTTTCTGCAAAACCTGGCCGCCGTGGCGCGCCGCCTGCCCTCTGCCGAACAACTGGACGACTATCTTGCCATTATCAACGACCTGACCGAGCGCACCACCGGCTCGATCCACGGCCACCACTCCACCTTCCCCAGCCCCGGCCTGCCGGAGTTTCTTGCGCAGGCGCCCTTCCTGCTCAACCAGCTTGCGCTGTCCGGCGTAAGAAACTGGGTGGACTACGGCATCCGCAACTACCACCATCACCCGGAGCGTCAGGCCGAGTTTTTCAGCCTGCAATCCGCCGACAGCCGTGCCGTGATGCAGCGCGAGCGCCACGGCACCCTGTTTGTCGATGTGGAACGCAAACTCGATCTTTACCTGCGCGGCCTGTGGAACGACAGCGAACAACTCGTGCCCTATTCCACCGCTTTCGACGAACTGCGCAAGCCGATTCCGTATTATGACAAGCTTGGCATCCGCGTGCCCGACGTACAGGACGACGCCGGCGAAATCAAAGCCATCGACCGCTACCGCGCCACCCTGGCGCATATCGTCGGCCACCGCCGCTGGAGCCTGCCGCAAATTGCCGACAACTGGAGTCCCTTCCAGCGCATGGCGGTCGAATTTTTCGAAGACTGCCGCATCGACACCCTGCTGATACGCGAATACCCCGGCCTTGCCCGCATCCTCCTCGGCCTGCACCCCAAGCCGGTTGAAGATGCCTGCGACCCGGAAACCACTTCCTGCCTGCGTCATCGCCTCGCCATGCTCTCGCGCGCCCTGCTCGACCCGGCTCACGGCTACACCAATGCCGACCTGAACGACTTTGTGCAACGCTTTCACGCCATTATGGCGGGCGGCGAATCATCGACCCGCGACATCGCCGGGCTGGCACTCTCCTACGTGGCCAAAACCCGCCGCCAAAGCGACCAGTTTGCCAAGGTGCACTTCGACAACACTGTCATCGACTACCGCGACGACAACCGCCAACTGTGGCAATTCATCGAACCCGGCGACGAAGAAGAAGCCTTTGACGAAAAGCGCAAAATCGAACCCGACGAAGAAATCACCGGCCTGCCGCCGCGCCACTACCCCGAATGGGACTACAACAGCCAAAGCTACCGCCCCGACTGGGTCAGCCTGTATGAAGCGCTGCACCCGAGCGGCAACGCCACCGACATCGACAAACTGCTGCAAAAGCACGCTGGCACCGCCAAACAGCTCAAGCGCATTCTTGATTTGCTCAAGCCGCAAGACAAAGTCCGCATTCGTTATCAGGAAGAAGGCAGCGAACTTGACCTGGATGTTGCCATCCGCTCGCTGATTGACCTCAAGGGCGGTGCCCAGCCCGACCCGCGCATCAACATGAGCCACCGCACCTCCGGACGCGACATTGCCGTCAGCCTCGTGCTCGACCTATCCGAATCGCTGAATGAAAAAGTCGCGGGCAGCGAACAAAGCATCCTGCAACTCTCGCAAGAAGCCGTCTCCCTGCTGGCCTGGGCCATCGAAAAACTTGGCGACCCGCTCGCCATTGCCGGCTTCTCCTCCAACACCCGCCACGACGTGCGCTACCAGCACATCAAGGGCTTTAGCGAAAAGTGGAACGACGAGGTCAAAGGCCGCCTTGCCGCCATCCAGGCCGGTTTTTCCACCCGCATGGGTGCCGCCATGCGCCACGCCGGACACTACCTTGGCAAGCGCAAGGCCGACAAAAAGCTCATGCTGATCCTCACCGATGGCCAACCCGCCGACATCGACGTGACCGACCCGCGCGCCCTGATCGAAGACGCACGCCAGGCGGTCAACGAACTGGATCGTGACGGCATATTCACCTACTGCATCAGCCTCGACCCCAAAGCCGATGAATACGTGTCCGACATTTTTGGCCGCCAATACACCGTCATCGACCGCATCGAAACCCTGCCGGAAAAACTGCCCGAGCTGTTCATCGCCCTCACCAAGTGACAGCCCACCCCAAAAACGGTATCCTTCGCACCCTTGGAACGTGCTTACGGTCTCGATCAACGGATGCAGTGCAAGTGGAAATCGGCCGAAAAAGCGCAGCATAGATAACTATGTGAGCATTTTGAGGTCGATTTCTGCGCCGCAATGCGCCGTTCAGCGAGATCGTAAACAGGTTCTTCTTGCGGATGTAGCTCAGCTGGATAGAGTATTGCCCTCCGAAGGCAGTGGTCGCTGGTTCGACTCCAGTCATCCGCACCATATAAAACAGCAACTTAGGCCGCTTTTCACTTCGTCAATTGTTGTGAAAAGCGGCTTTTTTTGTATTTTTTTGGCGGAAGATTGCACTCGAATTTGTACCCGATATGCTCGATGGGTGCTGAAAAACCCGGCTTGGCCAGGCAGTGATCGCTAACACAGCGAAACCCGGTGCCGGGTGTAAAGCAGATTATTGCTTATCCCACAGGCTCTTGAAGGCTGTATCCAGTCGCGACAGAGAGTCTTCAAGCGTAGCCAGCTCTTGGTAGCGTGGAAAGCGCTGCATGCGCCCCTCGGCATACCAGGCGGCCATTTCCGCTTTAAGGTTTTCAATTTTGGCGAAGGTGGCGGCGATTTCCAACTTGATCGCTTCCATTTGCGCCTGATCATTGTGTTGCGAAAAAACATGGCTGTTCATGGCTGACGCTCCCGTCGTTTAAGGGCAAGCCCTCCTTTGAGCATGATGATGTCGTGTAAATCGCACAGCATAAAGTGGCGGTTGGCCGGGTCACTCAGATGTTCGACCGTCGCTTTGTCACCGTGATAATAACGGTGGGCGGAAATGCGAAACGGCTCCGGCAGAGAAAGGTTATAGGGTGAAGGTTTGATCAACATACGTACTACCTGCTCAAACAACAGGGCATAGCGTTCATCATCCGGCTCCTGATAGAGCGCGCTCAGGCTCTCGCCGTAGCGCTGAAACAAATGCACATAATCGGCGAGTTCGGGATAGGACGGGTTCATTGCTGCCTCGCTTATTCAAAACACCGCTCGTGCAGATGAGCATAGGCCGGCTCGCTGCGCAGACGCGGATCGGTCACGGCTCTGCCGATGGTAAAGTGATACAGGTCCTGCCATGAGCCCTCGGGATGCAGGCCGAGCGATTGGTGGACATCATCGTCAAAGAAACAGCCTATGCCGGTGCCCTGTAATCCGGAGGCTTCGGCTTCAAAGTAGAGCACCTGTCCGATCATGCCGGCCTCCCAGTACAGACGGCGGTAGGCCCATGCCCCATCCGTTTCCATTATTTGCCCCAGATCAGCCAGCATTCCAAGACTGAAGGCACTGTGCCCGGCAATGCCCTGATGACAGCTGAATTGTGCCGCGTTGCGTCGCAAATCGATTGGAGCATATAGCCGATAAAGTGGTAAGCCCGTGTTGGCGACGGGCTCCCATTCCAACGCAACGCTTGTGCAGGCGGCACGAAATGACCCGAAGCGATCTGCCGCACGAATCAGTGTGTAAAGCCCCGCTTCCAAACCTTCCACGGCATGCACGAACAACAACAGCTGAATGGCGGGCGGGTAAGGCTGGACATCGAAGGGCACGGTGTTGGCAGTCGGCAAGGTACGATGGAGCATACGCTTGAAGCTTTCGAACGATAGGCCAACCCGGGGATCCATGCGTTGTGCGCTGCGGCGTTGGCGGATGATAGCGCAGGCTTTGACTGCGTCCGCCTCCGGCGTGGGCGGCTCGGGCAGATAGTGCCTTATGAGCGCTGTGATGAATGGCGCAGCTTCAGCCTTGTGCAATGCGGGCAAAACCGTTGTGATTTGTGGCCATTCGACCCGCTCAAGGCTAAGTGGATTGGCTATACCACTCCAGTCGCCAAGCGCCTGCGCAATCTCCGTCCACGCAATACCTGCGCTTTCCATGCCCGGCTCGCCGAGCACAGCCAGAAGGTCAGGGTGTTCCCGTTCGGCGACACCGAAGTCTTCATCCCGGTCGAGACCAAAACAAGCGGCTGCCGTCGCATCACCCACGACGGCATCTAGCTTTAACGACCACCCCAGCACCCGAGCCGAGATGCGCGCGGCGGCAAGCGCATGGCCGACATCAAGCTGGCAGTAGCGATAGGCGCGTGCACCATATTTCCATGCTTCGCGCCAGAGGATGGACGACAGGCCGAGCGCGCCGAAGCTGCCCGGATGCGCCACACTCAGACGCGCGGCCAAGGTCTCGGGCAACGTGGCTCGTCGCTCCAGCACATGTTCGCGTACTGCGTAATGATAGAGTCCCGGCGACAGTTCGGCAGAAACCTCGCGCCAGAGCAGCAGGTAGCCCTCAGTCGGGTGCAAATTACCGCTGGAGGGATTGTTACGCAGTGCCCAGCGCTCCATGCCGGTCGTTTTCCATGCGCTCAATCCCAAAGCCAGCTCAAAAAACAGACCGAGCGCCTTGGGCGAAAGCCTTTCCGGCTGAGGTGCCTCACTTGCGTAAATCTGTGCGTATGTGCATGCCTGAGCGTCGCCCGGCGAGTCCTTCACTAATGGCAAGGCAACGAGTGACGCCCCGGCATAACGACGGAATGGATCGGGCTGAGTATCCCAATCGAGAAAGCCTGGGCTTGGCGCATAAGCCTGTACGCTGTGCTTGCTGGCGTGATGGTAGGCACGCACGGTCTGAATGGCCTCATTCATCGGGATGGACTCAGTTCAAACTTAATCTTGAGCAAGAGCCGCAGCAGCAAATTTCTCGTCCTGGGTCAGCTCTTCCGGCAGGCAGCCAATCGGCGGGCCCATCTCACCTTCGCCCTGCTCGAAACGCACCAGGTAGATCGACTGGCGCGGATCAGCTTCGGCATGGCCGTAGCTCACCACCACGCCGCGTCGCCCGGCGGGTGCCAAGAGCGCATTGGGTGCAAGTCCTGGAATCGCACTCTCTTCTTCGTTAAGTATGTCTTCGCAGGCGAACACAATGTCGCCCATTTCGTATTCCGTAGTCATTTACCATACCTCCGGCGGGGCGAGCAGGCGCTCGACAGGTCGATCATTAAGCAAATGCTCGTCGATGATTTCCTTCACATCATCCACCGAAACGCCAAGGTACATGACGCCTTCGGGATAAATCAGCACGCTCGGCCCCTCGTGACAGGGACCGAGGCAGCCGGTATTGGTCAACAGATTCGAGGCCCACAAGTTGCGCACCTGAAATTCGCTGGCAAAGGCGTTATAGACATTCATACTGCCATTTTCCTGGCAGGAGCCACGCGGGTGACCCGCTGGGCGTGCCTGAATGCAGACAAGGACGTGTTTTTTGGGACGTGGCATGGTCAATCTCCTTCAGGTCGGTGAGAGGGTTCGGGGATAGTCAGCGCCGCGCGCAACAGGCTGACGACATGGCGTGCCTCGCGTTCGGCACCGGCCTTGATTTGCTGGCGGCAGGAAAAGCCATCGGCCAGTACCACGGCATCGGGCGCGGCACGCACGGCGGGCAACAAGTCATCTTCGGCCATGCGCATGGATATTTCGTGATGCTCGGCCTCGTAGCCGAAGCTGCCCGCCATGCCGCAGCAGCTGGCCTCAACGAGCTCGACGCGCAGCTCGGGGATCAAGCCAAGCAGCTTGCGCAGCGCTTTCATGCCGCCAAAGGCCTTTTGATGGCAGTGGCCATGCACCAGCACATGCGCCTCGGGCATGGCGCGCAAATCCAGTTTGAGCCGCTTGGCGGCGTGTTCGGCGGCCAGAAAGTCTTCGATCAAAAAGGCTTGCTTGGCCAGACGTTCGACCTGCGCCTTGTCCAATCCAAGCTGGCGGTATTCGTCTTTCAGCCCCAGCAGGCAGGATGGCTCCAGGCCGATAATGGGTCGTCCGGCTTCGACATGCGGCATCAAGGCCGTCAACAGACGCGCCGCCTCAGCCTGCGCTTGCGCGGTCATGCCAGCGGCCAGCCAGGTGCGTCCACAACACAGCGCACGCGCAGGTTGGCGATCTGCCTCGGCAGGCTGCGCCACGATCACCCGATAGCCCGCCGCATGCAACACGGCCAGCGCATCGTCGGCAATTTCTGGCTCAAAATGCCGCGTCCATGTATCCAGCAACAGCACCACCTCACGCACGCCCTCGCCAGGCGGGGTATTCGCCGCCGCACCCGCAAAAGCACGGGATACAGGCTGCGGCAGGTCGCGCGCCGCCGCAATGCCGAGCAACCTCTCGCCCAGAGCGCGCAGCCAGGAGGAGCGATTGCGCAGACGAATCGCCATACCCAGCCCCGGCAGGCCATGCAACAGGCGCGGAAGGGCGGCAATCATGCGCTCACGCAGCGGCACGCCGTGGCGCGCATTGCGCTGCGCCAGCGCCTCGATCTTCAGCGCCGCCATATCCACGCCGTTCGGGCACTCGCGCTTGCAACCCTTGCAGGAGACGCAAAGCTCCAGAGCGTCCAGCAAACGCGGATCGTTGAACGGGTCCTCACCCAGCTCGCCGTTGAGCGCGGCCTTCAGCGCCAGCACGCGCGCATGGGTGGAGTGTGCCGGGTCGTCGGTGACGCGCAAGCTCGGGCACATCACCCCACGCTCCTTGCGTTGGCAGGCGCGGTTGCCCATGCACAAGGCCACGGCGCGGGCGAAATCGCCACCGCTCTTGGGAATGCCCGCGTAGGCATCACCCTGCCCGACCTGGGCATAGGCCGACCAGTCGAGCGCGGCCTGAATTGCAGGCATCGCGCTGGGGTGCTGCTCGCTCATCAGGCTGCGCGCAAGTCGATCAGGTTTTCAATCAACGAAGGACGCATGCCCGTCGCATCCGACAAACGGCGCAGGCGTTCATCTTCGTATGCCTTGTCGATCAGCATCTGGCACAAGTCCAGCAGGCGCAAAAAGGCAGACAGGCCGCGCTGCACCTGCTCGTCACCCGCCATATTCTGTTCAGTGACCACACGCGGCAACTCCGAGCGCAGAAAGCTCATGCTGGCGGAAACGAAGAGCGGCGGGATATGTGCCTGAACATGCACACGACCGATATGGCGCTGGCGTTCCCAGAAGGCTTCATCGTAGACCCCGCCCAGCAACTCGGTGAGCCAGCTACGATGCGTCGACTTGAGTCGCTCCAGCTTGCCTTCGATATGGCGCGCCACATCGGGATGGCTAAGCAGGCGCTCATAAAAAGCGTCATTGATCTCCGGAATCTTATCCAGCACATGTGGAGCCAGTGCACCAAGATCAATCACATCCTGGGACGAAAAGCCGCCGATATGATGAAACACCTGCAAGTCATTGTTTGAGTTTGCCATAGCCTATCTCCTTGTTATTACTCACATTCATCGGCAGATCATCTGCCGCCAATCCTTCCAGCCAGGCTTTTTGGCGCTGCTGCACCTGCTTGCTGCGCAAATGCTCACGAATACGCGGCGCAGCCTGCTCCAGGTTTTCGTGCAGCGCGGAAAAAATCGCCTCGCAACGCAGCAGGTGAAAACCCATGGGCGACTCCACCACATCCGAGGTCTCGCCAACATCGAGATCAAACAGCACCGCATCCAGCTCGGGGTAGAGCTGGTTACGTCGCAACTCACCCAACATGCCGCCGTTCACCGCCGTTGGGCATTCCGAGTAACGCTGCGCCACATTTTCGAAACTCAGCGTGCGCAGCTCATTTGCGGCCTGCTGAATACGTGCCAGAGCTGCCTCACGCCGGTTTTCGGCAAATTCCTCGTTAATCGTCACCAGCACATGCCGTGCACGCCGCCGCTCCGGAGCGGTAAAACGCTCACTGTTCAGGCGGAAGAACAGTTCGACATCCAGCTCACTGATGGCCTCACTCTCGGCGCTGATTTTCTCCAGTACCGCATCAACCGCCAGCTGCCGCTGCAAACCCTGTCGCAAGCTAGCTTCATCCAGGCCGATATGCGCCAGCGCCGTGCTGAACTCGGCGGCATCGGCATAGCGCGCACGCACTTCATCCACGGCATGCTGAAGGGTGGCCTCCGGCACACATACCGCCCTGCCCTCCTCGCTTGCCAGCACGCGGCGTTCAATCTCCAAGCGACGCTGAGTGACCTCGGCCACGCGCAGACGCTGTGTCTCGTCCAGCTCAGGCGGTGCGCAGCCGAATAATTCCTGTGCAACCTGAAGCGTGCAGTAGGACTGGCTCATACCGGTGCCTCGCCATCCGTCGGTTCATCCATCAACGCGTCGAGCGGTTCAAGCAACGCCTCAGGCACTTGCAACACCTGGCCGGGGAAAATCATGTGATAGATCACCCGTCCCTCGCCCGCCTGATCGCGGATCACACGCAACACTTCGCCCACCGTGCCGGCAGGTACACGCACCTCGCCATCCACCGCCAGACTCAGCCTCGTGCGCACCTTTTCGCGCGCCTCGAACCGACTCGGACTCCACGGCTCATCCATGCCGATCAGCTCTTCCTCGCGGCACCCCACCTTGCGCCCCTGGTCGAGGAAATGCACGGTGTAGATGACTTGATCCTGCAAAAAAGAACCAATGTCGAGTACATGACCGGTACTGCCCCGCCGCACCAGCAACTCGCCCACTTCCATATTGGGATAGGTGCCGTCGTTGCGCACATTGCGGATCACCCGCACCTCGTCGCCAAAATCGAAACGTGAGCGCATGGCAGGATTCTCAGAGGCTGAACGGCACAAACGTGGTTTGCGGCTCGTGCATGTGGAATACCTTGAACACTTTTTCGGTCAGCGCGTCGGACGTGACAAAGTCCTGATAGGCACGCACCAACAGTTCGCGATGCGCCATGAAACGTGCTTCACCACCTTCCGGCATGGCCGCGCGCCCCTGCTCCAGATAGTTGTGAAAGCGTTGCAGGATATGCAGGCGATTCACCTGCACCACGCGCTCGTCATAATCAATATCGAAGAACACCAGAAATTCTTCGGCGGAAGACAAGTCTTCCAGCAAGTCGTCAAGTTCGGTCATGGTCATAGTGATTCCCTCCTCAGGATGTCAGATCAGGGTGGTCAAAAGTCAGTAGGACTTACGCAAAAACACCCCAGCGGCGTTAAAGCGCCTCGCCGTGCCAGGTGTACTGGCATCAAAGCTTTGCCTTGCCGGGGCACCTTTGCGTAAGTCCTGGTCAGTACATCGCCAAGCGCGTGGCATCCAGCAGGGCACCCGCGCCAAGTCGATCTTTCGGATCAAGTTTCGTTAGATGCTCCAGCGCGGCACAGCCCTGCGCAGTTCGTCCAAGGCGCAAGTCGAGGTAACCCAGCGCCTTGAGCACCATCAGATGAAAGCGCAGCACGGTCATTGTTTCTCCGGCTGCCTGTGCCGCCACCTGCTCCGGTGTGATCAGACGCCAGTCAACCGGCCAACCCAGGCGCGCCGCGCTGACCGCCAGTGCGCGCTCGCCGATCGCGTGCGCTTCCTGCAAACGATGGCGATAAAAATGATTGCGATAAAGCGCAACCAGCACCGCCAATGACTCTGGAGCCAGCGACTCGGCTTGTGCCAATGGCACATCCGAACCATTTTCTGAATAGGCATTCGCCGCCTCGTCCAGCAGCGCCCAGACCTCATCCGGCAAGGGATCGTCGTAGTACAGCGGCTGGGCATCGAAATCGAGAAGATCCATTAAATTTTCTCCGCTTGTGGTTCGATCTCGTCCATGGCGCAATCGCCCTGACCGTCGCAGACGCCACAGGGCACTTCAAACGGGTCAAGCCCCGCCGCCTGCAAGCGTGATTCCAGTGCTTTCACCCGATCCAGCAGGCAGGACAGCGCCTTGCCCACCGGGTCGGGAATCAGGTGATGATCGAGGTTGATGCCATCCAGCGAGATGCTCTCACGCTCGGTGCGCACCACACGCCCGGGAATACCGATCACCGTGCGGTCAGCGGGCACATCCTTGACCACGACGGAATTCGCCCCCACGCGCACCCGTGCACCGAGCTTGATCGGCCCCAGCACCTTCGCCCCGGCGCCGACCAGCACGCCATCACCCAGATGCGGATGACGGCGACCCTTGTTCCAACTGGTGCCGCCGAGGGTTACACCGTGGTACAGGGTCACGTCGTTGCCGAGTACAGCCGTCTCGCCTATCACCACGCCGGCGCCGTGATCGATAAATAGGCGGCGACCAATGCTGGCACCAGGATGGATGTCGATATTGGTAAAGAAACGGGTCAGCGAGCCGAGCATCCGCGCCGGCAAACGCCAGCCGCGCCGCCACATGCCGTGCGAAAGGCGATGCAGCATCACTGCATGCACACCGGGATAGGTCAGAAGCACCTCAATGCGGGTGCGCGCCGCGGGGTCGCGGGCAAAAACGCAACTCACATCCTCGCGCAAAATGGACCACAGTCCGCTGCGCTCGCAGGGAATCTCTGTTGCAGCGTCAATCACTTTGGCATCCATCTCAAGCCACCACTTCGTCATACAGTTGGGTCGGCATCCCGTAGCCCCGAGGAATATCAACCAGGGGAAGCTCAAAATAAAAGGCCACCAGCTCTACTGGAAAGGGAGCACGTTTGATGCGAGTTACAAAGGCTCGAATACGCGGTAACAGGAAACCGGCCTGCGCCCGATCCAGCATCAGCCCAAGCTTGGAGTAAGCCGCAATGACCCCGTTCGCACCGGAGTGCTTCCCCAGCACCAAGGTGTGCTGACGCCCCACATCCTGCGGGTCAAGCGACTGATAATTAAGGATGTCTTTGAGCAGACCATCGACATGAACACCGGCCTCGTGGGTGAAAGCCCCCTCACCGACCACGCTCTTGTGCCATCCCACCGGCCGCCCCGAGGCGCGCGCCACACGCTCGGAGAGCGTAAGAAAGCCGGTCAGGTCGATGCCGGTGTTTTGTCCATACAGCTTGTGCAAACCGACCGCAACTTCTTCCAAAGCCGCATTGCCAGCACGCTCACCGAGACCGTTGACCGTGGTATTGACATGTGTCGCGCCACCGCGCACCGCCGCCAAGGTGTTCGCCGTGGCAAGGCCAAGATCGTCATGCGCATGCATTTCAATGTCGATGTCGATGGCTCGCCTCAGCGTAGCAATCCGCTCAAATACGCCGAAGGGTTCCATCACGCCCAGAGTGTCGGCAAAGCGGAAGCGCTGTGCTCCGGCATGTTGTGCGGTTTCAGCAGCGCACAACAAAAAATCTGTATCGGCGCGTGAACTGTCCTCGCCACCGACCGAAACCTCCAAGCCAAGATCAGTGGCCAGTTTGACGTGATATTCGATACTCTCCAGCACCCAGGCACGCGACTTGCCCAGCTTGCGCTCAATCTGCTGATCGGACAGCGGGATGGAGATATCCACCATACCCACACCGAGCCCGGCGCAGAGACGAATGTCGTCAGCCCGCATACGGCTCCACACCAGCAGACTCGCCTTCAACCCTAGCCCTGCAATGGCGCGGATATCCTCACGCTCGACCTCACCCATGGCCGGAATGCCTATTTCAAGCTCCGGCACGCCCAGCGCATCCAGACGTGTCGCAATCTCGACTTTTTCATCAAGATTAAACGCCACACCCGCCGACTGCTCGCCGTCGCGCAAAGTGGTGTCGTCAATAATGATGGTGGCTGGAAACATGGCTGATTCAACTCGCTAAACTCTTTGAGAAACAAACAATGCAAGTGGGATGCCAAATTTTATTTACTTTAATTTCAGTATGTTGCGTATATTGAAAGCGCAGCAAAGACGACACATCCATTCACTGATGCCATGACTGCGTAATTTTTGTCGGCTTCACGACAAAGACTTTTCAGCCAAAAAAAAAGCCCCGAGGCATGAGCTCGGGGCTTGTTCGCTGCGTGCAGCGTGCAGCATGTCGATAAAACAGACTTACACCGCGCCGCGCGCCTCGAAGCGCACTTCAACCGCCAGTGCCGGAATCTCCTCCAGCGTCACGCTTGGATATTTTGGCGCGTAGGAGGATGTCGCCGCATAGGCAGTCATTACTTTTTCGCCCGCGCTTTGCCCCTTGAAGTCGGACTTTTCCAGGTGCAATTCGTCCAGCATTTCATTCCATGCCATGCCTTCAACCAGTGGAATAAGCATTAGGCGCGCGCCGCCAACGACGGTCTGCACTGGCTTGCCCAGGTTGCGCACGTAAATGATGGCAACGGTTTTATCGCAAAAATCAGCGGCATACATGTCCAGCATGGTCGGCAGACTGGCCAGCTCTTCAAGAAAACCCGACAGAAGCAGGATGTGCTCGGCATCCGTGAGCAGGGCGGCTTGCTTGATGACCGCCTTGGGTGGCATACGGCGGCCCTGGGCATCACCGACCTCCCCTTCAAGAATCACCAGTTCGCCACGATAGGCGTCGAAACCGGGCTTGCCGGCAGATTCACGGAAGTTTTGATAAAATAGCAGGCCGCGGCCTTCGTACTTGGACAGAAGCATGATGACTCCAAATAGTTAGAAAAATTGTCAGGTTGGTTGAAAATACGCACCTTCCCCGTCAAAAGAGGATTTCGACAGGGTGGTACGAATCAGGCATACACCGGCGCAAAGGCCTGTTCAGGATCAGTCACCGGACCGTTTTCCCCCCAGTAGGGCGAAAGCTTGCGCAGTTGTGCCACGATGGGAGGTACAGCGGCGATGACACGGTCAATTTCCTCCTCGGTGTTGTAACGCGAGAGCGAAAAGCGCACCGTGCCATGCGCTGCGGTGTAGGGAATGCCCATGGCGCGCATGACGTGCGAGGGTTCCAGCGAGCCGGAGGTACAGGCTGAACCGCTGGAGGCAGCGATGCCCTGCTTGTTGAGCAGCAACAAAATGCCCTCGCCCTCGATGTACTCAAAGGCGATATTGCAGGTATTCGGCAGGCGGTTGTCCGGGTCACCGGTCACAAAGGCGTTCGGCACCTGAGCGAGAATGCCTTTTTCCAGACGGTCGCGCAGCGCCTTCACTTCGGTGTTCTCGAACGCCATGTTTGCCAGCGCCTGCTCGCAGGCTGCGCCCAGGGCGACGATTGAAGCGCTGTTTTCAGTGCCCGCACGACGACCGCGTTCCTGATGTCCGCCGCGCAGCAGCGGACGGAAACGCGCGCCACGACGCAGGTAGAGCACGCCGATTCCCTTGGGCGCATGCAGCTTGTGGCCGGAAATGGAGAGCATGTCGATCTTGCTCGACTTGAGATCCATCGGCAGCTTGCCCACGATCTGCACCGCGTCGGTATGAAACATGACCCCGGCCTCGTTCGCCATCTCAGCCATTTTCTCCACCGGGAACAGGGTGCCGGTTTCGTTGTTGGCCCACATCACGGACACGATGGCCACCTTGTCGGTCAAAAGCTTGGCGTACTCGTCCAGATCCAGCCGACCCTTGCCGTCCACCTTAAGGTAATGCACGGTGTAGCCGTCTTTTTCCAGAGTTTGGCACAGGGTCAGAATCGCCGGGTGCTCCACCGCCGTGGTGATGATTTCCTTGCGTTCCGGCTGCACCTTGAGCGCGGAAAGAATCGCCGTGGAATCCGATTCGGTGCCGCAGGAGGTGAAGATGATTTCCGAATCATGCTCCGCGCCAATCAGCGCCTGCACCTGCTGACGCGCCTTTTTCAGCGCCAGCCCAACCTTGTTGCCGAAGCTGTGCATCGACGACGGATTGCCGAACTGCTCGGTGAAAAACGGCAGCATCACCTCCACCACCGCAGGATCGACGCGGGTGGTGGCATTGTTATCCAGATAGATTGGGTTCATGGCTCGGCTCTCACTTGGGGTTGCAAAGACCGGGGGCGGGCGTGGTGGCGCGCACTGGCACCAGCTTCACGAACTCACCCAGCGCTTCCATCATCTTCTGCTGCACGCCTTGCAGGGTCAGCGCTTCCATCTGGCACCCGGCGCACGCGCCCTTCATGCTGACGTAGATGGTCTTGCCGTCGATGTCGACCAGCTCGATGTCGCCGCGGTCGCGTTGCAGCGCCGGGCGCACATCTTCGATCACCTGCTGGATGCGTTTGACCCGCTCCAGGGTAGACAGCTTGCCCGTGGCAGCCACCGGTGACGGCGGCGGCGTGACCTTGAAGGACTCGCCGCGCTCGGCAAGCACCTTGGTCAGAATCTCTTCGATTCCTTCGTGACAGGCCGCGCAACCGCCGCCCGCCTTGGTGTAGTTGATGACGTCCTGCACCGTGGAGAGGTTGTTGGAGCGCACGGTGTCTTCGATCATGACCGCGTCGATGGCGAAGCATTTGCAGATCAGCGCGCCTTCTTCGTGGTCATCCTTCCATACCTCGCCGCGATAGTTGGCCACCGCCGCTTCCAGCGCCTCGCGCCCCATCACCGAGCAGTGCATTTTTTCCGGCGGCAGGCCGTCGAGATAGTCGGCAATATCCTGGTTGGAAACCTTGAGCGCCTCGTCCAGGGTCATGCCCTTGATCATCTCGGTCAGCGCCGAGCTGGAAGCAATCGCCGAGCCGCAGCCAAACGTCTGGAAGCCGGCGTCAAGAATGCGCTCGGATTCGGGATCCACCTTGAGCATCAGGCGCAGCGCATCACCGCAGCTGATGGAACCCACCTCGCCCGTCGCATTGGCATCGCCCAGCGCGCCGGCGTTACGCGGATTGAAGAAGTGTTCCTGGACTTTTTCGGAGTATTCCCACATGGCAGTGACCTCGGTATAAAACGTTATGGACGGACGCGCAAACCCGACGCTTAGGCCGAGAAGGATTTGCCGCAGCCGCAGCTGTTGCTGGCGTTCGGGTTCTCGAACTTGAAGCCGGAACCTTCCATGGAATCGACGAAATCAACGGTCACGCCATTGAGCATGTTCACGCTTTGCGGATCGACCAGGATGGACACGCCATCACAGACCACCACGGTGTCTTCCGCATTGGCGGCTGGTTCGAGACGCATACCGTATTGCAGGCCGGAGCAGCCGCCGCCGGTCACGGCAATACGCAGGCCGATCATCGGATCAGCGGAGCCCTGGATGAAACGCTGGATGGCTTTAACGGCGCCGGGAGTCAGGGTAAGCATGTGAAATACCTCGTGGTTGTGTTGGACAAGTTCTTTGCATCGTGTTTATGCACGCTGCGTGCCAGCAACCATGCCAGTACAAAAAGACGATACAAAAAACACCTCAACCCACTGATATTAAATACAAAAAAAACCCATGCCGCAGGGGCATGGGTATGTATTGAAGCGTACTCCCGGCTTGGCCGTAGCGGGCTTTGTCGGGTTTGCTACACAACGTCCACCCGCGCAGGACGTGCGCCGACAAAACTCACACGTGGTGCCATCACCGCCGTCATGCCTACACCACCCTCGGCATCAATCACCATGACCTGTGTGATGCCCATACGTGCAGCAATCTCAGGCCAGTCCTGCGTCCCAGCCACCACCAGTGCGGTTGCAGCCGCATCCGCCCACGCGGCATCGGCATGAATCACGGTGGCGGATACCACATGCGTGGCAGGCCGACCGCTGCGCGGGTCGATGATGTGCGGGTATCGCTGCCCGTCCCATTCGCGGAATCGCTCGTAGGTGCCGGAGGTGACAATGGCCTCGCGCCCCTGAGCATCAATCGCTGCGATCACGCCCTCGCCTTGCGGATGGCGCACGCCGATATGCCATGGGCGGCCATCACGCTGTCCGGCAATGGCCAGATTGCCGCCCAGATTGACCACCGCGTTGTGCAAACCCTCGGCGGCCAGATGATCCAGCGCCCAATCCAGCGCCACGCCCTTGGCGTAACCGCCCAAGTCGATGCGCACGTCCGGGTTGAGGCTGCTCACCATCTGGCGACCATCTTTCTGGGGCTCGATACGCAGATCGCTCATGCGCGGTGCGCTGGTGCATAACGCGGCAATCTCCTGAGCCGCGGGCGGCTCGCCGCGTTGCTGCACATCGCTCTGGAAGTCCCACAAGGCAATCAACTTGCCCAGTGCCGGGTTGAACAAGTCGCCGGAAGCCTGCGCCGCATCACGCGCTCCGCGCAGCAGGGAGGCCAGTTCGTCGCTAACCGCCATACTGCGCCCATCGGCCAGCGCCGCATTGAGCGTGGAAAGCTCGCCCGCTTTCCAGGCGTGCCAATCGCGGTTCATAAGCAGAAAGCGTTGCTCAATGGCATCCAGCGTGTGCTGCGCGTGCGCTGCGTCACCCTCGGCACCAAGATTGACCAGCGTGCCGAACACATACATCTCGCGGGTTGTCAGGGCGGCATGTGCCGCCGTGGTCGGCAGCAGGCTGGCACCCAGGCCGAGCATTCCGGCACCGATGCCCACACCCAGGGTGGTTTTCAGAAAATTGCGGCGTGACATGCTCATTTTGTTTTCCTCATGTGATTCGGAGGGTTTTGGCAAAAGTTAAATTGGCAACAGACGCAGCAAGCTGCGAAGGTTTTCTCTCCCCCTTGGCCGCGCCGTGACCGGCGTGGCCAGCGGAGGGGCAAACCGCATGGATGCGGTTTGAGGCCTGACGGGGCAAGGATGCCCCGTTCAGGCCGACCCTTCGATGGCCATGTCGGGCACGGGAACCCCGCAAGGGCGCGGTCTCGGGGGCGTGTTCTTTTGGTTACTTTTCTTGCACGAGCAAGGAAAGTAACTCGCCCGTGGCCACATTCATTTGCCAAGGTGTGACTGCGTTAAAACGGGCGAAAAAGCCCACCACCCGTTCAAGGTCGGTGGCATTATTTCGCCCGTCTCTACGACACGACTTCGCACAGAGCATGTTTGATACGGGCGAGTGACTTTCTTTGCTTGCACAAAGAAAGTCACCAAAGAAATGCACCCCGTTGATGCCGCCCTGCGGGCAAGCCGTGAACTGACCTGCTCCAGCCGGGTCGCCCCGACGCGACATCCATGTCGCGACGAGGCTAAATGCGCCATCCATGGCGCTTTTCCCCAACTTCCGCAGGCCAGTTCACGGCGGCATCAAAGGGGGAAGGAAAGCCGCGCCATTGGCAGCGTTCGTGCGCCAGACCCCATATCGTTCCCACGCCCCAGCGTGGGAACGATAAACAGCCCCCCATCAAAGGCGAGGAGGATAAAAAACCATCCACCTCAACCAATCACATGCTCATAAACCCGCCTGAGCGCCTCGCGCTCCAACGCACTCATGCCACGCGCCTCGGTAATGCTGATAAACCGCCCGCCAATGCGTTCGGCTGCCTCAAAAGGCGGATCAATGGCGGTCAAAGCCAGCGCACGCAGGCGCAGCACGCCCCTGGAGGTCGGCACCACGCCATAAAACTCCGGCTCCATGCACAGCGACCCCGCTTCCAGGCCAAGATAACCCTCCGCCATGCGCTGCAAGGTCGCCGGATGCCACTCAACCGTCGAGCTTAAAGACGCTGCGCCCTCGCCCTCCAGAAGCTCAACCGCATCATCCACTGCGCCCAAGGCAAACAGCCCATGCTCGAAACGCAGAAAGCGCAAACGCGCACTGGTGGCCTGCTTGTGAAAGATCACCAGACGGGTGTCCGCCAGGCCAGACGACATGGACGTGTTCATCATCATGCTCACGCCACTCAGATCGCCACCGGCATGGGTTCATGCGTATGGCAATTTTTCGGGCACACCCGACTGCACGCACCACAGCCGATGCAATCCAGCGCATTGGCAATCGACATCACCATCATGTTGTCGTCGTCCAGATCTTCATCCAGCTCGTCTTCTTCGCGCTCAATCAGCTCGAAGACATCGCGCGGACAGACCTTGTAGCAACGCCCGCAGGCAATGCAGGTTTTCTGATTCAGGTCAGTGACAAAAACAGGCGTATAGACCGTGCCGCCACGGGTCAGTCCGGTTATCGGTTCCATTATGTGTTCTCCTCAGCCGCCCTGGACGGCCATCAAACGGGCATTGGCCTCAGCCCAGGCCTTGCAGGCTTCATAGGTCGATTGCGCCATGCCCGGAATTTCCTCGTAACCCACAGGCAGGCGGTCTTCGACCAGATCGTGCATCTGCGAAGCCCACTCCTGGGAGATGCGCTTGAGCTTGCGCACTTCTTTTTCCAGCGCCTTGATATCTTCATCGCTCATGCTTGCACCCTCCCCAATCAAAGTCCGGCCACGTCCGGATATTTGCCGATGATTTCCAGCGCCACCGACAGCAGCTTGTCGCCCTCATCCTTCATCTTGGAGAACGAGTCGAAGCCAAAGCGGTGTGCATCACGCACGGTGCGATCCATCACCACCAGCTTGCCGACGGTAATCAGCGCACGTCCAAAGCCTTCGTGGGTGATATTGACCATGGGCACGGCAATCAGCTTGCACTCACTCTCGATCATCACCGCAATGGCGTTGTAGAAGGCGCGCACGCGCGACAGGGTGACTTCGTCCGGGTCGCCTATGACAGGAATCTCGCGGCGCTGCTCCTTGGTGAGGATGTAGGGCGCAAGCACACGCTCGGTCGGCCAGCCGTCGTAGGTACCGTAGCTGTCCAGCGCGCGGGTCTGGCGCAACATTTCCTTGATAAAGGTGGAGGTCATCAGACCTTCTTCCACGACTGGGGTAGCAACATCACTCATGACTTATTCTCCATAAAAACAATAGGTTGCGATTGCAACAACGGTTGTGCGTAAGCACGGGATTCATCTTTGGTCAGCATGTGCGGGCGCAAACCCGTACGCTTGGAAAGAAAGCGGGCCGCGAGCAGGCCGAGGCCAAGCCCGAAAAGACCGGCCAGCACCACGCCGCCATCGCCCGCACTCTGGGCTTCAGCCAGTGAGGCACCCAGCAACAGGCCGAACAGCGGCGGCAGATAGGCGAATGCCGCTGCGGCACTCAGTGCGGCATCGTCCAGCGCCAGTAAAACTTCGTCGCCCACGCTCGCCCCGGCGCGGTTTTCCATGCGCCAGCGCGCCGGGCGCGGACGCACCAGCTTGCCCAGGGTGGTGATGCCGCAACTGGTGCCATGCCCGCAACTGCCGCAGGCCGACTTGATGCTGACTTCCACAATGGCGTTCTCGCCATCAAGGCCGACCACGCGGGCACGTTCGGTCATCATTCCTGCCATTCCTCATCGGCCATGGCCGCAAAGCGCGAGTCATCACGCGGCTGTTCGGCGCGCTGTACGGCCTTGGCCAGCCAGCCCTTGGCGCCGTCGCGCAGCTCCTGGCGCAACGGGGTCAACAGCTCGCTGATCGGCGTGCCCTGCTCCACCTTGAGCGGATGGATGCCGCGCGCGATCAACTGCTGCATGGCCGAGGCGCCGACTGCCTGGCAGTACATGGCCGCACAGCCTTCCAGCAGGGCAATTTTCGGCGCCAGCTTATCCTCGTTGCCGTCCATCGCCTGCGGCGAAAATTCGGCAATTTCCTCCAGCTGCGCGCTCTCGGCATTCACCGAGTAAATGGCAAAAGCCAGCGCCGCGCCGAAATGCTGATCGACGTGTTTGCGGTCGGTTGTGGCGAAGGCGATACGCAAGGTGGTCATTTTTCGTATCCCCTCAGTGGAAGGTTCCACTCGCCGCAAATGTCGCAACACCGGCTGTGTCGGCCTGGCGGAAGCGGGAGTGATAGGGTGTGAGTTCGTGATGCTGTGCATGATGTTCCAGCCTCAGATTTGCCAGATCGAACAAAGCCTGGCGCGTGCCGCGATAGCCCACCCAGGTACGTTGAAAGCCGCCGACCTGGTCATAGAGGGGAAAGCCCGCGCGCAGGATGGGCAGGCCAAGACGCTGTGCAGCGGGTACGGCATGCGACGAACCAATAATGAGTTCGGCCTTGTGCTCGCCGCACAGCGTCTCCAGGTCTTCCAGATCACCCAGATGCACGGCATCGGCGGCGACATGCGCCAAGGCCGGGCCACGCGCCGGAGCGACCGCCGCCACCACTTCGCCGCCCATGCTGCGCACCAGTCGACTCATGGACAGCAACAGGTCAGGATCGGCGGCAATGCCGACGCGCGCAAAGCCCATCATGAAATGGGTATCCACCATCGCGTCCTGTAGTTGCGCGCGCTGACGCTCCAGACGCGCGGACACCGGCTTGCCGGAAATCTCGGACAGGGCCATGACAAAGGCATCCACCGCCTCCAGCCCGAGCAGGCTGTCAAAGCGAAAGTCCGGCGCGCCGCTGCGTCGCTCAAGCAGCTCAGCAGCCGGCCACAGCGAACGTCCGATGGTCAGGGTGGCCACGGATTCGCCCATGCGCGCAATATCCTCCACCGGCGTACCGCCAACGGTAAGCGGATTGAAATCGTCTTCGATCAGATGCCCGTCCATCGAGTCGCCAATATCCGGCAGGATGATCGCGCTCAAGCCGAATTCGGCGGCCATCTCACGCAAGGCCTCGATGTCGCCCGGCGTCAGTGAGGCTCCGGCGAGGATGTTCACCTGATCCGCCCGCTTTTCCAGCTCGCGGCTTTCGGGCACCAGCACGTCGATCATCGCCTTGACCGCATCGGCATAACCCGATTCCAGGCAACCGCTGTAATCCGGGGTATTCACCGGCACCACGGCGATATGCGCGTACTGCGGGTATTCACTGCGAAAGCGGGTCACCAGGCCATGAATATCCGTGCCCTGGGTTTCGGACAAGCCGGTGGTCGGCAAGCCGATCATGTCCGGCTTGGATTTGGCGCACAGCGTCACCAGCCCCTGAATTACGTTGTCATCCGCACCCAGCACGGTGGCAGCCTGATCCATGGCCGTGGTTTGCAGCGGAATCGGCTCGCGGAAATGACGCACAAAAAACACCTTGGCAAAGGCCGTGCAGCCCAGCGCGCCATGCAGCATGGGCATACAGCGGCGCACACCCAGGAAAGCCAGCGATGCGCCGGTGGGTGCGCTGGTTTTCAGCGGATTGACAGACAGCGCTTTGCTGCGCTTGATGATCTCGGGCATGGCTCAGGCTCCCACGGCAAATGGCGGTAGAAAATCGGCGGTCAGCATGACCGGCTCAGGCGCGTTGTCGCCCTCCTCGTCAGTGACGTCCTCGGGCTCCAGCGCGCAATGCGCCACGCCGGTGATGCGTTTTTTTGCTGCCCAGGGCGCATCGGCGCGCACCTGTGACCACACCGGGCTTTCCAGGCTGAGGGCGATCTGGCGCGCCAGTTCAACCATGCCGGTGTAGCCCGCGTAAGCGAATTCGCGTTCCTGATTACTGTCGAGGAAGGGCATCCGCGCCTTGAGCGCGGTGTACAGGCTGCGCCCGCCGGCGATCATGATGTCGGCGCCCAGTTCATAGCAGGTGTCGAGCAGCTCGCGCGCGCCCTCGCCCTTGAGCATCTTGGCGTTCTCGCCCATCAGTTCGCGGATGCGCGCCTTGTCTTCCTCGGTAGACTTGCCCGTGCCGGTCGCCACCACCTCCATACCAAGGTCTTGCAAGGCCGACACCACCGACCAGGACTTCACCCCGCCGGTGTTCAACAGCACGCGCTTGCCACTCAGACGCGCGCGCCAGGGCTCCAGCAACTCGTGCACCCGCGCCTCTTCACGCGCAATCAGCGCCTCGGTGCGCATCGTCAGATCGGGGTCATTCAGCAAGCGGGCAAAGTCACGCAGGGCGCTTGAGGTGTCCTCGATGCCGTAGAAACTGCCTTCAAAATAGGGAATGCCGTAGTTGTCTTCCAGCTTGCGCGCTACATTGAGCAGCGCCTTGGCGCAGACCACCATATTGGCCTTGGCGCGGTGCATGGCTTGAACTTCATGAAAACGCGCGTCGCCGGAAAGAGTGCACAGAATGCGCAACCCCAGCTCATCGAACAGTGGGGCGACATGCCAGAACTCGCCAACGATGTTGTATTCGCCGATCAGATTAATGTCGTGGATGCGGATGCCGCGCTCGGCGTAGTCGCGTGCAACGTCTTCCGGCACCGGATCCGGCTCGCGCGTGCCGATCACATGCTTGAACATGGCCTCGCCGCCAATGCGGTTGCCCAGATTCTTGGTGCCATAAAAACCGGCGGCATCCACCGGCACCACCGGCACGCCCCAGCGCTCGGTGGCCGCCTTGCAGGTCGCGTCCACATCGTCGCCAATCAGCGCGGTAACGCAAGTGTTGTAGATAAACACCGCCGCCGGATTGTAGTTGTCGATGGCCTGCTTGATGGAGTGGAACAGGCGCTTTTCGCCGCGTCCCATAATCACATCCTGCTCGGTCAGGTCGGTGGTCATGCCGATTTTGTACAGGGTCGGCCCGGATGAGCGCGTGCCCCGGTTATTCCAGGAGTTGCCCGCACAGGCAATCGGGCCGTGGATGATATGCGCTACATCGGCTATCGGCAGCAAGGCGATCTGCGCGCCATCAAAGGCGCAGCCACCCGCCGAGGCTCCCGGCTTGGGACGGGCACAGCCCGATTTTTCCTTCTTGTTGTGCGCGCAGGCAGGCTCGTTGAGCAATTCGGCGACTTCGGATGCCTTCATGTCACTACCCCTCCCCTGTCTTCAAACATTGACTTAGATTCTGCAAGTGATTAAGCAAACCGCGTGCCACAACATAAGTGATTGTTTTTATTTGACTTCAACGCCATCAAGCGCTGTCGCAAATGCGACAATCCCCACAGAATGGCGACAAGGGATGTTTGCAAAAGCTAGGTGGCGGACTCGCCGCCGCAAGTGACAGGGTTTTTCCTCCCCTTTTGAAGTCGCCGTGAACTGGCCTGCGGAAGTTGGGGAAAAGCGCCATGGATGGCGCATTTAGCCTCATCACGACATGGATGTCGTGTTGAGGCGACCCGGCTGGAGCAGGTCAGTTCACGGCTTGCCCGTAGGGCGACTTCAGTGGGGTGCATTTCTTTGGTGACTTTCTTTGTGCACGCAAAGAAAGTTACTCGCCCGTATCAAACATGCTTTGTGCGAAGTCGCACCCTGGAGACGGGCGAAACAATGCCACCGGCCTTGAACGGTTGGTGGTTTTTTTCGCCCGTCTTGACGTAGCGACTCCGTTGCCAATGAACGCGCCCACGGGCGAGTGACTTTTCTTGCTCGTGCAAGAAAAGTAACCAAAAGAACACGCCCCCGAGACCACGCCCCTGCGGGGTTCCCGTGCCCGACATAGCCATCGAAGGGTCGGCCTGAACGGGGCATCCTTGCCCCGACAGGCCTCAAACCGCATCCATGCGGTTTGACCCTCCGCTGACCACGCCGATCACGGCGCGGCCAAGGGGGAGGGAAAATCCGCCACTCGCTGTGGCGAGTCCTTACACCCACTACAAGGTATAAGGCCGATCCAGCCACTGCGCCAAAAGAGCGGCATCGCGCTCCGGCAAATAGCTCAAACCACGCGCCATATCCTCGCCCACGCGTGCCGCCAGTGCGGTGGGCACGCCTGCGCCAGCCAGCATGTGAAAATACCAGGCAGCAGAATAGCCGCGTTGCTGGTCGAAGATGCGTATGACCTCGGCGCGTTGCAGACCTGCGTCGTCCTCAGCATCGACGACGCCTTGCTGCAAGGTCGAGGTCATGCTTTCCAGGGTCTCGCCTGTATCCAGCGACAGGGGACGCGCACTAAGCACCGGTTGCTTGAAGCGATCCAGATGCTCGGTCAGCGCAAACACCCAATGCGCGCAGAGGGCTTTCGCGGCGCTGCTGGACTGGTTCCAGTCTTCGACGAAGCGGCAGGCTGGCGGTGCATCCGGGCGCTGCCCGCGCAGGCGTGCAAGAAATTCGGCCATATCGGTCACGCGGCGGAAACGATAACGCGCCTCGCCCAGCACGCAGCGGGGCATATGCTGCACGTGATGTGGCGGTTCCAGTAACTCGTCAAGCTCGCCGGGCAGGTGCGCTGGATCAAGCAGCGGGCGGTCGATCAGTTCACACAGCTCTTCAATTTCAAGCTGAATAAACTGCTCAGCCTTGTTGCCATAGGCCGCGACAAGGAAATGGGTACGCCCATCAAAACGGGACAGTTGCAGTTCCTGTTCAAGATAACTCTCGCAAAATGCCGCTGCGTCTTCGCCGCAATCCGCCCAAGCCTGTTCAATCCAGGCTTCGGCATCTTCGCCCACAAGCTTGCCCTGCGCGTCATAAACCCGCCCCGGACGGTGCCAACCGCCGCGCGTCACCGCATGGCGGAAGCTCCAGCGCGGCCACAGCTCGGCCAGGGTTTGCAATAGCCGGGCATGTGCGGGGGAGACAGGCGTTTCACGGCACAGGCGTTCAAGGGCATAGCGCCCTTCGTGCAGAAGCACCCGGTTCATGTGTCGCCTCCATCATCGCTGCGCCAGGCGATAACCACGCCACTGGCAGTATTCAAATCGTTGCTCAGAGTGATGCAATGCTCGCGGGTATCCATCAAATAAAGATCGAAGCCCTCGGCGGCAAGTAGTGGCTGCATGCGCGCCGGGACATCATCCTCGCTGCACTGACTAAAACGCAGCTCGGGATAGTTGGCGCGCAAGCGCAGCAGCAGATCATCCGCCATGCCAATGGATGCAACGAACCGAGCTATCACACCCAGTAACTCAGGGTTCAGAACGGGAACGGCGTCACTCATGATGCCTCCTCGTCGTCATCCTCCTCCTCAGTACGGAAGCGCGCCAGACTTGAAGCCTCGACACCCATGATGCGTGCCAGCCAGGGTGGCGGTTGGTGCATCGAAGCCTGAAGTTTTTCCAGCGCCTCTTGTGCTGCCCCACCGGCGGGAAACTTGATTGGATGCACATCGACGCGCACCACCTTGGCCGCTGCCGGACCACCGATGGACTGCACATAAACCACGTTGCAATCGGCAATCAGCGCCGCACGCGCCGCATTCTTGTCTTCCGCTTCGTCGGCATCCAGGGCGGAACGCACATCGATCAGGCGCGCTTCCTGCGGACTGACCTGATAGACCAGAAAGCGCACGCAGGAACCGAAATGGCCGTCGAGGTTCTGGCTTGTATTCGAGGCTACGGCCACGCGTAACGAGCCGGGCATTTCACCTTCGGCATAGGGTTCGGCCACGGGCAGGTCGCTGCCCTCCACGCCTTCACCCCACAGATGGCGCACGGCAGCCTTGAGGGATTCGCCATCCATACCCGGATCGACGATTTCATCACCCTGCAACAAGGCCTTGATGTCGGTGACGGTGACACGCGCCAGACTTTCACTGCTTAGCGGCGTACCAAAGCGCGCGCCGAGCGCGCCGAGCGCGCCGACGAAAGCGCGTACATCAATACCCGGCAGGGCGCGGGCGGCCAACCCGACGCGCAGGGCAACATCACGATTGGTGATAGGTGAGTCAACGGAAGTTTCATTCATCGAAGTAGTCCTCAATTGATCGTGGCGGGGTTTAGCCCATGCGACTGGGAGGGTGTTTTGGTTTGGCGGACTCGCCACAGCGAGGTGGCAGGGTTTTCCTTCCCCCTTTGAAGTCGCCGTGAACTGACCTGTGGAGGCTGGGTAAAAGCGCCATGGATGGCGCATTTAGCCCCATCGCGACATGGATGTCGCGTCGGGGCGACCCGGCTGGAACAGGTCAGTTCACGGCTTGCCCGCAGGGCGACTTCAGCGGGGTGCATTTCTTTGGTGACTTTCTTTGTGCAAGCAAAGAAAGTTACTCGCCCGTATCAGACATGCCTTGTGCGAAGTCACAACCTTGAAACGGGCGAAACAATGCCACCGGCCTTGAACGGGTGGTGGGCTTTTTCGCCCGTCTTGACGCAGACGCTCCGTTGCTAATTAAAGTGGCAACGGGCGAGTTACTTTTCTTGCACGAGCAAGAAAAGTAACCAAAAGAACACGCCCCCGAGGGGTCGCCCTACGGGCAAGCCGTGAACGAAGCACCTACGGCAAGGCCGTCCCGACGCAACATCCATGTTGCGACGGGACTGAATAGGCCATCCATGGCCTATTCACCCCGCCTACGGCACTCCGTTCACGGCGACCCCAAGGGGGAAGGAAAGCCTCGTCACTGGCTACGCCTGTACGCAAACCTTCGGCGTGAGCGCTCTCTCCACCCTCTCCCCAAGCCCCTCTCCCAGTAAGGGAGAGGGGAGAATGCGCGCCAAACAAACCCTCTCTCACAAGAAGAGAAAGCGCCCCCACTTAAGCCGCAACAATGCACCCGTCGATGGCACAGACCGCGATGCACTGCGGCTCGTCGAAGTCACCTTCGCACTCGGTGCAGGTGGCTGTGTTGATTTTAAAAATACCGTTTTTCTCGGTAATCGAGTTGGTCGGGCACACCGGCTTGCAGTCGCCGCAGGATGTGCATTCCATTTGAACAATTTTCAGAGCCATGATGAGCTGCTCCCTAAAAGGTTATTCAGCGCCGTCGAGCCGTTTGGCGCGCAGGCTGATGGGTAATTTGGGTGGGGCATCCAACGGTTCGACGTAGTACGCGCCACCGTTGTTGAGCTTGAGCTCGCCGCCCCATTTATCCGCTTGGTCGAATTCGATGGAAACGATCCTGTCTTCCAGATCCCGCTTGGGCAGGTAAAAGGACAGCTCGCCCTTGTCGTCACGACGGATCATGATGTTAGCCATGGTATTTTCCTTGGTGCGGAACGGGATAAGGGTCGGTCGCGCGGCTCGATATGAGACGCGCGACCG